>CAZUXE010000007.1:0-65983 GCA_964624585.1 uncultured bacterium | reverse complement strand
TACACGTCGTAGTGTTACTAAAACCTCTTCTGCGAAAAAGAAGATGCAAGGAATTATCGATTATCAAACGATTACATCTGTTGCAGGGCCTTTACTTATGGTTGAAGGTGTAGAGGGAGTGAAGTATGAGGAATTGGTAGAGATATTTCTTCCTTCAGGAGAACGCAGGCGGGGTCGAGTTCTTGAAGTTAATGAAGATAAGGCCTTGATACAGATTTTCGAAGGTTCCGCCGGAATTGAAATAGGACAAACTAGGGTACGTTTTCAAGGTAAAGGAATTACTCTTGGGGTATCAAACGAACTTAGAGGACGAGTTTTTGACGGCTTGGGCCGTCCGCGTGACGGTTCTCCTCCCCTTATTCCTGAAGAGTTTCGTGATATTAACGGACTTCCTATAAATCCTTATTCCCGTTCTTATCCCAATGAGTTTATCCAGACTGGTATTTCTCCAATTGACGGCTTAAATACCTTGGTTCGTGGTCAGAAATTACCTATTTTTTCAGGTTCAGGGCTTCCACACAACAAAATGGCTGCACAAATTGCCAGACAGGCAAAGGTTCTTGGGGCTTCAGAAGAGTTTGCTGTTGTTTTTGGAGCAATGGGTATTACCTTTGAGGAAGCCCAATTCTTTATTGACGATTTTAGAAGAACAGGGGCATTGGAGCGTTCGGTTCTTTTCCTTAACCTTGCCGATGATCCTGCTATCGAACGAATTGCTACTCCACGTGTTGCATTTACGGCTGCCGAATATTTGGCCTTTACCATGAATTATCATGTACTGGTTATTCTTACGGACATAACTAATTATTGTGAGGCTCTTCGTGAGATATCAGCGGCCAGAAAAGAAATTCCCGGCCGGCGCGGATACCCGGGC
This sequence comes from uncultured bacterium, assembly GCA_964624585.1. Lineage (GTDB taxonomy): Bacteria > Hydrothermota > Tepidihabitantia > B3-TA06 > B3-TA06 > CAZUXE01. The sequence continues at coordinate 65,109 of CAZUXE010000007.1, read as the reverse complement.
TATCTGTATACCGACCTTGCAGCTATTTATGAACGTTCAGGACGCATCAAAGGTTCGGAAGGTTCTATTACATTGATACCTATTTTGACTATGCCGGAAGATGATAAAACGCATCCTATCCCAGACCTTACCGGCTACATTACAGAAGGACAAATAATACTTTCGCGTTCTCTACATAATAAGAAAGTTGCACCACCGGTTGACGTTTTACCTTCCTTATCACGTTTGAAAGATAAGGGAATTGGTAAGGGTAAAACCCGTGAAGACCATGCTGATTTGTTCAACCAGTTGTATGCCGCATATGCTAGGGGAAAAGAAGCCGCAGAGCTTGCCGTAATTTTGGGTGAAGCGGCTCTTACAGATATCGATAAGAAATATATGAAATTTGCCGAGGCATTTGAACAGCGTTATATTTCTCAAGGCGAATACGAAGATCGTACAATTACTCAGACTCTTGATTTGGGATGGGAACTTTTGACAATGTTGCCGCGTGGAGAAATGAAACGTGTTCGTGATGAGAATCTTGAGAAATATTATGACGCAGCAGTGGCTAAATTTAACAAGGAAGCTAATTAGTGATAACTATTAATTCTAGACGGTCTTCTGGAGATATTCTATATGGCTAGGCTGAACGTTAATGCTACTCGAATGGAGCTTCTAAGGCTGCGTCGTAGGCTTAAGATTGCAGCGCGTGGTTATAAATTGCTCAAAGATAAGCTTGAAGAGCTTATGCGTAATGTATATTCACTGGTTGATGAAATTCAATTGTTACGCAAGGAAGTCGAAGAATCTTTAAGAAAAGGATTTGCTAAATTCGCCTTAGCTAAAGCGCAACATCATCCTAATGCAACAGATATAGCGACATCCTTGCCTGCTGTAAAACTTTCAATAGAAGCTGGTATTCGAAGGATACTTAATGTTAAAGCTCCTACTTTCAAGCCTCGTCTGGAAGGTAATATCCGTTGTTACGGATTTCTTGATACCTCTGGTGAGTTAGATTATGCCTTGAAATACCTTTTCTCCGTTCTTGAAAAAATGGTTCTTCTTGCTGAAAAGGAAAAAACCCTAGAACTGGTTGCTGAAGAAATTGAGAGAACCCGTAGAAGGGTAAACGCTTTAGAATATGTAGTAATTCCCAATATCTCTGAAACGATAAGTTATATAAACTTGAAGCTTTCTGAAATGGAACGAGGCAATTTAACTCGTCTGATGCGTATCAAGGAGATTATTCGGGGCTGATGTGCGTCGAAGTCACATTTACCTTATTGTTTGGACCCTGTTTTTGATATGCCTTTCCTTCATACCCGGGCAAACTCAATCTATTCAGCGTTTTAATTTCGATAAAATTTTTCACTTAATGGCTTTTGCTTATCTGGGGTATTTGGCAGGAAGTTCTTTCAAATGGTGGATAATTATACCGCTACTTGTTTTTGGTTTAATTAATGAACTACAGCAGTATTTTTCTCCAGGAAGACAAGTTGCTGTATGGGATTTGCTTGCCAATGAGGCGGGGATTATAATTGGATTTATTATATCCTATTTCAGGAGGAGACGTGCGTTTTCAGAGAGTTAAAGGTACAAGAGATATTTTACCTACAGAAGCTTTAGCCAGGCGTAGGCTTGAGCAGCTTGTCTACTCTTATCTTAATAATGCAGGGTTTATGCCTATTTACACGCCGACATTTGAATATTACGAATTGTATCAGCGAACCACTGGTAATTCATCAGATATCGTAATTAAGGAGATGTACAGATTTAACGATATGGGCGGACGTGATTTGGCCCTCAGACCTGAGGGTACTCCTTCTATAATGAGAGCTGTTATAGAGAATAAGATAAAAATTCCTGTAAGGTTATGGTATATGATGTCTATGTTTAGGCAAGATAAACCTCAGAAAGGTAGATATCGTGAGCATACTCAAATAGGAGTGGAAATAATTGGGGAGGCTGAACCGGAGGTTGATGCTGAGCTTATTAGACTAGGGTACGATTTATTAACAACCATAGGTATTGAAAAAATGCATTTGGAAATTAATACTATTGGTTGTAGACAGTGTCGTCCCCATTATACCGAACAGTTAAAGTTATTTCTAAAAAAGCATCGTGCTGGACTTTGTGATGACTGTAAGTTGCGTATGGAACGCAATCCTTTAAGAGTATTTGACTGTAAGGTTAAGACTTGTCAAACAATACTGATATCTGCTCCTTCTCAGCGTGATTATCTTTGTGATGAATGCGCAAGTCATTTTCAAGGGGTTAAAAAAGGTCTGGATCAGTTTGCTATTCCATATAAAGAGAATATTCGTTTGGTTAGAGGGCTGGATTATTATTCCCGAACGGTAATAGAGTTTGTTTCAGCTGCCTTGGGGGCGCAAAGCGTTGTTTGTGGCGGTGGACGTTACGATTATCTTATGCAAGAATTGGGAGGACCTAGCGTTCCGGCTGTCGGTTTTGCCTTTGGAGTGGAGCGCGCGCTTCTCGCTAGTCAAGGGGAGCAGGTGTTTGTCTATCAGCAAGAACCTATTCCTTTGCTCATTATACCTCTGGGGGAAGCCAGTAGGGAATTCGTTTTAGATATTCTTTTTGAATTTAGAAAAAATTCCATATTTGCTGTTGCTGAATTCCGCAAAGGTAATCTTTCCCGTCAACTTAGGCGTGCCAATTCTCGTAATGTCAGTAAGGTACTTATAGTTGGTGAAGATGAAATTAAATCAGGGAAGCTGGTTTTACGTGATATGCGTTCAGGTGAGCAAAAAGAGTTGACTTTGAAAGAGCTTATTGACCTTTTAGGGTTAAAAAAGAGCAATATTAGTTGACAAGCCAAGACTATTCAATAACATATCGGATGCGTCGTATTGCTGTTGTGAACCAAAAGGGCGGAGTTGGTAAAACAACTACTTCTATAAATATGGCAGCAGCGTTGGCGGTGGCTGAGAAGAAAGTGTTGCTTGTAGATATTGATGCTCAAGCGAACGCTACTAGTGGTTTGGGTGTTGATAATCGTTCTTTACAGATGTCAACCTATGATGTCTTAAGTGAACCTTCTTGTTTGAAACAAGCTATTCGTTCCACACAAGTCGCCTGTCTTGATTTACTTCCGGCCTCTCTTGATTTGGCAGGTTTGGAGATAGAATTAATTGATGCCCAGGGCAGAGAGTCAAGACTGCGTGATGCTTTGGATGCTCTCAATAACTATGACTACGTTATTATAGACGCACCGCCTTCTTTGGGTCTTCTTACCTTAAATGCTTTGGTAGCTGCTCAAGGGGTAATTATACCGGTTCAATGTGAGTATTATTCTCTGGAAGGTTTAAGTAAACTTGTTGATACCTTAAATAGGGTTAGAGAAGCCTTGAATCCAAACTTGGAGATTTTTGGGGTGCTTTTGACAATGTATGATTCCCGAACCAATTTGGCTGAGCAGGTAGCAGGTGAAGTGAAAAAACACTTTGCGGATAAAGTCTTTTCAACTACAATCCCGCGAAATATTAGGTTGGCTGAGGCTCCAAGTTTTGGACAAACTATACTGCATTATGATATTAATTCCCGTGGGGCTCAGGCCTATCTTGAGTTGGCAAAAGAGGTGATAGCACGTGACTAGAAAAGCCTTAGGTAAGGGACTTGATGCACTTATTCCATCCTCAAAATCCACTTCTGAGGATAAGAAGGCTACAATTAGTCTTTCCGTAAATCTTATTGGCGATAATCCGTATCAACCGCGTAAGGTCTCGGGTAAGGAAGTTCAGGAATTAGCTGCTTCCATTAAAGAACACGGTATACTTCAGCCTATAGTTGTTCGTCGTCACGGAGCAGGTTATCAGCTTGTGGCAGGTTCACGTAGGTTAAAAGCGGCTAAGCTTGCCGGTTTGAAAGAAGTGCCTGTGGTAATCAGGGAAGCCGATAACAAGCAGATGCTTGCTTTGGCTTTGATTGAGAATATACAGCGTGCGAACCTTAATCCAATAGAATCAGCCTTGGCTTTCAAACAACTGGCAGATGAATTTGGTTTAACTCAGGATGAAGTTGCACATATAGTTGGAAAGAATCGCTCAACAGTTGCCAATACGCTTAGGTTACTTATGTTGCCGCGTAAGGCAAAACTTTATCTTGAAGAAGGCAAAATTACAGAGGGTCATGCTAGAGCATTATTGCAAATACATTCCATATCCCTTATCGAAAAAATATGTGATAGGATTGTTGTAGAAGGTCTTACTGTTAGGGCAGTTGAACGTTTGGCTCAGCAGGCGGCTAAAGTAAAGATGCCGGAACGAATTAAGAAAACAGATGGTATTTCGGTTGATGCTGAGGAATTAATATCCCAAAAGCTTGGAGTTAAGACATCCGTTACTCGCGGAGCAAAGGGAGGAAAAATAGTAATAAATTTCTCCAGTGATGCTGAGTTTGCAAGGCTTCTTGAATGGTTTAGAGAGAAATGAATCACGATACCTTTTTAGAAATTCTCAATGTCCCTTCACCTTCCGGGCGTGAAGAGAAAATGAAAGCGTTTATTGCTCAATATCTAAAAAAAATAGGGATTGTTCCAATTGACGCTGGTTATGCAGGGCTTTATTGGGAAATTGGCGAAGGCGAAAGTTTGGCCCTTGTAAGCGCCCATATAGACCAAGTTTCATATACAGTGGAAAGAATAGACAAAGAAGGTTATATTTATTTTCAGATGCCTGGAATTGATGCAAGAATTGCCCCAGGTCAAGAAGTTAGTGTATGGGGGAAAAAGGAATTAACAGGTGTAGTGGGAATGGTTCCACCTCACTATTTATCTCAAGAGGAAAGGACGCGACCTGTTCCGCGAAAGAAATTATTTATTGATACTGGACTTGCGGCAGAGCAAGTTCACCAAAATGTGCATATTGGAGACTCGTGTACCTGGAGATATAGGTCTTCTCGAATGTTGGGAACGATGCTGACAGGGGCTGGGATCGATAATCGTGTAAGTTTATATCTTTCTCTTCTCCTTACCGAAAGGTTAAGCTCTAAAAGTTTGCCTGGTAGAGTGAGGTTTATTGCTTCAACTCAGGAAGAAGGTATGATGTTTGGTGCAGCAGCAGCAACACGGTTAGCCTTTCAATCGACGGAAGATGTTTCTTTCGCTTTAATCATGGATGCTACTTTCGGATTGTCTCATGGGGTTGAAGATTCGGCGTTTCCTTTAGGTGAGGGTTATACCTTAGGTGTTGGTCCAATTCTATCCAAATCACATCTGCACGTAATGAAGGAGGTTTCAGAGTCTCTTAATCTTTCCTATTCATTGGAACCGCTGACCAGAAGTACTGGCACAGAAGCAGATATCATAAGTCTTGTAGGGGAGGGAATGCCTGTAATACTTTTATCTATTCCCATTCGTAATATGCATTCACCTGTGGAAGTTGTGGACCTTAATGATGTTGAGTTATCCTTGAAACTTTTGGATACAGCGTTTGTAGAGGAGAAACTTTGGGAAGCATGAATCTTGACTTATTAAAAAAACTGTGCGATGTTTCAGGTTTACCAGGTCAGGAGGAAAAGGTTACCCAAATTATCAGAGAAGATGTCTCTGAATATGCAGATAAGGTTTATACCGATCATCTTGGCAATTTGTATATGGAGAAAGGTTTAGGAAAAAGCGGGCCGCATTTGATGTTTGCCGCTCATACTGACGAAGTGGGGTTGATGGTTGAAAAAATTGACGAAGATGGCTGTATAAAATTTCTTCCCCTTGGCGGTGTGGATTCAAGAGTTTTGCTTGCGAAAAGAGTAAGGGTTGGGGAAAACGAAATTACAGGGGTTATTGGAGTAAAACCCCATCATCTTTCTACCTTCGAAGAACAAAGTAAGGTAATACCTATACATGAGCTGAGAATTGATATTGGTTCTGCGTCCAAAATTCAAACGGAAAAATTTGTTCAGGTGGGAGATCCCATATGTTTTGATACGGATTTTGAGTTGCAAGATGGTTGCGTTAAGGCAAAAGCTTTAGATGACAGGGTTGGGTGTTTTATTATGACTGAGCTTATCAAAGGTACTTTTGATATTCCTGTAACCTTTGTATGGACGGTTCAAGAAGAGGTTGGTCTTAGAGGTGCAAGCTTAGCGACAGCTAGGATTCAGCCAGATATATTGATAGTTCTTGAAGGTACAGGCGCTGCGGATGTACCGGTAAACGGTGATTTAGCAAGGAATCCTTCGCTTGGAGCAGGGCCTGTGATTACTGTTCTTGATGGCTCAGTTGTGTGTAATGAAGACTTATTAAATTTATTCACTGAGGTTGCTAATTCTAACAACATACCTTGGCAGTATAAGCGTCCGTTAGTGGGAGGAACAGATGCCGGAGCTGCAGTACGGGTTAAGTCTTTGCGAACTGCGGTAGTTGCAGTACCTTCGCGTTATATTCATTCACCTGTTGCTTTAACCACGCTTAGTGATATAAACACTACATTGGAATTGGTTCGGGCAACGTCAAGAAAGCTTGGAGAGGTTTTTTCATGAAAATTGAATTGTTAAAAGAATTATGTGAAATCTTTGCTCCAACCGGACGCGAAGGTAAAATAATTAAATTCGTTCAAAAAAAACTGGAACAATTCGGTTTTTCGTCTAAGATTGATAGTTTGGGTAACGTGATTGCCCTTAAAGGTAGACCGCCTTATAAAGTTTTTATGACTCATCTGGATCAACCAGCTTGGATTGTTGAACATCAGCAGGAAGACGGAATTTTGCAGCTGAAGCCTGTACCAAGGGATTCTAAGAAAACATCAGGTTGGGCGATTGACGCTCAGGAGAATAAATATTTAATTTTTGGTGATAGGGAAGGTAAAAAAATGTATGCTGAGCCTCTACATAACAATAAGATAGAGAATTCAAACACATTTTTAATTCCTTCTCCGAATTTTGAGGTAACAGAAAATGCTTACTATTCCAACGCTTTGTTTGATAGATTTAGTATTGCCGCTATGCTTTCCTTAGCCGAAGATTTATCATCAACAGAACAGTCCCTTGCGCTTGTTTTTTATGTTGGACGTTATCTGAATTTTATGGGAGTAAGTAGTGCCTTAAAGTCTATAGAGTTTCAAAGCTGTTTTTCTCTTGAGGCAATTCCTGTTGGAGAAATGTGTGTTTCTGCCCATGGTGCTGTAGTTGGTCTTCGAACGAAGGGAGCGATTGCTCCTGAAGATTATTTAATAGAGTTTGATAGGCTTGCAAAAGATCAAGATGTAAAAATTCAGAAAAGTCTATTGACCGGAATTTCGAGTCCTGCGGATAGTCTTTCTAGGCAAGGAGTTACCTGTATAGTTATTGGTGTTCCTGTAACCTATAGTGGATCGCGTACGGAAAAGATTTTGGCTGTTGATGGAGAGAGTTTACAAAAACTGCTTGTGGGATTGGTGTGATGTCGAAAAGAAGAAAGAAAAGGAACAATTCTAATCAAAGTAAGTTGTCGTCTGGGGAAGAAAACGAAGCTCAATTGGAGCATGATAAGGGAGCAGGAGAAAAGACAAGAAGGAAAGATAAAACCGATAACATCAAGAAAAGACCTGTTACGGGTGATTTGTTTAGTGATGATTCGCGTTCCGAAAAACCTAAAAATTCAAGTGTTTCAGGAGAGGCGGTTGTTTTAGATAAAAGTAAGACTTCTTCTGAAGAGAGAGAGAAGAAAGAATTATCATCTTCTAATGGAAAGAAAAAGCGGAAAGCTCCGTTTACGCGGGAAGAAATCAGAATAATGAAAAAAAGAGCTAGGGAACAAAAAAAACTGGAAAAAAAGAGAGAAAAGGAACGGACAAAGAACAGAACCGTTAAATCAGAACGTTCAAAATCTTCTTCCTCTCCTGTTTCACCCAAAAAACAGAAAGTCAAATTTCCTAAAACCATTTCTTTTCATGTAACAACCAATTATTCTAATAAAATATTTAGCAAAACATACTCACGTAAAAAATTCAGATTTTTTCTTTCAATTGCTGGATTCTTTTTAATTACTGTATTAGCAATGTTTATTTATTCCTTGACTCTATATGCTCAGCTTGCAGAACTCAATTATCTCCGCAGGCAAACCGCTAAACTGGAAGATGAATTAAAGGGTTTTCCTGAATTAGAGACAGAACTTAGTGAAACTCAAAAAATGCTTAAACAAATTAATATTATGTTGGGACTGGAAAAATCGCCGGATACCCTTGATTACAGCGAGTATATATTTACAATTAAGCCCTATCAAACCGAAACCCCTTTAGATACTCTTGATTCCCTTACTTCTGATTCTTTGCGTGATAATATTGGACAAAGCGGTATGGAGGGGTATTATCCTCAGGTTCCACCTACTGTTGATTTCAGAATTACTCGTAAGTACAGTAAAGATCACCCCGGGATTGATTTTGCCGCATCAGAGAAACAGGCTGTTTTTGCTACAGCTGACGGTGTAGTGAGAGAAATAGGTGTTGACAGTATTTTTGGAAACTATCTTAAAATTAAACACGGTCCATATTTTGAAACTTTTTATGGACATCTTTATTCAGTAACGGTTGAGCAAGGTGATAGCGTTAAAACGAAAGATGTTATTGGATTTGTAGGTAATACAGGCGTTTCGACAGCGCCTCACCTTCACTTTGAAGTAAGGCATAAGGGAACTCCAATTGATCCAGGGAACTTTTTTGAATTTAAACGTGAGCAAGGAGGAGGGATTTATGAGCAGTAATAATTATCAAAATAGAGCTTTACTAAAGAGTATGAGTAGTGAAAAATCAGTTCTTGAGTGCGTTATATTTCAAGAAGACAAAAATTATTATTAACTAGGGGGTTGTAAAAGAGACGGGATTGTATAGTATTTACGGGGAATACATTAATAGTTGAGTATGGGTAGTTCGTTGAAGCTGTTTACGATTGTCTGTTTTAATAATCGTAGCTGTATGGAAAAATAGTAATAAACCAGATTATGGGTTGCTGACTGTCGTTTGTTCTGCCGTTTCTTAGTATCTTTTGAGGTACGGTGTAATGACAATTCCGTTAAACCTGAAAATCTGTTTGTATTTAGACATTAGTGTCAAGGAGGATAATATGAGTAACAATAAAGATGCAAAGCTAGACACAATCATTGGAAAAGACACTGTAGTAAATGGAAATATCAAAACCAAGGGCAGTGTGCGAATTGACGGAGAGTTTGAAGGCAATTTAACCGTTTCCGAGACATTTACGGCTGGAGTAAGCGCTAAAGTGAAGGGTGATGTTAGGTGCCGTGATGCATTTGTAGGCGGACGAATTGAAGGTAATATATACTCTCATGGAAAAGTTGAGATGCATGCGGGCGCTCATCTTTTAGGTGACGTAACCTGTAAGGGGCTGATGATACAGGATAACGTGTTTTTTGAAGGACGTTGTTCTATGAAGGAGGGGGATCAAGTTAAAAAGTAGGAAATATGCACACAATCCTTGCCGCGCTGCTTGGCGTTCTTTTCCTAATGCCTCCGCGGCCTGGCGTTAAGCTTTCTGATGAAGCGTGGAGACACTATAAAGAGTTAAGTCTCAATAATTCACGTGCTTTTTTGGAAGGCAGTGTACCGAATGTTTTATCTGTTAAAGGAAAAAAGTTTTTTCCTGTAGTTATTATGGATTATAGTAATACTTCATCTGCTTATAAGGTGCAGGATTTTCAACAGATGCTTTTTGATGGTCCATGGATATCAGGTACCGCTCACGATTACTATAATGAAGTATCCTACGGTAAGGTTGACTTATCAGGCAAAGTCTACGGGCCTTATACAGCGGATAATCCAAGCGGCTATTATGCAAATGATAATTACGGAATAGGTAACGACTATCCGCGTTGTGCCGGAGCATTGGTATATGAAGCGTGTTTAAAAAGCGATCCGTTTGTAGATTACTCTATATACGATAATGACGGTGACGGTTATGTTGATATATTTACTGTAATTCATGCAGGTTACGGCGCAGAAGAAAGCGATAATAAGAATGATATATGGTCTCACGAGTTTTCTCTATCGGGATGGCAAGCGCATGGTGGTCCTGGCCCTTATAAAACAGATGATGGCGTTATGATAGATGTCTACACTATAAATCCGGAATTATCGTCCTATTCAATATCAGACTCTATTTCCAATATTGGAGTTTTTTGTCACGAATGGGGACATGGTTTCGGCTTACCTGATTTATATATTACGGAAGGTAAGTATGCGGGCAAGGCCGGTTTGGGTCAGTTTTGTCTGATGGCTTCCGGTTCATGGGGAGGCGAAGGTAAATACCACGGTTCTTCTCCGGTACATTTATGTGCCTGGTGTAAATATTTTCTTGGTTGGCTTGAACCCAAGGCTGTTGAACCAGGAGGTCTTGAAGCCGTTCAGGGTGCGCAGTTAAGTAGTGTCTCAACATCACCATCTGCCTACCGTATATATCCGAATCCATCCGGTGTTGATTGGTCATTTACCTCCGTCGGTTCAGGTGAATATTTTTTGGTCGAGAACAGGCAGCAAACTGGTTTTGATAAAGGTTTGCCCGGAAGTGGTTTGTTGATTCTACACGTAGATGAATCTCAAGCTAATAATAGCAATATTCAGAATCCGTTGGTTGGAATAATGCAAGCAGATGGCGATTCCCGTTATCTTTTTACTTCAGACGCAGGACAAGCTAGTGATTTATGGAAAAATGATGAGGAAGGATTTTCTAACTTTTCAACACCATCTAGTCGTTTCTATTCAGGATTGCCTTCAGGGATTTCTATTACCGCAATATCTCCATCCAAAGAAAATATGACTGCAGATATTGTTATCAAGCCGCCGCTTCTGGGAAGTATTTATTCTTATCCGAACCCTTTTAATCCGCACGAAACAGATTATGTTACGATTGTGTATCAACCTACCAGTTCAAATAAAACAGGTGCGCAGTTTCCTAAATTCAGGGTAATGATTTATGATCTTTCGGGTAAAAGAGTGCGTGTGTTAAACGATGAAGGAGAAGTTAATATTTACAGGCGTGTGGCTTTTTGGGATGGTAACAATGATTGGGGGCGACCTGTTGCATCAGGCTTGTATTTCTATATAGTTGAAACATTAGAGGGAGATGTTGTTAAAGAAAGAAGTAAAAGTATGCTAACTATGGTTAGATAAGAGAGTATTTATGTTTCTAGAAGTGTCAATTAGTAATTCAAGGAGGAACTGGTGATTGAAGATAAGAGAGCGCTTATTACCGGAGCTGCAGCCGGAATTGGTAGAGCCATTGCTTTAGAGTTGGCAGGACTTTATCCATTAATCCTTTTGGATGTAAATGAAGATGGTTTAGTTGAAACTAAAAAAATGGTTGAGGACAAGGGAGGTCAGGCGTCTTATTTTAAGGGTGACGTTACCTCGCTTGATGCGATGAATCAGTTGGCGGATGAAGTTGCTCAAAAAGAAGGAATGGTTACCATAGTTATAAATAATGCGGGCATTACCCGCGATACTTTATTTATGCGTATGGATGCCGATAAATGGGATTTGGTTCTTAAGATAAATCTTACGGGTGCTTTCAATGTATCTAAGGCCTTTCTTAAACCTATGATGAAGGCACGTTGGGGTAGGATAATAAATATGACTTCAGTTGTAGGACAAATGGGCAATGCCGGACAAACCAATTATGCCGCTTCAAAGGCAGGATTGATTGGATTTTCTAAATCCCTTGCTCGTGAACTTGGCGCACGAAATATAACTGTTAATTGTGTGGCTCCAGGATATATCAAGACACCTATGACAGAAGTATTACCCGATGAAATTAAAGATGCGTTCTTGAAGCAAATTCCTCTAAAACGTGCCGGAACCCCCGAAGATGTGGCAAAGGTTGTTAAGTTTTTATGTTCAGATGATGCCGAATACATCTCTGGACAAGTAATAAGGGTTGATGGCGGAATGTTAATGTCGTAGGTATTTAAGTGGTTGTTAATCTTTTCTTAATACTGCTTTCTGTAAGTCCGCAGGAAGATTTTAGGCAGGCGGTTGAAGCCTATAAAAAAGGTCTATACACTCCGGCTTTGTATGCAATGGAGCAATTGTTGCTTGAACCTGAATTTAATAAGGCTGATAGCGCACTTTTCCTCGCAGGCCAGGCTGCATTTCAATTAGATCGTTACGAAAAAGCTCTGCGTTATCTTGAACGTCATATGAGTGAAGCTCCTTATCCATTACCTAAGGCACTTGAGAATGCAGTTATTTCAGCCCTTGAGCTAAATCAGGTAGATAAGGCTTATGAATTGTTTTCCTCCTATCCGCGTTTTGACCTTAGTCAAAATACTAAGTTGCGTTTAGCTAAGCAGTTGGAAGATAAAAAAGATTATAAGAGGGCGCGCGATTTATATGCTGCTATCAATGATCCTGAAATACGGTTGGTTGGAGCTAAAATGCTTATTGCTGCCAGCAGATTTGATTTATTATCAACCTACCTTGCGGATTTAGAACAAACATATCCAGAAGTTGCAGCTACTATAGCTTCTCTGCAAATAGAAGCTACTTTAAGTAGAGGAGATAGCCTTTCTTCCCTTGAAGCTGGTTTGGCAATGGGGACGCCGCGTGATGTTGCATCAACTGAAGCCTTTAATTTAGGTGAATTATTTTCAAGCTTTGACCTATATGAAGATGCCGTACAGTATTATTCGTCCGCAGTTAAAAACCGTCGCTATGATGCTTTGCTTCCTTTGGCGCATTCTTATGCCGCATTAGGACAAAATCATGAAGCTGTGAAAACCTTTGATAAGGCAAGGAAGAAGGGGTATAGCTTATCGGCAAAAGATGCTTCAGTTGAAGCACGGGTTAGGTTGTTAGCAGGGAAAACCTTTAATGCGTCTGCTCTAAATCCAAAAGTATTCAGAACTTACGAGGAGTATGTACAGGCTCTTGAGCTTCTTAAAGAAAAAAAACAGGATGATGTCTATGGACATTTGCTGTCATCATCATCTTTTCTGCGCGGAGAAGATATCCTTAGGCGGGCAAGACTTTTAAGTAAGCAGGGGAGAGTTGTTGAAGCCCTGGAATCATACAGACAATATATTGAAAAGGTTCCATTTGGCAATGAAAGGACTCAAGCCGCTAAAGAGCTTTCCATTCTGCTCAATTTTCAGGTTAAAGACCCTCAAGCCGCTCTGAACAAACTTATTATGGCTACGACACCTTCAGAGAAGGGTAAAATTTTATTTGAGGACGCCAAGGATTATAAAGCGGCTATTTCATTTCTAGATACAATTTCTACTGCTCAGGCATTTTATTACTCTGCTCTGTCATATGAACGTTTGTATCAGAAGGAAGGTAAGGTTAAATACCTTGATAAGGCGAGGGAGCGTTATCAGAATTTATGCTGGCAATTCCCAGAAGATAGTCTGGTTGAAGACGGATTTTACCGTCTTTTTATTACAGAAATTCGCGATCCATTGAAAAGAATGGATAGAGGCCTTGATTATCTGGATCATTATCCCGACGGTAAGTACGCAGATGAGATTAGATTCAAAATAGGCTATGTTCATCTATCCAGAGGTGATACAGTATCTGCCAAAAGTGACTGGGAGACACTTTATTTAACAAAACCCAAGAGTGAATTTAACTTTCCTGTTCTGTTCGAATTGGCAAAGCTTGCTTTGGCGGAAGCCGATACTGCTGATGCCGCTGCTAAATTATCCCTGATAGTTTCTGTTGCGCCGCGGGATACTCTCTATTATTTGGCTTCTTCGTATTTAGCAAGGCTTGAGGAAGCAAGGGGCAGGAATTTGCAGGCTTTAGTTATTTACAGGAATATGGCTCAACAGCTTGGTTATCTTCCACGTAAGTTATGGAAGCGTTCATTAAATCTTTTGTTCACCTTAAAGCAATATAATGAACTCCGAAGTTTTTACAAGGCTTTGGGTGACCGTGAATACAGAAATGAAATTGATTTTTGGCAGGAAGTCGCCAAGGTTGAACGTGGTGTTGTTTCAGATGAAGATTTGAAGGAGTTATTCCATACGCGCCCTCCTGTTCTTAAAGACCCTTATCTGTACTGGGCCGCTATAGGGGCTTCATCTTTACATCATGATCGTCTTGGGAGGCATTTATTTGAAAGGTTGGTTGCAGAAGGGCAGGATTCAACCCTTATCGCTAAGGCTGAATTCCTTCTGGCTCAGATTCAGATAGCTGGAGGAGAAGATTCAAGTGCAGTTGCAACCCTACGGAAGCTTCATGCAGCTAGTCCTAATGATACACTTATTATGTCTAAGTTGGTTCTTGCCCTGTATCGGTCTGGAAAAATTGATGAGGCTGATTCTTTTTGGCTGAAGCTTGATTTGATGAGTACCAGTGATCAATCGCCAATTCTTTTAGAAAAGGTAGCTTATCTATTGACTGCGAATAGGATAGATGAGGCTGACACGGTTCTTACAAAACTTGCTAATGTGCGTTTCTTGTGGAAAAATGCCGATTTCCTCTATTATAAAGGATTGGTTGATGCAAGAAAAGGCAGAACCGTTGAAGCTATGGATATATACTTAAAGTTTATTTCTGAATTTCCTTCCAGCGAAAGACTGCCTGCGGTTTATTTTAAGATGGGTACTTTATTCTATATGCAACAGGAATTGGATAGCGCTTCAACCTATTATCTTAAAGCGCTTGATTCCCCTGATTTAAGAATACCTGCCTTGGAGAATTTGGCAAAAATTGCTAGAAGTCAACGCCAATGGGATAGGTCGCTTCAATACTTTGAAGTGCTTGCAAGGGAAACATCAGACTCTCAAAAAAGAGGGGAGATATTGGTACAGATGGGGGTAACTGCCTATAATGCTGCAAAGTTTACTAGAGCACTTGAATATTTTAACAAAGCTATTCCATTGGTCGTCGAAAAAGGGCGGGCGCGTCTTTTATATTGGAATGCACGCGCACATGCCGCATTTGCTGACCCTGAACATATTGAGCAGGCTATTGCTCTATTCCTTCAATGTCACGAAGAGTTTCCTCAAGACCAGTGGGGCCTGGAGTCTTGGTTAATGGCAGGTGAAGGATATCTTCAGCTTGAACGTTATGAGGATGCCAAGGTTATATTTAAGGCAATAATTGCACAGCGCGGTGAAAACGATCCTTTTGGTATGAGGGCGCGTACTTATCTTGATAAGTTGTAATGAAATAAGGGGGAAAAGATGATGATGTTACTTCTCAGTGTGTTGACGGGAATTGACCTTGAACAAACACAATGGGAAACACTGCTTAACTCTAATGCCGTATATGATATAGAACCTGTAAAAGACGGTGCATGGTTAGCTACAAATGGGGGGGTATTGTTTTTCTCTTTGAAAGATTCATCCTTTACTAAACATTATACCAATATTGACGGTTTGCCCTCAAATAAATGTTTGGATATTCAAGTGCTTCCGTCTACTGAGGTTTGGGTTGCTACCACTAAGGGGTTGGCACAGATAGACCCTCGTAAAGAAAAGGTTTCGCCATATCTCCTCTCAACTCCTACACAACCTTCCATTTCTTCCATGGCTTTGAATGGTGATACCCTTGCTTGTGGCACTTCTAATCAGGTTTTTGCTATTGTAATGAAGCATTCGCCGAATAATTTTGAAGACGATTACTTGTTCGTTATGGTTAATAAACCAGCTGACCTTATATCATGGGATGCTGCTAGTTTATGGGGAGGAGCAGAGAATTCACTTTTTAACTATAACCCTGTATCAGGAAAACTTACTGAATATGCTAAAAAAGATGGTCTTGCTTCACTTAATATCAAAGATATAGAGATAACAGATTCGGTGAACATTCTTACGCAAGAAGGTGTTTATCGTTATCAGAAATCAACCCATAATTTCAAACAGATTCTTTCGCTTACTGATTCCTATCTTGTTCTTACTGATTTAGCTTTTGTTTCAGATACTGCTTTTATTACATCTCGTTCAAGTGCTGGACCTTATCGTAGATTGATAAGATACGTAGAATCTACAGATGCGCTTGATACTTTGGGGTTTTGGATAAACGCACCTTCCTATATTTCTCCGCGTTGGGCCAGAAATCTTGGCAACATACATTTTGATTCTTGGGGACGTAGATGGATAGGTTGTTATGGTGAGAATGCAGGTGATGGCTTTATTTTATGGCAAGCCGATAAGGGGAGGTATAAGAATTTTACCGCGGATGGTTTGAATTCCAACTATGTTTGGCATGTTCTTTTAGATTCCAGGGGTGGTGTGTGGGCCTCGCATTGGCTTATAGGTGGTGAATATGGTGTTAGTTTCTATTGTAACGGCAGTTATAGTGAACATTTTTTCTATATGCCGGACTCAATTCCTTTTGATGTTTCAACAAAAGTGTCGGCTGTTGATTCAAAAGGAAGAGTTGTATTTGCATCATGGGGGCAAAATAGAGGAGTATCCCGATACGACCCTTCAAAGAAGGAACCGCTTAATACGGATTCGTGGAGTGGGTTTAGTTGGGGAAAGGGTGCTGTTAATAATACTGTTGCCTGGATGGGAGTTGATTCCTATGATAGAATTTGGGTATATCCTTTAACTGCAGGGCAATTGATAGTTCTTTCACCTGAGATGAAGGAATTAACTAGAATCCCATGGCCATACGGTCATGTTATGCGTTTTGAATTTGATTCAACGCATGTTTGGATGGCTACAGAAGGAGGCTTAATCAACTATACCTCTTCTGATTTTGCAAAAGATCCCGGGGGCGGTGAACTGAAACTTGTAGCTAAAACCTCATATAGAATAACGGATATTGTTCTTGATGGTTCTGGAGGTGTTTGGGGTACGACTTCTGCCGGCGTGTTTCACTGGAGCGAGGATCTAGGTATGATTTGGTTCAAGGCTCCAATGTTCTCAAATGGTGCTATATCGGTTGATAGGGACCCCTGGGGTAGATTATTCTTTCTTACCTTAAGGGATGGTTTGGTAGTCTATGATCCAACGAGCCTAGCATATGATTCTACCGCAAGCTCATGGCAAAAAATTACTTCCGTGAATTCACCCTTGCCTGAAGATGTTGACTATCAGTATTTAGATATAGATAATACAGGTAAAGTAGCTATTGCTACTCTTGGATGCGGAATTTCTTTAATTACCCTACCGCCGCCTATAAATCCCCCTAAAGTTGCTGTTTCAGTGTATCCAAATCCATCATATTTGTCTTTGGGGCTTCCGGTAAGATTTACGCCTGTGGATAATGCTGAATCTGTGAGCATATATACCATTTCCGGTGAAAAGCTGCAAGTCATTGAACCAGATAGTTTTATATCAATTCAGGGCAAGCTTCAAGCTGAATTTAATATTCATGGCCTAGCTGCAGGTATATATATAGCGGTTATTACTTTTTCTGACAGGGTGGAAAAGGTAAAATTCATCGTTTTGAAATAAAACTCAGCCTGTACTTTCTCCAACTTTTATCTTAAAACAATGTGAATAAATATATGTGGATAAGTGGATAAATTGTTCTGCTTTGTTCTTTTTTTCTCTAAAAGGGCGGTAAATCATTGTTATTCAATACTTAATGCATTTTTGAGTTATTAGAGATATGCTGGGCTAGGCTTGTCGATAATCGTGGCGGTAAGTATTAGCGCTACAGGTACTTGACAAATTCTTAGTCATGTTGTATAATTTAATAAATAGATTAGGCTGTTTTTTGCCTTTTTTGGAATGTGGAAATCTTTTTAAGGAGGTTTGCTATGAGGAAAGCAGTTCTGGTGCTTTTCGTTTTAACTAGCGTAGCTCTCTCATACAATACTGTTTTGGGAAATCGTGGTACTTTTGGGGTATACTCAGGTGCATGTGAAAATATGGGAATGTTGACTATTGATTTGAATGCATTCGGTTCAATGATAAATATTGATTCAACCGTAGTTCCCGATACAACTAGAACTAGTGCCCAACTGACAGAAATAAAACCTTATATAGGACTGTCATTTACCCCATGGCGTTATCTTGAGTTTTCTCTCTGGTCTCGTGGAAGGTATGCTACTTTTGGTAGGTATTCTTCTAGTATTGGAGACCTTTATGATAATCTTGGTATGTCTGTAAAGGGAGGTGTACCAATTTACTTTAACTCAAAAAGGACATCCTATTTTGCTCCTGGTATAGATGGTTTTGCATATATGGATGGTGTAGGGAGTAATGTATTTGGTTTTGGTGGACGTGCGCTTCTTAGCCTTAAAGCGGAATGGTTTGGGGCGCATCTGAATGGTGGATACGAATATATTACCCTTGGTGCTGGTACATCGAACCTTTTGGGTGGATTGGGCTTGGAATTCTGGCCTTTTCCTTGGGGTGCTTTGATTCTTGAAACTACGG
The DNA here is from genome assembly GCA_964624585.1 of uncultured bacterium. GTDB lineage: Bacteria > Hydrothermota > Tepidihabitantia > B3-TA06 > B3-TA06 > CAZUXE01. The sequence goes on along the minus strand of CAZUXE010000007.1, from coordinate 46,838 downwards.
CTAAAGTGCCGCAGGCAAATATGGCTAATTTTATCAATTATATCCACGCTACACCAGGCATTAGGCTTGCTTTTGGTAATCATCGGGTTGTTAAATTTAATATCAATCTTGGGGTAGATGTTGAACCTATGCAAACACCATTACGCTGGAGCGCCCTAGCTGGCATGGGGCTTGGCTTTGATTTGATGCCCTTGGACGGAAGATACATAGCAGGCGTTGTGGTTGATAAAGCTACACAAGAGCCTATTGTAGGGGCAAAGGTATTTATTGAAGATTATCCTGATATTGAACCTTATATAACTGACGAAGATGGTAGATTTAGCATTGCTTCTCCTGAGGGCGATTACTTCTTGGCTGCAGAGCATCCCGACTATCTTTCTATAAAAACAGAATCTCAACTTATTCAAGCTGAAGGTGGTGCTGTTATGTTGGAAATGCCTTCATTGCATGGCGGCGCAATTGTTCTTGGTAAAGTTGTAGATGCTGTTACAGGTAATCCTTTACGCTCTACAATTACATTCGAAGCTATTGACTCTGATACCTTACTACCTTCGTTTGTAAGTGACGGCATATCGGGTTATTATCGTGCGGAAGTTCCTCCTGGAACTTATAAGATTAATATTAATGCTGATGGATATGCAAAAACACATAAGAGTTTGAAGCTTGAAAAGGCAGATGAAGTAGTTGTAGATTTCAAACTGGAACCTGCTGCTGTTGTTAAATCGGATAAGCCTTTACCCAAAGAACCTGTAGCGCTTTCTTTCCCCTCTGTATATTTTGGTAAAGGACAGTCAGGCTTAACTGTTGAGCAAAAATCCCAACTCCTTGAGGTTGCTAAAAAACTTAAGGATAATCCGAATGTTAAGTTAGAGCTTCATGGTTATACCGATAGTGTGGGTAAGGCTGCAACAAATCGTAGGCTTTCTGTGCGTAGAGCTGGTGTTATAAAGAATTATCTTGTAGAGAATGGAATTGATGCAGCTCGTATCTCCATTATCGGTCATGGTGAATCGCATCCTCGTGGCGATAATCGTACTCGAAGAGGACGTAATATGAACCGTAGGGTTGACATCGTAGCTATTTAACTAATAATAAAGCAGCCAACTTTTTAATTAGGAGGCTGGTTATGTGGCGTAAATTAAGTTTGGCCTTATTTCTAGGAATAGTTGCAGGAATTGCTGCTGAAGTTCCTTATGAAGAGGTGAAAACCGAAGAGGGTCTGTATACACTTGAGCTTGCCGGAATGGGATTCGCCTATGAAGATAGTGAATTGGATAATTCACATACCTTTATGGTAAAAGTACTTACCAGAGTTCATGAAATGGAATCTGTGGAAACTAAAAAGGGTTCTATACCGGTGCGTCAGAAGGTTCTAGGTTCATTATCCGCTATCCGTTTTGATTATACAACATATCCACTTGAACTTATTGAACTTAGTAGTACTTATATGGAAGCTAAGGTATATCCGGCGCGAGTCAGTGAATTAGGTGAATTGCTTAAGGATGCCGAGCCAATTGGCACGCTTAAGCTTACCCTTACAGTTTTAACCGGATTGCCTAGCGGAAAAGGTAGCCTTACTATAAATGACAAGGAATATACAGTAGTTTTTTATCAGAATGAATCCCTTGATGGTTTTTCCAAATGGGCTTTTGAGCTAGAATAGGTGATTCGGCTTTTGCTGCTTTTTGCAGCGTTCTGGGGGGATACCCAGATACGTGAGTGGGGAGAAATACAGGCTACCTATGCTGTAGGTTTGCCCGTATCGAATAGAATGGAGTTATTGGAGTTTACAATGGGGTTATACCATCTTGGGATAGGAGCCTCTATTGTAGAGTCCTATGGTTTTGTGGATGGTGAGGAATTCATAGGTTCTCTGCTGCCTATACACCTTACTCTACCCTTGTATCAAAACATGCGTTTTTGGAAAGGAGAAGCATATTTTGATAAGACCCTTTCCTTATCATTAACAGCATCCCCTTGGGGACAAAAATATCGGGGGGTAAGCCCATTAAGTTTTATTCTTTCTCCTGACTGGGAAGCTAAGGCGCCGTATGTTTCTCTTGAGCTTATAGGGCGATGGTTTCCTGTTAGGATGCTTGGAATGCAGTCTACTTTGGGGACTATATATATAGAAAATTCACCGCTGAGAATATATCTTAATCTAGGATTTACTGTAGGTACCTCTGGGCCGGTTTCACAGCAAAAGATTTCTCCCAAGCTTGAGATTGCAGGAATTGTATTCGATGATGCTCTTACAGGTAACAGTAACGGGTTACTTGAATCTGATGAACGGGGGCGCTTGCTTGTTTTGCTTGTAAATCGTGGATTGCAGGATTCGGATTCTGTTACCCTATATTCTAAAATGCGTGATGCTCGTTTGAGTAAGTATTTAGCAATACCGGAAATAGTTGTTCCTCCGGTGTTATCTAACCAAACAATCGAAGTGGAAGTACCGGTATTTGCCGCTTCACGTATGCCTGCAATGCCATTGCATGTTCGTTTGTGGGGGAAGGATGCTAATGGTAATTTGGTTACTCCTCAGTTTATCGAAATTCCTACGGTAGGTTCGGAATGATTTTAGATAAAGCGTATTTTTGGTTCAGGGTTGATGATAGACTAATACATGGTCAGGTTATGGTCGGTTGGGTGCTTCCCTTCGATATTCATCGTATAATTCTCATAAATGATGAAGTAGCCTGTGATTCATGGAAAAAAGATATTCTTTTAAGCTCTGTGTATAGTTTTGCAGACGATGTTGAGTTATTGATTTGTTCAAAAAAAGAACTATCTGATATTATTGTGAATATTGAGAATAATATCAAGACTATGATGCTTGTTGCATCGGTGCAGGATGCCTTTCAAATATGCAGAGCAGGTGTAATACCTAATGCAATAAATCTGGGAGGAATCCATTCTTCAGCAGGTAGAACAATGGTTACTTCTTTTCTTAATCTTGACTCAAACGACATAGAGGCTATACTAGACTTGAAGGATATGGGAATAAAGCTTATGGCGCAGGATCTTCCTGCTTCAAGGATATTTAACGTTCTGGATTGGATTGAGAGAAAAAATGAGCGATAATACAATAATTTATACCATGATTTTACTTTCAGGAGTACTTATTCTTGATAAATATTCCTTTGGCGAGTTTGGTATTTCCCAACCTCTTATTGTATCTTCTCTTTTGGGTTTAGCCGTAGGTGATTTTATTTCAGGTGCGCTTATGGGATTAATAATGCAGCCGATATGGTTGGTTGAGATACCTGTTGGTAGAAAGGTACCATTGGATGTACAGGGTGGAGGAATTTCAGGTGCTGTAGCCTTTTTTTCTTTGAGATTGTTTGGGGCAGGGATTGAGCAAGCAGTATTGTTAAGTTTAATTATAGCTGTTTTGGCTAGTGTGTGGGGTGGATGGCTTGACAGATTTGAGCGATATATAAATGGAAAAATTGCCATGAGATTAAAAACAATTCGTACAAGGTTACATTTAATATTAGTGCATGTTGTTGCCTTAGATGTTGCATTTTTGCGGGGGATTGTGATGGCTGTGGTAGCTGCTATATTAGCGAAATTTGCATTTCTTACGATTCCCTTTATTCCGCAAATCCACATTTCCAAGATAATTGCCGCAACTTTTACAGTTGGTTTAGCTGGAGCTATAGTAATGCTTGGACTTAAAAAAAGACTTCTGCCAATGGCTATTGGTTTTGTCTCCTGGATAGGTGTATGGGTTTTATTAAAGTTTTAAGGAATTATTTACTCCAACTTTTTGTTCAGAACGTTTGGAATTTCAAAACTGAGCAAAGTCCTGGAATGCGTTTGGTGTTGTCTTTTAATTCAAAGAAAGGAATGCCGACTCCTCCACGCTCAACTTTTAATACGAATCCCTATTTGGCTTCTTATCTTTCTGGTGTTATCCTTAAGGAATTAAGAAGAGGCGATAAATCTGGAGTTTCGGCAACTCTGGAGAGCAGCTTGGCGTTTCAGGGCGATGATTTGTACTGGCGTGTGTTAAGACCTGTTACGCTTATTGTGGCTATGATACTTGTTATTTTTGCTCATCCTTCGGCAGGTATAATTTTTTTCCTATTAGCTTTCAATATTCTTGCCCAGGGAGAACGTTTTATTGGGTTTTCAAGGGGTGTAAAAAAGGGACGCCATGGGTTGAAAGAAATGTTTATTAATATAGCTCGTATCAAAAAAACTCTACTTTTTACTTCAGCATTACTTGTAGGATTCATTCTATCTGTAATGTTTTTTCCACTTGAAGATGCAGGGCTATTAATTTTAGGATTTCAATGGTATTGGGTTTTATTGCTTTTGTCTATCTCATTGATTTTCTCGATATTTAGACTTTCTCCCTTGTTTAACTTTGCCGTTAATCTTGTCGTAATTATTTTGCTGGAGGTTGTTTTATGAAATCTTTAGAATTAGTTATCAAAAACAAGATTGGTCTACATGCCAGACCTGCTGCTCAGTTCGTTAAATTGGCTGAAAGTTTTGAAAGCAGTGTATGGATAACTAAAGATGGAATGAAGGTTAACGGTAAAAGTATTCTTTCATTATTAACATTGGCTGCAGAGGAAGGTTGTGTTATACTGCTTGAGGTTGATGGCCCTGATGAACAGGAAGCAATAGATGTTTTGGCTAATGTTTTCAAGGAGGAAGATTGAAAATTTTAAGGGGTATTGCTGTATCTTCAGGAATAGGTATAGGTAGACCTTTTCGTTTTACTTCAACCCTTCCTGAACTGCGTAGAGTTAAAATCCCCGAGAATCAAATAGAAAAGGAAAGACAACGTCTGGCTGATACCCTTGGCTCAACAAAAAAAGAATTGGGAACTATACAGGTTAGTATACGTGAAGCCCTGGGCCCTGAATTTGCCGATCTTCTGGAAGTACAGATACAAATACTATCAGACCCTGCTCTTTTAGAAATTGCATCTAAATATATTGATTCAGCCTATAGTGCTGAGTATGGGTTTTCCAAGGGGGTAGAACAGATATCGCGTCCTCTTATAGAAGCCTCAGGCGGACTTTTTAAGGAGAGACTTGCTGATATTGAAGATGTAACCAATAGAGTGTTACGTAATCTTTTGTCTATGCCTTCTGTATCCATAATAGATGCTCCTGCTGATTCAGTAATTCTTGCTCACAATATTCCACCTTCCGAAATTGTGCTTCTTGATCCTAAGAAAATTAAAGGGGTTGCAACCGAAATAGGAGGTAAAACATCCCATATTGCTATAATTGCACGCGCTCTTGAAATTCCTGCGGTTCTTGGGGTTACCACCTTGATTAATAATCTTGAAGACGTGGATGAAGTTGTGATTGATGGCCAGAGGGGACAAGTAATTCTTACCCCTACAATCCATCGCCTAGCCAGTTATCAGAATGAAGCGAAGGATTATGATAAAAGAAAACAAAGTTATGTCGATTTTACAGATAAAGCGGTTATTACTCTTGACGAAAAGAAAATAGATTTATCTGCCAATATTGAATTCTCAAGTGAGATATACGCTCTTCAACGTTATGGCGCACGCGGTGTAGGTTTATTCCGTACCGAGTATCTGTTCCTAACCAAGCGTCGTTTCCCTTCAGAGAATGAACAGTACTTTATCTACAGTGAAATTGCGGCAAGTCTGAAGCCTCATCCTTTAATTATACGAACACTTGATATCGGCGGCGATAAGGCCTTGCCCGGTTATCAAGAAGCCAATCCATTTTTAGGCTGGCGGGCGATAAGATTCTGTTTTGACAATGAAGACATTTTTCTAGATCAGTTGAGAGCTATTTTGAGAGCGTCTGCCAATGGAAATGTTAAAATTATGTTTCCTATGGTTTCTGACCTTTCTGAGATAAAAAGAGCTAGGTTGTTATTAAAGAAAGCCAAGAAAGAGCTGGAAGAAAGGGGACAAAAATTCGATGCGGAGATGGAAGTAGGGATTATGATTGAAATTCCATCGGCGGCGTTGATTTCCGATAAACTTTCCAAATATGTAGATTTTTTTAGTATTGGAACCAACGATCTTACGCAATATACATTGGCGGTTGACAGGGGGAATGAGAGAATATCGCGTTTATTTAATCATTACCATCCTGCTGTTCTACAACTTATAAAACGAGTTATTGGTGTAGCGCATCGCGCGCATATTTGGGCAGGGGTTTGTGGTGAAATGGCTTCTGAACCTATTGGTATTGCTCTTTTAATTGGGTTAGGTATTGACGAATTATCAATGACGCCTTGTGTTGTACCTATTGCCAGAACTATTATTCAGAACGTTAGGGTTGATGATTTGAGGAAGATTGCAAATAAATGTACAGAATATTCAACACCAATTGAAGTTGTACGTTATTTGCGTAGGGAACTTAGAAGAAAATTCCCTGATTTGTCAGCTCTTTTTCTTAAAAAGGAGAACGCTTGATTGAATTAATTCGCAGCATACCGCAGCAACTTGAGTATAGCTGGGAAAAGAGCGCTGATATTCTTACAAGGGTTTCATCAAAATCTCCTTCTCTTATAGCTGTCTGTGGTATGGGCGGTTCAGGTGTATCTGGAGATATTTTAAGGGGGCTTTTGCTTCGCAGCAGTCCGATTGCTATTGAGGTTGTGAAAGATTATCAATTGCCAGTTTGGGTAAATAACTCATCGTTTGCAGTTGTAATCAGTTATTCAGGCAATACAGAAGAAACCCTTGCTTTGTGGAAGACTCTTCGTGAAAGGGATGTTCCCAGTCTGGCTGTTAGTTCAGGAGGCGAACTTAAGAAACTTGCGGAAGCTGAAAATATACCCTTATTACAGGTTCCATCAGGGAATCCTCCACGGGCGTCAATTGGCTATTTACTTGCTCCATTGTTGCGTCTGGTGCATTATTGGGGGCTTTATCCATCTGTAGCCAAAGATTTACAGAAGGCAATATCGCTAATTAATTTGCGTGTATCTTTTTGGGAAGACGAAATGCGTTCCCTTGCTCGTTCGCTTAATTCCCATTTTTGTATTATACATGCTCTGGATGCGTCGTTTTTACCGCTTGCCTACAGGTTGGTTTGTCAGCTAAATGAGAATGCTAAAGTGCTTGCGCACGCTCATTTCTATTCAGAAATGAATCATAACGAAATAATGGGTTTTCAAGAAGATATGCAGGGGAATATTTTGATACTTAATCTTGATATGGGGGTGGAATTTACTCATTCCCGTAACATAAAGAGGGCAGAAATTGTACGTAAAATAATTAGTCCTTCAATTCCCAAATTGGCCATTAAGGCAGAAGGCGATAGTCTATTAGAAAGAACCCTTTCTCTCCTTATAAAAGGAGATTTACTCAGCGTGTTTCTTGCAGAACTTAGAGGTATTGATCCTATGCCCGTTAGAGCTATTGAAAGTCTTAAGAAGGAGTTGGCATGAAGGTAATAATTCCGGCTGCAGGTATAGGTAAAAGACTTCGTCCTTACACTCTCAGGCTACCAAAGTCCCTGTTGTTTGTAGCCGGCGATACCATTATTGGCCACATACTTTCCGTTTTGGAGAATTCAGAAGTTGAGGAAATACGAATTGTGGTTTCTCCTGCTTCACCTATACCCTCATTCTTAAAGGGGAAGTATCCTGATAAAAACATTTCTTTTCGTGTACAAGAAAATCCCCTGGGTTTAGGGCATGCTGTTTTTCAAGGTTTGGATGAAGCAGATAGCGGGTCTGTTTTAATAATGCTTGGCGATACCATTATTCCTTTTAACTTACAGTCAGTTCTGGAATCCTTAGAAGATGGTGTTGGGTTTTTAGCAGCCAGAGAGGTTGAAGACCCGCGTCGATTTGGGGTTATTGAACTTGAAGGAAACTATGTATCGAAACTGGTGGAAAAACCTGAAAATCCTAAATCCAGGCTTGCTATATGTGGTGTGTATTATCTGCCATCAGCAAAAAGATTGAGAGAAGCTATTCTTGAGTTAATCAATAAAGATATTCGTACGCGTGGTGAGTACCAGCTTACTGATGCTCTTTCTATCCTTTTATCTCGCGGAGAGAAGCTTATTACTTTTGGAGTAGACAATTGGATGGATTGCGGTACTCCTCAGGCACTTATTGATGCAAACCATACATTGCTGGCTTCATCTTCCAGAATAGTACCGGTGAGTGATTCCTTAATAAAACCGCCATGTTGGATTGGGGAAAACGTAACTATACAGAATTCAATAATAGGCCCTTACGTTTCCATTGCTTCAGGTGCAGAAATTCGTAACTCCGTTATTTCCAATACTATTATAAACCAAAATGCGGTTGTTGAAGCCATGGTTTTGACTCAAACTATTGTAGGTTATGAAGCAAGACTTTGCAGGTCTGTTTTATCACTTAACCTTGGCCCCTTCTCTAGCCTTGAGAGCCTCTAAGGCTTCTCCTGCTATATAGACTGAGCCTGTTATAACCAGCATTTCGTTATTATTAAGTTTTGACAAAATGCGTTCGATTCCTGCTTTAACCGAGCTGATTAGGCGGCAGTTATTGTGGATATTTTTGCATATGTTATAGATAGATTCCTTTTCATCCGCGCGGTCTAAGTTAGCGGAAGTTATCCAGATTTCGGAAAAGAATGGTGTTAGTTTTCTTAGAATCCAATTCTTATCTTTGTACTTGCTAAAACCAATAAGAAGTACTCTATGTTTTTTATTACTAAAATGCGTTTCAAGTGTCTTTAGCAATGATTCAGCCGATTCCCTGTTATGCGCCATATCAAGAATAATAGTGGGCTTATCCCGCAGCTTTTGTATTCTTGAAGGTAGATGCAATTTTGTTAGAGCGGTTTGCATTTTTCCTTCATCAAACTTTTCACAGCAGAGTAATTGGCTTGCGGCTATGGCCGTGGCTGCATTTTCTATTTGATGTATACCCATAAGGGAAAGTAAAAAACTGGTATTTAAATTAAATCCCTTGTAGCTTCCTGTGATTCCATTGGCTGTTTCAGCTGTCAAGTTTGCGCAATAATCTTTTTTATAAAAGTAGCCTTTAGCAGTTTTATTTTTGATAAGTCTAGTTATTGTCTTTAAGGCTGTTGGTCTTTGCTTGGCAATAATGGCCTGTTTATTTTTTCGCAGAATACCGCATTTTTCAGTAGCAATTTTGTCAAGGGTTTTACCAAGTGTTTGGGTGTGGTCATAGCCAATGCGTGTTATTATAGAAAGTTCAGGCGAGCAGACGTTTGTGGCATCGAGCCTTCCTCCCAAGCCTACTTCTAAAATATTCACGGTAGTAGCCTCTTGTGCAAAATGAAGGAAGGCTATAGTGGTCATTGCTTCAAAAAAGGTTATTAGGGGCTTGTGATTCAAGATTGAAGATTTCAGGCTAGTAACAATATCGGCAAACTTTTTCCCGCTAATGCTTTTTTCATTTATTCGAATTCTTTCCCTGTAGTCAAGTAGATGAGGAGATGTATATAAACCAACTTTATGTCCATGAGACTTAAGTATTTCCGCAAGCATAGTTGCTGTGGAACCCTTTCCCTTGGTTCCGGCAACCAGAACAACCTTAGCAAGATTTTGCTGAGGTTTACCTATCTTTCTTAGATATTTACGATAGTCATCAAGCTTAAAATTATAGTTGCGGTACGTCCAGCGTTCGTAGTCAACTAAAGATAACAGAAAACGAATACTCTGCTTGAAGGTCATCTATTGCGGTAAAATAAAGTCTCTGTCAGTTAGCTTGATGTAACTGAAATATCGGCAATTGCAAGGTAGGGGAGATGATACGAAAAAACCTTGGTCAATTTATTTGATATTCCTACGACTTTTTTCAAACTTTCAAAGACATTTCCGGCAATCATTGTTCCGGTAATGGGATGGATAACCTTTCCATTTCGTATATAGAATCCACCTTTGACAGTGCCTGAAAAATCACCGGTTACCGGGTTGGCACTTCCGGAAAATCTTGTAACCAAGACTCCTTCTTTGATAGATTTAATGAGTTCTGACTTAGTCGCGTTCCCGGGTGATATAATTAGATTGCTTGTGCCAATGCCTGGTAGGGAACGGTAGCCTCCAGAGGCGTGTCCGGTGGATTTCTTGTCTTCTTTTTTTGCTGTATATGAGTTATACAAGTAGGTCTTAAGTACGCCGTTTTTAATTATAGATGTAGTTGTTTTTGGTTGTCCTTCTCTATCGAATGCAGAGCTTGCCAGACCGTCTGGAAGAAGGCCGTCATCAATTATGCTTAATTCTTTATGCGCTATTTTCTTCCCTAGCTTATTTCCAAGTGCGCTCATTCCTTTTTGAACATTCTGTGCGTTTATTGCATAGGAAAGAGGATAAAGGAAGGTTTCGGCAACCGCGTTGGGTGAAAACAGGGCTATACCTTTGAAAGAATTTGCAGCTTTCGCTCCTAATGACTTTACAACGTTTTTTGCAAACACCTTGGCCAAAGATTCAATTTTAATCTTTGAAAGTTTTAATGAACCATCAAATTGGATATCGAAAGATGAAACTTCTTTTTTATCCTTTGCCATTCCCATGAGTAAAGAAGATATGTCAGTTCCCTTTTCTATTAGAATAAGTCCATGTGAGTTTACAATAGCTTTCTCGCCGACATTTACAAAGATGCCGCCAGAGTCAACAGTTACACGTTTATCATAACCCTTAGCGGTTTTAAGCAAGGTTTTAGCCATGGATATAACTTCTTTCAAAGGAAGGTTTGCCAATCTGGGGTCGTATAATTTCTTTAATCCTACAACTTTACGCGGTTCAGGAATTGTTACGAATTTATCTGTAAGATTTGCCGACGCGATAGAAAAGGCGGTATCAACAAGTTTATCAGTATCTAAATCTTCCAACTGGTTTACCGATGCAAAGCCCAGAGAATTTTTCTTTATAACTCGTAGACCTATACCTTTTGATGGCGTACTTTTGGCCATTTTAATGCTATTAGCTTCCAACCATACCTCTCTGGATTCAGAAATCTGGCCAAATGCCTCAACTTGATCTGCTCCCTTGTTCATAGCTTTTTTAGTAACTTCTTGCAGTATATCAGTAAGTTTACTCATGTCGGCCTCCAATAATAACTTTACAGCGTATGTAAGCTCCGCCGGCGTCCACCTTTGCCCTTTGGAATTTTCCGCAATAGCCTGCGCCAAGCGCCCAACGGAACTCACTGGAAATGGCGTCAACCGATTCCAACACTTCAAACGCGTTACCTGATATAGTTACTCCTTTGAAGCTACCTTTTCGTTTTCCTTTTTCAATTAAGGTTGCTTCCTGTACTGCGAACATAAATTCGGCGTTTGCGTCAGCCTGTCCGCCTAAGGCTCCTTCAAGCAAAAGCGCTCTGTCAGTATTTGCTATAAGTTCATCTAAGCTCATTTTACCAGGTTCAATATAGGTATTGCGCATTCGGATTATTGGTTCATCAGAATATTCGTAGGCCCGTGCATTTCCAGTGGGAGCCACACCAAATTCAGCGGCACTTTCTCTGTTATGAAGGTAGGACTTCAATACGCCGTTTTCTATAATTACTGTTCTTTCAGTAAGTACACCTTCGTCATCTACCAATAATGTTCCGCAAGCACCGGGAATATGAACCGATGGTCCTGAATCGGCAAGGGTAACCAGTTCACTTGCCACACGTTCTCCTATCCTGCCTTGCGAAGCCGCACCCGATTTAACGAAGTCAGCTTCAACGGTATGACCTATAGCTTCGTGTGCAATAAGACCAGCCATTTCAGGATTGAGAATAACAGTCATTCTTTCACCTTTGGGATGTTCTGCTTTAAGGAGACGTTCAGCTCGTTTTACCGCACGCCTGACCATCTCTTCCCATGTACCGTAGCGCCAGATATCTTCCCAGCCTCCGGTAACGCCGATTGACTCAAAGGCTTGAACCATGTTTGAACCGTCTTGAGCGACTACGGAGATGCGGAATTCAGGTTTTACATCAGTAATTAATGCAGCCGCTCCGTCCGATGTAACAATCGCTTTTTTATCAAGAATTTCTACATATGCAGAGGAGGCGGATACAATCTTATCATAACTTCTTGCCTTTGCTTCAACTTTTTTTACAAGCTGTATTTTCTCTTCAATGGAGTGGTTTTCAACAGGATCATTAATTTCGGGTCTAAATTCTCCCTTTGCCAAGCGCGCCGGAGCCAGTTTCTTTTTTGTTTTTCGCATAGCTTTTGCAGATGTAACAGCATCGTTAATTGCATTAATTATACTTCTTCGTTCTTTACCTGCGGTGCTTGAAAACCCCCATCTGCCGGAATCCATAACCCTGACCCCTACACCGGTAAGACAGTTTGACTGCGCAATTTCTGGTTCACCCTTGCGGACGACTACTGCGTTTACACAACGGTCGTGGTAGCGTAATTCGCCGTAATCGCTGGGAATATGGGAAAGAATTTCTTTGAGATAACTTATCATTTCACTCTACCTCCTACAGGACATTTCCTGCTGGAATTGATGTTTGAATTCTATTTAACTTATTCTAAGCCTTAAGAAGGTCAATGTCAATAAAAATGAAAGACTGCAAGAATGTTGGTGTCGCTTGGGGTATTATTTGAAGAAGCGTTTTCAATAAAGCCCTTAGCTTTAGAAGAGAAGCTGATATCGAAGGGATAGTTGTCTTTAGGCTATTGGATCAGTTGCGTCCTGTAGAATAGAGTTAGAGTCCTCAGGCGCGTAATCGGCAAACGCCATGTAGACGGTATGACCTATCATTCTTTCTTTGGGACGTGATCCTTGCGGACGGATATACATTTCTCGCAGCATTATTTCCCACACGCTAAATCGTTTAAACCCCAGCGTTTCCAAGGCCCGTCGTGTTTCCTGAAGTTGTTCTGTCGATGGATTCAAAGATACCCAACGACCACCTTTGCAAAGAGCTTGAGCTGCATGAGGAGCTATAGTCCATGGCTCAGGTACATCAACAACACATACGTCAATATCTTTAACCCCAAAGCCTTGCAAGGCCACATCCCTGACGTCAAAATTTACAAATTCGGCAAGGCCAAGTCGTTCAACATTTTGTAAAGAGTTTTTGGAAAACTCAGGACGACGTTCAAATGAAAACACTCGTCCATGTGGCTGTACGTATTTTGCTAAAACAGAGGTCAAGGCTCCTGAACCGGAACCGACTTCGGCAACCTTTATACCGGGATATATGGATGCTCTAAGTAGCATGTAACCTACGTCTTTTGGATAAGCAATGGTCGTTCTACGTTTTACACCCATCATTGAGTCGGCTATTGACGGGTGGAGTAAATGAAACTTAAATCCCATATGGGTTTTAATCTCACTGCCGTATTCCTTTTCGTAAATTTCTTGCCACGGAAGTCTTCCTTTGTGGCATTGAAAGTCGCCATTAGCCATTACTCTGCGTAAATACTGGAGATTGGCATCGTGGTAAAAAAGGACTAAATCGCCTGGTTTTATTCGTGCCATAGTGGAAGAATAATTGAAAGAACTGTTTTACCAGGTTTGGATGATTTCATTTTTAACTTTCCTTTATGAAAATGTTCAATGACCCTTTTAGAAAGAGCTAAGCCTATTCCCCAACCATGTTTCTTGGTAGTGAAACCGGTTCTGAATATATCGCGCGCGTGCTTAGCATCAATACCTGCTCCTGAGTCAGTTACTGTCAACTCAAAATGCTTTCCCTTAGCTAAAGGATGTCCTTCAATGTGGATGCTACCTTTTTTTCGACCTATTGCATCAATCCCGTTACGTATAAGATTCTCAAGTGTCCAGGAGATTAGTGTGGGGTCCATAAGCAGTTGGATGTTTTCGGGAATACTGTATGTAAATTCTATCCTGGAAGGCGCCCTGTGCTTCATAAATTCAAGCGTAGCTTCAATTACAGGTTTAATAGGATGAGGTTCAAGCCTTGGCTTATCGCCAATACGGGCGAATCTATTTAGAATTCCTTTAATTCTTTCCAAATCAGCATGAATTTCATCGGCTGCTTCCTTAGATATCTTAGGGCGTATAAGTTCACTCCAGCCCATAAGGGATGATACAGGTGTACCCAATTGATGTGCCGCTTCTCTTGCCAACACAACCCATAACCTGTCTTGCGCCCTTTTAGCCGATGCAAAGATAAATACAAACCCGAGTATTACAAAAAATACAATGAATGATATCTGGATTAATGGAAAATACTGGAGCATTTTCCATGACTTAGGTGAACCATAATGGAGAATACTTAGGGTATTTGTATCTACGCCAATTGTATCGCCTGTTATTGTATCTATTACAGGTATAATAGCTTTTATAGGGATTGGACGATGTTCCTTGTCCAGTTTTTCAATTACTGCGGATAAGTTATTCCCTACAGTATCTTTATTAGGAACATTCCTTAAACTTGGCGGATTCCCCTTGGTGTTACTAATTACCACCGGGAAATCAATTTTATCAAACACCTCTTCAAAGATAATATCTTCAAGCGACACATTGGTCTGTGAAGGAGAAAGTGTACTTATATATTTAGCATAGAGTCGGGAGCGAAAAAGGGTAGCGTCTTCAAGCTGTCTGAGTAATCTTTGGGAATAGAATGCCCAGAAAATAGCAAGAACTATTATACCGGCAACGGCGTAAAGCTGTAGAAATCTTCTAAGATTCAAGGTGCAATTGCTGAAAGGGCTTCCCTGAGTGATTCCTGTCCCAGAGAATCTTGAGAGTGTTTAATTAAAGGGACAATAGGAGTTATATTAGGAGCAGGAAGTAGCGCTTTCTGTTCTTCCGAGTTAAGCAGAGCTATTATTGGAGTCCCCAAGAGATAGGCAATTTCAAAGCCTCTATCTAAGCTTCCAAGATAGGCCGAGGCTTCTGCAATCAAAGAAGCTTTAATTTTATTCGTCTCAGATTCCCATTTTTCAGGATTAAGTATATACCAGTTATCCAATAAATTTAACTGAAAAGGAATTGACGATACAAGCAAAGGATAGTTTTTTCCCCTCTTGATACCCTTTAATTTTAACCATTCTCCGGCATCACGTTTGATGATTTGGGGGCGAGATAGTGAATTAACAGGCTCAGCGTCTCCAATCAAGGAACGAGTCATCAAGCTTGCCCTTGTTAAGATATCGGCAGTTTGTGACGCACGGAAAAGGATATTGAAATAGGGATACAAATCTTTTTGAAAATAGGCCATTCTTAAACGAGCTTTAGAAAGAACTGCCAATTCCGGCAAGGGGGTTAAATCAAAATCTATAAAGACTTCATATTTGGATGACGCTAAATTTTCCTTAAGAGATTTGAAACTTGCAGCACCGTAAAACGGTGTAGACTCCACCTCGATTACTTTTTCAAAAAGATTAGGGAAAGCATCAACCAGCATTTTGGCATCCGGCGGTATTAGAACAGTAATTTTACGGCTTTTCTTGTTGCGTTTTATAGAAGCTAAGGAATATAATGAGGAAAGTGTATACGGAGGTTTTTCGGCAAGACGTATCAACAAATGCTTAGCTTGCGTGAATTCCGCCTTGAAAGAAATTTCTTTGGTAAGTTTTGACTTTCGCCACGCTAGGTATATGGATTTTGATAATGCTGACATACCGAAGTCTAAGTAGAAATATAGCTCTGTCAAGTTGAAGACATCGTTTTTTCAGTTTTATCAATGCTCTAAGTAATAGATACTCTGATTTCTCAACGCCGTATTATTTGTGAAACCTTCAATTCCTCTAACTATTATACTAAGATTATGCTTATCGCAAGTTATGTCTTTATAGATTTTGATATTATTAATAGAGTTTTTATCGTCCTTATTATCAATATGCAAACTAAGTCCAAGGTAACTGGAGCTAGTACACTCCCAAAGATAAAATAAAGCTATTAGATAACTCCTAAAAAAACAATGTAGTTGGAGTTTGTTCTACAAACTCCAAAATACAAAGCGAAGCTTTGTATAGCTTACTTGACAATACCTAAGAGTGGAGCATAATTTATATAATGAAAATACTCTTGGAGGCGAAATGAGAAGCCAATTCAAGCTGCTGCTGTTACCCGTTTTTCTTAGTTTAATTGTCGCGATGCTAAATTGCGAAGTTGTTGCAGATACAAAATTGTCAGAAACACACGAAAAAATCTATAGCGCTTCTGGATATCAAACTATTGAAATTAAAAACGAAGCTGGTAATATACAAGTTGAGACAAATGCAATCGATTCAATATATATCGAATACGATAAGATTTGTTACTCTACAAATGATGATGAAGCGCTTCAGGGTATAAAAGATATCGAAGTTAGTATCGACTGTGATTCCACAGAAGGAGTAATTTCAATAAGTACATTTGTTGAAGTTATCAGTGATATAAATGAATATCAAGTTGATTTCTATCTATCTATTCCTGAAAATATATTATGCGATTTGTCTAATGACATTGGCGAAATAAAATTAAACGGCTTAGCTAATCCTCCAATATTGAGTACAGGTTCAGGTGATATTACACTTGAACATATGAAATGCGGAATAAAAAAACTCAACTCTCGTTGGGGGAATATAGATTGTAGTATTGACACATTGTGTGATTCTTCCAAAGTTGTAATATCAACTGTCTATGGCAGTCAAACCATACATATTCTTTCTATTGATACCACTGTAAATGCAGACTTAAATTTAACTAGTCAGCATGGTTCAATTAAAACCTATTTGCTTGAGAAAAGTTACATAGATTTTGACCTTAAAACCTCTTCGGTAGGTGAGGTTTCAGTGGAAGGTTTCGATAATATTTCCCACGGCGAAAAATGGCTAAAACGTCATAAAATAGGCACTATTGGAAATAACTTAAAGAATGGCAAATTTCGTCTTCGTGCATCAAGCGAAACAGGTAACGTAAAGCTTCGTCCTGTAGAGTAACTTCTCAAAGAACATTTTTTACGGATGTAAGCGTTCTTGCGCTTGACAGTTCATATATAGTCGTTAGAATCGTTTGATATACTATTTTCCAGTGGGTTTAAGAGATAAGGGAAAAATAAACGATTGGAGAAACTGTGATTGGAATTCAATATGTAGACGCTCATGCGCATCTTATTGGCAGAGACAGGGAATCAGGGCAATGGGCAATACCTCGAATACAACGAGCTGCTGAAAAAGGAGTCGTTATCCTAACCATAGCCCAAGTGCCTAGATTGTGGGAGGCAAGTCTTAAGTTGGCTAAAGAGTATGACAATGTTTTTATAATTCTTGGCGCTTCACATCCTGATGGTTCTAGATTAGAAACCTTTGAAAAGCTAGTCAGAACATGTAAAGAAGAGCCTAGTGTTGTTGGTATAGGTGAAATTGGGCTTGACTACAGACAAGGGAAACCTTCCGATATAGCGCAGAGGAAAGAACAACTTCGTGAACATATTCAGGTTGCACGAGAAGTCAATTTACCTTTGGTAATACACGACGGCAAGGCGACCTTGGATATATTAAGGATCTTGGAAGAAGAAGCGGCAGATGACGTGGGGGGAATGATTCATTTCTTTACCGGTACACCACGTCAAGCAGAGCGGGCAATTGAAATGGGTTTTGGGCTTTCTTTCGGAGGTCCTCATACCTATGCACGTCCTTTAAGAGAGTTGGTTCGTAGTCTTCCTTTGAATCGAATCTTAGTTGAAACCGATTCACCTATGCTTGCTCCGCCTAAATTACGTAAGAGTGAGCCTAATGAACCATCTTTTGTTGTAGATGTTGTTAAGGGCATTGCTGAAATTAGAGGAGTGGATGCCGAGGAAGTACGGGCGGCAACTACCGCTAACGCTGTTCGTCTTTTTAGACTAGATGAGTGAACAAAAAGGCGGGGGTTTTATCCCGCCTTTTTTTATCTTTAACTAATTTAATTATTAGATTAAAGTAAGATATTAACCGAGGGATGGATTCAAAATTTGAAAAAATCAAACTAAAAAATGTAG
Organism: uncultured bacterium; assembly: GCA_964624585.1. Taxonomy (GTDB): domain Bacteria; phylum Hydrothermota; class Tepidihabitantia; order B3-TA06; family B3-TA06; genus CAZUXE01. Next base: position 28,970 of record CAZUXE010000007.1, on the reverse strand, counting down.
ATACTCAGGATTTTAGGAATGGAATAAAATGGTCCCTCAATTGTATAGCTATATGCTGATTCAGATATGATATAAAGATTGACGTTGCGCTTCAAACATTTGATGAAGCAAAGCAGGGCAGGGGAGTAAAACGGTGGCGCTCCCCTGCCTTGTTTCCCTTATTATCCAGATTTTATTCTGATACTTGCTGAGTTTTACATAAATATACAATATCCTTTGTGTAGGTAATATCTTCCTTTAATACTTTAAGCCATTCCAAGAATTTGTGTATGCTAAATAACTTGGACAGAGTTTTTTAGAGATATTTTTATATTAAATACGATTATGATATCGTTGTTTTTGGGAATGAAATGCCCGCATGTAAGTTATGACTTTGTGTGCTTTATATCGCAGGTTGTGGCAGCGCTTGACAAAAACCTGTCTATCTCTATAGTTTAGGTCTAAAGTGATATTTGGGGGTGTTGTAACTCCCTAGAAGTGAGAAACGGAGGTTAATTTGAGATTTAAGTTTGTAGTAATCGCTTTTCTTTTGGGAACGGGAATAACTTTTGCCTCTTTAACAAAAACCTATAGATTTACTTCGTCGCAATTAAACCTGCAGATGGAGAGAATTGGGGGAAAAAACTATACCTATATTGAGCTTGAAGGTTGTTTTAACACTGCAAGTCAATATGGAATGCCAGACCTACCTTCAAAAGACGTTCAATTTATTATCCCTTCTAATAAAGAAGTCAGTAGAGTACGCATAATTGCATTAGATTCCACAATTGTCTCTTATAATATTCTTCCCATGCCTATGCAGAAACAAGGCACAAAGGCAACGGGGTATTCATTTATTCCAGAGATTAATGAATATTGGCAAACGGCAAGCCCTGGTGTTCCAGCGTTGCTTATGCGTCATGGAGTGAGCGCTGACGCTCAATTGGCAACTGTTAGACTGTACCCTGTTCAATATCATCCAAGAAGCCGGACGCTGGTTCTTTATAATCGAATAACTATTTCTCTAGAGACAAAACCAGCATTATCAAAGACAATGAAGGTTGATAGGGATTCAAGCGCTCAACTAAGAAGAGTTAAATTTTTATCCGCCTTGGTTGAAAACACAGAAGACGTAAAACCATTTCTTGAAACTAGTTGGGCTTATTCCAACATACTTACCTTGTCTCATTCAAAAGAGAAAATGGCTATAGTAACGACAAAGGAATTTCTGCCTGCATTTTCAAAACTTGCCGAATGGAAAACTCAAACAGGTTGTTCCACTGGTGTATATTTTATTGAAAATATAGGTTCAGCTCCTGAATTATTAGGTTTCATAAGACAAAAAGTATCAGCTGGTTGCGAATATATTTTACTTGGAGGAAATGACGATGTTATTCCAACAAGAGATAGGTGCTATAGAGAACCAATGGCTGGCTCAAACTTTACAGATCTCTACTATGCAGATTGCAGTAATGAAATGGGAGCAGACATTTACTCGGCCTGGAACGAAAACGGAAATCAATATTATGGAGAACCCTTTGAAACATCTATTAAAGTAAAGGGTTTGAGCTTTATTAATCAGAAAGAAGGCTTGCTTGTAGGTAACGGTAGAGGACACGGCGGCCCAATGGTCTTAAAAACTATTGATGGTGGTAAGCATTGGAATGAATTGGCTTTTTTTCAATTAGGAATTGCAAGAGATGCATATTTTTTCAAAAATAATACAGTCTGTATGGTCGGGGAATTTGGAATAGCCCGTAGTGTTGATGGTGGGATAAGTTGGGATGTGGTTTATAAATTAGATGGTTCGGACTTTATCAACGATATTGATTTTTATGGAAATCAAGGTTGGGCAGTTGGTAAAAAAGATACTCTTCCACTGCTACTAAAAACAGATGACTGGGGACAAAGCTGGAAAGAAGTTGAAATACCTAAGCATTTGCTAAAATCAAGGAATTATTTGTCTCAGGTTGACGTTGTAAATAAAAGTAGGGTTTGGGCTGTTGGGAGCAAATACGTTTGGAAAATAGATCTTGTTGGCGAAGATATTAATATCGTACAGGATTGGAATGACGTCCCTAATGTTATCCTCTATATGGTTGATTTTTTTGATATAAACAGAGGCTGTATGATAGGATACGGCGACCTTCGGTATCACGTCTATAGTAGAAATTCATCAGGGGAATGGAAAGAAAGCCCATCTAATCTTTTTGGAGCTGACTTCTATGCGTTTAATATCACTGTTGTGGATAAAAATAAAGGAAAAGCCTTCGTTGTTGGGGACAAAATCTATAGCACGGATGATTATGGGCTTAGTTGGAAAATATTATCTACTGCAGGAAGACCACCTTTGAATTCACGAACCTGTGTTTTACAATCTGACCCTAATCATGTCTGGCTTATGGGGCTGAATTCGCAAAAAAATATGATGCTTAATACAGCAAATGCCCTTTCAAATAATTCTCAATGGAATCAGAGTGACGTAGCTATAGAAGTTGGTGATAAGGGTGTTGAAGAATGGACTCCTGATGTCGCCTTAGGTCGGTTGCCATGTTCTTCCTTAGAAGAAGCGCAAATTGCCGTTGATAAAATTATTACCTATGAGAAAACACCACCTGAGGAAAATTATACAGAAAGGGCATTGGTTTCAGCAGCTGATATGGAGTTTGATCCTGCTCATGACTATAGTTGTTTGAAAAATGCAAACGATGTTGCAAACATTTGGGAAAGCAGAGCTGGATGTCAGGCTGTTCGTCTTTTTAATCCCTTATCAGGGCCTTTATGGTCTGGCAATAAATTGCTTGATGCAAACGTCCTTAGCAAAGAGCTTCAGTCTGGTTACAGCTTTATTTATCACCTTGATCACGGTACAGCGGCACAATTCGGTACAGGCTATAAAATAAACAACCTGCCATCTTCGTTAGATCGCCTATGGGCAGCTGATATTGCAAAATTAAATAACCAATCGAACGCTAAGAAGCAAGCGGTTATCTACAGCGCTTCTTGTTCTGTAGCTAGATATATCCGCAGGCTTGATCCAAACCATCCATCGGTTGGCGGAAACGTAGCTGTAGAATTTTTAAGGAACCCGAATGCCGGAGCATTAGCCTTTATAGGTGGGGTTGATGACGTCAGACGCTCTTATGGTAATACCTTTGGCGGAGCCTTTGCGAAACGATTCACTGAGGTCAATGAAAACACTTTAGGTGAATCTTTCCTTCTTGCTATACAAGAGACAGGAATACAAGCCCTTGCTTATAATATACATCTGCTTGGAGATCCTTCGTTATCTACATATAATGGTAAACTTAATAGGTTTGGAGTTATAGCTTGGGATGCGGATTCCCGTGTTCTAAAAGTAATGGTACGTGATGCGGCTGCCAAGCCTGTAGCTAATGCCAAGGTTACAGTTTATATACCGTGTCGAGTTTTGTATACAGCATTGACTAACAAAATGGGAGTGGCAAGATTTCCAGGATTTCAAGAAATATCTGGCATTGCAACACTTACTGTTACAGCTAAAAATTATCTTACGTATCAAAAACATATACCTTTAGGTAAAACTCAAGCATCCCCCTTACCAGTGAACTCCACTGTTCCACTAGAAGCGACCAACGGGGCAAAAATTAAAGTAGATGCTTTAGGTAGAATACATATTACCTATACAGATTCATTTAACACTTCATCTGTAGCGCGTTACGCATATTCGCTTGATACTGGGAAAACATGGGCAATTACTTCAATTGATCCAACCGTAGGCTATTCTACTACATCTCCTGCAATAGCTACAGATCAGGCTTCAATTTATGCCGTCTATTTAGTCAATAAACCTACTGAAATCCAGTGTTGGCTAACAAATATTGTATCTGGCAATAGAAAAAAAATTGTTGCTGTTCCTAATAGTTCCTTAACTAATCCTTCTCTTTCTATTGATGAAAACGGCTACGCCCATATCGTTTTGCAGCAGGACGCTAACCTATTGTATTATAGGGTTAAACTTGATAATTATCAACTACTTGATTCAAAGTCCTGCAGGCTTTCGACTTCAAATTCCGCATATGCAGAACTTACAGTAGTAGATTTTAATATACCGGTAGTTGTGTTTCAAGATGCAGGACAAATATTCTTATGGCTACCAGCTAAGGCTTTACCGCAACATATAGCAGATGGCAATAAACCCCGAATTGCAGCCAAAGGTAACTCAGCCACAATTGGCTACATAAAGAACTCTAAACCCTACCTACAAAAAGCTTATTTCACAAATGCTTTGGCTAACCTTCAAACTGAAATAAATATCTCCCAATCATCGTGTAAAGATATCAATCTATTAGGGGCTACCGCGCTTGCATGGATTGATAAAGATGATGATATCCACATTTCTGTACAAAATAAATCATGGACAGAAAAAAAATTACAAAGCTCTGGCAATAAAACAACTTCTCTCTACGGCGATTTAAACTATGCTTCGGGTATTTCAGCTCTGCTTTGGTTAGAAGAAGACTCCGTCAGTAAATATCTTAATATCCATGCGGCTCCTTTAAGTAAATTCCCTTCTGTTGATAATTCTATTTTTCCCTCTGTAATTGTAACTAATCCCCAATCAGGAGAATTATGGCCTATGGGAACAGTAAGAACTCTCAGTTGGTATCAGAGCAAAGCAAGCTCAAATGGTTCTCTACAGCTTTCTTTAGACGCTGGAACAACCTGGCAGAAAATAGCGACTCTTTCTACAATTCAAACTGGAATAAACTATTATAACTGGGAAGTAGGCAGACTTTTTAACTTAAGTCGTATACCGCAGCCTGTTGGCAATTATCCCCAATGTATTATTAGAGTGAAAACAGGCTCTAATGAAGCTCTTTCCGATGTTTTTTCTATTGGTAAAAAAACGGCCATTCTGAATTTTATCTCAGGTTTTAATCCTGTAGGAGGAGAATACAGAACAGGTCAAGATGTTGTTACCTATTGGGAATTTGAAAGTGAACACGGACTTGCAAGTATGGAGTTCAAGCTTTCATCAAAAGATCGTGTGTTGCTTAAAGGAAAAACTGAAACAGTAACATATTCTGCTTTCGGAAATAAAGTTCACAAAATCTATACCGGTTCTGTTAATTGGAAGGTTCCAGACTATGCTTCAAAAGATGCCTACCTTGACCTTATTGCTCATGATACCTTAGGTAATATAATACAGTGCCGTTCAGGTGCATTTACAATTCTCGCATCCACAGAGTCGAAGTTTTCTGTAACACCCATAGGTTCAAAAATTGCTGTTTCTTATACCCTTCCTTGTACAGAATATGCAGAATTGGCTGTATATGACGCCGCAGGACGGAAAGTTAAAAATCTTCAGGTAGGGAAGCTAGAAACAAAATCTCATTCCTTGCTTTGGGAAGGTATAGATGATGTTAATCACATATGTCCTGCAGGTGTGTACTTCATTCGTCTTACAACAGAAAACTACACAGATGTAAGGAAAACGATTCTTTTAAGGTAAAACATTTATCTTGTCGGATATTGGATAGTTATGAAGAATATCCAAATTCCACAGCATCAACGTTCAAGATTTCGGTAGATTTCAAGGTGATGAGTTTAAGCTGTAGTCAATTTTCAGAAAAAGAATCTTTTGAAATTACTACTTTTAAGGGTTGAGGAGATTTTTGGGATTTTGGAATAAAGAAATAAATTCCACTCGCCATATTTGCACCCCACATTGTGCTTCCTGATCCTTTGGGAAGAGTAAGTTCATCAACCCTACACCCAAGCAAATCAAAAACTTCTATATTAAGAGGGGCAGCTAAAGCAGTATATTTCAGATTTATATATGAACCTATATTTGGATAAATTGTCCATTTGGCTTTAGTAGTATCGTTAGGAGGATTATCAGGAGGCTTCCAAGGTGCGTGGGCTAAGGTATCGCCTTTACTATCAACTCTCAACAACCATAAATCTTTGCCACCTTTGCCAAAGGATTCGGTGTAACCCGTAATAATTGCTCCACCGATTGTTCCTGTAACTAAATCAATGCTATTCCCAACATCTCTCTTGCTTCCACCATAGGTCTTTTTCCATGGGGAGCTTCCGGAAGAAGTTAAAGCTACCAACCATAAATCACCGGAATTCTTATCTTCTGTGATGTTAGTAATTCCTACTATATAATATCCTTGGGGATATTCTTTAATCATGTATCCTCTGTCATCTATATTGTTTTCACCAATAAATCTGCGATAAAGGTAATTAAATGTAGTATCCGTGCGATAGGCTATCATATTTTCGTCACCTACACCCCATGATGTACTTACACCAACAAAAAGGTATCCTGGAACAATTTTGCTAAGAAGCCTAGATGTCGGTATTACACTGTAGACTTCATCCCATTCTTTATCTCCCCATAGTTTTTCCATAAAAACATCACCAGTTTTAGGATGAAGGGAAAGCCACCACATATCAGATTCTCCTTTTCCATACGATTTTGTACCACCTGCAACAAGAGGTATTGAACCAAGCATATATACTGTATTGAACCAATCATCTTTGGAATCACCAAAGGTTTTTTCCCATAAGAGATTGCCTCTTGAATCGGTCTTGAATGCCCAAGCATCCAACCCACCTGAACCATAAGATTCGGTATGTCCAACAGCAACAAAATTCCCTAAGGTATCTACTCCCAAGGCATTTACTATATCGTTACATTCTCCACCAAAGGTTTTTTCCCATAACATCTTACCTATTGAGTCGGTTTTGAATAACCATGCATCCCATGCACCATTTCCCAAACGGAATTTTTGAGCTAAAACAACATATCCTCCGTTCTTTACAGGAATCACTGCTACTCCTTTTTCGGCTTCATTAGAACCGTAATATCTACACCATTCTTTTGCTCCCAAAGAATCGGTTTTAATAAGCATCACATCCGCTTCTCCTGTTCCATAGGAATTGCTGTATCCTACTGCTATATATCCACCATCTAGTGTAGACTTAACACAGCGTCCTTCCTCGTCGCCATTACCTCCATAGGTTCTTGTCCAAGCGTTAAGATAGGACGTCGCGATTATAATTAGCAGAATGAAAAGCTTTTTCATAAATCCCCCATTTCATTGATGTCTTCGTGGACAAAATTATAAGCAATACTATCTGGAATAAGGCGATAAGTCAAGTCTATCCAATAGCATCTATCGAATTTGGGGTCGTGTATAAAAAACATACAGAGTAAATATGGGTTCAATGTTGCTTAAAAATTCAGAAACAGCATGTTTACTTAGTAGCGTCCTGTGTTTTTTTGGCTAAGTGAAGGTTGTAAAGTAATTTACGAGGAATGTACTTCATCAAAAGTATTCTTAATTTGTTTCTTAAACCTGGAATGCATACTACTTTATTTTTTTCAAGACATCGTAGAGATATATGTACAACTTCTTTCGTTGACATAAATTTGTGTTGTGAAAAAAACGGATGATTATTGTCCATTCCCAATTTCATATGAAAGTCAGTTTTAGTAAAGCCTGGACATAGAACTTGTACTTTTATGCCTGTATTGTTTAACAGTAAGTGCAATGATTCTGAAAAATTCAATAAAAAAGCCTTTGAAGCGTTGTAGAGTAAGTCTTTGTATCCTATATTGAAAGCGGCAATAGAAGAAACGTTTATTATAGCTCCCCAGGTATGTTTTTTGAGAACGGGAATAGCGCTATGGCTAAGCTTGAGGGCTGCTTCGGCATGAACTTTCAGTATATCGGCTTGAGCATTTACATTATCTTCATAAAAGGGCTGTAGGCGAGTATAACCGGCATTATTGATAAGTACGTGAAGATTTGGGGTTTGGCTTATTAATTCACACAGTTCTTTTATATGCTTGGCTAATGCAAGATTCCCCGTGATATATTCGGCTTTTATGTTATGTTTGTTTTTAATCTGAGAGCATAGGCGTTTCAATATTTTTCCCCTTTGTCCGGTCAATAAGATGTCATAGCCCATATTTGCAAACGTCCATGCGTATTCAAGTCCGATTCCTGATGTAGCGCCGGTAATTAAGGCTACAGGTTGATACTTCGTTTCACTCATCAAATCTCCTTTTATTAGTTTATACAAAGCGGCTAATAAAACAAGCTTGGATAAGTATTGAAATTACGTCTTTAAGGAAAGTTAGTTGAATATGGAGCTAGGAAGGAATGAAGGCTGATATAGTATGTTCATCCAGAATTCAATTCGTGTATTTTATTAGTAGATATTGACAACGTACTAAAGCTTGCTATACTGCACTAGCAAAGCAATACGGAGGCATTATAATGAAAAAAATTACTTTTTTAGTAATCCTACTGTCGTTAGGATTTGTTAATCTTGCAAATGCTCATGGCAATACAGCTTTGGGGATTCAACTTGGTCAGCCTACTGGTTTATCTGGAAAATTTTGGCTGGATACGCGAAGTGCCATTGACGCTACCTTTGGATGGAATGTATCATATAATTATGTAGCTTTACAGGCAGGTTATCTGTATCATTTCCCTCTAGGAGTAAGAACTGGTACTCTCAATGCTTATGTTGGTATAGGCGGTTTAGTTGATGTATGGGGAGCAACAGGATCTAGTAACGGTGGTATCCGTTTTTCCGCTCGAATTCCCTTGGGTCTTGAGTATATATATAATCCAATCAGTTTTTATGCAGAGCTTGATCCTTTGATGGTTCTTATTCCTGGCACTAATTTTGAAATGGCAGGCGGCATAGGTTTTAGATACTACTTCTAATATCTGAAACATCGTCTTAATATATAAGTCCAAAGCTTAAACCGGCGTTAAAGAGAGAAAGGTCGCTAATTTGGTTATGCAGGGCTTTATCTAACATATAGTTGAACTGTAGGGATGGTTCAATAAAGCAGGAAGTGCATAAATCGTAGCTTAATGAAACCTTTGCACGAAGGTTGCTTATGGTGGTTTTATCAAGGTTAAAGTAGTGTTGGTTATATCTTCTATTTGCCCAATCTAAAATTAATTCACTGCTTAGTCTTGCGTAACTATTGGCAAACCAATGATTATGGTAAAGACCAATTTCGCCTATGTAGCCGCCAGGAGTAGTCAGAAAATCTAATTTATGGTCGGTGTAAATGCCAAAATTTCCTATTGAATACATGTTGTAATCAAGGATATTAAAGCCCACAGAGAAGCCAAAATCAGCAGTTATCGGCAGCGCTTCGTCAGAATAATTGGTTCTGGCTGGAAATATGTTTAGATTTACGGAGGGGGTTAGAGAAAACTTCCATAGAAAGGTGTTGTATGAGAGTGATATATCCATTTCTTGGAAACCTTTGTTTTTAGAACCGGCTACTAGAAACTCGCCCTGAGTGCGTGCCGAAAAAAAGCAGATGTCCTTTGATACAGAAGAAAAATTGCCGATATCCAACCCCAAAACCGGTGATATGATACTTCCGCGTGTAAATCCGGCGCCTTGTATGTAATTGGCGTATTCTACGGATAGTTTTGCGCCAAAGCTTATATCCTGGGTATAAAACGGAATTGCTAGAGATAATAATATCAATACGGGAGTACTTAAACTTATTCTTATTTTCTTAGTTTGTAATTTATTAACCATGCTTCAGCTTATGGCATATTCCGTTTGTGTCAATTGGATTAACTTCTTATTAGTAAAAACAACTGAATCATATTTTTTATCAGACTTGTAATAGATGGTAAAACTCAGTTAAGAATATTGACTTTTACTCAGAGAGGAGTAAAATTGAGATCTAGGTGGCCGGAGTAGCTCAGTTGGCTAGAGCAGCGGTTTTGTAAACCGCAGGTCGGGGGTTCGACTCCCTTCTCCGGCTTGCTATTTGTTTTCCCTGTATATAGGGTGAAGTTAAAATGGGTAGGTACCCAAGTGGCCAAAGGGGGCAGACTGTAAATCTGCTGGCTGATGCCTTCGGAGGTTCAAATCCTTCCCTGCCCACTCTAAGCGTCCACAAGGTGGACGCTTTTTTATTCAGTCACAAAATCTATCAATTCTCAAGAATTATTTTATCTGAGCTGCGTATTATTGAAATGCTCTAAAATCGCTACTGAAAAAAACTAAAAGCTTCTATTTAGGAAACTTTCAAGTGCTGGGGTTCTATCGCTGACAGAGAAAATCTTCTCCTTAAATCACAAAAAGTACTTACAAGAGTTATGGTGTAGGGGAGAGGTTTTTGTAAAGAAGAGATTACCCCGGATGAATATGTATCCACCCGGGGTAAAGAGAGAGTGTTGGTGATGTGGGTAATTACAAATTCATTCTTTTGTAAAGAACCTCTATTCCCTGCATGTAAGTTTCAAGTGAAAAAATATTATTCAATTCCTTTTCACTCAATTTATCAGAGATTTCTTTATTATTTCTGGCAATTGAGTCAAATGATTTTCCTGTTTCTTTAGTTTCAAAAGCTGTTTTTTGAACCAGCCTGTAGGCTGTTTCACGGGCAAACCCCTTATTAATGAGGGCAAGCAGGAGTTTTTGTGCAAAGAAGGTGCCTCCCGTATCGTTGATTATTTTTTTCATCTTTTCTGTGCTAACCCGCAAATCAGCAGTAACAGCTTTCATTTTTCGTATTAAATAATGGGCTAAATTGAAGGAATCTGGAAATATTACACGTTCAACAGAGGAATGCGAAATATCGCGTTCATGCCAAAGGGCAATATTTTCAAGTCCTGCTTGAACGTTTGTCCTTAATATTCTACTTAGACCGCATATCCTCTCAGTAATAACCGGATTCTTTTTTTGCGGCATTGCCGATGAACCGGTTTGTTTCTTTTTGAAGGGTTCAAATAATTCATCCAGACCTTCAAGTTGACCTAGTCTGATATTTATAGCTATTCTTTCAAGCCAACTTCCTGTTAGAGCAAGAGCAAAAAGAATTGTGGCATGACGATCTCGTGGAATAACCTGAGTTGCTACCGGTTCGGGTTCTAAACCAAGCTCACTAAGAGCAAGTTCTTCAACCTTTGAAGGAAGTACTGTAAAGGTACCTACTGTTCCTGATATGCGACCCCGTGCAGTAATTTTACGGCTATGATTAAGGAATTCTTTAACCCTTAAACCTTCAGAATACCACGATAAGGCGCGAACACCAAAACTTATGGGTTCGGCTCCACGACCGTGGGTACGTCCAAGAACCGGTGTATATTTATATTTTTTTGCCAAAGCAGCCAAATTATCATTTAGTTCTGTTAAATCTTTTTCAAGAATATCAAAGGCTTCCAAAATTCTTAAGGTCATGGCATTATCCACAACATCGTAGGAGGTTAAGCCATAATGCAGATATTCCTTTGAACAAGGTGCCTGTTCCCATACGGCTTGCAGGAATGCGGTAACTTCATGTTCAGTTTCTTTTTCTATCTCGGCAACTCGTTTATAATCTACATCAATAACACTCTTCAGGCATGAAATCAAACCTTCTGGGATTATACCAAGTTTTTCTTCAGCTTTAGCGGCGGCTTTTTCAACCCTTAGCCAGTAGCGAAATCGATGCTCATCAGCCCATATTTCTTTCATCTCCGGTGTAGAGTAGCGTTCAATCATAATGCCTCCGTTATTTTTTGTTCTAGCTGACGCAAGGTTGTTATCGTCGCTATTCTGATTTTCATCGAAGTCTCCTGTAGAGACGGTAACGTCCGCCTTCTCTTTCAATGACTAAAGTAGTTGGATTCTTCAATGTCCTTACCGCTTGTTTAAGTTCTTTAATATCAGGGGTTTCAATATTTCCATATTTCAGGATTACGTCACCTTTCTTAAGCCCAAGCCTTGCGGCTTCACCATTGTCTTCAATAGATTCTATTACTACGCCTGTTGCACTGCGTATGTTATATCGGTATTTAATAGCAGGGTCTAAATCAAGGGCTGCCAAGCCAAGTTCGGCTATCTTTACAGGTTTTGGAGTAATGTATTCGGCAGCTATTAGGGTGCGGCTAAACGGACTTCCTTGATCGGTAATACCTTTTAGTTTTACACTGTCTCCTACAAAAAGGCTTCGTTCAACCATTTGCCAGTCAGTTTCGCTGGAATAGTGAATGCCATTAATTGAAGTAATTACCCATGCTTCCTCAAGACCTGCTTTAGATGCAGGTGAACCTGTTACTATTTGGTTGATGATTAATCCCTTTATTTCAGGTTTACCAAGGGCGCGGGCCATGTCGCTTGTAAGAGTTTGAACTCCAATACCGAGCCATGCGTCTCTTTTTTCGTTGTGGGTTTCTAATTCAGCTATAAAACGTTTGACTCTATTGATTGGTATTGCAAAGCCGATTCCTTCAGAGCCTCCGCTTTGGGTGAATATAAAGGTGTTGATACCTATAACTTCCCCAAGGATATTTACCAGAGGTCCACCGGAATTTCCAGGGTTAATTGCCGCATCGGTTTGAATAACTCCTGAAAAACTGAAACGTTTTCCTTCAGCCGTTTGAACCCTTCTATCTATTGCCGAAATGACTCCTGCGGTAACAGTTGGTTTGGTATCGGCAATAAGGAAACCAAAAGGATTTCCTAAGGCTATTGCCCATTCGCCAATCATCAAATCATCGGAATTCCCAAAATTAACCGCCTGAAGATTATCTGGAGGGTTAATTACGCGCAGAAGAGCTAAATCCAGCGCCTCATCTTTGCCTATTACCTTACTGTCATATGTTTTTTCATCTGAGAGAGTTACTTTAATTTTCGAAGCATCAGCAATTACATGGGCATTGGTGATTATTTCTCCTTTAGAAGATATTATTATCCCAGAACCGAGGCTTTGTATTTCGCGATTATATTCGTGCGGAAAGAGGTTGCCAAAAAATTCCCGAAAGAAGGGGTCGTTGTAAAATGGTGATGTGTATGTTTTTGTTTGAAGAGCGGTTATAGAAACGACAGATGGCATTACCTTTTGGGTAGCAATAACAATCCCAGTTCTTCTAGCTTCATTTGTTCGTATGGCCAGGGAATTGGCATTGAATGATTCTATGTTTGCTTCACGTGCGTGTATTACCCCAACCGTAACAACCGTAAACATTACAAACATCACAGAAAGGCTAAAGATACTTTCTGTAGTTTTCTTAAAGAAATTATTCAGCATCATCCTTTTATACTAGGTCAAAAATTCTAAGCGTCAATCAAACTGTCTTCTTAAGAATGCCGGGATTTCTAAATCTTCATCTGAAAGAGGCTTAGGTTCAACTTTGTCGAAAGCGCGGGAAGGTTTTCTGTCTTTACGCATGAAAGTAGGTACTTTGATGTCATTGTTTCCTGAGTGCATAAGTTCTTCAACTCTTTCAACGCGTGGAGGCATCTCTTCTATACCTGTGGCAATGACAGTTACTCTTATTTCATCTCCGTATTCTTCATCTTGAAGGGCGCCGAATATTATGTTGGAGTCTTGATTTGCATATCCGTAGATTACACGAGCCGCTTCGTTTATTTCATGAAGAGTAAGATTATCGCCGCCTGAGATATTGAGAAGAATTCCTTTGGCACCTGAGATTTCAAAATCTTCAATTAGAGGTGAGGATATAGCTTTTTGTGCTGCATCAACAGCGCGGTTTTCGCCTTTTGATACACCAATTCCAATTACTGCATTACCGCGATTTGACATTATTGAGCGAACATCGGCAAAATCAAGGTTAATCATGCCAGTGCGGGTTATTAGGTCAGTAATGCCACGTGTCGCGTTAAACAGTACCTCATCGGCCATTTGGAAGCTGTCTTTAAGTGTCATGTTTTGAGGAATAACGGACAGAAGTTTTTGGTTGGGTATTACGATAAGTGTGTCAACGTTTTGTTTCAGAATTTGGATGCCTTCTTCTGCTTGGCGTCTGCGTACAGGTCCTTCAAAATCGAAGGGACGTGTAACTACAGCTACTGTTAGTATGGAAAGCGACTGAGCAAGTTCGGCAACTAAAGGAGCGGAGCCTGTTCCGGTACCTCCGCCTTCGCCTGCCGCAATAAACACCATATCAAGGTCAATAAGCACTTCCTTAAGCTGTTCTACCGATTCCTCAGTGGCTCTTCTGCCTACTTCAGGGTTCCCGCCTGAACCAAGACCTCTGGTTAAATTAGGGCCAATTTGAATTTTGTGTTCCGCCTTGCTTCTATCAAGGGCCTGAACATCTGTGTTAAGGGCAAAGAAGCGTACACCGGGCATACCTTTTTCTATCATATGATCCACAGCGTTGCCGCCGGCGCCGCCGAGTCCCATAACACCTATTTGAGCTTGATAACGATTTTCTTCAACGGGTTCGAACATATCTCCTCCTTGATATTAGAAAAAATCTTTCAGCCAATCACGCATCCGGCTAAGTATGTTTCCAAACACGCGGTCTTCGGTTCCTCCGGGAAGAAGAGTAAGGTTTTGCTTTTCAATTCCGTAGCGAACTAAACCCACCGCTGTTGCAAACATTGGGTCTGCAATGATATCTGTTAATCCAGAAGTGCCCCAGGGTTTTCCAACCTTGACAGGAAGATCAAAAATCTGTTCTGCAATTTGGGCGATACCTTCAAGATGCGCCGAGCCTCCGGTAAGAACAACTCCCGCTGCCAGAAGTTCGGCATATTCTGTTTTTTTCATTTCTCTATTTGCCAATGTGAGTATTTCCTCAATCCTTGGCTCTATAATAGAAGCGAGGATTCTGCGGGAAACCTGTTTCTCGCCTCTACCGCCGACTCCTTTTACTGTAAAGGTTTGGTCTTCGTCTACCATGTTTGCTAATGCACATCCGTAGCGTTTTTTGATGTCTTCGGCTTCTTTCGTAGGTGTTCTCAAACCTATTGCTATATCTGAGGTTATGTGTTCTCCACCAAGAGCAAGAACCTGAGTATGGCAAATTGAGCCTTCTTTGAAAATAGCCATGTCGGTTGTGCCGCCTCCGATATCTATAAGCAATACGCCTAGTTCTTTTTCATCAATTTCCAGCACGGCATAAGCTGAAGCAAGTGGCTGAAGAACCATATCCTTTACCTTAAGGCCTGCTCTTTCTATAGAGCGGTAAATATTTTGTGCAGAGGTTACAGCCCCTGTAACAATATGTACCTCAACCTCAAGTCGTTTTCCGAACATACCCACCGGGTCGCGGATCCCGGGCTGGTCATCCACAATAAACTCAATTGGTATTACGTGGATAATCTCGCGGTCCATTGGTAGGCCAATGGTTTTTGCCTGTTCAATTACTCGAGCTTTGTCTTTGCTTGTAATTTCTCCGCCGGCTTTTTCTACGGCAACTACGCCTCTGCAGTTCATGGATGAGATGTGGCTGCCGGCAATTCCTACATAGCAAGAGTCAATTTTGCATCCGGCCATTCGTTCAGCTTCTCCAATTGAGCGTTTGACCGATTCAACAGTTTGCTCAAGATTGATTACAGTACCCCTACGCATTCCCCGTGACGGTGTTAGGCCGACGCCAACAATGCGTGGTTCGAGATTTTCGTCCAGCTCGGCGATAACCGCGGCTACCTTGGTTGTTCCAAGGTCAAGCCCTACGATTCGTTCGCCTTTAGCCATTATTTTCCTCCATTTGTTGTTCTTTATTCCTTATAATTTTAATCTCCTCCCTGAGTTGGATTCCGAAACTTTTAGCTACAGCCCTCTTTATTTCATTAATCAAATCAAGTACGTCTTTCTGTGTCGCCTCTCCTGTGTTGACAATAAAATTGGCGTGCATAGGTGAGCACATAGCATCACCTATCCTGCGTCCCTTGAATCCTAATTGTTCAATCAGACGTCCCGCGATAACTTTTGGAGGTTCAGGATTTAGAAATACCGAGCCTGCTGATGGTTTCTGGGGATGTTTATCTTTACGGAGTTTTAGGATTCTTTCTATTTCAATAAACGACTTCTTTTCATTATCCTTATTAAGAGTCAGAGTTACTTCAGTTATCAGAAAGCTATCAGGGATGTTTGATGAACGGTAGCCCCAGGAAATTTGCTTCTTTTCAAAAACTTTCTCAGAGGCATCTTTCAAATCGATTCCCTTTATAATCTCAAGTTTTTCTGAAATACAATGCCTGAATGCACCGGCATTCCCTTTTATTGCTCCTCCAATACTTCCAGGGATCCCTGCCATAAATTCAATTCCGCTAAGGTTCCATCGAGCGCTTTCAACAACTACTTTGTGCATGGCAATTCCTGCGCCTACTGTAATGCTGTCGCCTTTTTTGGCAATTTGCGATAAAGCTTTTCCGAGATGTATTACTAGGCCTTTGTAATGATCAGGATAGAGGACGTTGGAACCGCCGCCTAGGATTTGATATTCTACATCAGGATGTGTATTTAAAAACTCAGCGAGCTTTAATACGTCATCAATACTTTCTGGTTCAAGGAAAGCTGATACTCTACCGCCAATACGGAAAGTGGTGTAGGGAGCAATTTGCTCCTCAAGCAGTAGTTTCCCTTCTAGCTTGAGATTTTCTCTAATATCCTTGCGCCAATTTTCCATACGTCACCTGCTCCAAGGGTTAAAAATACATCCCCTGGTTTAAGGGTTTCGCAAAAGTAATCAATAATTTTTTCACGTTTTTTAATAAGCTGAACAGAAGTGTCAGGAGAATCTTTTTTTATAGCCTCCAGAATCAATTCCGGCCCTACGCCAGGGATGGGTTTTTCACTTGCTCGGTAAATATCAGTCAACACCACCTCGGTAGCGTCTTTGAATGCTGGGCCGAATTCTGCATGTAGGTGTTGAGTTCTACTGTATCTATGAGGTTGGAATAGTACACGTAAGCGTTGAGTGGGGAAAACCTTGCGAAGTGATGAAACAGTTGCCAGAATCTCAGTAGGATGATGTCCATAATCGTCAAGAAAAAGAATACCATTGACTTCGTCAACCCTTTCCATGCGCCTGCGTACTCCCCTAAATCTGCTGATAGCCTCTATCATGATATCAGGATGAATCTTTAGCTCTCTTCCGACAGCAATTGCTGCCAGTGCGTTACGAAGATTATGTTCCCCCGGAAGATTTAGTTCAAATTCGTAGAGCTTTTCATGGAACTTCATTACAAACCTAGATTTCCAACCTTCATTACGCATCCACATGGGGCGTAGGTCATTGGACTTTCCTGTTCCGTAAGTTATTTTGCGAACGTCAATATCTGCATAAATTTCACCAACCCCTTTATCGTCACCGCAAAGTATGGCAAGTCCATAAAAGGGGATTTTTTCAACATACTGTTTGAAGCAACTCTTAATGTCGTCAAAATTTTCATAATAATCAAGATGCTCAGGCTCAATATTAGTAACTACAGCAATGGTTGGGAATAGGTGTAGGAAAGAACGGTCAGATTCATCTGCTTCAGCTACCAAATATTCACTTTTGCCTAGCTTGGCGTTTGATCCCATTTCAAGTACCTTGCCTCCGATAATTGAAGTAGGGTCGAATTCAGCTAATTCAAGCATGAAGCTTATCATTGATGAGGAGGTAGTTTTTCCATGAGTACCTGATACGGCAATGGAATATTTCATCCTCATCAATTCACCTAGCATTTCACCACGACCAATGATAGGTATTTTGCGTTCGCGGGCGGCTATAAGTTCGGGGTTATCGTGAGGAATGGCAGAAGAGATAACCACTACGTCAGCTTGCATTAAATTTTCTTTTGCATGGCCTACTGCTACTCTTATACCTGATTTATTGAGGGCTTCAGTGGCCTCTGACTTAGATAAATCGGAGCCGGATACCTTAAATCCCAGATTATGGAGAATGTGGGCAATACCGCTCATGCCTATGCCGCCTATTCCTATCATGTGGATGTAATTCACCCTGCCAAACATTTTTCTATCCTTTCAACTATTTCCTCTGCGGCGTTTTCTGAAACAAGGTTTTTTGCAGCCTTACTCATTTGTTGCATTTTTGCCCTATCCTTAATTAGTGTTGAGAGCTTTTTATTAAGGTTTTCCAACTCATCTTCATTAACAAGTATTACAGCGCCTTTATTTGCAGCCCAGCGTGCGTTATGATATTGGTGATTATCTATCGCATAGGGGAATGGTATTACGATAGATGGGATTCCGTTTGCCATAAGTTCGCTTAAAGCAATAGCTCCTGAACGAGAAATGGCTAGTTTTGCTCTGCGATACAGTCTTTCAGGATGTTGGGTATATTCAATCAGTTCCAGGTTTTCTAATTTGGGTAAAGCTGACATTTCCTTAAAGTCTCTTTTACCAGTAAGAACAATAAATCGCTCAGTCGTCATCTTAGAAGCCAACTTATAGGCGAGTCTGTTTAAGGTTTTTGCTCCTCCACTTCCACCCAATACAAGTATTTCTTTAGGGTACTTGCGGGTAACAATAATAGATTTTCGTAACACGTTTCCGGTAAAAATTACCTTGCCCTTGATTTTTTTAACTAAAGGGATGCCGGTAAAAATCATTTTAGCCCCTTTAGCGGTAAGTCTGGTTACCCTGCCCGGAACGGAGTTTTGTTCAAGCAGAAAGTATGGAATTTTTTTTGCTTTGCCTGCTTGAAGAAGCGGTAGGCTTGCATATCCTCCTGCTCCAATAATTGCTGTAGGGTTAAATTTATCAATCAATTTCTTGCAATCTTTCTTCCCCTTAGCGTAGGCAATAATGGCTTTGAATTTATCAGCTATCGATTTGCCGAAAAAAGCCGTAGAAGGTACAGTAATATATTCGACGCCTTGGTTGGCAATCAATTTTGCACCACGGCTATCAGTAACTGTAATCACCTTATATCCGCGATTGGTGAATTCCCGGCCTAGCGCTAACGCTGGGTACATATGGCCGCCGGTTCCACCGCATCCGAGCATCACTAGCATAACTGTTCTCCTTGGAACGACTTATATTTAAAAGAATCCCGACACCCAGTAGATTGGATGTAAGAGCTGAGCCTCCAAAGCTAATAAATGGAAGAGGAAGTCCGGTAGTTGGTAGAATTCCCATACTGACTCCTGCATGAATGACAAAGTAGAGGAAAATCATGGCTACCAGCGCCGAACCTAAATAGCGGGCAAAGGCATTTTCGTTATTTCTGGCATGGGCAAGCCCTTTATACAAAAATAGACAGAAAAGAATAGTAAGTCCTGCTATTCCTAAAAATCCAAGTTCCTCACCTATTACTGCAAAGATAAAATCGGTGTGGGGCTGAGGGAGAAATAAAAACTTTTGACGTCCACCACCTAGACCTGTACCCCAAAAACCTCCTGACCCAAGGGCTATCCGTGCTTGCTCAACTTGATAGTGTCCATTTCCTAGGAAACCTGCGACTCTGGCGTGAGCATGTGGAAAGATATTCACGAATAAAATAAAAGCGCCGATTCCTAAAGCAGCTAGTAACAACAAATACCTTACCCTGACAGCGGCAATGAACATTACAAACATCATTAGCATAGCGAGTACGGTTGCAGTTCCTAGGTTGGGCTGAAGAACAATGAGTAAAAGAACGAGTATCGATATAATTAAAGGTGGGAGTGTATAATGCTTGAAGTCTCTTTCCATATCTTCACGTTTGGCGAAGAATGCGGAAAGGTATATCAATAAAGCTATTTTTACGAATTCAGAAGGTTGAAGTGAAAAAGTAAGAAACTTTATCCATCTGGTTGCTCCGCCAGCTGTGCGGCCTGCAAAAAGAACGATGGTTAAAATAATCATGGCAACCACAATTAGTATGCCGCCTATTTTTGACCAGAATTTATACGGAACCTTGAGTCCTATTACAAAGAATATTACTCCAACGCCAATTCGGATAGCTTGATTTCTCAAGAAGAAAAGAGGGTCGTTATTTGTTAGGTAAAGGCTCGATGAAAAAACCATTACCAGTCCGAACCCTACCAGCAGTGTAATGATGGTAAGGAAACCGTAATCGGCTTTGTTATTATCGTTATTTGTTTTCGCGATAGGCTTTGATGAATTCATTTCCTCGTTCCTCAAAATTTCTAAAGGTTCCAAAACTGGCGAATCCTGGGCTAAAGAGTATGCGATCTCCTTTTGAAGAGTGCCTGAGGGCCGCGTCAATAGCAGCCCTCAATGAGTCGACTGTGATACAGGAGGAGAAATAAGCTTGTTCTTTAAGAATCTGTTCCAGCTTTTTGGCGTTTTGTCCAAAAAGAATTAAATATTTTGCACGTTCCTTGATTCCATCAATAAAGGGTTCAAGAGGAAGGTCTTTTTCCGTGCCGCCGGCAATGATTACCGATGCTTCCTTAAAGGAATGTACAGAGTGGTAAAATGCTTTGGGATTTGTGCACATTGAGTTGTTATACACTTCTCTTCCTTCAAGTTTACCCAAATACTGCATACGATGCCTAAGACCTTTGAAAGTCCGCAGACCTTGTCTAATTTGTTCCAGAGATAACTCAAGTTCACTTGCAACGGCTATTACCGCTAATGCGTTAGAGGCATTGTGTAGACCT
Organism: uncultured bacterium; assembly: GCA_964624585.1. Lineage (GTDB taxonomy): Bacteria > Hydrothermota > Tepidihabitantia > B3-TA06 > B3-TA06 > CAZUXE01. The sequence continues at coordinate 8,651 of CAZUXE010000007.1, read as the reverse complement.
GGGAGAGGTAATTCGTCAATACCAATAACTGCGTCATTTTTATAATAAAGTTTGCCTTCCTTAAGGTAGGTGGTAGCGTTATCATTGTATAGAGAGTAGTTGATGTGAATACCCTTGATAGTATCAATACGCTTCAAAATACTATTATCATCTATATTTAGTACAGCGATATCTTCGTGGTCATGATTCTTGAAAAGCGAAAACTTAAGATTTGCATATTCTTCTTGGCTGTGACGGTTAAGATGGTCTGAGGCTATGTTAAGAAGAACAGCTATATTTGGTTTGAATGATGGACAGCGTTCAAGCTGAAACGAAGATATCTCAATTACGTATACATCATATAAAGAATCTTGTAATGCGTCTGAGAAAGGTTTACCAGGAGCTAGATTGCCTCCGCAGAAAACCCTTTTGCCTGCTGTTTTAAGTAGATGAGCTATCCATGCAGTGGTTGTTGATTTTCCGTTGGTGCCGGTAATTGCAATGGTAAAAGGTTTGTTTAACTCTCTGTATACGTATTCAATTTCGTCAATTATAGGAATACCTGCTTTATCAAGTTTTTCTATCCAATCAAGCCTGTTGGGTATCCCCGGGCTTTTTATAATCAGTTCAGCATTTAATAAATCGTTAGTGTCCGTAACCCTTACAGCTTTGCCTGATTCTATTGCAAAAGCTACTCTGCGGTGAGCGAATTTCTCTGAATTGGCATCATATATAAACAACTTAACATTTTTGCCCATAAGGTAATCCAGGAGCCTTATTCCAACCCTTCCCATGCCGAGTAAAGCAATTTTTTGCATTATCTCACCTTAAGGGTAGCCAGCCCGACTATGGCAAAGAGAATTCCCCATATCCAGAATCGGACTACTATTTTTGATTCAACCCAGCCCATTAACTCAAAGTGGTGATGCAGGGGGGTCATTTTGAACAAACGTTTTTTCCCCTTACTAGCCTTGAACCAAATAATTTGTAGAATGACGGATACCATTTCCAGTACGAACACTCCTCCGATAATCGCCAGAAGCACTTCTTGCTTAACCACAACAGCGCTGAAACCTATAAGCGCCCCCAAAGGCAAGGAACCCGTGTCACCCATGAATATAGATGCAGGATTTGCGTTAAACCACAAGAATCCTAAAGCTGCGCCAACCATAACTGCGCACACTACAGTCATTTCACCGGCTTTTGCAACATAAAGTACATCAAGATATGAAGATAATTTTACGTTGCCTGCCACGTAGGCTAGAACTGCATAAGCAGCAGCTGCAATTGCTACTAGACCGATTGCTAATCCATCAAGTCCGTCAGCAAAATTCACGGCGTTTCCTGTTCCTACTATAATAAAACTGGTTAGAAGTATGTAAAAAATCCCTAGCTGTATGATATAATTCTTTAAGAACAGTACGTTAGTACAGCAACGAAGAGACTCTGATTCAGGGAAGAGGTAAAGGAATATACTTACTCCAAGCGCTACCATGGCTTGTGTCAGAAATTTCCATTTTTTGCTAAGCCCTCTTTTGCGTTTTGTTAGCTTGATATAATCATCTATAAATCCAAGGAATCCCATGGAGACAATTATTGCCATTGAGAGTATTACATAAGGATTACTGATATCTGCGAATAAAAATAGCGATATTAATATGGCAAAGTTTATCAGAAGGCCGCCCATAGAAGGGGTTCCCGCTTTTTTCTTGTGTCCTTTTGGAAGTTCCTCATATATCTCTTCACCAAGAGCAAGTTTTTTAATTTTTCGCACTACTGGTCTGCCGAAAATCATAACAATAAGAATGGCAAAGCCTGCAGCTATTGCTGCTCGGAAGGTTATATATCTGAATAAATTTGCTCCGGTGAAAGATTCCTGGAACTTTAGTGCAAGAAGGTAAATCATATAATTCCACCCAGTTCCGATATTATGTCTTCAAGCTTACAGCTTCGAGAACCTTTTAAGAGAACACTTGTGTCAGCAAGTAATCTTTTACGTAACTCTTCTGCAGCGGCGTGTTTATCTTCTATATAAAGGACACCTTCTTGTTTTGGGTAACATTCGGAATAAGGGCCTGTAACAATAACCAGGTCTGCTGTATCTTTGGCAAGTTCAAGTATTGTTTTATGGTAGTACTCTGAGTCAGCTCCCAATTCAAGCATTGCGCCAAGAACTGCAATTCGTGGTTCAGGAAAGAGGGTTAGTAAGCTTAAGGATTCGCGCATAGATGTAGGATTTGCATTGTAGCAGTCAATAAGGAAATGCGCCTTACCGATAACGCGATGCTCGAGCCTCCATTTTTCAGGTTTCACGCCGGTAAGTATTGCCGATGCTTCAGGAAGGGTGGTTCCAAATTCTCCAACAGAGACAGCAATTGCTCCAATTGCGTTTGATAGATTGCCTGCACCCAAGAGAGGTAAGTGGAATTCTTGGTCTTTTATAAAAAAGCGTGTGCCGTCAATGCCATAGCGTACATTTAGAGGCTTGAACTCAGCATTTGCCTGTATGCCGAATGTGCGGTAATTAATATTTTCCTTTCTAGCGAGTCTTAAGAATTCATCATAATCGGCATTAAGGTACATGGTACCGCCTGAATTTTTTACGTTTCGTGCAAGTTCCCACTTGGCTTCAAAAACTCCTTCAAGAGATACAAGATTCTCAAGGTGACCGGGGCCTACATTTGTTAAAAGCCCACAAGTTGGCTTGGCAATTTCTGCCAGACGACTTAATTCGCCTTTTTTGCTAATACCTGCTTCAAGAACAGCCAATTCATGCGTATTGTTGATTTCAAGAATGGATAACGGAAGACCTATTAGGTTGTTGAAGTTTCCAGGGTTAGCGTAGGTTTTATATTTTGCAGAGAGTATGGATGAGGTTAGATTCTTTACAGTGGTTTTGCCGTTGGTTCCTGAAATTAAAAGGAGCGGAATGTTAAAGGTGTTCCGATGAAACCGTGCCACCTCCCCCAACGCTTTCAGCGTGTCAGCCACTTTAATTACGCGGGGGAGATGCACGTCTTTTGAAACAATTGCAGCAATGGCCCCTTTTCGGAAGGCATCCTCAATAAAGTCGTGACCATCAAAGGTCTCTCCAAGCAAAGCGACAAATAACTCACCTTGCTCAATTGTTCTTGTATCTGTGGATACGCCTGATGGAGAAAGTTCCAGATATTCAATATCACTTTTTCCATCAACGGCCTGAATAATTTGTTTAAGGGAGAGCATCTAAAGCCTCCCTAACTACTTCTTTATCGTCAAAATGAATTTTCTCAGTGCCTAGAATCTGATAGCGTTCGTGGCCTTTGCCTGCCACGAGAAGAACATCTCCTTCTCTCATAAAATTGACCGCTTCAAATATAGCTTCACGCCTGTCAACTATCACCTTCTTGTCATCCGTTTTGACACCTGCTAGAATATCTTCAATAATCCTTTCAGGTGTTTCAGTACGAGGGTTGTCAGACGTTACGAAGATGTAATCCGATAACTCTGAAGCTATTTTTCCCATTTTGGGACGCTTATCGTGATCCCTGTCGCCCCCGCAACCGAATAAAGTAAGTACTCTGTCTTGAGTCAGAAGTTTAACAGATTGAATAAGATGCTTTAGTGCGTCTGGAGTATGAGCATAATCTATGAAAATAAAGTAGCCTTTGTCATTAGGAACCGCTTCCATTCGACCTGGAACGCAGAGAAGTTCCTCAATTCCACGTTTAATTGCACTACCTTCTATTCCCAAAGCAAATCCAGCGGCAGCGGCAGCAGCAGCGTTTGAAAGATTATGTATGCCTGGGAGATTTACAAACGTCGAAAGAGAGCTGTTTTTATATTGAATTATAGTCTTAGAACCCTTTAATGTCGCGGACTGTAAGTTGATTCTTAAATTAGCATTATGGCCTTTAGCAGAATAAGAAATAGCTTTTCCTTGATGTCTTGAGAGCAACTCTATTCCTGCAGTATCGTCAATATTTATAACAGCTGTTCCTTCATTTTTGAGAGTTGAAAAAAGACTAAATTTTACTTCCTTATACTCATCCATACCAGTATGAAAATCAAGATGATCTTGAGTAAGGTTTGTGAATACCGCAATATCAATATCTAAACCGTAGACTCGTTTTAAGGCAATGGCGTGTGATGAAATTTCCATAACAACGGCTTTATTTCCTAGTTCCCTTAATTTCCTCAGGAGCCTCCACAAATCGGCGCTTTCAGGGGTAGTGTGGGGGAGAGTTTGCCAGCTATGGCCATCAAAAAAACCGGTGGTTCCAATAATACCAGTTTTTTTATTGCTTGCTTTTAGAATACTTTGCATCAAATAGGTAAAGGTGGTTTTCCCGTTAGTTCCTGTAACACCTATTACTGTCATTTCTCTATCAGGATAACCGGTTAGTTTTGCAGATGCCTGAGCAAGAAACTTTCTGGCGTCCGGAACCTGTAGAAGCGGAATATCAACAGTAATTCCTTCGGTCTTTTCACAAGCGATGGCCGCAGCTCCAGCAGCAATGGCGTCCGCTATAAAGCGGCGACCATCCATTTTGAGACCCGTAATTGCAATATATAAATCTCCAGTTTCTACCTTCCGCGAATCATAGCTTATTCCTGTAATCTCAGTATCCAGGCCTTTCATTATGCTAGCTTCCATGCTTGCAATAAGCTCAGAGAGTTTCATTTGATTTCCCCTGTTGTTTCCAAAGCCACTTGCTCTTCAAGGTATTTCATTCTAATTTTTCTGTATTGAGGAAGTCTTAGTGTCCTTTCCATAATTCGTTGGAAGGCAGGAGCTGCAATTTCTCCAGCGAACCTGCCAAGGCCAGGTTCATCCACAACTACAATTGCCAGAAGCTGAGCGTCTTCGCGAGGTAGGAATCCTGCGAACGACACGGTGCTTAAAGACGAAGAATATCCGACGTCGGGAAGTGATTTTTGGGCGGTACCTGTTTTGCCGCAAACTTCTATACCTTCAACTCGAGCATTCTTGCCTGTTCCTTGCTCAACCACTTTTTGTAAAATTTGACAGACTTCTTGACAAGTCTCTTCGCTGAAAACCCTTCTTAATTCCTTGACCCTGCTTTCATAAATAATTCGTCCATTTTTTTCAATTTTATCTACCATCCTAGGAGCGTTATAGACTCCACCCGATGCAAATGTTGCGTAAATGCAAGCAAGCTGTAGCGTTGTAACAGATAAGCCTTGACCAAAAGAATTATTTGTTAATCTTAACTCTGTCATGCTGCGAGCTTTATCAATCTTTCCTTCTCCTTCACCTGGAAGGTCAATACCGGTTTGTTCACCAACACCCAGAAGTTTTGAAACTTCTGTAAACCTCCGCACACCACACCTTAAGGCAAGTTTTGAAACTCCGATGTTACTGGATTTAACAAATACGTCGTCGAATGTAAAGCCGGATTTTCCGTGAATATCAGTTATCCTTCTTCCCTGAACTAAGATGCCAGAACCTGTAGGAATCCACTCGTCTCTGCTTGCCAGACTATCTTCTAAGCAGATAGCCGCTACAATAGGTTTGTATACTGACCCGGGCTCAAATTCGTCGGAAACAGAGCCTACTTTCCATGTCTCTTTTGGGTATTTGGTGTAGTGGGCAGGGTCAAAATCAGGATAATCGACCAGGGCCAGAATTTCCCCACTCTGTGGATTCATCACAATGCAGTAGCCACGTTTTGCTTGAAATTTAACACAGGCGTTTTTCAATTCCTCAAAAGCTATTGCTTGAATATCTAAATCGATAGTCAAGGTTACGTTACATCCGTCACGGGCGTCTATAATTGGATAGGCAGGGGAGGGGTGATCGCGCCCCAGGGCATCCTTAAGATATATTGCTGAACCAGCTTGGCCGGCAAGCATACTGTCAAGAGAATATTCTATGCCGGAAAGACCTTTATGTTCAGTTCCAACAAAACCAACCACACTGCCGGTTATTTCACCCCACGGGTAAATTCTACGGGCCTCTTCTTCTATATTAATTGCATTAGTTAATCGAGCTTGTTCAAGCTCTTTCTTCAATGCTAAAGCTTTTTCAAAGTCATATTTGCGCCTGAGCCAGAAGAAATGGTCACGGCTACGAATATAACGTTCCAACCTTGTGGGTGTTCCTAAATTGTAGGATGCAAGAATTTCTACAGCTTTAGGAATTTCTTTTACATATTGGGGAAGTATATATATAGAAGCCGCCATTTCGTCAGTTACTAGAGGAACGCCGTTGCGGTCGTAAATCTTACCGCGCTGAGGAAGTAGCTCAATATGCTCTTCATGTTGCGAACGCGCTTGCTTTGCATATTTGGGACCAAGGATAATCTGCAAATAAAATGCGTAGCCGACGACTGCAAAAGCGAGCATGCCTAATACCCATCCGGCAAATTTAATTCTGCCTTTACTGTTAGCTTCAGTTGCCATCGCTTTCCCTAAGATTATGTTTTAAGGCGTAATCTGTTTCCCAAGGATAGAAAAGCCCTAATCTTCGTGCTTTTGGTTCAAGAGAAGAAACTAGTAATTTTTTACTTAGCGCTATTTTGTCTCTTTCCAGTTTTCCATCAAGAATTTCGGTTTTTTCCTGCAGGTTAGCTACTTTTTCAGTCAATTTATTACTAATTGAGCGCATCCAAACATAGCCTAACATCAGTAAAACTGTTAACAGAACCAGTAGGATTTTCCTCACAACCGCTCCAATATTCGCAACTTAGCGCTTCTAGCCGCAGGGTTTGACTTAAGTTCTTCTAATGATGCCGTTATGGGTTTCTTATTAACTTTACGAAAACCGCCTTCCTTGGTTTTATCCCTAAAGCAGTTTTTTACAATTCTATCTTCCAAGGAGTGATATGAAAGCACCGCAATACGTCCGTTTTTAGCAAGGTGTTCAATAGCTGCAGTAAGACCTTTATTTAGGTTTACAAGCTCTTCATTTACCGCGATTCTAAGAGCCTGATACACTCGCGATGCAGTTTTTCGAAATTCTTTTTGACCAACCATTTTTCTCAACAGATTAGATAAGTCTTTAGTTGTTTGGATGTTCTTCCTGTACCTGCAAATCTCTTCCGATATTCGACGCGCCCGTGGCTCTTCACCGTAATCCCTTAGAATGCGTTCAATAGCCTCCTGCGGCTCGGAACGAATGATTTCTAAGGCGGTTCTACCGTTGCCTTCAGGATTAAAACGCATATCCAAAGGTCCCTCACCCTGATAACTAAAGCCACGGCTTTCGCTGCGTACCTGATGCCACGAAAGCCCCAAGTCAAAAACAGCCCCCTGTATTTCTTCAATATTTTCTTTTTGCAATACGTCGCTAAGGGAGCTAAAATTTAAAAAATGGAGGGAAAGCCGCTCGGCGAAGCACGCCAATTCACGGCCTACATAGGCGAGGGCTTCCCCATCCATGTCCAGTGCTATTATCCGGCCAGCACCCGCATTAAGCAAAGCTGCGGAGTGCCCCCCTCCACCTAGCGTGGCGTCAACATAAACGCCGGCAGGTGAAGGTGCAATCGCTGCCACAATTTCCTCGCACATCACTGATTTGTGAAAACCAAACTCTTCTTTCACGTACACTCTCTCTCATGTTTACTCGTTACTTAGTGGTTAATCGAGATATGCTCTTCAAAACTGCCTGTCGGGAAGGGTAAATGTCAAAAGGATGGAATCCGTACAGGCTGAAGAGCGAATTTACGTAGTCTGAGACATTTATTAATTTGATATCGCCGCCGTGGGCATTAAACCTATTCTTGAACTGGAGAAGTTCGGGTATTATTATGGTGTGTATATGTTCGCAAGCGGAAAGATTTACAACAACATTTAATTCGTTTGCGCTTAGAAGTCCTTCGAACAGAGAGACAACCTCTTCTAAATCATCCTCTTGCAGCGTTCCCGATAAATTGACGAAGGGTATTCCTTCAATACGCTTAATTAACGTCTTCACTTCTTCTCCCATCGGAGAGATAGTTCTCCAGATTTTCAGAGTCCTCTTCCTGCTTAGCTTCCGACTCTTCGTCAAAGCTTTCAAAATTAGCAGGATTCCATAACTCAAAATAATTAACAGCGCCGCTGACTGTTGCTTCGCCCTCAAGATGGGCGTATTCTGCGAGATGGCGCGGAATCATTATGCGCCCCTGGGAGTCGATATCCACTTCTGTGGCCGATGCGGCGCGGCGACGCATGAATCTTCTGGTTTCTTTTTTATAACGTGGGATATTCATAAGCACCTCATCTTCAAAGCGCTCCCACTCAGAAAGCGGGTGCACCTCAACTTCACCGTCATAACCCTTTGTAAGTACGAGGGTTCGCTGATTAGCTGCCTCTAAAGCACGACGGAAAGGTGCCGGTACGGCAATTCGACCCTTATGGTCTATTGCGTACTTAAATTGACCTCTGAACCGCATAGTTTGTACCACATTTCACCACTCATTACCACATTATACGTACAATCACCCACTTTGTCAAGCCCCTAGAGGCTAATTCAAAACTAATTACTAGGAATTATTGTAAACCTAAGTTAATGTTAAACATAGCTTAGCTGTAGGTGTGCTAGTTTTTTTGAATAACTCTCAGGTTTTTGGCAAAAATGCTATTCCCCACTGTGAAAAATGTCGCTTTCTTAAAATAGATTGCAGTAGCTTCAAATTAGCAGGACTAACGAAGTAGAAGTCTTATATCGAATAGTATATCTAAAGCGT
>CAZUXE010000006.1:48201-84453 GCA_964624585.1 uncultured bacterium | reverse complement strand
TTCCCAAGGGTTGCGTTCAAACTGAAACAGGACGCGTAATGTTAGATCATCCTTCTCGGAACGCTGAGCCTGTTTTTCTTTCCCATGCTCATGCCGACCATGCTGTAAAGAAAGGCAAGTTATTTGCTTCCCATGAAACAGCAAGACTGCTTAAGGTTCGTTATGGGATAGATGCTGAAGGTTTTGATTACGGTAGGCCTGTTTCTATTGGGAAAATTAAAGTAACACTTTATCCTTCAGGACATATTCTAGGCTCTGCACAAATTCTTTTGCAAACTTCTAAAACTAGCTTACTTTATTCTGGCGATATCAAATTGCGTCGCGCCTATTCTTGTCGTCCGATTCATATTCCTAAAGCTGAAAACCTGATAGTTGAAGCGACCTTTGGTAGTCATAGATATCAGTGGCCGCGGCAGGAAAAAGTTGAAAATCAGATTATCGATTTTATAACTGAGACTCAGAAAAGAGGACAAATACCGGTATTCCTTGCCTACTCTTTAGGGAAAAGCCAAGAACTTTTGGCCTTGCTTGCTAAATTTAATGTATCTGTATGGGTTGCTGAAGGAATATGGAAGATGTCGAAAGTGTATGAAGAGTTCGGGGTAAACCTAGGAGACTACCATTTGTATCAAGATGATGAGCAAATCCCCGGAGCTTTAATTACAACTACACAAAAGGCTAAACAGCTAAACTTAGATAACATCCGTTTAGCAACGGTTTCAGGATGGGCGTCTACACGTAGATTTAACCGTAAGGCCGTGCAAATTCCATTCTCAGACCATGCGGATTTCGGAGAATTACTAAGATATGTGGATAAGGTTGCACCACGCAAGGTTTGGACTACTCACGGATACGCTAACGAATTAGCTATAGCTCTCAGACACCGTGGTTACGACGCTTTACCTCTGGATGAGGCTGAAAAAGCAGATCAACTTATTTTGGCCTGAAGAAAAACCACTAAGGTTTATTTTGCAAACCTTGACTCACCGACGAATTTCGACACCTAATTTCTTAAAAAACAATGTGGCTTTTTTGAGCATTTCTCAAAATATATATAAAACTGAAGCCTATTTTGCTCCTGTAGACAGAATATAGCTTGACAACCCTATCTTAAAAACTAATCGTATAAGGTAAACTATTTAACATCAGGAGGAATTCATGTCACATCCATGTGAGAGCTGCGGAAAGGATATTAGTTACCCTCAGAGATACTGGACCTGTGACCAATGTGGAGCAAGGCTTTGCTTTTCTTGTGCTTCTGCGGGTAACAGGCTTATATGTCCTGAATGTAGTAGAAGTACTCACTTAGAGGAACGAACGATGAAGAGCTAATTTATTACGAAAAATGGGTGATTCTTAGGAGAATTAGGGATATATTACGGTTTTGATTTTTACGTCGTAAGTGTTGTTAGTCTATGTATCGGCTGAAGTTTCATATAGATTCTCTTTCTATTTTTGTGTTCTTTGTGATTAAAATTTCCGTTCTCGCTTGACCTGAACAGAGCATCGACTATAATTCCGGCATGTGTATAGGAATTCCTGCAAAAGTCGTAGAGATTAATGGCTCTACCGGAAAGGTTGATTACCAAGGGGTGGTTAGAGAAACATCTTTCGTTATGCTTCCCGATGTTAAAATCGGCGACTACGTTATCCTGCACGCTGGCTTCGCCATAAAACAGCTTTCTGAAGAAGACGCAGCCGAAACGCTTAAACTTATTGAAAAAATGATTGATATTGAAGAACAGCAGGAAAAACGCGAATGAAGGCTTCAACGTATAAAGATCTGCAACAAACCCTTCATCGGCTGGAATCGGATGCGCATTTGGGCAAAGGACTGGTTGAAAAAATTCACGAGATTGTAGAAGAACCGCTTACACTCATGGAAGTATGCGGAACCCACACACACGCTATATCTAAAACCGGAATACGTAAATCTGTTGCCGGTAAGGTGAAGCTACTTTCAGGCCCGGGATGTCCGGTATGTGTAACCCCTGACGCTGAAATTGACCAGTTTATTGCCTTAGCTCAAATGGACGGTGTAGTAGTTGCCACCTTTGGCGATATGCTGCACGTACCTGGTAGCAAAAGTTCTCTTGCCCATGAACGCGATAAGGGGCGGGATATTAGAATAGTTTATTCACCAATTGACGTTCTGAAAATGGCTCAGCAGGAACCGAATAAGCAATTTTGCTTCCTAGGTGTTGGATTTGAAACTACTTCTCCCACAGTTTTAGCCACGGTAGCTGAAGCTAAGGCGATGGGAATTGAGAATTTTTCAGTTTACCCATCGTTCAAACTTATTCCTCCGGCGCTTAGAATGATTGCATCTCATCCTGAATTAAATATCCATGGCTTTATTCTACCAGGTCACGTTTCTGCAATTTTAGGAACAGAACCTTACAACTTCCTTGTTGGGGAATTTAAAAAACCCAGCGTGGTAGCAGGATTTGAAGGAATTGATATACTGCAAGCTTTGGTAATGATAGCAAAACAAGTAGTAACCGATTCACCAAGACTTGAAGTGCAGTACTCAAGGGTTGTAACAAGAGACGGAAATAAAACAGCTCTGGGTTTAATGGAACGTATGTGCAACGTGGTTGACGCTCAGTGGCGAGGTTTGGGAGTAATTAAAAACACCGGCTTAAAGCTTAAGGGCGAGTGGGCGAAGTTTGACGCATCCCGTAAATTAGGTTTGCCTCCGGTTGACTACGAGACGCAAAGCGAGCGTGAGGGGTGTCGCTGCGGCGAGGTTCTTTTGGGTAAAATAATTCCTTCAGACTGTCCCTTGTTTGCCAAGGTATGCAGTCCGTCAAATCCTATTGGACCCTGCATGGTCTCAAGTGAGGGTGCGTGTTCAGCGTACTATAAATATGAAAGATAATTTAGTTACTGGTGACATTGGATTAGCCCACGGTTCGGGCGGAAGAAAAACAGGTCGTTTGATAAAAGACCTATTCCTTAAACATCTTGGAAATCCTATAGCCAATAGAATGGAAGACGCTGCTGAACTTCCAGCTCAGGGAACAAGAATTGCTCTAACTACAGATAGCCACGTTGTCCAACCTTTGTTTTTTCCAGGTGGTGATATAGGAAGACTATCTATATGCGGGACATGCAACGACTTAGCCGTTAAAGGAGCCAAACCGCGCTTTATTACCGCCGGTTTTATTCTAAGAGCTGGTCTGAGGGCTGAAACCTTGGAAAAAATTATTATTTCTATGGCAGAAGAGCTTCACAAGGCAAATGTTCTTTTAGTTGCAGGCGATACAAAGGTTATAGAAACAGGTGAAGTTGAAGAATGCTACATTACCACAGCCGGTTTTGGTGTTCTGGAACACAACTCTACTTTTGCGCCTGAAAGAATAGAAGCAGGAGACAAGGTAATTGTTTCAGGAACTATAGGCGACCATGAAGCCGCAGTGCTTTTAAGTAGGCAGGATTTTGGGTTCGAGCACCATATTAAATCGGATGTAGCCAATATTTGGCCACTGGTTAGCGCCTTAATTGACGCTGAGATAGATATTAAGGCTATGCGTGACCCAACCCGAGGTGGTTTGGCAACTACCTTAAACGAACTCTCTACCGCCTGCGGCAAAGCTGTGCTAATTAAGGAAGGCCATGTACCTTTCAGCAGTGAGGTAAAGGCGGCTGCGGAAATGCTTGGCCTTGACCTCTACTACCTTGCCTCCGAGGGACGTTTGCTTGCCATTGTCAACGAAAAGGATGCAGAAAAGGCAGTGGAGATATTGCAAGCTTATCCTCAGGCTAGGGACGCGGCAATTATTGGAGAGGTTCACGATGACGGGCAAGGTTTATGGCTTGAAACCCTTCTTGGTTCCCAGCGACCACTTTTAATTCTTGAAGGCGAACAGCTACCTAGAATCTGTTAAAGGCGCGCTACCATCTAGCCTAAGTGGTTGACCTATTGTGTTTTATAGAAGTTGAAGTTCTCTTGACCTTGATGGTCGACGCATCTGGCGCGTTGAGCTTTGTGCTTTAATAGGAATTGAAGATGGTAATAGACTTCCAGACTGAATAGCTGACCTATTCTAGTTTAAGCTCTCTGCTTTTTAGGCCAGCAACTTCTTTTATAACACACTCAGACAGATAGCCAAGATGCAAGTCAATAACAAGCAATACACTCTGTAATTCCTCTTTTGAGACATCCAGAGCTATTGGGGCGATTATAGTTTGAGACCTTCTATAGCTTGTTTACCTTCTAATCTTGAGTCTGACAACTGAATGGAAGTTTGTGAAATGGCCGCTTTTGCGTCGTGTAGAGATTGCGCTAATTTAGACAAAAGACAACTAGCTTAGTGCATTCGCAGAGCCTTAGGCATTACAGGCAGGTGTTGCCGACTCAGGTTCTACTGTTAGCATTTAGAAAGCGACCAAGGCAGATTTTAGGCGTTTTTTGATTCTTGACATGTCTAGGCTCTACGGACAGAATGCAGTGCTTGCGAAAAAAGGCAAATAACAACAAAGGTTTTTTGATATGCCTAAGCTCTACTGCCAGCTAAAGCCTCTACCGTAAAATCGGCAAAGGGCTTTGGCTGATTCACAGCCACCTTGCGTAACCTTACCTGTTCAAGAATAGCCAGAAACAAAACCAGCATATCAAATACACTGGAACGCCGCTCTCTCATGGCTGCAAAAAAAGTAAAGCGTCTTTTGCGTGTAAGTGTCGCCTTTAACCAATCGGCTGCTTCCTCTATTGTCCAATCGTCCCTTGTAAGAAGCATAGGCTGAGTTGGGCGTTCACGTTCTATAAGGGCTGCAAATGTTTTTAAGAGATCGTTTATATTGCCCTTCTGTTCAACTTTCGCTTCCTGACCGCGGGGATAATACCTAAGGTTGTGTTCTCTTTTTTCTTCAAGAAAACCGGCTGTTTCCCGATAGCGGTTAAACTCTTCAAGAATGCGCGAAAGGGTAACCGGCTCTTCTACCTGTTCTTCGTCATTCTGCAAGCTCTCACGTAAAAGAACCTTCATTTTCCAACGTAGGAGGATGGAAGCCATTAGTAGAAACTCGGCCAACTCTTCCAAATCGGTGCCAATAGTTTCTATGTATGAGATGAAGTCATCTGTAAGTCGTGCTATTGGAATATCCAAAACGTCCAGCTTATCTCTATGGATAAAATATAGAAGAAGATCAACCGGACCTTCATAGGTCTCCAGAGCAACCTTGTAGGGACTCAAAACGTATACCTCAGATATTGCTTAGCTTAACGCAAATATTCGTAGACCGTGTACTTTTTGCCGACTATTTCAAGTTCACCAAGTTCTTTTATTTTAGAACCTTGCGGAAGGTGGTCTTTGAGTCCTTCTTCCATGAGAATCTTGGTTTTCAACTCAAAATTCCAAATTGCCAACTCGCGCGCTACCAATACGGGTTCACCGAATATAGCAAGGTCAACCAAAGGCACTTTACCAAGGGTGCTTACAAAGGTCTCTCCCGACGCAAGTCCAATACCTAAGGTAAATTCTCCAATTCCTTCGGCAGCGTACTTGGCGCTAAAGTTGGTAAAGAAACGGCGAATTTCCAAACTAGCCTGACAAGCTTTGGTATAACTCTGTTTTCCAACAAAGAAGAACATACTGGCGTTACCAGTAAACGACATCCTTAGTCCGCCGTGCTTACGTACGGTTTTCAAAATATTGGTACGGAACTCTTCAAAGCTTTTTAAGGCTTCCTGCAGGCTTTTTCCCTTCTTTTCAAAATCAAGATATACCGCCATGATTGCCGATTCTTTGTTAATGCGGAAGTAGGGAAGGTTCATGAAACGTTCAATGTATTCCTTTTCCTGTTCTGCGGGAAAGTATTGCCCTACCATTTGCTTAATGTAGGTGCGACGCTTACCGTCGGTATAATAATAGACTATATAGCCTACGCCTAAAGCTAAGAAAGATGCAAGGAGTGGGGTAAAGAAGCTAATGCGTACTCCATTGCTTGCCGAGCCTGCAACTATTAAGTAAAAGAGGAAAATGAGTGCTGCAAGTATCGGCAAGGTAAATTTGCGCCAGTAAAGCAGTATGGCAAGCGCGGAAAGTGTGGAAAGCAGGAAGGTTAAAATAAAGGCCGCAACTATACTTGGGGGAACCGCCTGTTGTTCGGTAAGCAGACCGTGTAGTACGTTTGCCTGAAATACCATTTGAGGCATGTGTCCGTCAACCGGTGTTGGGACAGCCATAGCAAACGGGTCAACTGTAGAGCCTATGAATACGTACTTATCCTTGAAGAGTTTTGTCGGAACCTTTCCTGCCAGAATTTTTGAAACGCTGTAGTGTTTGAAATTTTTGTAAGCTGAAGTGTAGTGAACACGAAAGGTGTAGCCTTCGCCAAACCGTATTTCCTTGTTATCGAAAGTTATAATACGGCTGGAAGGTATATCAACCTGTTCTGGTTTTTTTATCCGCCAGTACATAGCGAATGCAAGCGAGCCATAGATTTTATTTTTACATAAGGCTATCATCGGCGCTTTTCTAACGATTCCCAGATTATCGTAAAAAACGCTTAGATGTCCAATACCTCTGCATACTCTGACGACATTTATGGGCGGAGCGTTGAAATCTTTTTTGTCAATAATTGCCGTATTTTTTCTAAGATTTTCAGGATTTCTTTTAATGCTTATCTCACCTAGCAGAATATCATCATTTACCTTAGTGTTTAGCATGGCGAAGTTTACGAAAACGTTACGATTGCTGTCTATTACAGAAGTTAATTCCGAGTCCCACTTTATGGGTGTAAACAGACTATCAATAATGGCTTTTCCTCTTGCCGGCGCAATTTTGAACCATCTTTTCAGAGAATCAAGCTTTTCCTGTTCAAGACGTGCCTTTAGTTGAGGGGTAACAGGCTCTTTTTGAAGATAAGGTAGAGTAATGCCAATCGCCTTGGCGGTTTTGAGCTGTTTTAAAAGTTCCGGCATCCAGTATCCGTAGTAATACAGACTGTCCCCTAGTTCTACAAGGCTTTGTTCGTCCAAATTGACAAGGACTATGTCTTTATTAGTTTTCAGGCCTTTTCTTTCCAAAAGGTCGTGCATTGGTCTGTCTAGAGAGCTTAAGGGATTGCCTATGAAAATTTGAATAATCAGAAATAGGAAAGTAACGGCAAAACCTATAATTAAGGCATCTCTAATTTGACGAAATTTTATCATACTTCCTCCAGTTCATATTCACGCACTCCCAATCCTATAGATTGAGCATGAGCCAATTGAATTTCAGGGTTAACCCTTGGTTGGGCCGACCGTATTTCATTTTCAACCATGTCGAAGCAGGCCTGATCTAGCGCTACTAAATCAAGCGATGCAAGAATTCCCAAATTTTCACAAATAGGTTGCATTTCCTTACCAATGCAGTCGCAGTCTTTGGTGATGTGGATAAGGAAATTTAGGAAATACGCCTCCTTATCCTTCAGTGCAGCCATAGCGTAGACGGCCATTTTTTTTGAAACAGAGTCAGAGGCTTCATCCCAATTTATGCGAACCGCTCTTGCCGTACACACCCCAATACATCTTGCGCATCCTGTGCATTTTTCGCTTAGTATAAAAAAGTTATCCCCTTTTATTTCAATGGCATCTGATGGGCATTGCTTTTTGCATTCACCGCATTTACTGCAGTAGTCTGTATCAATCCATGGTTTACTCAAGGAGTGCATTTCCAGCTTTCCGGCGCGTGAGGCTGTTCCCATTGAAAAGTTTTTTATGCTTCCTCCAAATCCTGCAACCATATGTCCCTTGAAGTGTGAGAAACCAAGTAGTGTCGGAATTTCTGTAATCATAGCTCCCAGTTTGGCGTTTTGTATTAGTTGGTTGGCTAAGGGAATTTCTATTGAATCCTCACCGTGCATACCATCAATAATTATCACGGGCGCACCAATATTTTGATGGCTGAAACCGTGTTCATAGGCAAGGTTTAGGTGATCTATTGTATTTCCGCGTTCTCCATAATATAGGGTATTTGTTTCAAACAGAAAAGGTTTGGCCTTGCGTTCTTTAAGAAAAGAAACTGTTATTTTTGAGTATTCGGCTGGAATAAATGTTCGGTTGCCTTTTTCGCCAAAATGAACCTTTATACCTACCGGTGTGTTGGCTTGAAAATTTTTATCAATAAGCTTAGCCAACAGCCTTGGCAGGCCGGCAATTAAAGCTTCCTGACGTTTAGCTGGAAGAAAGAATACCTTTGATGCCATCGGCGTATGATAAGGACAGGGCGGCTTCTGTCAAGGCTGTGTAGTATTGACAGACAGTTGGGAGATTGCAGAAGGGTTTTGCTTCAAACACGCGACATATATCATGTACACTTCGCCGCGATATCTTCTGACAAACGAGTAATCGTATTAGGACGCGCGACATATACCGTATGCTCTCAGTTACTCTTTTAATAAAAGAAACTGCTTGGAATAAAGTTAATTCCGACACGCAGCACCTGCCATCAAGTTACTCTGTGTCTTTTGTATGCTTTGAGGTAAATAACAAGATTGCTTCCTTCCCTAGCCGGTCGAATCAATTACAACGACACGAAATATGCACGGATATACAAGAGTTAATCCTCCTCAGCAGGTCGAGTTAATTATAATGATGAGCTAAGCTTGGCTTTGAAGTATATTCCGTTTGGTCTCTTGGATGCTTCCTAAACTACCGTATTCTATTTGTAAAACAATGACAAAATTAGTGATGGAATATTAGAACAAAAGCAATAAATCTTCCGCAACTAGCTTGTTTTTAAGGCAGTTTTTGCACATTTTAACCTGATTTTTTCTTGTTTGGAACGGAAACTGCCGTATAAGTTAATATTACAAGTTGCTTATAAGCTTCCTTGACAAAAGCCTACAATCGATTAATCTAAAAGTATACGGCCATGTTAAACTCAAATGCGCTTTAGTAATCTAAGGCGAAATCAGAGGAAGGCTATATGCTTAGCAAAGAGGCGCGAAAAAGACTGCAACCATTTATATCAAATTCACTTTTACCGACTAAAGGAGAATCCGCAGAAACTGGAGAAGTTACGCTATTATGCAGCTTAGTGCTGCTCAAACTTGAAGGGTTTGATGAGCTTACAGAAAAGTTGGCTTTCCGTAATGCGGAGGAATTTACTTCCATACTTAACGATATTTTTGGGAAAATTATTGACGCAGCCGAAGGTTTTTCTGCAGAAATTGTTAGTCTGGACGCCTACTCAGCGCTTCTTGCTATTCCAGGTACACAGGCTGTTGATAGTTTAACAGCTATAAGTTGCGCGGAATGGATAAATAGAGCATTGTCAGAAATGACGATAATCAAAACTTCTGCCGGTGAAGTGCATTTGACCGCCAGATTCTCGGTGGATTCAGGAGAGTTAAAAGATTTTAGGGTAGGGAATAAAAATCGACTCATTAGGGTTCTTTCAGGCGATGTCGCCGATAATTTGTACAATCACATAAAAGACGCGGAAGCTGGAGATATTCTTATAAGTCCAACCGCGGCGCAAGGTCTTGAGGAAAAGCTCAAGCTGGAAAAACAGGGAAGCGGCTTTAAGCTTCTTGAGCTTCTAGAAGCTATTTCACCACTTACTTCAAAAAAACAAGCTAAAGAAGCAGGCCTTCAGCTTAAAAAATTATTGCCTCCTCCTCTTGTTGATAGATATATTTCGCTTTCGTCGGACGAAGCCGATTCCTTCCATCAGTATCTTTATGGCACGGTGATGGTTGTAAATCTCAAAGGACTTCCAAGGCTATTTGAAGCTTATAACGAATACGTAAATAAGGCCTTGCGAATAATTCACAAGTATGAAGGCATAGTAAAAAGTATAGAGCCTGGGGAAGAAGGCGATAGGTTAATTGCATTTTTTGGAACACCTGTTGCGCATGAGGATGATGAGAAGAGAGCGGTTCTTGCCGCGAAAGACCTTATAAATACCGCTCCTGCAGGTGTTTATCAAAGAATTGGAGTTTCATCAGGATATTTGTTCATCGGAGTAGTTGGTAAGAAAGCCCGTAAGGAATTTTTAATCTCAGGACAGGCAATTTCTGAAGCCTATTTTCAAATGCAGGCTGGAGAAGACGAAGAGATTCGCATTGGAAAGAAGGTAGAGTCTAAAATAAAACCCATATTTGCCGTTACAGCTCAAACCCCAATAACTGTAGGTAACGTATCTTATGAGACTTACCGTCTAGAGTCCCGACATATTGATCTTGGTTGGCTGAATCCGCCGCAAGATGAATTTGTAGACAGAAAAGATGAACTTAATCAACTTTATGAGCTTTTAGGTCAGGTAGCGCAAACCAAACGAGGAGTGGTGGCAACTATAACCGGTGAAGCAGGTGTGGGGAAAAGCCGATTGCTTCAGGAATTAGCTAAGCGTGCCGGTAAAGCGGCCTTTACTGTGGCGGGTGGGCGATGCGTAAGTTACGGTGAAAAAACACCTTATTTGCCATGGATAGATTTTCTGAAAGGTCTTATGGCCGAAGGTGAAAAAGAAGTCTCAGAGGCGGCTCTCAAAAGATGTCTTGATTCAATAGAGCGCCCAACCTGGGCGCCATTGGTGGCTCCATACGTTGGCTTGCATCTGCCGGATAATGATTTTACCAAGAATATCGATCCATCGGAACGCAAACAAAAGATGTTTGCACTGGTTTTGGAACTGCTTGCCTATACTTCAGGTCAAAATCCCTTGCTTTTGATTTTTGAAGACATTCAATGGATAGATTCTCTTTCTCGCGATTTGATTATGGACCTCATAGACCTTTTTTCAGATTTTCCCCTACTGCTTTTGATGACCACACGCGACAGCGCGGAGGTACTGCCATGGCATTCTTTACCCATACATAGCCGAATAGACCTTGCTCCTTTGGGTGCAGACGAGGCCAATGCGCTTACAGCGGCACGTTTGGCGCCGGATATTCCTCAAGAAGCTGTCCTGAATTTAGTCTACAAAACAACTCAGGGGAATCCATTCTTTATGGAGGAATTCATTAAGCTTCTTGAAACAAGCGGAGCATTACAGCATCAGGATACTAAAGTTAGCTTGAGTTCTGAGGTTAATTTTGAAAAGATACCTCCAACAGTGCATCGAGTAATATCTTCACGTGTTGACCTTCTTAACGAACGAGCAAAAAATATATTGCGAATTGCCGCTGTTATAGGTCAGAGCTTTGAATTTTCCGTCCTGAACGCCATTCAAGACCTTGCCAAAAATGAGGCGCTTCAACGTCAGTTAAGCCTACTTGAATATCAAGGGCTTATCTCCCGCGTAGAAGAGGCTAGTGGAGATGTGTATCAATTTACAAATAATATGATACGTGAAACGCTTCATGTTTCACTTCCAGCATCTCAAGCCAAGGCCTGTCATCAGAAAATTGCAAAACTTTTGGAAAACGAAGGTTGCCAAGCCGAACAAGTGTTACTGGATCACTACTCTCAGGCTGAGGATGAAGGGAAAACCCTTGACTATCTTATGCAATCTGCCGAAGGAGCCGCGGCTGAATATGCAAATGAGGAAGCACTTAAATTCTACGAACAAGTACTCGGCCTATTGGCTGGCCGAAAGGGACGCGAAAATCTGAAACTACGATTTGATACGGTTCTTAAAAGAGAACGAATTTATGCACGTTTAGGACAGAGAGATAAGCAGAAATCCGATTTGAAAGCCCTTCTTACCCTTGCGCTTTCCCTTGAAAATAAAACCCTGATTGGATTGACTCTTTCACGGGAAGCTATGTATCATTACGCCGTAGATAACTATCAAGAAGCTCTTAAAAAAGGACTTAAGGCGATTGAGATATTGAAGGAAACAGATGAAAAACGGGAGTACCTTTCGGCAATTAGACATCTTACCTATACCTTTGAATCCATGGGACGTTTTGATGAAACCCTTAAATATCTGGAGGAAGCGCGTACCATAGCAGAGGAGATGGAAAATCCTACAATTGAAGCACAGGTACTTGGTGATTTTGGAAGACTATTTCAGCAACGCGGTAATTATCGGCAATCTCTTAAATTTATGGAAGAAGCTTTGGCGCTCTATAAACAAAGCAAAAATCCTGAAGGTGAGGCAAGAATAGCCGCTCAATTGGGAATTGCTTATAAATACCTTGGTCTGTTCGATAAAGCTAAAAACGCCTATAATACAACCCTTGAATTGGCAGTAAAGATGGGCGATGCTAAAAAAGAAGAGATAGTTTTAAGAAATTTAGGCATAATTTTCAAAAATACGGGTAATTTGAAGGAAGCTCTGAATTACTGTATGAGGGCTTTGGAAATTGCACGGGAGATTAAAGATATTTCCGGTGAGAGCGCACTTCTTGACACAATAGGTAATATCGGACGCGCTCAGGGGCGTTATGAAGAAGCGATTAGATGTTTGTTGGATGCAAAAAAAATAGCTGAAGATTTAGGGAATCGTCCACAATTGATAAAACATATAAGTAATCTGGCCAACGTTTATGTGGAATTGGGGCAGGACGATAAAGCCCTTGAACTGGAGGAGTTAAGCCTTTCGGAGGCGCGTGAATTGGGAGCTTACAAAACAGAAGCGCTGGCTATGCTTGTTATTGCAGAAATTAAAACACGACAAAACAAATTTGACGAAGCGTTAAATTTACTACAGGGAGCCGCGGATATATTTAAGAAAAATGGTGTGGAAACACTCTATGTTGAAACCTTAAAAGTGCTTGCCGATTGCTATCTTTCCAAAAATGACTTGCAGAAGGCGGAAACCCAAGCCGATGAAGCCTTAATTTTAGCAAGAACCAAAAATTTGCCTTTTCAAACAGCTGCCGCACTAAGAATACAGGCTCAAATAAGGCTTACAAAAAGGGACCCCCATGCGGCATTCTTCCTTTCCAATCAAGCTGTTAAGATTCTAAAGGAGAAAGACAAAACAGATCCTCAAATTTTAGCGCTTCACGCCAAAGTGTTGAAGGTATTGGGTAAGGCAGATGAGGCAAAGCAGATTATTGAAAATTTGTACCTTAATTTAATGCAGAAAGCTGAAAAGATAAAAGATGAGGCATCAAGAAAGACTTTCCTTGAGCAAAGGGAAATCAATCGTGAAATAATAGAGGTCTGGCAGTCCATTCAATCTGGATAGTCTATCTTTTGGTATTCCCTCCCCTCCCTCACCCCCCCATCCTCTCAACTTTTTTGGAATTGTCCTCTCTCCCAATGGAAAAGGGGATGGATTATAAGTGAGGATATTCTACCGTGGACTGTAAGGAAGGCATTGTTACGGATAAGACTTACCACAAAGAACTCAAAGGTCACAAAGTTGTAGCCTGAAGTTGTTTTTGTAAGAATAAATTCGAGTGAAGTTTTGAGTTATCCGAAACTCTTAAAGCAAAACCGTAGGTTTTGATACTTTAATCCACGCCGAAGGCGTGGATAGTAGTAAGTCATTTTCAGATATAGGTGGAGTTTTGAGGATATAGGGAAGTCCCTATTCGCCAAGTAGTTGAACGTAAAGGGTTCGTTGGCGCGCTCTATTATCGAAATCTATGAACACTACCTGCTGCCAGGTGCCTAAAACCAGCTTCGCTGATGAAAAGGGTATTGACATAGAAGTCCCAATAAGGGCTGAACGAAGATGCGAAAATCCGTTACCATCACCCCAGGCCGCGTCGTGATGATAATGTTTATTCTGAGGCGTAATCTGTTCCAAAAGCTCGCGCATATCCTTAAGTACTTCTGGTTCGTACTCTATAGTAGTAATTCCACCAGTTGAACCGGGCAGGATTACTGTGCAAAGTCCTTCACTTATACCGCTTTCCGTTAGAATTTGTTCTAAATTAGGCGTAATGTTGTGGGTATCTGCAAAACCTTTGGCCTTCAGTGTTATGTTAGCTTTGTATATAGTCATTGTTATACAGATATCCTAAATCTAGATCTACTGAAAAGGGGTTGAGGAGAAAGGGGAGGAGTACTCATAAAAACGCTTAACCTTCGCCTAAAAGCTTTGCCGCTTGCGGACTTAGTTCTCTGTAGCCAAGTTCAAAGGCTTTAAGAAACTCCTTGCGGGCTTTTTCTTTCTCACCCAATGCTAAAAGGGTTTCGCCTTTTTGATAAATAGCCATTGCATCAGTTGCATCGCCGGCAAGAGCCATATCCAAATTATCAAGCGCCTGCCTTGTTTGTCCTAAATAAAGTAGGGCTATTCCAAAATCGCGCCATTGCCAGGGAGCAATATCTTTTTTCTTAATTTCTGCAAGTGTCTCATAGGCTGAGGCTGCTTCTTGATAATGTTCCATTTCAAAAGCCGCTGATGCCAGAACCTCTAAAGCCGCAGTATTCTTTTTATCGATAGTTAGTATGTCGTGCGCTACATTTACAGCTTCTTCAAGCCTTCCAAGGTAGGAAAGCGCTTCGCTATAGTAAAGAAGCGCTTTTTTATCTGTAATCCCTATTTCCCGCAGTTGCTGATACTCCGCAACAACCTTGTCGTATTCACCTTGTTCGTGATAAAAGTAAAGTTTTGTTAAGAGGATGGAGGGAGTAAGGAGAAGCATTTGGTCAACACCTTTGAAGCGAGCGGCTTCTATTCCCTTGCGGGTGATATCTAAAGCTCTAGTACGGTCAAAGCTTGCGGTTTCTGAATCAAAAATTACAGCCGAGAAGGTTGCCTTGTCGCGTTGGGCAAAAAGCCGTTTGATTTCTGTCAACTTAGCTACTACTTCCTTTGGATTTGTTCCCGACGGAATAAAAGCAATATAATCGGACCCAATGGCGCTTACCACATCTCCCGGTATGGCGTTTCTTTCAAGTTCATTTGCAAAACTTCGGTAGAGTTCCTTGACCGCTGTTGAACCCCTTTGTTCCTTTATAGTAAGCATATTATCGAGTGCAAGCAGCGCGAGCAGAAAACGTTGACTGTCCTGACTTTCCCTAAGCTTTGCTTCAAATAAAGAGCGTGAGGAGTGGGAACGTTCTTTGCGTCGGTCTTTGCGTCGCCTTTCAGGGCTGGTACGCTTGCTCCGTTGTGATGGCGGTACCCATTCTAAAAAGAAACCTGCGGCTGGAACAAAGCTATCGCCTGAGCGAAGCATGGCAAAAGAAACCTGAGACTGACTCATTATGACCTCAAGTTCGCCAAGTACAAGTTTTGGATAGTGGCCTATAATTTTATTCTGTGAGCCTGGCTGAATTATAGGTTGCTTGCCTGTAAACTTAAAATTATCGTACACACGAAAAACATCACCTACGTCAACCCCCATATCTGAACCTAAATCGAGCGTTGCAATGCCTGTGCGTTCGTCAAAATCAATAATAGTGCCGCCTTCGGCAAGAATGCGTCCAAAAGCCATAGCCCTGTTACGACCAAGTTTTTTCGCAACATAGGTTGCAACATCTGCACGTTCGTAGAGTTGGTCAAGCTCACCAGCTAAAGATTCATCAGGAACCCTAAGAATAACAGCGCTGTCAGCTGTGGCAATACCGATACTTGCCGTTACGCGCGGCAGAGACAAGGGCTTGAACTCAGGATTACTTTTCTTGTATTTCGCAATTTCTGAAGAAGACGGAATATCACTATCCCTTATAAAACTGCATAGTTCTTCTGCCAGCTTAAATGCGTCGGCTCCTGAAAGATAAGGTATCAGCACTCCGAACTCTTCTCCTCCAAGACGGGCGAAAAGCATTTCATCTAAATCTTTACTTGCAAGAAACTCTCTGGTTTGTCTGCTGAATGACTTCAAAACTTCATCGCCGAATCGATGTCCCAGGGTATCGTTTATACCCTTAAAGTGATCTAGGTCAAGATGGAAGAAGGAAAGCGACGGGCTTCGGCCTTTTCGCTGACGGGCGGTTTTCTTTGACTCCGCTTCTTTTTTGACCTTCAGGGCAATTTTTAACATTCTTTCCCGAAAGGCGTCTTTTTTAAGAAATCCGGTTAAGCTGTCACGATCGCGTTCTTCTTTAAGCATAAAGTTGCGCATTAGGAATTCAAGCAAACTGGAAATATCCTCAGGGTGGAAATGAGCGCTGTTCTCAAACGATATAGCCGCTGTTAGGCGGCCTCCGGCTCCTTCAAGGGATAAAAGAAAAACCCTATCAAGCGTTTTTTGACGCGCACTTCCCATAGCTTGCACTAGAGAGTGAATATCCACACCGCGGGAAGCGGATGAAAACTGCTCATCGTTGATGGTAAACAAGACTCCGTCCAAACGGGCGTTCAAGGGCTTTAAGGCTTTGGCAACCTCTTTGCGGAACTCCTGCAACGATTTATCCATATTTGCAGTCTAGAGATAAGGCGCCTGCTGTCAAGTAGAGAAGGGTAACTGTAAATCTTTGAGTCGCGTAAGCGAAAACGAAGTTTTGGGTTAAGCTTGCGGTAGATTTTGCCGATTTTTCTTCCATAGTAGTATACTGTGATATGTGTGTTTTTAGGGTATCGCTTAATGAAGGTTGACAACTTAATCTTCGCTCATATAATTTGCCATTCAAACTATTTAAGGAGGAATATAGATGAAAGCTAAAGTTGATTCTGAAGCCTGTATTGGGTGCGGAGTTTGCGCCGATATATGTCCGCAGGTGTTCGAGATGAAAGATGATAAAGCAGTAGTAATAGGTGGAGCAAGTTGTGATGATGCAGGATGCTGTAAGGAAGCTGCTGAATCATGCCCCACTGAGGCAATTGCTATCGAATAGCCAACAAAGAACACTCATTATTGGGTAATTGGCGATTTAGAGTTAAATTAACAACTATTACAAGCGGGGCGAATGCCCCGCTTGGGTTTAATATATTCAAGAAAACCGCCCCCGGATGGGGGCGGTACAGGAGGTGTTTCTGAGGAGGGCTATGCGTATTATAGGCAACAAGCAATAGCTGTCAAGAGCATTACGCCATATTATAGACCAAAACATTTTTCGCATAAGTTACATTAAATATAGACTTAGCTCGGGCTAAGATGGTAGCTGTCGAAAATCAGTTTAATCTAAGGCTTTAGTCAACGATTTTGAGAGTTAATTTAACAAATAACTTTGCTTAGTCAGTTTGCAGGGAATTCTGTTTGTCATGACTAAGCGATTGATTTAGAACTATCGTAGAAAAAGCGATGAAAAGCCATAAGGTAACGTGATGTTGGGTTGAAAGGAAGAAATGGGACAGAAGCGATATTAAAAATCCAACCAGAAGACCTTCTGCTAAGAGTCTACGGTTTTTATCCATCCTTTGTTTCTGGCGTTTTCGTGCCTGCCAGAAATTTCTGACAGAAAAGAATAGGATAAAGGCAAAGGGAACAGAACCAACCAAACCTGTGCCTGAAAGTATTTCAAGAAATGAATTATGGATAACCTCTGCTCCTATAGTTGGAGTTGTTGCAGAATAGAATTGAAATGTTGAAAAGAATGCATCAACTCCAATCCCGAACAAGGGGTGTTCTAAGAACATCTTAACAGCGGTTTTTGCAAAATACCAACGCCAGTCGATAGACGCCACTCTTGCCGCGGTGAAGAATGAGCTTATGCTGATTCCTTGAGCGAATAAATTAGGGAATCCAATTACAAGCAAGGCTCCTGTGGCTAATATAAAAACCCCGAATAGAAGCAGTTTTTTTTGTCTCCAAAAAAGCACAAATTGCGCGATAACAAGAACAATAATCATACTTCTGGAATAAGTTAATGGAATGGCTATAGACATTATTGCGTAGGCAGAAAAATATAGAACTTTCTTGAGAGAATTTCTTTCGGCTACTCCCAAATAAAAGGCAAAGCAAATAAAAGGCAAGAGCCAGAAACCAAAGTAATTTGGGTCGGTGATAGTTCCTGCAGAGCGCCATAGGGGGTGAATCAATTTCTGTACGACGGCAATAAGGGCTTGGATAGATACCGCAGCAATTAGTACGTTAAGCAACGACTCAAGTTTCTTCTCTTTCTTAAAAATATTTATGAAAACCCAGTAGGAAAGGATATTACCAAAAAACAATTCTAATCCTGAAAACGATTCCTCTAAGTCAACGAAAGCGAGTAAAGAGATGCTGCAACCTAGGAAGAAAAGTAATAGACTTGCGCCTAATGGAGTCATTTTGAAGTTTGCCGAGCGTTTGGACATAAGAATTGAAGGTACAGAAAAGGCTACAAGAACCAGGCCGAGAAAACGAATAAAACTTCCAGTTGGGAAAATATCCTGAACTATATAGCTCAGGGGGGCGAGAAAAAAGAAAAACAGCCAAAATGGATACGGATTAATTAGGCATAAAACAGCTAGAAGGAGAAGTAGGGGCATTAAGGCGACGATTATTCCAAAGATACCTGAAATATACAGTCCGGCCCCTAGGAATAAAGCTATTCCTGTAAGTAGTGCGATAGCGACCCATTTGGGTTCATGGGCAATTTTTTTAAGGGTTATATCGTAGGTATTCATTAAATTACCCGCACAAGCCCTTTTTTCTCATTCATACTTAACTCTACGGAAGCTGAACAATTTGTCAATTTATGAAATAAACTTCTAGACTAGCTTGTAACTAGAAATAGATAATTTGTTTGTTTTAGCTTGGAATATACCTGGTCTAAAAACAATAGATTTTTGTTGTCGAATACACTACTCGTCGTCAAAATAGGTCGTGGTGCACTGCTATCTTTGAATTTCTTATACTTCAGTATCAATATACCTCCAAGTTAACTGTAGCACTATCCTTGTTTAGGCTTCCAAAAGCTTTTAAGGGGCGGGTTGACCTAATGATTTTCCTCTATATAATCACGGATGATTTGGTCAAAAGCGCTTATACCAACATTACGTGAAATCCCTAGGCAGGCGGAGAACCTTAGTCACAAGGTTTTGCTACGGGCAGGTTTTATACGTCCAGTAGGTTCGGGGCTTTACAATCTTTTGCCCCTGGGATTAAGGATAGTTCGTAAGATTAGTCAAATAATTAGGGAAGAGCATAACCGAATTGGTGCGCAGGAGGTTTTTCTTACAGCACTTTCCCCAAGAACATTATGGGACAAATCAGGACGATGGGAAGCCTTTGGTCGCGATATGTTTCGTCTTAAGGACCGCAAAGATCAAGACTTAGCTCTATGCCCTACGCACGAGGAACTTATGGCCTTGCTGGCTTCTAAGGAATTGCGTTCATACAAAGAACTGCCTCAAATATGGTATCAGTTTCAGACAAAGTTCAGGGATGAACCAAGACCGCGAGGCGGATTGCTGCGAACAAGGCAGTTTACTATGAAGGATTCCTACAGCTTTGACATCAACTTTGAAGGACTTGACCGCTCTTTTGAGCTTCACCGTAAGGCCTATTCCCGCTTGTTTGCCCGTATGGGACATGACTTTTTTATTGTTCAGGCTTCAGGGGGACTTATGGGCGCAGGTGAATCAGTAGAGTTTATGGTGGAAGCGGATTCAGGTGAAGATATATCGCTTGTTTGCCCCAAGTGTAGCTATAGGGCAAATTCAGAAATAGCTCAGGGAGTGGCAGTTGAGGCTGAGCCGCTTAACGCCAAAAGGGAAAAAATCCATACTCCGGCTATGAAATCTGTTGAAGATGTGGCAAGGTTTCTGAACATCAAAACCTCACAGCTGGTTAAAAGTTTGCTTTTCAAAAAAGGGGAAAAGCCTTTGCTTATTTTGGTCAGGGGTGATTATGAACTTAGTGAGGAAAAGCTGAAGCGTACCTTTGGCGCATCCATTATGCCGGCAACGGAAGAGGACGCTAAAAAATACATGAAGGCTTCTCTTGGTTTTCTTGGGCCACAGGGTGTAGATATTGAAATTTACGCAGATAAGAGTCTTGAGGTTACAGATTGTTATGTCGCTGGCGCGAATGAAGATGACTACCATATCATCGGCATAAGCCTTTCAAAAGAAGTCAAGGTCAAAGAATTCCTTGACTTGCGTACGGTAAGGGCAGGAGATATTTGTCCTGAATGCGGTGCGGTGCTTTCTGAAAAAAATACAATTGAGTTGGGGCATATCTTTAAGTTGGGAACCAAGTATTCCGAAGCGATGGGTGCGAGTGTGCTTGATGAGAATGGAGAGCAGCGACCGATAGTTATGGGTTCCTATGGCATAGGTGTTGAGCGTTCAATGGCAGCTTTGGTGGATAGTCACTACAAGGATGACCGTATGGCCTGGCCTGTAAGTGTTGCGCCTTACGAAGTTGAGGTTGTTTCTCTGGGTGAACATGAGACATCCTTTAAGATGTATGAAGACTTGAACTCTGCAGGAATAGAGGCAGTAATAGATGACAGGGATATAGCTCCAGGAGCCAAGTTTGCCGATGCAGACTTGGTAGGTATTCCCTTCCGCATGGTTGTAGGTCCAAGGGGGCTAAAGGAAGGAAAAGTGGATATTAAGAATCTGGCGTCAGGTGAGGCTGTTCAACTTGCAAAGCAAGACGCTGTTGGAAAGCTGTGTCAATTGGTAGATGAGGCAAAGAAGGCGCTTTTAGCTAAGGCTGACGAAAAGGAACTTTAGATGTCTCTTAAGAATATGTCCAATATATCCAATAAGTTTATGTTCGGTATATCCGAGGGACTTAAGGATTTGATATTGGATGTAGTAAAGGAACACGCTTGCAATTTGTATCACGCTTCCTTGAATGCAAACAAATTAAAGATTTTTATAGAAAAACAAGGTGGGGCTACTGTAGGTGATTGTGAGAAAATTAGCCGTGCTTTGATTCTCAATTTTGCCGCAATTAGTGAAAAATACCGAGATTTAAGTCTTGAGGTATCGACACCAGGTATTGAAAGAGAACTTTATCTTCCTGAACATTTTCGTAAGGCCGTGGGTGAACGGATTAGGGTTAAGGTTACTGATGGCGTAATTGAAGGACGTCTCAGGGAGGCGTCTTCTGAAGACTTTGTGATTGATGAACAAACAGGTGAGAGCCGTTGCCTGAAGTACAACGAGGTCCTTTCGGCTCAGGTAAAAAGAACTACCGAGGAACTCTTCAAAAGGAGAAAAAAATAACAATGGAAACAGAAATCAACAGACTGGTAACCCAACTTGCCCGTATTAGAAACGTAGAAATAGGATACGTTTATGACACTTTGGAACAGAGCATAATTGCCGGTCTAAAAAGGCGTTTCGGTCGTGATGTGCGCCACGAAGTGAATGTGGATGCCGAAAGCGGTAAAATTGATGTTGCAATAATTCAAACCGTGGTGAAACGGGTTGAGAATGTTGGTCTGGAAATTTCGCTTGAGGATGCACTCAAGCTTAATCCCGACGCTAAAGAAGGCGATGAGCTTAAAATAGAAATACCGCTTAAGGAAGTGGGGCGGGTTGCAATTCAACGCACGGTTGACGAATTGACTCACAGGTTAAGGGAAGCCGAGAGGAGTAAGCTGTTTAACGAGTTCATCAAAAAGAAGGGTGAGGTTATATCGGGAACTATTCACAAAATTGAGAAGGAAGAGATTTTGGTCAATCTGGGACCAATTTATGGAATATTGCCCCTTAGGGATCAACTAAAAACAGATCATCATCAAATAGGCGCTCCATTCAAGTTTTTTGTACTAAGGGTTGACCGTACCCCCATAGGTCCCAGGGTTTATCTTTCAAGAACGCATCCTGAATTTCTGCGAAGGCTTTTAACTATGGAGGTTCCTGAAATTCAGCAGAACATTGTTGAAATTAAGGCGGTTGCTAGAATTCCAGGCGTGCGTTCAAAAGTAGCCGTAACCAGTCATGACGATAAAATAGATCCTATTGGAGCCTGTGTAGGTTACCGTAAAGTACGTATTCAAAACGTAACAAAAGAGCTTTCCGGCGAAAAAATAGACGTTATACAATGGCATTCTGATGAAAAAATATTTATCTCAAGGGCAATGAGTCCCGCCAAGGTAAATGAGGTAATAAAAGAGCAAGATTCTTTTACAGTAGTAGTCCCTGATGATGAGTTTTCAAAGGCTATTGGACGCAAGGGGCAAAATGTATGGTTGGCCTCACTTATAACGACGGCAAAATTGGATATTCTTAAGGATTCCGATTACCGTAACCGTCTGTTTAGTCAGCGTATGGCTCGAATAATGATGGAATCACTTGATTTTCTTGATGAATCTATGCGTAAATCCTTGGTAGAGGCGGGCTTTACCACGGTAATCTCTTTGTTTGAGCAGTCAACGACTGAGGTTGCAAAGATTCTTGACTGGGACGCGAGCAGGGTTGAACAAACCAAAACAATGATTCGGGAAGCCCTTGAGCGTCTTGAACTTGAGAAAAAACTCTTTGAACATAAAAAGTTGAAAGAGATGCGTGCGCGCGAGGTGGATGAGGAGAAGCAAAAAGAGGATAGCGAACAAAACGCAAATCCAGGTCAGGATACGACTGAAGATTCGAGCAAAAAACTCCTGGAAAAAGAAGATGGGCAGGAAACATCCGTTACAGATACTAATACTGATACTAAGGATGAAGTGCAATCAGCAAAGTCTAAGCTAGACATTACAGCTGGAGAGGAAGCTGTCAAAGAGGATGTTGTCCAAGAAGATGCTGTTAGCAATGAAGCTGCCGGTAATGGTGCTGCTGCTGATAGTGTTGCCGTCGAAGATGAAGCAAACACCGCTGAACCGAAGGTTGAAAAAACCCAGGAGGATGTATAGTGAAGTCTCGCCGATATAAACTATTCGAGGCGGCAGAACGATTGCGCTTGTCTAGTGAAGCGCTTGCCAGAATGATGAAGGAGTTAGGCTTTAAGGAGCGTGGCTATACATCGTATATCTCACAGGAAGAGTTTGATGCCGTCAAGACAAAATTGGGTGATGAGAAGCAAAAAATTAAACAATCGATGAAAAAAACATCGGCCCCTAAACCAAGGTCTCCGCGCAGAAAACCCAAGAAACGCGATGAGGAAGCAATTCAGAAGGCTGTAAAGAAAACCCTTGCTAAAATGGATCATAAACGGCCTAAGAAAAAGAAAAGCTATGCCAAGCCTTCAAGAAAAACCCGCAGGGCGCTGCAAAGGAAGAAGGAAGAGACGTCCTATCTTGAACATCAACAGCATAAACCAAGGCCAAAAGCGGCAAAGCAGGCTGTAGTATCTGCATTTATGAGTGTTTCCGAGTTGGCTCACGAATTCGAGGTGCCTCCGGCTGAGATTATTAAGCGGTGTGTGGAAATGGGAGTTTTTGTTACTATCAACCAAAGGCTTGATATGGACACTATCTCAATTCTTGCTGAAGAGTTTGGGGTTACGCTTACGGTTGAGGAAGAACCGGCTTTGGTGGTTGAAGAGGCTGAAGATGAAAATTTTGAAAAACATCCACGTCCGCCGGTAGCAGTGGTTTTAGGGCACGTTGACCATGGGAAAACTACCTTGCTTGACTATATTAGAAAATCAAGGGTTGCTGCAGGGGAGGCTGGAAAAATTACCCAAAGGATAGGCGCCTACACTGCCGAGATCAAAGATTTCAAAATTGTCTTTTTAGATACCCCTGGTCATGAAGCCTTTACCGCTATGAGGGCAAGAGGGGCTTCTGTTGCTGATATTGCTGTACTGGTTGTTGCAGCAGATGACGGCATAAAACCTCAAACAATAGAAGCTATCGATCATGCAAAGGCCGCCGGTTTGCCAATAATTGTGGCCATAACCAAGTCTGACTTGGCGACCGCTAATCCAGACAATGTTAAAACACAGCTCACGCAGCATAGTATTGTTGTGGAAGACTTTGGCGGTGATGTTATTGCAATTCCTGTATCAGGTGTCAAAGGTGATGGGGTTGACGACTTGCTTGACGCCATACATATTACTTCCATGGAGCTTCATCTTGAGGCTCCTTATGAAGGAAGGGCCAAAGGAATTGTGGTTGAGTCGAAACTTGACAAAACAAAAGGCACCATAACCACTATTATTGTCGAAAAGGGAACACTGCATAAGGGTGATCCTTACATCTGCGGCGACTGGAGCGGGCGAGTTCGCGAGATGACAAATGAGATAGGTAAACGTCTAGCAGAAGCTACCCCTGGGACGCCGGTGCAGGTTCTTGGTGTTGGAGGAATAGTTGAACCGGGGGAAACATTTGAAATTGTAGAAAGCGAGACAAGCGCCAGGGAATTAGCCAGACGTCGTAAGTTGATGCGTCGTGAACGAACTCTTGCTTCATCTTCCAAGTTATCCCTTGAAGCCATTCAGCAGCAGATACAGTCAGGCGCAATAAAAGAATTGAAGATTGTTCTAAAAGGCGATGTGTTTGGTTCTGTTGAAGCCCTTACGTCTTCTCTTGAAGAATTGACTTTAGATGAAGTAAAGGTTAAAGTTATTCATTCAGGAGTTGGGGCAATTAGTGTTACCGATGTAAATCTTGCCGAAGCTTCAGGAGCTGTAATAGTAGGCTTCCATGTCGCGGCCCACGCTGATGCGCGCAACAAGGCCAGGCGCGAGGGGCTTGAAATTAGAACCTATGAGGTTATCTACGACGTCATAGACGATGTGCGGGCAGCCATGCTAGGTATGCTTGATCCTGAGGAAGAAGAACTTATCTTGGGCAGAGGTGAAATACGTCAGGTATTCAAGGTCTCAAAAGTCGGTACTATTGCAGGTTCCTACATAACTGAAGGAAAGGTTACTAGAGATGCCAGCATTAGAGTGTTCAGAGGAAATGAGCAGCTTGTTGAATCGCGAATTGCATCTTTGCAACGATTTGACAAACACGTAAAAGAAGTGGAAGCCGGTTACGAATGCGGGTTGAGAATAGCCGATTTTGATGAACTTCAGGAAGGCGATACTATGGAGTTCTTTACCATAGTTAAGCGCGAAAGGGCGCAATAGGTTCTTGAAGTTGAAATTTTTCACGCGCTTTCTACGAATTTTCACAGGCGAACATAGAAAGATTGGGAATCGACACCTGGTCTGTTCTTCAACAAGAGCCAGGCTAAGGTGTAGCGGTTTATCTAGTAGTTCATTTTCCGGCACAAAGGGGATGATTTAATGTCTGCTGAGCGGGTACGTCGAGTAGCTGTTCTTGTAAGGCAGAATGTTGCGTCAATTTTATTGCAAGACTTTACACGTTCGGAAATGCAGTGGATTACTATTACCGACTGTGTAATGACTAAAGATTTAAAAAAAGCCGACCTGTATTTTTCCACTATAGAACAAAACCTTCCTCACAATGAGGCGGCTTTGATTCTTAAAGAAGAGAAGTGGAAAATAAGGAAACTGCTAAGTAAACGTATTGTGTTAAAATATATGCCGGACTTGATTTTCAAGTGGGATGAGTCTGTGTTGATAGATGAAAAAATAAGACAACTGCATAATCAGGAAAATCAAAGTCTTGATAGCGAAGATTAAACAAAGGCTCTTTTGTTGTCAGAAAGTAGTTTTGTGACGAAGGTATTTTCTAAAAGAGTCAAACCTATTCTGTGTCGCGTTGCTTCATAAGGTGTTTTGTATACAAGACTTGATTGTATATGAACTCAGCAGAACTTGAAAGTGAGTTGATGATGAACAGTAAGGCCATTCTGAAGGAAATTAAAAAGGTTCGTAAGTTGTGGGTTTTGGGACATATTGATCCTGATGGTGACGCTATATCTTCCGTTCTTCTGGCCGGGCGCTTGCTTGAACATTTAGGAAAAGAATACGCCCTTCTTCTCTTTAATAAATATGCAGATAAGTTTTCATTCCTCAAGGGGGTTGATAAAATTGCGCATGAACTTCCTACTTGGATGCCTGATGCTATATTGACTGTAGATACAACAGATCCTCCAAGGCTTGGTTTTAATTTACCTGATATCAAGATAATAAATGTTGATCATCATCCTTCTAACACGAAGTTCGGTAGGTTTAATTGGGTGCAGAGTGAACGAACTGCTGCATGTTTAATGGTTTACGAACTTTTGAAAACAGCGCATGTTCCAATAACTGTTCATGAAGGGGAAATGGTATTTGCCGGTCTTTATACCGAAACCGGCGGCTTTTCGTATCCTAACACTACGGTGGAGGCTTTTCAGGTATGTGCCGAGGTGGTAGAGCTAGGGGTTGGCGCGTCGGATATTGCCTTGAGGATGACCGCAAGAGACGAAAAAAACCTAACGCTTTTGGGAGCCGTGCTTGCCACATTAAAGATAATACACGGCATTGCCATTATAGAACTTACCGAAAAGATGCTTGCGAAGGTTGGACTTAATCATAGTCAGCACGATTCTGACAGCTATATTCGATATCCTGTTTCCATTCCAGGGGTAAAAATAGCTATTTTCTTTAGGGAATATTCCGAAATAAATGAAATACGAATGAGTTTTCGTTCAGTCAAGGGAACAGATGTAAATCAACTGGCTGCGAAATTCGGAGGCGGTGGTCATGAGAATGCCGCCGGAGCGCGGGTTAAAGGAAGTTTTGCCGAAGTCAAGCGAAGAGTGATTGCCGAGGCTAAGGAATATCTGGGTGTTCATGATAATTAAGACTGTTAAAGCGAGCTGTATCTCTCAACTGCAATTCTGGCTGAAACGAGGGTATAGAAGAATTGTTGCCTTAAAAACAGTAGGCAAGAACATGCTGTACGGAGAGGTTAGCGTATTATGATAACTACAAATATTCGAACCCTTTTTCAAGGGAATCAATCCTGCGGCTTTAGCAAAGGTATTCGACTTGACTCCGTATTTTCTAAGCAAATAAAGGAGTTTCTAGGTGCGCGGGGGACTGGCGCTTAACAAACCGGTAGGGATAAGTTCCTTCGACATTATCCGTAGACTGCGCCAGCTACTTCGAACGGCTTGTAAATCAGGGCTAGAGGAAAAATCAGGGAAAGGGTATCGTTCTTCTGGGAAAATTGACTCTACCAAAGGCGTTGCAGATACAGGCCTTACAGCTTCTACAGGCTCTTTTGCAAATATCATGGATACTGTTTGCGTTACGGGGGGGGGGACTAGTGTTACTAGTGTTACGGAGGGCTCTAGTGATTCTAAAGATACTACGGAAGATGTTGGTGTTACGGGAAGTGTTACGGGAGGTGTTACGGGTAGGGTTAAAATGGGACATGCAGGAACTCTTGATCCGGCAGCTAGCGGTTTGATGCTTATTCTTTTTGGTGAGGCTACTCGTGTTCAACATTTACTTAAAGATTTAGATAAGGAATATGTGGCTATAGTGCATCTTGGTGTGGAAACCGATACTCTAGATAGCGAAGGTGAAATAGTGCGTGAGGCTCCGGTACCTGATATCTGTATAAAAGAAATTAAGCAAGCGCTTTCTTTGCTCCAAGGTAGAAGAATGCAGCGGCCTCCCCGCTATTCTGCACTCAAGGTGCAGGGTCGTAGGGGATATCAGAAAGCAAGGGCAGGTGAGGATTTTGAATTGCCAGAAAGGGAAGTAAATATCTTTGAAATAGAACTTTTGGAATGGAAACCTCCTTTTTTGAGTATTAGAACCAGGGTTTCATCGGGAACCTACATACGCTCGCTTGCCGCAGAAATTGGTCATAAACTTAATTTGCCTGCATCGCTTGCCTCGCTTGTGCGGACTAGAGTGGGAACTTTTCGTCTTGCAGATGCCTTTGAGCTTGATGGTCTTGATGTAGAGAGTGTGCGTGGAAATATGATTCCAATAGAGCGTTTGCTTCAGCATATTCCCCAAAAAGAGATAGCAGATGACCAATGTCTCAGATTATTGCAAGGTCAGCCTTTAGTTTGTAGAGCAGAAGACGAATTGCTTAATGCTCCGCATTGCCTACTCTTTTCACGCAATAAGTCACAGGCGTTTTTATGCGAACCACGGGAAGGTATGCTTTGGTCGCGCAGACTGATATATAAGGATGTATGTGATGAGTAAGAAAGGTGCAGTTATAGGGGTTTTCGATGGGGTTCATCGCGGACACGCATCGCTAATTCGCCAGTTCATTAAAGAGACCGAACAACGAAAGCTTTCACCAATTGCAATAAGCTTTGACCCGCCACCTTCGCTGTTTTTTAATCCGCAGTTTAATTTTCTCTTATCAACCAAGAAGGAAAAAGAAGCGCGGCTTAAACTTCTTGGTATCAAAGAAGTTGTTTTCCTAAATTTCAAATCTGTAGTGAATAAAGAGCCTCAGAACTTTATTGAATCCCAGCTCTATTCTCTTGGTATAACCTTTATTATGGTTGGCGCGAGTTTTCATTTTGGAAAGAAAAGGAAGGGGAATGTTGAAACCCTTGAACAGGTTGGTGCAAATTTCGGCTTCACTGTCAAGACCATTGGTAAAGAAAAGAAGGACGGAGAACCTATCAGCGCTACCCGTATAAGGGAGCTTTTGCTTTTGGGGCATATCCGAAGGGCAAATGAGCTTTTGGGTTATGAATATCAACTTGAAGGGATTAAAGAAAAGGGTTTAGGTCGGGCAGGCGCTTTGCTTAATACCCCAACAGTTAATATGCAGCCTTGTTTCCCGCATAAGCTTTTGCCTCCTGATGGAATATATGCGGTACGTTTTGGAAGGCAGGCAAAACCAGGGGTATGCTACATAGGTTCATCGCCATCTTTTGGAGATAGCCTTCATAGAATTGAAGTTCATTTACTTGACGAACCGCCGTCCTTAGCTGAAGAGCCTGTGGTTTGTTTCGTTGAGCGAATTCGTCCTGAAATGACCTTTAGCTGTCTTGATGAACTGAAACATCAGGTGGCAGATGACGTTAAAAAGGCAAGGAGGGTCTTATCGCGCAGCTAAAGGCAGGGAAATTCTTCAGTGTATTTGCCAATGGAAGTTTTACATTATTCATTGTCGCCAACATGGTTTCGCAAATAGGCGATCGTTTTACTCAAATGGCTTTTATTGAACTGCTTGGAAAGGAGTTTTTCGGAAACTTTGCAGCATTCGGGGGTATTGCTGTGGTTTTTACACTGCCTTCAATCTTTCTGGGTTTTTGGACAGGGCCTTTTATTGATAAATGGCGAAAGAAAAGAATCCTTTTGATAAGCGATATCATCAGGGCCGCTTTGGTGATAACTTTGCCGTTTATTCATAAACTTACCGGAAATTTGAAATTGATGCTTGCCGTAGCCTTGATTCTCTACATCTTCGGCTTTTTCTTTAACAGCGCCAGAATGGCCTTTATACCTTTAATTGTAGAAAAGGATAAGCTGTTGCAGGCAAATTCGGCTAACCTGACTCTTCTGCGGGCGGCTACAGGAATAGGTACACTTGCTGGTGGATTTCTGGTGCCTCTTATAGGTTGGCAAACAGGGTTCAAAATAGATTCTTTTACGTATTTAATTTCTTTCGTCCTAATATTATTTATTAAGGTTGACGAAAAAACAATACTTGAACATGCAGGCGAGGTCATTGGCGAAACGCGGAAGCAGGTTGCGGGATACTTTAGAAAACTTGGGGAAGGGGTAGCGCTTATGCTACGCACACGGATGATGTTCTTTGTTATGAGTTCTATTTTTATTCTATTTTTTGTATCTGGAATATCTTTCAGCGTTATAGTTCCAACAGTTCAGCAAACCCTTGGGATGGGAACCATTGGAGTAACCGTTCTGGCCGCTGCTGCCGCCGCAGGAATGTTTTTAGGGCCGCTTTTTACAGGACTTTTAGGCTCAGCTTTTCGTAAACATCGCTTGATTATGATAGCCTTTGTTTTAATCGGCCTACTTTTTGCCTTCGGCGGAGCCAGCTATTTGTTCGTAGGGGTTGAAAACGTTTTATCAAACAGTAATCTGAAAATAGTGATAACCGTTATTATGGGAGTAGTGGTATTTTTTGCCGGAATACTTTTTTCTGCAATAAATATAAATCAGGATACTATTATTCAAGAAAGAACCCCTGCCGCTTCTATGGGTAGTTTATTTGCGTGGAAGGAACTTTTGGCAAGTTTGGCATTTTTAGTCTCGGCGCTTATAGCAGGTTTTATTGCCGACAGGATTTCTTTTGAGTATGTTTTAATAGCGGTTGGTGTAATTGTAGCTTTGTTCGGTATCGTCTGGATACCTGTAATATGGATGAACAACGGCAAGTTGCAGTTTGAAAAAAAAGGAGGTAATGCGTGAGTATACAAATATTTTTTTATGCGCTTATGCTTACAAGCGTTCCGAAAATTGAAGTCTCAGAGCGTAGTTTTGATTTCGGTTACAGCATTATAGGTATGGAATATGCGCATAATTTTTGGATTTACAATAGGGGTGATGAAGTCCTGAACATTAAAAAACTCAGGGTTTTTTGCAACTGTTCTGTGGGAAG
Organism: uncultured bacterium; assembly: GCA_964624585.1. Lineage (GTDB taxonomy): Bacteria > Hydrothermota > Tepidihabitantia > B3-TA06 > B3-TA06 > CAZUXE01. The sequence continues at coordinate 54,392 of CAZUXE010000006.1, read as the reverse complement.
TATAGCTAAAAGACAAATTGCTCCAGGTGATTCCAGCAGGTTTGAATTTATCTTTAGCTCCCTTGGGTTTCAGGATGAAAGAGTAAAATGGGGATATATTTATTCCAATGACCCGCAGGATTCTCTCATAAAACTGAATATAACCATTAGACTTTACGGCGACTACAGTCAAATTCCCTTTAAGGTTGAGCCTAAGAGGTTGAATTTTGGCAGTCTTTCGGCCACAAACCCATCGGTTACCCTTAGTTTGAAGAACAGGGCTAATCAGAGTTATAATTTAAGGTTAATTGAATTTCCAAAAGCTCTGCAGCAACCTAACTTTACATCAACTGTGCTTGAGCCAGGTGAGGAGCTTGAGTTAAAATTCTTTGTAAAAAAAGGTATCCACGACCCTGAGCTGCTTAAACGTTCTATAACCTTTGAAGCCTATACCTCAACAGAGGTAAGTAGATTTTCAGTGCCTTTGATGGCAAGTAATTGAAAAAGAGATTTTTGGGTGAATAAGCTTGGCAAGCGGCGCTTGACAGATACGGCCTATTTCCTATAATCTCTCTATAATTTTTAAGTACAGACGGAGGTTTCGTGATTCGAAAAACCACATTAGCTGTTCTTTTAACAGCCATATTACTATCGGCCCAAAAAATTTCAATTCAGCCCGATAGCCCAAAGGGCGGCGATGAAGTTACATGGAAGGTTTCAGGCCTTAAAAAAGAAGTGTTGAACCCAGTCCTCTTGCTGGTAATTCATGAACCCGATACTGTTTTTGCAAGGGTTATCAAAGGCCTTAAGGCTGGCGAGGCATGGGAGTTTAAGAGTCAAATACCTGAGCAGGCTTCCTTTCTCCGCTATGTTGTTGAAGATGACAAATCGGTTTTATTAGATGATGACGGATATTTTTTCGCATCCCCCATATATGACACTTCAGGGAAACCAGTTTTTGATGCAAACAGACTTTACGCCTATATGTTTCTTGAAAACGGTTGGGAACGCAGCGACAAAATTGAAGCGTTACTTACAGAAGAACTTGCACTTTACCCTTCAAACTGGCGGGCCTATTCTGTTTTGAGCCTTGTGCGACTCAGGAAACAAGAAGCCTCCGATACACAAATAATTGAAGAGTTTGATTCGCTACTTGCCGCAAAAGCAGATTCCACAGAGCTTTTGTATTTTGCCGCAATGAATTTCATGATGGGATTTCCAGATACCCTAAAGATACAGAAAAAGGCCCAGCAGCTTATGCAAGTTTGCGCAGAAAAGTATCCGGCAAGTAAACATTGGCTTGACTACCAGTTTGATATCTACAACTTTATTTCCCGAAGCCCCGTTATAATGGGCAATTATGAACTTAATGTTTTTCCTCTACTCAAGGCTCAGGCAAAGGAGAGCGGTTATTTTATTTTAATGAACTACGCTCTTGAGCAGGGGCGTCCGTCAAAAAGGGTTGAAGAACTCACTCTGGATTTTCTTAAAGAATTTCCAGAATCGCCCCTAGCTCCAGCATTTATAACTAATATGGCTCTTGTTAAATATCCTGTTCCTAATTCAATGTGGGCAAAGGAAATGCAAGGGTTTCTTAAGAAGTATCCCGAGGATGCCGAAATAAATCTTCAGCTTGCAGAATATTTCCTAGACAGAAACTGGCCGCAGGCGCTTGAGTATTATCGTGTGGCGGCCAAGAATTCCCAAACCCCGAACGCGGCCATATTGTTTTCAGAAGCCGCTTCTAAAAAGGGTAAGAATTTTGCTGAAGCAAAAAAATACATCAAAGCGGAGATTGAAAAAGCCAATTTTGATGACTATAGGGCTAAATTTTGGTGGGAAGACCATAGGCAAAGAAGACGCAGCTATACTGAATCGCTTATTGAACTTTATATGAGTTTTGGATGGCTCTACTATAAAGATGGCGCTTTTGATAAGTCGCTTAAAACCTTGCTTAAGGCCGATTCGCTCTTGGTTAAACTTCCCGGATACAATCAGGAACTTTACAAGCGCCTGCTTACCGTAAGCGAAAAGGCAGGTAATTTGTCCGCGCGGAAAACAGCGCTATTGAATTTAATTATCCTTGAAGATGATCCCACCGAAACCCAGAATAAACTTAGAGATATATACACGCTTGAAAATGGTTCGGCCAAGGGTTTTGCGGATTGGTTTAACAAAGAACGCATGAAGGTAGCCTTAAGAACACGTATGGAAGCTCCAGTTCCCGATTTTCCAATATACGACATTAAGGGAAATATGACTCCTTTGAGTTCGTATAAAGGTAAGGTCGTGGTTATAAATTTCTGGGCTACATGGTGTTCGCCCTGTAAGGATGAAATACCCGAGCTTAATGCCCTTGTGACGGAGTATAAAGACAATTCCAATGTTGTATTTATTGGTCTGACTAAAGATCCTCCGCAAACGGTAAGCGATTTTACAAGTGAGAATCTTTTCCGCTACAGAATATCGTTCGAAGATGGCTCTGTATCAAAATTGTTTGGTATTGAGAGTATTCCTACCCATCTGGTTATTGACAAAAACGGTTATCTTCAATATATGCACATTGGTAATTTGCCCAATATTAAGAATATACTTTCTTCAGAAATAGATGCTATGCTTCAAGAATAATTGTCTGAAGGTCTCTTAATGCAGATTGAATCCAAAAAAATAATTGCAAGGATTGTCGTTTTTGCGGCAATCCTTGTGTGTTTTTCAGGATGCACTTCACGCGGTGAGCTTAGACATAATAAAAGTCGCGACGCTTTAATTACAGAAATCCGTAGCTTTAAGAACACGCCATATGTTTATGGTGGCTCTACCCCTAGCGGAACCGACTGTTCGGGTTTCACCATGCGGGTGTTCAAACGTTTTGGGTATAATCTGCCGCATTCCGCTTCAAAACAGGCTAAAATGGGTCGGCCTGTGTCTCGGGCTAACTTAAAAATGGGCGATTTGGTCTTCTTTCGTACCTCGAAATCGCGGGCAATAACGCACGTAGGTATTTATTTGTGGTCGGGTAAAATGGTTCATGCCTCATCAGGCAAGGGCATAATTGTAATTAAATGGATGGGTCATTCCTACTGGGAAAAGCGATACGCCGGAGCAAGAAGAATAGTAGATTTTTAGTCAGCGCTGCGCCATAGTTACTTTATCGTTTTCCAGATCTTTTCTTACAAAAACAGGTAACGTATTCTCTAAATTACTGAATACTTAGCCATATTTGAGTTATGAGAGCAATCCGAGTGGCGTTTTCCCTCTGCGTAACCCGCAACACCCCGCAACACCCCGTAACACCCCGTAACACCCGTAACGCCCATAACACCCGCAACACCCGTAACACCCGTAACACTGTAACCTTTATAATACCGTAATACCAGTAACCTTTCCTTCAGCTTCATGACCTATTCATCATAGGCAAATTTGACTAACTTTTGATCACCTTTTGACTAGCTTTTGGATAGCTTTTAGAGATACACAATTGGATTGGATAAGTGTCAGTAATGACCAATATTGCTTGACTTAGACTATTCCTACACTTATAATGCCACTTCATGGTAGCAAAAAAGAAAAAATCCAATTCGCCTCAGGCGAAACCAAAGCAAGCTGTTCGGAAGCCTAAGAAGTCTTTTGCCAAAGGGTTATGGGATTTTGCCAAGTCGTGGGGAATGGTAATAATTATAGTTCTTGCCATCCGCGCCTTTGTAATAGAGGCATTTACCGTACCTACAGGTTCTATGGAAGATACAATTCTGCCTGGCGACTTTCTGCTGGTCAACAAGTTTGTATACGGTTTCAAGGCACCCTTTACTAATAATGATATAATCAAGGGAAGAATTCCCAAACGCGGTGAAGTTATTGTTTTCAGATATCCTCGTGATACTCGTTGGCCTGAACCCGAAGAGCGCTACGGACGTTTTTTTCCTAAATGGTTCCCGCTTCTTCCAATTTTTTGGGATAAAGAATTGAAACATTTTCATTTCTATTCGCCTCGCAACTATGTTAAACGTTGCATAGGTTTACCCGGAGATACAATCGAAATTATCAACAAACAGGTTTTTGTAAACGGTAAGTTACTTGATGACGCGACTTACGCCACGCACAAAGATAGGAATATCTTCCCGCGTTCGGTAAATAGGGATGAGTTCAACAAACGTTGGCGAAGTATTGAGTTCGAAAGACAATATCACATTCGTGACAACTTTGGTCCCATTATTGTTCCTAAAGGTTATGTATTCGGTATGGGCGATAACCGTGATATGTCGGATGACTGCCGCTATTGGGGTCCTATACCTATCAAGAATTTGAAAGGTTCACCTGTGCTTATATATTATTCATTGGGTGATGGAAGCAGTTTGTTGGGACGAATTATTCGCACAAAGTGGAACCGAATTGGTAAAGTAATCCGTTAGAAAGTGTTTTTTTGCACTGTAATTCCTAAAAGAGATTATTTGTTGAAGTAATTTAGTCGCGATTAATTCTACCCTCCCTCCCCGTAACATCTGGCAAGATTTGTAACTACCCCGAAACACGCTCGCAACACACCAGTGCCTCTGGTCGTAATCTCTGTAGCCTATATCCCAAATACAATTAGAACACATTTCTTGGCGTATCTGCAATTCTGTAATTAAAGCTCTGGTATGTGGTAGATATACGTCAAGAGAACAAGTTTTATTTATGGAGATAAGCGATAAAATTCATATGAATTTTGAACATAACACCCCTTGATTCCCCTCGGGTAGATTTATTTACGTTATATTGTTTTGAAAGACAGAATTTGTTACTACATATAGAATCGAAGAAAAGCGTCAATGCGATTTTCCCCTAGAGTATGGTAGGCTACTCCAGCTTCAAACCAAAACCAACTTATCCCTGCGTATGGTATAAAATCAATGCCGCGACTGTTTCCGATAACACTGGCGCCGGCGAAGGCAAAATCAAAAGGAATAATCTGGGCGGAGGCTCCCCAAGCGAAATTACCGGCTGCGTTGAACTCCAATTCCTTACTGTCATTATCAAGAGAAAGAAAATTGTTATTTATAGTAATAGTCGCCTGGATAGGCAAACGGCCAAACAAGGTGTGATAATCTGCAATAAGTGGATATTCATAGGTATAAGATAAACCTATTCCCAGTCTTGATTTATTGCCTCCCAGGCTGTCCCTGATTCCAAAGGTATCGGGTGATGTAGCCAGTTCAATCTTGGCGCCCGCAGCCAGATAACCATATTTTTGAGAAGCGATAATTCTTCTTTTATACGTAATACCAAGATTGCCTATTGCAATACGATTAGAGGTATCTGTTTTCGCTGCTTTAACCCAGGGTAGTTCCAGACCAAACTCATTAAACCCGTCGAATGATGAGCAAATTGAACTTAAAACCGGTACGGAAAATTTATCGTTTCCCTGGTTAAAACGGGCGGTAATTCCTGTTTCAATAATTCCAACAGTCCCTAAACACCCCGATTCAACGTAGAATGGTTTTTGCGGAACATAAACGTCCGTATATTGAGACAAGAAAACGAGAGCAAAAATAAAACTCATAGGCCAAGTTTACCTAATCGAACGGCAGTGTCAAGGCAGCAAGCTGATTGTGAATGCTTTCCTTCGCTTAGATTATTTCAAAATAACAAATAGACTTTGCCGTTTTGCATGTCCTGTTGCGTTATTTGCCCCAGGTTTGAGTTATGGTTACGGGGGGTGTTACGGGATATGTTATGGGCGGTATCAAATTCCTACCCGATTACCATAAGTTTATACAAATGGTCTTGACATAGCTACAGGTTCAACTATACTAATTCAAGTCTATTAAATAAGTCGGGATTAAATGTAAATGAACATTAAGGAATTTAAGGAAAAACGCGAAGCCATGCACCGGCGGGTAATGGAGTTTGCGTCAAAGAATATGAAGGTCTTTCATCATTTGGATTGGAATACCTATCAGGCGGGGGTGTTAGGTTCTAAAACAAAGGAAATGATGGGGCTGGTTGCCTCAATGGTTCTGCGTTGTGATGATTGTATAAGCCATCATCTTGGCAGATGCTTTGAAGAGGGAGTGAGTTCTGAGGAATTGGAAGAGGCTATGATGGTAGCGCTAATGGTGGGTGGTTCAATTGTGATACCTCATTTGCGCAAGGCGGTGGATTTATGGTTTACAATAACGACTTAAAAGCCATTCCACACCCCACATCCGTCCCCGTACCCGTAACACAGCCCG
>CAZUXE010000006.1:0-48101 GCA_964624585.1 uncultured bacterium | reverse complement strand
CCCGTAACACAGCCCGCAACACAATCCGTAACGTCATCCGTACCTCATTCCGTAACACCATCACCTTCCGTAACGTATCTTGCGCCGCAATCCGCGCCGCATCCAGTAGTTTCCCCTGCAACAAATCCTTTAACACAATCTGTAACATACTCCACAACACCAGTCTTAGGGTATATTCAAAGCGCTAATTCAAAAAGCAAAATTACAGGTACTTCTCCTTCCTCCGTACCTGTTGTACAGCCTTCTTCTATACCCCCTATCGCGCAACCTGTTCTTTCTATCTCTCATCTGAAGTCACAAACACAAGTAATTACAGCAAGCTTAAAAACTTTCCCACTTTCCTCAGAATCTACCACTCCTAAATCTCTTGCCCAATCTGAAACTTCTGTAGAACACACAAGTGTTATAACGTCCATAACCCCTAGTCTTGCCGAGTTGCTTTTAGATGAGGTAAATCGCGTGATACTTGAGTTGAACAATCCAGAAGAAATACTGAAGCGTGTTTGCAGAATTCTTTTTGACAATGTGGCGCATTACGATTGGGTAGGCTTCTATATTACCGATACAGAGAGAGAAAGGGAATTGGTGTTGGGGCCATTTGTTGGTCAGGCAACCGAGCATGTTCGTATTGGTTTTGGTCAGGGGATATGTGGGCAGGCTGCGGAATGCAGGGAGATATTTGTTGTTCCCAATGTTTCCATGGAGAATAATTATCTTTCGTGCAGTCCAGAGGTAAAGTCGGAAATTGTGCTGCCTATACTTAAACAAGATAAGTTAGTAGGTGAGCTTGACATAGATTCCCATACCGTAGACGCATTTTCAGCGCAGGACAAGTTGTTTCTTTCAAAACTTTGCTCTATTGTGTCAGCGCTTTTTTAATGTTTTGGGAATCGAAGAGATATAAGTTAAATATTGATAAGCCGCGCTATTGCGGATAGGAGTATTATATGTCACAACCATTCAAAGCTATAAAGGTTTCAGAACATGTGTATTGGGTTGGAGCTATTGACTGGAGTATCCGCGACTTTCACGGTTATGCCACTAGTCGGGGTTCAACCTACAACGCTTTTCTTATCTTAGCCGATAAGGTAACTTTAATTGATACTGTAAAGAAGGGGTTTAAGCGGGAAATGCTTTCGCGGATTGCATCGGTCATAGAGCCTTCAAAGATTTCGTACATAGTATCGAACCACGCTGAGATGGATCACACAGGTACCCTTCTTGAAGTAATGGATGAGGTTAAGCCGGAAAAGGTGTTCGCTTCTAAAATGGGAGTGAAGGCTATTGCCGCGCATTTTCATCACAATAAAGAAATTACCGCGGTTGCAGATGGCGAAGTACTTGACCTTGGGAACATGAAACTTACAGCGGTAGAGACACGTATGGTTCATTGGCCTGATTCCATGATGACGTATTTAGATGCTGATAAAGTGCTTTTTTCACAAGATGGTTTTGGAATGCACCTTGCCACCACAGAGCGTTTTGCCGATGAGCTTCCCCAATGGCTTCTTGACTATGAGGCTTCTAAGTACTACGCCAATATCCTGTTACTTTACTCCTCCACAATCTCAGCTGCGGTTGCCAAAGTGCAGAAACTTAATATTCCAATAGATTTTCTATGTCCTGACCACGGGCCAATATGGCGTAGGCCAGATCAAATTCAAAAGATAATTGGTGATTTTCTGCGTTGGGGCGAACAGAAGCCTAGCGATAGAGCAATAATCATCTACGATACTATGTGGAGAGGAACCGAATTTATGGCCTCAGCTATAGCCGACGGCGTGGCTGCAGGAGGTGCGCGTGCAAAGGTTATGCCTTTATCCGGCTCTCACCGTTCCAATGTGGCTACCGAAATGCTTGATGCTGGTGCCTTAATAGTGGGTTCACCTACATTAAACAACAATATCTTTCCTTCACTTGGAGATATACTCACCTATCTTAAAGGCTTAAAACCGCGTAACCTTATTGGTGCGGCCTTTGGTTCATACGGTTGGTCGGGCGAGGCTGTAAAGCAGATAAACGCTATTCTTGAAGATATGGGTGTTGAACTTATTTCCCCGGGACAGCGTTTTAACTATGTACCTGACGAAGATACCCTTGCACAGAGCCACGAATTTGGTCTGCTGGTAGCAAAGAAACTCAAAGAGCATTGCGCAACCTGTTCTTAGTAGAACTATGCAGCATTCAGGAGCCGAGGCGTATTGTGGAAACTTTCTATCACTTGTAGTGCTAGGGCATTTGCAACATACTATGTCCCTGCAAGTGGATTTTTCCTTCAATATCAACGCTGCTGTTTCAACCCCCTCTTATACTTCGCTTGAAATTAAGCACTGTTCAATATTGGTTGCTTTGGCGTTCCTACCTCCTCAATTGTCTTGCGTGGCGCATTTGACATCGGGCCAAGTCAGTTTATGATAATAAGATAGGAGTTGGTAAAGAAATGAGCATGCACAAGCCTGTCAAGAAGAGACAACTGCTTCAAAAGCAAAAGATAATGCGCCGTGTGATGCTTGCCAGCCTTCCCTGTGTTCTTGCTTCGGTGTATTTCTTTGGCTGGCGTTCACTGGCTATTGTGATTATTTCGGTCTCCACCGCTTTTTTAACAGAATACTTGTTTCTTTTGGCAAGCAAAAGAAAAGAACCTGTTTCTGAAGCTGTTTTTGTTTCAGGCATACTCTACGCCCTTGTTCTTCCGCCAACAGCGTCTTGGCATGTGGTGATAATTGGTATAGCTTTCGCTATACTGTTTGGCAAAATGGTATTTGGCGGCTTTGGCAGAAACATATTCAACCCTGCCCTTGTTGGCCGCGCATTTGTCTACATATCATTTCCTGTAGCTATGACAGCGAAGTGGGCGCCGGCGGCAGGTTTCCCTTGGGGAGCCTTGGGACAATGGAGTACTGTATTAAGCCCTGACGTCATAACTTCAGCATCTCCCATGGGAGCCTTAAAGCAGGGCTTGGCTGAAGCTCCGCATCTTTTGAACCTTCTTCTTGGCAATCTTGCCGGAAGCATGGGTGTAACTAGCGTAATAGCTATACTTGCAGGTGGGTTGTATCTGTTTATCTCAAAAACAGCCAACAGGTGGATAATTTTAATGACTATTGGGGTCTACGCTTTGGTCAATCTTTTGGCTGACCTTCTTGGCCTACCTTCAGCTTCAGGCCTTCTAGTCGCCTTGATGGGTGGCGGCTTCCTGTTCGGCGCATTTTTTATGGCTACAGATCCGGTGTCTGCTCCTAAAACTTTGGGAGCGCAGTTAATTTATGGAGCCTTGATTGCCGTTGCTACATTTGTGATACGTAGTTTTTCGGTATTCAACGGAGGTATGATGTTCTCCATACTCCTCGCGAATATGTTTGCACCGATTCTTGATTACGGTTTTAATGAGGCTAAAAAGCGTAGAAAAGAAAAGTTAGCTCAGCTAAAGGGAAACTCAAAGTGAATGCAAGAGTCTCTAACTTCCTGTCAAATGCTAGTCTCTTTCAAACAAGGGAAGGGTTATGATGAGTGTAAAAGACAAGAGTTGGTATCCTATTCTGTTCATGTTCCTTATATCAATGTTTTGCGCTTCCATACTTGTGGGTTTTGCCGCCTTTACCCGTGCGAAGGTTGACGCCAACGCTCAAATAGCCTTTGAGCGTGCAGCCATTGAGGTTCTGCCGCTTGATTTGCCAGGTAGAATGAGTCCTGAAGAGGTACATGCAAAATTCGTTAAGCTTCTTGCCGACCCTGATTCTAGCAGTGCCGGAGCGCTTAGATATATGAAGAACGGAAAACTTACCACCTATGTGTTAGCCATTGAAGGTCAGGGTTTTTGGGCGCCTATTAAGGGTGTGATAGGTATAAATGCAGATAAAAGAACTATTACAGGAGTTTCATTCTACGTCCAAGAGGAAACACCCGGACTTGGCGGTGAGATTGTAAAACCTAGGTTCAAGAAACAATTCATAGGAAAAACCATTTCTGAAGGAATGCTTCCCCTTGAGATGCGTTCCTCGGGAGCTTTAACTGATAAACATTCGTTTAATGCCGTTACCGGAGCTACTCAAACTTCCAAGCGATTGGCCGAATTTATGAACGCTCAACTTGTTCGTTGGCGCGACCGGATGAATGAATTTGACGGAAAGGAGACTGACAATGCCGGGGAATAAAAAAATTAGCGCTATAATCAAGGAAGGGGTCTGGACAGATAATCCTGTTTTTAGTCAAGTGCTTGGCATTTGTTCGGCGCTTGCTGTAACCAATTTGGTTTTGAATACCCTTGTGATGAGCGTAGCCCTTATCTTCACTACGGCATTGTCTGGACTTACCGTATCGCTATTAAGAAATATTACGCCTCGTCGCGTGCGGATGATGGTTCAAACCTTAATTATTGCCTTCTACGTTATACTCTTCGACAGGGCGCTTGCCGCCTATTGGCCGGATATGAGCCGAAGTCTTGGGCCTTACGTGGGTTTGATAATTACTAACTGCATAATTATGGGTAGGGCAGAGGCCTTTGCAGGTTCCAATCCGCCGCTTCAATCGGCTCTTGACGGATTCTTTTCAGGCATAGGTTATGCCTTCGTTCTGTTGGTTGTATCAGTTATAAGGGAATTAATAGGTATGGGGTCTATTTTAGGTTTTCCAATACCTTTCTTTGCTTCGGTAGCATGGGATAAGTGGATTATAATGGTTATGCCGCCTGGTGCATTCTTTACTTTGGCTGTAGTTGTATGGATATTCCGTTCCCTTAAAAAATCCTCGCCCTCCTCCCAGCCCTCCTCGCCCTCCAACCCTCCCTCTCAACCCTCCTCTCCTTCCTCTAACCTTCCCTCCAAGCCTTCCTTCCAACCATCCTCTCCGTCCCACTCCAACAACTCCCAGTTTCTTGCTAACTCATTTCCACAACCTTTAGGCAATACATCATCTAAACCAATAATTTCAGAAGGAAGTTAGATATGGGAATATCTTTTGTGTCAAAAAGAATCGCCCTTATGGAAAATAATGAAGCAGTGTTTGATTCCGATAATCACTTTTCTAAAATATTATCTCCAATTTCGCAAACACTTTGTTGCAGAACCCCTCTCCTTCTTCTAAATACGCTAGACAGGCAGCTTGTAAAAAATTCACCCTATCCAAATTCAGCTATATTGTCTGAGTTGCAAAGGAGTTATCCCTCTTATCGAACTTATGGAAAGGTAGGTGCTTAGTGGAAGCCTCGGTTTTATTGCGGCCTATTATAATTCTTTTTGCCGCGGTGTTTACAGAGAATATATTACTTGCCCGATTCTTGGGCATGTGTTCCTTTCTTTCTGTTTCAAGACAGGTTAAAACCGCTTTTGGCTTAGGTTTCGCAGTGGTGTTCGTTATGACTTTTACTGTAGCGCTTGATTGGTTAGCGTATAAGTACATTCTTTTGCCTTTGAACCTATACTATCTTAGGTTTCTTGTATTCATAGTAATTATTGCTGCATTTGTTCAGTTTGTTGAAATGGTTATTGAACGTTTTTCCCCAGTGTTATATCAGAATTTGGGTATCTTTCTTCCCCTTATAACAGTCAATTGTGCAATTCTGGGGGCATCGCTGTTTATGGTAATTCGCGACTACAGCTTTTTTGAAGGCGTAATGTTTGGCCTGGGTTCAGGAATAGGTTGGATGCTGGCTATTGTGGCTATGGCTGGAATAAGACAACGACTTTCAGCAGCAAAAATACCCGAAGGTTTGCAAGGTCCAGGGATTACCCTAATTATTGCAGGGCTTATGGCATTAGCATTTATAGGATTTACAGGGGTGCTTTCAGGTGGTTGATTTATACTCCTTTTTGTCTTTGCCAAGCATCCTAGAGTTGAACAATCGAGGTAAGTTACCGCCCTATGACAAGATTTTGCAAAGAACACTAGTCTCTGGTAGTTACTTTATGAAAAGACTTGCTCTGTGGCCTACTACCTTAATTATAGAGCAGCTTGAAAAAGTGAGGCCGCTGTGATAACTAATGCCATTATCGCAATACTTGTAATTTCTGCAGTAGGAGCCTTTCTTGCTCTGCTTTTGGTTATAGCCGAGCGTTTTATTGCAAACTACGGTGAAGTTAAGGTCAACATAAACAACGGCAAAAAGGAATTTACGGCCAAGGGCGGTGATTCACTTCTGTCCACTTTGTCTTTAGCTAAGATATTTATACCTTCTGCATGTGGCGGACGCGGAACTTGCGGTTACTGCAAGGTGGTGGTTTCTAAAGGCGGTGGCCCTTTTTTACCTACAGAAGAGCCTTATATTGACGCTGTGGCAAAGGCGGATGGGGTGCGACTTGCGTGTCAGGTAAAGGTTAGAGAAGATATAGATATTCAAATACCTAGAGAGCTTTTGGCTGTCAAGGAGTATGACTGTGTTCTTGAGAAGATGGAAGACCTTACCTATGACGTTAAGCACTTAAAACTAGCCCTGCCTCAAGGTGAAAGCATGGACTTTGTTGCCGGTCAGTATATACAGTTCAAGGCGCCACGTTACAAAGGCAGCCCCGGCGAGGTTTCGCGCGCATATTCCATTGCATCTAATCCTTTAGATAAAGGTCATATTGAATTGATAATCCGCAAGGTTCCGGGCGGTATTTGTACTACCTATATCTTTGAACATCTTACTGAAGGCGATAAGGTTACAATCACAGGCCCTTATGGCGATTTTCATCTCTCCGATACAGATGCGCCAATGCTATTTATTGCAACAGGTTCAGGAATGGCGCCAATTAGAAGTCTGCTGCATCATATTGCCAATAATAGAATCAAACGAAAGGGCGTGTTCTTCTTTGGTGTTAGATCATTGAAAGATATGTTTATGCTGAAAGAAATGCAGGCTTTTGAAAAAACTATTCCTGAGTTTAGGTTTATTCCAGGGCTTTCGCAGCCCGAAGAAGATGATAATTGGAGGGGTAGGCAAGGCAGGGTAACCAAACTTCTTAAAGAATATCTGCAGGAGCAGTCAGATGCTTCCAATTACGAGGCGTATTTGTGTGGTTCACCTGGGATGATTGACGCATCTATTGCAGTTCTTAGCTCCTTTAATATACCGCAGGAGAAGATATTTTATGATAAATTTTAAGCCGCTCTCATCTTCTTCTCTCCCTAAATTCTCAAAGAGTTGCTTACCATCTCCTAGAACTGTGCTAGACCTTTCTTCAAACTATGTGTTTTGTTTAACGCCTTTCCTTAATCACACTCCCGTTGGCATGTTATATCTCTTTAATCTAAATAGAAGGAGCTGTGTATGAATATGAAAATTTCGCCAAGGTTAATGCTTTGGATAAATCATCTTCTTAACTATCAAAGGAATATTCATCCTTCCCCTTATTCCTTGCAAGCATATTCACTCCGTATGTATAATTCAGTCCATCTATTTAATTACAGAAGGAGGCGTATATGAAGATGTCGCCGCAACTTGAGAAACTTGAGCAGATGCTGCGTTCTTCGCGCTTATCGGCTCGTGGATTTCTTGGCGATGATAAACGTAGTTTATGGGAAATAATTGACACAGACGCCAAAGAATTGGATAGATTAGGACGAACTAAAGAAGAGATTGCAGCGCGGATGACGGAAATTACCCAAAAAGCAAAGGAAGGTTTAGGAGATTGGGTAGAGCTTGGTGAAAAACTTCGTGCATGGGCCTCTGATACTAGAGGAATTATCGCTTGTCCATGGCCCCACGCATTTAGGGCAGATAAAACTGTAATAACTGCTGAAAGAACCGATACCGGCTTGAACATTAAATGGGCTGAACTTAATATCCATCTGATAGGTGAACACGGTTTCTTTCAAGGGCGTGGTTCAGCGTTTCGCCTGCCTCCGGCCAAGTTGGTTGAAATAATTTTTTAGGTGGGTAATATAATGCAATTTGCGACTTATAAAACAATAAAAAACTCAAAGGAGTAGAAAACTATGAAAAAATACGTTTGCGATATTTGCGGATACGTATACGACCCCGAAGTGGGAGATCCAGATAACAATATAGCCGCGGGAACTAAGTTTGAAGACTTACCCGACGATTGGACTTGTCCTGTATGCGGAGCAGGCAAGGACGATTTTTCACCCGAAGATTAAGAAAATCCCTGATATATCCCAAAACCCCGGACTTTTACCTCCTTTTGTCCGGGGTTAATTTATCACATAAAACACCATGATACTATATTGTCTAACTAGTCTTTTGTAAACACTTCTTCACTTGACTTGTAAGTTATAAGCCTCTATAATGAAAGCCTAAAATTGTGGTCTTAAAAATGCGTAAATATAGGGAGAAGAGGAAAGCATGGGAAAAGACTCTCAACATATAGATGAAGCTTATTCGTTAATGCTTCCAGGAGAAAAGTGTAAAGCTATGCGGTATTTAATAGTTTATATGATGAATCCCGCTATAGAAAAAATACTTGACGCAAGGCTAAAATTCGCGGTTGGGGAAATTCTAGATCCTCAAGTTGCAAAAGAATTGGAGACTATAGAGTTAGAATACTGAAAATATAACAATTAATTTACTAAAAACAGGGGGCTGTTTACAGGTGGATTATCCATTTAGATACATTTCCTACGAAACCCTCATAGCAAAGATGCCCTAAGTGCCGTAAAAGCATACCTTTAGCTTTGGCGTCGAGTGTGGCACGTTTATTGCTTGTTTAATATGCAATAAGAACATGGAGGTTAACATGAAATTGAATTTGGAACCAAAAGAAAAAGAAAACTTAAAGAAAGAAATGATTAAAAAACTTGAGCTTACAATCCGCAGAGCAATGGTAGCGGATGCCGCTCAGGCTTATTGAAATAAATTCGCGTAAAACATAATGTCTCCTGAAAGGGCGTTTTCTAAAAAAGAAAGCGCCCTTTTGACCTATTCTTCCAATTATCCTCATAACAACCAGAAGTTCACATAACTTCTATCCTAATATCCTATATACAGGGAATGTCTTTATTTGTCCTAAAATCTAGTAGAGATGCGGATTAAGATATCCTCTATAGCGGTAATCGGCAATGCAGTGTCGCAGATAAAATCACTGTAAGTCGTCTAACAGAGTATCCTACCTATAGTTATAGTCGGTGTTTCCGTGCTTATTTTTGTATCAATATAACTACGCGGTTGCCTTTTTTTATTTTCGGCAGCGGTGCATCCTTTTGATTATCGCTGGGTTCTGAATCAACCACCCCTTTAGCGCTAAGCAAGGAGTACTTAACGCCGTAAACACGGGCAAAATAGGTTTTTATGGTTTTAGCTCTGGCTGAGTTAAGCGATGCGGCATCTTTGTAGCGTCGAGTTTTAGTTGTTAGCTCTTCTCCATTCTCCTCAGAAGCGTCTGCTTTCCCTGATTCCAATGCGGGAAGTGGGGAGCTATAAACGGAAATAGATATTCGGTTTTTAGGGTAATTTTGTAAGAAAAGTCCTATTTTTGATAGAATATTGTATCCTTCGGGAAATGGTATTTCAGCTGAATCATCTGCAAACTTCAGTACTGTTTCAGTTAGAGTTATCTGAATAGTACTGTCGTTGGATGCTATGTCTATTCCCTTGGTTCTGCTTAACTTATCAAGGGCTTCGGCGCGGATTCGTTCAATACCTTTGCGTTCTTTTTCCAATGCGGAGCGTTCCTGATTAATTTCATTCAACTCCTGCCTTAGCTTGTCGCGTTCACGCGCTAAAGCCTGTTCACGCAAGCGTCTGGCGCGTTCTTGCTGATGAGCTTTTATGCTGTCCTTTTCTTCTTTGCGGGCGTCGCCGAAAAGTAAGCTTAGTGATAGTTGATGATGGGCTGTTGGTATAAAGGCAAGTGCATAGTGCAGTTCAAAATCTGTTTTTTCAATCCTGCGGGTTCTTAAAGTAAGGCCTACAGTTGGAGAAATTCCCTTTTGAGAATATCCTATGCCTGCACGAAAACCTAAAATATCGTTAAGCACAAAGCCTTCGGCCCCTAGGTTGAAGCCTATGGAGCCTGTTGCAAGCAGTTTAGCTTCAGCTGCTATTAAGGCAGATGAAAATACAGCTCCATGTTTGAAATTTCGTTTCCATGCTAGGCCTGCATTTATTGTCGTAGGAGTCTTAAATGCGAAGTTGAAACCCATATCTTTCAAAGAGAGGCTTGCAGCAAGGCCTTTGGGAAGGGAAGCGGCAAGGCCAAGTGAAAAAAATGAGCCGGGTTCTGGTCTGCAAGAGTACGCTGAAGCTGTGGTAGTGTCCTGATTCTCACAAGAAGCGTTATGATTGCCGACAGTTGCTCCAATGTTGATGTAGGGGCCAAGGGGGATAGCCCAAAATACCCGCAAATCGGTTTCAGATGCTTTTATAGTATCATAACAAGGGTAGTAAAGGAAGCCTGCGCCAATGTTACCAAGAGATTTGACTGGCTGAGAAAAGGTCAGTAGTCCGTAGCTAAGAAGGGAGTGTTGCATTGCGCCTGTGATTATTGCTCTGGTGCGTGTAAATCGCGCAGCAAAAGCCGGATTGGCAGCGCTGGACGCTAGGTTATCTGCAAAAATTGTATGCGTTCCACCCATTCCCATCGATAGGGTTGAAAAACAAACATCTTCATACGCCCATAAACTTCCCGTTAAAATAAGTAAAAATAGAAAACGCTTCATCGCCTATGTCCTCCATAGTGAATATTTTAACACAAGGATATCCACCTTACTCTAAAAGTCAAACCCACTTAAGCCTAGTAGCTGCCAGCATTCCGTAAAATCTCCTAAAATCCGCCAATCTCATGACAATTTATAAATATCTCCGTTTCGCTAAGAAAACTTCAGAATAAAGAAATGTTATTGCCTATCTCCTTGTTCTACAATATTCAAGACCCTTCCTATACTTTACAGAAACGTTCCTACCGTTACCTATCTCCTTGTTTGATAATCTTTAAGCCAAGCGTTAATCCTTTTGAGATATCGTTGATTTCACCGTACACATCACGGGATTGACGATACCTTTAAGCTAAACATTAATTTTTTTAATAACAGACAGTAGTTTAATTTTCAATGTAAATCGAGATGAGCCGAGCTGAATTTGGAATATTCAGCTTATGAAAGGAGGTTGTGTGCATTATGGCTGTATCGCGAGGTGGAATTAGCACGGATTTGAAACTATGAGGAGTACCAAAAAGGGCTTGACAAATCTGAATCTTTGCTTAGAATCTTTATAGATAAGTATTTACGAGGAGATGCTGTGTGGATTGTGGCAATCCCTTAAACCAGAAGGTGAATGACGTGGATAAGAAAAACATGGGACGAAGGGTTTTTTTGTTTTTACTCATTGCGGGCAGTTTGTTTCCTGCATTTGGTTTCCAATTCTATCCTTCAGGGCATCTAGCCGCCAGCGTGAGCTTGAACGAGTCGTATTTTGACTTCAGCAATTATTCTTTACAAGCTACCGGTTTAGTTGAACTTATACCGCAATCCTATGCTAAATTTGGAGTCTACTATCACCCTTCTGAACCAATATCACCACTTGCGTGGATAGATTACAATTTTGCAGAATCTTTTCGTATCCAACTGGGACGCTTCCCTGTTCCCTTTGGAGCATTCAATGAGTTGGGAACTCCGCGTAACAATCCTATGGTAACCGCTCCGCTTATATCCGTTGACGCTGTGCCTGCGCCATGGTTAGACTGGGGTGCGCGCTTACAGTGGATGCCACAACTTACGGATTGGGAGGCACTTAGCATTTCAGCATACCTATGTAACGGCCTGGGATACGCTCAAACACTTAGAGATAGCAGACAGTTGAAAGATAACAATCACTCCAATTCCTTTGGTACAAGAATAGCCTTTAACTCACCGCGAATAGGTGAATTCGGTGTTTCAGGCTTTTTTGGCGCAAGGGATGAAAATGATAATCGTAACCTTGCCTTAATTGGCATAGATGCTCGCTCAAGGCTGTCTATTGTAGAATTGAAGGCTGAGTACGTTGCCGGTTACCTTTCTTTTAGCAATAACGCCCTGGCTGCTATCAAGAATGGCGTGGAAGCCTTGGCCAAGTTGCCTGCAGGGGAATATCAGAGTTCTGTTTACGGTGTCTATATGCAGGCGTCGTTGCATTTTTCAAGTTTTGTTGTTCCTGCTGTCCGTTTAGATATTATTGGGTATGACGATATAGATCAAAAAGTAATTTTTCAAAAGAAAAGACTAGGGCTTGGGGTTTCTGTATATCCCGTAAGACCTTTAGTCATTAAGTTTGAGTTTGGAATATTGAATAATAATGAAAATCAAATTAAATTGGAACCGCTTAACCTTCAGCTCAGTGTTAGCATTTAAGCGAATTTTACTCGGCTGCATTTTGCTTTCAGCTGCAGCGCTTTTTGCAAGGCCCAAGGTTAATATAGAAGAGTTTCGTGTATCTGGTTCGGCAGATATTATAATCTCTCCCATGGAATTAACCCGTTTGCTGTGGAAGAATATCGGGAATAATGATTCCTATGAACTTTACTTTGGTAAAGCGAACCTAGCAAAGGATTCCTTTGCAGTTGTGGTTTCGGGTAGCTGCCAGCTTGAACGAAACAATTCATTCCGAATTTCATGGAAAATTTCCCAACCGCATAGCACTACCGTCTATAAATTCAAACATAACGGTTCAGGTTTTGACAAGGCGCGTAAGGCGCTTTTCGCTTCACTTGATTCCGTTTTCGTTCCCTTAAGTATTACAACTGACCCCGATTCTCTAGACATCACAATTAACGGTATCTACAAAGGTAAAACACCTATCCATTCGGAACTCTATCCAATTGGGAGCTATAAGCTAAAGCTTTCAGGTTCAAAAGGCCTTATAGTTATAGATTCCTTTACTCTAACTAAGGCCAAAAAGGTTTTTCATTTTTCGCTAAAAAAAGAACCAAGCGCTGAATTTGCCTATCTTAGGCTTCTAACACCGCCAGAATGCGTAATCTATCTTACCCGTCCTTCATTGACTTCCACAACGCCGGTATTTGAAAAATCCGTTTCGGTAAATTCCCTGCCTTTAGTGGCAAAGAACGGTGTTTATACATTTGCTCCAGGACAGGTAGGGCTGACTTTGGTAAGTCGTCAATATGGTGTAAGGAATGTATCGCTTAACTTAATTGCCGGCGATACACTAAAGATAAGTTTTTTTAACCATAAATTATACTAGCTTATGAATACTTATATTAAACATACCACAATCCTAATGCGCTCCGGTTTCAGAAAACATTGGGGGTTTTCTATAAAAACGCCCATGTTTGCAATTCTTTTGCTTGTTTTAATTAGCAGTCCTGTAAGCGCTGGTAATCTGGAAGATGCCAATGAATATTTTCTAACCGGACAGTACGCTAAGGCAATATCTTCATATGAAAGCTCCTTGTCAACTGCGGATGCCGCCAGTAAGCCTCAAATATACTACAACTTAGCTGTATGTAATGAAAAAATTGGAAATTTGGAAAGGTCTCTTTATTATTACAAGCGTGCGGGCGGCCTTAAGGACGCAGCTACTCAAGCAAGACGTCTTAAGAAGAAGATAAATGGCAAAAAGATAGCTCGTTTGAAAAGGGAAGCGCAGTCAGCCTACGATGCCATGAATTACGGTGTTGCAAAAACCAAGGCTGAGGAAATACTAAAATTGGAAGCAGGTAATACCTGGGCATTGAGTTTTATTGAATCTTTGGGAGCAGAAACTACAACAGACGATAGCCTAGCGGCCAAAACAGATTCATTGCAAGAAGCTTCTGATACGGGAAATGTGCATGATAGCCTTATGCAAGCTGCGGCAAGCGATACTACCGTAACGGATAGCTCTACAAAAAATAGCTCCTCTACAGAAACAGGGAATCTTGCTAGAGCTGGAAAATTAAGCATCCCATTGTGGATACTTCTTCTTGCGGCGCTGACGGTTTTACTTGTCGCGGTATTGGCTTTTCTAATTGATCGAGCAGGAAGGAAGCAGGATACTCAGCAGTCTTTGAGGAATTTGATTAACTTGCTTCCAGCCGGAATGCTCTCCATTCGCACAAAAGACAAACTATCACTTCTATTCTTTGAGAAAGGCAAGGTTATTAAAGCTCTGGTAGAAGAGTCCGACGGGGTGAAGATTGGCGGCAGAAGCGTTGCAGAAGAGATTCTTGGACCATCGTGTTCCTATACAGATAAAGGTGAGGGCCCTTGGAATAAATTTGCAGACCTTATGATTGACGTTTATCGTCGCGCCGAGGTTGAAGCTGCTGAATCGGTTCATAAATCCGTGACAAGAAAGAAGACTATTCGGAAAAAGAAATGAACTTCCGACATATCCTTTTTGCCTGTCGGGAAAGCAAACCTTTGAGCCGATTGGGACGAACTTTGAAAAATGTTGGTCATATCATAGATGAAGTATCCACCCTGCATGAAGCCCTGATTTTTATAAAAAAAGAACATCCCGATATAATCATCGTAAGTAACGCTTTGGATAGGGAATATGCTGCGGATTTTTGGGAAGAGCTGAAAAAAGAACGCGCCGCGAATCCAAGCGATCTTAAAGTGATGCTTATTACAGCCGATGAATCCCCTGAGGTTAAAAAAATGGTTACCGAACGTGGGGTTGATGACTTTGTAGCAGAAACTTGCACCCTGCCTTTGATGATGGAACGAATCAACAGCCTTATGTACGATGATAATTCAGGCAAGGAACTTGCAGGTTCAATATCTCAGTCAGGCCTGATAGATATACTTCAACTTCTTGAATTTAGTGCAAAAAGCGGTGTATTGACTGTAACCAGCAAGGAATTGAAAGGTACTATGCTGTTTGCTGAAGGACGTCTTATAGAAGCACGTACCGATGACAAGCAAAACGAGGCCGCGGTTTATGAAATGCTTTCCTGGGAACACGGCGAATTTTCGTTTCAAGGCAAAGAAACCAATAGGGATGCGCCGGTTTTAGCATCAATATCGTCATTAGTTTTGGAGTGGGCAAGGGTGAGCGATGAGGGCGGTAAGTCGCCAACACAGGCTCCGGCGGAGTTTGAAGAGAAGGCCTCAGCGCCGACTCAAGATAAGAAGGAAAGTGATGGTCCAAGTTTTGAACAAATGCTGGCTGCAGAACTATCCGATTCTATTTCTCCAAGCAAGGAAGCCGATAAGAAGGAAAAGGAAGATAGTGAAAATCCTGAGGCTTCAGCCGATGTAGCAGAAACTGCTCATAATGATATTAACCATATGAAAGAAAGCAAAGAGGAAGTTGAGGAGGGCGAGGAGAGCAAGAAGGGCAAAGAAGTCAAAGGGGAAGTCGATGAAGTTGGCGAAGAAGAGGAAGTAGAGGATGCTCCGGCATATGAACCAAGAAATTGGGCTTCACAACTAAACGATTGGTTGGGTTATTTGAGAGAAAAGGACGAGGAAGAGCAATAAGCTCACCTTTGTCCAAGCTAGTGCAAACTGCCCTTCCTGCATCATGCGAACCTTGAAAGACCACAAAAAGCCGTTACTAAAACTATTAGTATATTGAGATTAAGCTGTAATTGGAGTTTGTCAAGACTTCACTTTGTATTATCTATATCCGTTACTAAGGAATAGACCTCTATCCAAAGCTTCGCTAGATTCGTCATTGTAACCGACTCATCCGACCCGACCGACCCGACCGAAGGGAGGGAGGAAAGTAGTATCTTAGTGTATTTTATATTGGTTTATTTGCAACGAGAACCTTGTTACACTCCATATAGTCTGAAAGGATTTCTAGCTATCAGGTTTTAATTTTTAATGTGTATTGCGCGTTTTTTCACATTTTCAGCCGCTTCCATAACCGCTTCAAGAAGCGTAGGATGCGGATGTACAGCGGTGGCGAGTGTTTCAAAAGAGGTCTTAAGTTCTAGTGCAATAAGAGCTTCGCCAATAAGAGTATCTGCTCCAACGCCCATTACCTGCATACCTAGAAGTTTGCCCGATTGCTTGTTTGCAATAATTTTTACAAAACCGTCACGTTCGCCAAGTGTTGCGGCGCGTCCAAGGGCGGAGTAAGGAAAGCGGCCTATTTCAATTTTATAGCCGGCTTCAATGGCTTGCTGTTCGGAAAGTCCAACAGAGGCCAAATTCGGTATGGTATATATGCAGGAAGGCATGGCTTTGGGGGCATAAATGCTTTTTTTGCCGGCAATAACCTCTGCTGCAATAATTCCTTGTTTGCTTGCTCTGTGAGCAAGAAGCGGTGGGCCTGTAAGGTCGCCTATTGCGTAGATACCTGGAACAGAGGTCTCCAATTTTTCATTCACCTTAATAAAACCCTTCATATCAATATCAATTGCTAAAGCTTTATCCCAAAGCTCCTCTGTAACAGCTTTTCGTCCAACGCTCAGCAGCAGTTTTTCAACTTCTCTAGTTTCAATTTTCCCATCAGGAGTTTGAATAGAGACCTTCAAGGTATCCGGCAGTTTTTCAACTTCTGTTACTTTCGAGGAAAGCATAAGCTCAATAGATTGTTTTTTTATAAGCTTTGCTAAATTTTCTGCAAGCTCTGCGTCAAGTCCGGGCTGTATTTGCTTCATTATTTCCACAACAGTAAGCTTCGCGCCGAAGGTATTGTAGATAGTTGCCATTTCCATTCCAGTGGCGCCTGCTCCTACAATCAACATGGATGATGGAATTTCCGTAAAGAACAATGCGTCCTCAGCGTAGAAAATAGCCTTATTATCAGGTTTAATATGTGGGAGCGGGACAGGGGTTGAACCTGTGGCAAGTATAATGGAGTCGGTTTGAATCCTAATGCTTTCATCTTTAGTTCTTACTTCCACGACTTCGGGTTCAACTATGCGGCCAATACCTGTCATAAGCTCAACACCGTTAGACTTAAAAAGGAATTCGATGCCTTTTACCAGTCTTGTAACGGTTGCGTTTTTCCAGCGTTGGAGTTTAGGAAAGTCAAGGCCTGAATCCTTGAAACCAAGCCCCATTCTCTGATAGTTGGCAAGCGAATGACGAACTTCAGCCGCATGTGCAAGAGCCTTGGTAGGAATGCAGCCTCTATTAAGACATACACCACCGACGGCGTTTTTTTCAACTATCAGGGTTTTTTTCCCCAGTTGAGCCAAACGAATTGCCGCAGGGTAGCCGCCTGGGCCGGCTCCTATAACAATTGCATCATATTTCATTACAGTTCCTTTCCGGCAAATAGCCGACCCTTTAGTCTCAACTATTTTTTAAGATAAGCATATTTTCGTTGCGCGTATTGTCAAAAAAAGTAGCTAGTCTCCAAAAGCTTTACTTATCACAGCAGGTTCAGGTTTACGTGTAAATAAAGAAACCAGAATAATAACAATAAGGCTTGCAATAATTCCGGGCATAAAGCCATGGACCTTCAAAGAAGCCACAGGCTGCCATCCGGCCTTGGAGAGTATTTGCCATATAAGAGCGACAGCTGCTCCAACAAACATAGAAGAAAGAACTCCTATTTTTGAAGCCCGTTTCCAATAAATGCCAAATAGCAAAGGCCATAGAGTAGTAGAGGCAATTACAGCCCATGAGAAGGCGGTGATAACTAAAATAAGGTCAGGCGGTTTTATTGCAATGATGAGAGAAATAAGGCCGGCGCTTATGCTTATCACTCGTCCCCATGCTACAACCTTTTTGTCGCTCATCTTTTTCTTTGATGCCCGTTGGACTAAGTCGCGCACAACGGATGAAGATACCTTAATAAGTATTGCTGCAAAGGTACTCATTCCTGCGGCAATTACTCCGGCAAGTAGAATACCTCCGGCCCAGCTTGGCAGTACGTCGCGAACCAATGTTGGAATTGCTAAGTCGGCAACCTTGGAGGCCGCAACATTGGGATACATTTTTTCCAAATGCGGATACAGTGCGCGGGCAATTGCACCGTTAAGATATGGCAGCAGGGCGACTGTTCCTCCCACAGTCGCCAAAACAGTACCTAAGCGGAGAAGTTTGGCTTTCTTGATGGAAAAGAAACGTACAATCAATTGCGGCATTCCCCAGACGCCAAATGAAACTATAAGAGAAAAGCTAATAAGTCCACCCCATCCCCAAACACCTGGGGTTTGGATTAGGCCAGGGTTAAGCGCTTTCAGGGTTAAATTTAGGTTCTCTATGCCGCCTATTCTTATAAGTGCGAAAACAGTAAGGAAGATAAGTGCGAAAATCATAACCCAGGCTTGAATGAAACTAGTCCATACTACGGCTAGATAACCTCCAATAGCTACGTAAAGAAGAATGATACCGCCTGCAACTATTACAGCAACCCAATACTTCCAACCCATAAGAACCTCAAGCGCGTTACCCATTCCTTTAAGAACCGCAACATTATATATAGTGAGAAATAGGATAATTATGGCTGCTGTGAACAAACGGGATGCAGGAGCGGAAAACCGTTTTTCAAAAAATTCTGGTACGGTAACCGCTTCAAGGCGTGATGACATGCGCCGGACTCTTCTGCCAAGCACAGCCCAGGCCAAAAAACAACCTACAAGAACGTTAATTGCTCCTACCCATAAAGACGCCATACCAAACTTATAGCCGAAACCTCCTCCTCCAATTATTAGAACCGATGAAAAGTAGGCAGCAACAAAGGAAAAAGCCGTTACCCATGGACCAATTGAACGTCCGCCAAGAAAATAATCAGCGCCTTTTTTAGACTTGCGTCCTACGAAGATTCCAACTAGAACAACAATTGCAACATATATAATAAGAATCAATAGATAGGTGAATTCACGACTCATTGTCAATTTCCTTCGATTTTGTAAAAACAGCCCATAGAATTGAGGCAACTACCGCTACGGCGGTAACTGCTATAGCCATAAATGTTAGCCATGGAAAACCCAATGGTCCCATAGAACGCCTCCAATGGTTAAATTTTTTACTTCAGATAGAACTATACCTACTTAAACTTGCTAGTCAACCGAAGGTTGACACGTTGACCCGAAGGTTGACACGTCGACCCGAAGGTTGACACGCCGATCCGAAGGTTAACACGTCAATTCGAAGCTTGACGTGTCGATTGGCAGCTTTACGCGTTGATTGAAGCGTGCTGTGTTACGTGAAGGCTAGCACGTCGTGTGAAGATTTAATCGCTGACGGAAATTGAGGCGTTGAGTGAAGATCTGGTAGTGGTTTGAAAGTCCAATTGCGGATAAAACTCATCCTGTAGAAGTAGGGTAGTGCTTGTTTAGGTAATTCCTGTTACAAAGCGCACAGATAGAGCGAACCAGCTAACTGTCTCTTATGATGAGAGCCGCTTGCTTTTCTTCTGGTAAAGCGATGCGCTAGCTTGAATTTACGAGTGGAGTTTTAGATGCCGCTCATATCCTTTTCCCGATGTTCCCTTTTGCAGAAATTATCCGTAAGTGCCCTTGACATATCCAAGCTGGGCTGTAAACTGTTTGTTTATTGGAATATAGGAAAACTCACTTTTGGAGGAAATAGGTATGGATTGGCTATTTATGGTAGCCCCATTGGGAGTTGTATTGGCGCTTGCCTTTGCAGCCCTTTTGGTTGCTTCTATTTTGAGAAAAAAAGAAGGCACCTCACGAATGAAGGAAATTGCCGAAGCCATTCGCGAAGGAGCTGCAGCCTACATTAAGCGTCAATATAGCGTAGTAGGATTATTCTTCTTAGGAATATTTATTATCTTAATAGTGCTTGCCTTCCTCAAGCTCCTACCTTTCCCTGTACCCTTTGCATTTGCTTCTGGTGGAATTCTCTCCGGTCTTACAGGATTTATAGGACTTAAGGTTGCCACCAATTCATCAGCCCGCACAGCCAACGCCGCTCGTGACAACTTGAACTCCGGCCTTAAGGTTGCCTTTAGCGCCGGCATGGTTATGGGACTTGCTGTTGTTGGTTTGGCCCTTCTTGATCTTTCAACCTGGTATACGGTTCTTAAATTTGGCTTGAAGATGAACGTTTCTGAAATTACTATAGTGATGCTTAATTTTGGTATGGGTGCAAGTTTTCAGGCTCTGTTTGCCAGAGTTGGCGGAGGCATATTTACCAAGGCCGCCGATGTAGGCGCAGATTTAGTTGGCAAGGTTGAAGCAGGTATTCCAGAAGACGACCCAAGGAATCCCGCTGTTATTGCCGATAATGTTGGGGACAATGTTGGAGATGTTGCCGGCATGGGCGCCGATTTGTATGAATCTTACTATGCCTCCCTTATAGCTGCTATGGCTTTGGCCGCTGCTGCGGGAATGGGTATAAAAGGTGTTCTACTACCTATGGTAATTGCAGGTATTGGAATAATTGCGTCTATATTGGGATTCTTTATGGTGCGAAGCAAGGAAAATGCAAGCCAGAAGAATCTATTGTGGGCATTGCATCGCGGAACATGGGGTGCTGCCTTAATTACCGCCATAGGTGTTTTCTTTGTTGTATGGTTCGTTCTTGGCCCCCAGCATATAGGAGTATTCTTCGCCGTTCTTATAGGTCTTGCAGCTGGCTTAATGCTTGGTTTTGTTACCGAATACTTTACCTCCGATCACTACAAACCTACAAAAGATATCTCAAAGGCCGCTGAAACCGGCCCTGCAACCGTGATTATTCGTGGGTTTTCCGTAGGACTTATCTCTGCCGCGCCATCCATACTTATTGTAGCAGCAGCTGTTTTAGGCGCATTCTTTGTAGCAGGTGGGTCTGTAAGCTTTAGTCATGGACTCTACGGTGTTGGCATAGCGGCTGTTGGAATGCTCTCAACCCTCGGGATTACTCTGGCAACCGACGCATATGGCCCTGTTGCCGATAATGCGGGCGGAAACGCTCAAATGGCTAATTTGGAAAAAGAGGTTCGTCAACGTACCGACGCCCTGGATTCTTTAGGAAATACCACTGCCGCCACAGGTAAAGGCTTTGCTGTAGGTTCTGCGGCACTTACCGCTCTGGCTCTCGTGGTCTCCTATCGCGATGTGGTTTTGGTTCGCGCCAAAGAAATGGGGCTTTCGCTTAAGCTTGACCTTACCCTTACCAACCCGCGACTTCTGGTAGGTATTTTTATGGGAGTTATGGTAGTTTTTCTAGTTTCAGCCCTTATTATAAAGGCAATTGGCGACGCTGCGCAAAAGGTTGTGCAAGACGTTAGGCATCAGTTCAAAACCAAAACCGGAATAATGGAGCGCCGCGAAAAACCGGACTATGCGCAAACCGTTAGAATATGTACACTTGCAGCCCAGAACAAGATGATAATGCCATCGTTGGTTGCAATACTTACCCCTGTAACTATAGGTATTCTCATAGGCATTGAAGGCGTTATAGGGTTATTGGTTGGCGCAATAACCTCAGGATTCGCGGTAGCCATATTTATGGCCAACTCAGGTGGAGCATGGGATAACGCAAAAAAATATATTGAAGCAGGGCATCATGGTGGCAAAGGCTCACAGGCATATAAAGCCAGCATAGCCGGTGATACAGTGGGAGATCCCTTCAAGGATGCCGCAGGACCAGCCTTAAATATACTCATTAAATTGATGTCTATGGTTTCAATAGTTTTTGTAGGTCTTGTTCTTGCCCTGAAGTTGTTCTGAACGACTTTTCTCTTAGAGCCGAAACCTTCGCGTTCCTATAATTCCGATCCTATTGCCAAAACTCTTAAACTCAAAACCGAAGGCTTTGAGGAGATAACTTTGTAAAGACAATTCCAGGCTAAGCTTTGCGCTTAGATGTATCTCTGTCATAAGAAAGAGCTGACTTAGCCCCTTTGCAAGCTCCCAGAAAAAGGGGGGGGATTCCTTTAGATAGAAGATTAGTATATGCTCTATACTGTGAAGTCCTAAGGTTTTTCTAAGTGCGTCATTTTTCGGTAGATGAAACCAAAGTCTTAGCTTTGTAGGTAATTTTTGTAACACGCCTGTGGTCTTTTTCCCTATCCGTCGGTAAGCGCAAAGAAGTGGAAAAGGGATGTATTTTTACACGGTAAGCGGTTTCTAATAGTTTGAGGGAGGGTACTGTATTATTTGCGACAAAAGTATCTTATAGTGATATTTAGTTTTTCAAACGCCAACGGAGGATTTCGGAGCGTTGTTGGTTGAAGTCTGTACGCCATAGGTACACGTTACCGTCGGGATCGACGGCAATATCGTGATTGGCGTAGTCGTAGGAAGAATGTCCAGCTTCCATTCCGTTAATCTCTGCGACAATAGTTCCATTTTTTATGACCAGTAAGCGGCGCGTAAGATATTCCTTGCCTTCGTTGTCCACCTGAACCGATGTTCCTACGATATATATACGTCCCTGATTATCGTCAGTGTGAAACTGGAGTAATTCGCGTTCAAGGCAAGTTATCTTGAAAGGAGCAATGGAACCGGTGAGTGTTTCTGCTGAGAATACTGCGTCAGATGAATTGGGGGAATGTGATATATGCGAATCAGTTATTCTAAAGCGTCCGGGGCGTTCTCCCAAGGCATAAAGTATATCAGCGTCTCCTGAGTGTACAATTTGGTAGGTATAGCCGCCGGCAAGCAGAAGCCTTTTTCCGTTTGCAGAAAAGGTAATTTCAGTAAAGACTCTGTTTTTTAGCGGATTGAATTTTTGACGTTCAACCTCCTTGCCATTTTCAAAAACCGCTATGAAATTTGGTTGTACTCTATTTTGCAGAACGTGAACCCTTCCCAAGGAGTCGAAAGAGATATCCGCCGGACAAAAAGTTAGATGAAAGGTATCACGGATGTTGCCGACCAGATCAAAAATACATACTTTATGGTCGCGGCGGGCAAGTAGGTATATTAAGCTATCGGAAATTAGCAGTCTAAGGGGACCGTGACCTGAACCTTCCCTAATGAAACCTAAGTTGCTATTTTCCGTTTCGCTGAATTGAAAAAGTTGTTCAGGAGCGTCATATTGTTCAGCGTACAATAAAACGGATAAAAATAGTAAAACGAAAATAATTCTGCGTCCCAAGGTCGTATATCCCATACTGAACATGCCGCTATCTTACATAAAGATAATTGCTTGTCAACAAATAGCCTCTGTAGTAAAAGAAATCAAATACATTAGTCGGATTTAGGAATTTCGAAATACATTCTCCTTTCTCTTTTTCACAAAGCGTTACTAAGTGGAAGCTGGATAACACATTCTGAAATATATGTGTAGTTTAGCGTAAATATTACATGATATTTTTATTGCAGATAGGATTACTTTGTCAGTTTGCGCTATCTTACAATGACGGACAATTTTGAAAACAAAGTAGCAACACAAAATTATCTGTGAATTGCGAGCAATAAGTTTCGTCGAAGGTTCAAATGGAATATTAGCCTTTTACTTTGCAGTTTTCTATGAGTAGTGTTGGTGTAGTTTTTCTCTGAGTGACAAAAAAGGAACCTGCCGGAGCAGGTTCCTTTTTATCGGTAACGATGAACTAACTCTTAAAAAGACGAGAAAGCTATCTTTCCGAAGCTTTTAGGGTTTACCAACGATCGCGGTTGTATCCGCCGCCGCCGCCACGGTCTCCTCGATCTCTGTTGTAGCCGCCGCCACGTCTGGGTCTGTTTTCCTCGCGTGGACGAGCTTCTTCTACTCTGATTTCACGACCGTCATGTTCGGTACCGTTGATGGCTCCGATGGCCGCTTTTGCTTCCTCGTCGTTCGGCATTTCCACAAAGGCAAAGCCACGAGGCTTATTGGTGTAGCGATCCTTAGGGATCCCTACGTTGGCTACTTCCCCGTGCGCTGAGAAAATCTCGCGCACCTTATCCTCACTGTATGAGTGGGGAAGGTTTCCGATGAATAAACGCATGTATCTAACTCCTTAACGTGATTGTCATTTTCGACAACCATCAGATGTAATTCTAATCAAAAAAGGTCTTGCGTCAAGGTCTTTTGCTGGTTTCGTGGAAATTGTCAAAATGTATCCTAGTGCGGCAAAACTGTTTTTGGCAGAAACAATCATAATTATCGATATCAAGGGCTTAAGGTTGCTAAGTACCTTGAATGTTTTCGTATAAAGCGGGAATACTTCCTTCGACCTGGCTCTGCGTATAGCTTACGGCGAGTCCTAGCATTGATCCAAGTTTATAAATCTTCACGAATGAATTGTTTTAAGTGTTTAGTTTGATTGAACATAGCTAGGGAAAAGCCACGTTCACTGCTATGTTCTATGATAGAATAAGATGCTGTTTCAGGATGAAGTTTCCAAAAATAAGGCTCAGAAATTCCCAAGATACCTGCAATTAGAGGTTTAAGTACTGCACGATGAGTAACTAGTGCAAAGTGTTTTCCTGCGTGTTTTTTAGTTAGCAGGGCTAATTCTTTAACACTACGATGCTGAACTTCGGCTAGAGTTTCCGTTCCTTCCATCTTGAGTTTTTCCGGTTGAGTACGCCATAAACGGAATTCATTTGGGAATAGTGTTGCAATTTCGTTTTTAGGTTTACCTTCCCATTTTCCAAGAAAGATATTGTTGAAGGCTTCGTTTATTGTCGCCTCTATTTTTCTATTTCGGCACAATGCTTCGGCGGTTTGCAGCGCGCGTTTGAGAGGGCTTGTATAAACTGCATCAAAAAGTATATCCTCCAGTTCTGTAGTTAGCGATTTGGCTTGCATGAATCCATTTTCGTTCAGGGGAAAATCGAAACGGCCTCTAAATAATCCTTCCTTGTTTCCTGCACATTCTCCGTGTCTTATTAAATAAATGGTTGTTTGCATAAAATACATTAACGTTAAACAGGTATAAAGTCAATACTTTGGAAAATAATATTTTAACGGTTAGTGGGCAGAACATGTCGTTTACGAATCGTTGAGCCAATTTGGTGTTGACATTGTATCAAGATGCTTTGTCTGATTGTATACCTTGAGTGTATAACCTTGTTTTGCAGTGTACTCGAATAGGGTGTATGAGGCATTGGCAGGATTGAATTTTCCAAAATAGGGGGCAGGTATTTTCAGAAGTTTTGCGAATAGAGGTATGAGTACGGTGTGATGGCTAACTATAGCAAAGGCGGTGCCTGTGTGTAGGATTACTAATTTTTTAACCGCGTCCGTTGCCCGTTTTTGTACGTCGGTAAGGGTTTCTGCACCATCTATATGAAACTCTTCGAATCGAGAATACAATGTATTGAACTCTTCAGGGTATTTCTTGGCAATTTCGACCTGCGGTTTTCCTTCCCATGAACCGATATTCATATTGTTAAATGCATCCAGTATTGATGGCTCCAATCCCTGTGGCTTGCATATAATATGTGCCGTTTGCAATGTTCGAAGAAGTGGACTTGAATATACTGCCTGAAGTTGTACTTTTTTCAACTCTTCTGCCAGTAAGTTTACCTGTCTTGTTCCGGTTGCATTTAAGGAATAATCTAGTCTTGATCGGAATATCTTTTTACGGTTAGGTTGACATTTCCCGTGTCGTATAAGATAAATAGTGGTTGTCAGCATTTCCAACTTTAACGAGAGCTTAATGAAAAGTCAACGGCTGGGATTTAACTTTCTAATGTGAGTGTTGAAGCTTATCTGATACATCGAACTGGAGAACGCCTATAATCATAAGAATGTGGGGTGCTACAGCTAGGCTAAGTTGCAGACGTAACAATAGGAACAGTTAACCCGTAACCCGATTTCAATCTTATTTATGGGTAGTATCGTAATAGAGTTCTAACATTTTTTGAATAACAAAAGGTACAATATTAGAATACTGTCAATTGCTGCATTCGACAGTCTTATAGCTGAGCTAGATAATTTTGGCAATAAGCCGTTATTAGTAGTATTTCTCAATTTAAATTGAAGACGGAATAAATGGAGTTACTTTATGAAACAAATTTAGTGGAATTGCGTCAACTATTGAGAAAGGAGAGCTATTGGGATCTAAGTATGCTATTATAGTTGCAATGATGATGGGGATATTCGCTTCAGCTGCTTATGCGGAACGGATAGTGTATCGTTCTTTTGAGGTTAGTGAAGCTGCAAAACTTATTTTAGAAGTGGAGCCTGCCCGTGTATTTATTGAACAAGGCGACTCTTCGGAAATTTTAGTACGTGCTCGCTTTCCAGATGGTAACCTTTATGATTTGGATGTTGAAAAAGAAGGCGATGATGTTACAGTTAAGCTTTCAACACAAGGAACATTAGGGATTTTATTGCGCAGGATGCGACTTTATACTGGTGATGAAATAATAATTGAAGTGTGGGTGCCGCAGGATTGTCAGCTGTTTTTGGAAACCCAATCGGGTAGAATGGAAATAGACGGTGTGCATGGAGAAATTTCTTTATCTTCCGGTTCGGGTTTAGCGAAAGTAATAGGGTGGTTTTTCAAACTGACTGAGTGATAGCGGATGTTACAGAATGACTTAGAACCGGTTGCTGGCAATGAGGGTTTCCAAACGAGAAAAGTTCTATGCGTTCCTGAAATGTTCGGATTCTTGTGGTTTTGCAATATGACTTTTTGGCATAAATCAGCATTGAATAAAAAGGGATAGATGATATAGTATGTTAAATCTTCTGTTAGCAATAGTTGTGTTTTTGGTAGTGTTTGGGATTTCGGTATGGGAGTTTTTTGTAAGGAAGGCCGGATTACAAGCATATAAGTTTACCGCTGAGGATATAAAAAAAGCTAAGGTTCAGGGAGTAATTGATAGGGGCTTTGACTTGCTGTTTTGTGTGTTTTTAATAGCCGCCGCGCAAATTCTTATTGTGCGTATAAATGGCGGCGCCTGTCCGCTTCGTTCATCATTTGGAAAACTAGTTTTGAAAGGAACCGTGGCAATAATTCCCGTTGCTTTGGGGTATCTGTGGATGCTTTTACCTTTAGGGCGTCAAGGAGCGCTTGAAGCGGCTTTATCTAAAACAGCTAAAGCTGCTCCGAGTAAACTCAGTCGTCTTCACAATCTTTTGTGGTATCCTTGGCTTGGTGTTGTGTACATCGCAGTCTACATTCTGGGCGGGATTTTTGTGTTTTTCTCCGCTGTCCGGTAGTTTCTTTGAGTTATTGTGCTGTTTGGGAAGCAGCTCTGTTGTTTTGAATATATGCAAACTTTGTCTTATTAGCCTTGCAGTTGTAACGGAGTCAGATATAATGTAATTATGGAGAGTTGTTTGATTGTGCCGCAGGTGTCGCTAATGAATTTTTGTGCCACAAAAATTCATTAGCCGAAAGAGGAAGAGCAATAAATGAGGCCTATTTTGGTACTGCTTCTCCTAGCAGTTACACTTACTGCTCAAGCTCAGCCTGAAGCTTCGAAAGATACTGTTTCTAGCGATACAGAGCCGCGAGAGCCATGGTCAATTGCTGTAGCCTTGTCAGGCGGCGCTGCTCTGGGTTTTGCCCATATTGGTGTATTAAAGGTTCTTGAAGAAGAGGGTATTCCAATATCCTACATCTCAGGTACCAGTATGGGGTCTATTGTTGCTGGTATGTATGCTGCAGGCTATAGCGCTGCTGATATGGATTCAATCCTAACCACAGTTGACTGGGACGCATTGTTCTCAGACCGCATTCCTCAGAACCGTATGAGTTTGCCAAGACGTGAGGAGCTTTCTGTTAATATGCTTAAACTGTCCCACAAATGGTTTGTTCCTCAACTCCCGACAGGGGTGGTTTCCTTACAAAACGTAGAAATTTTGTTAACTGATTTGTTTTCTGAAATTATATATGATGCCAACTACAATTTTGATAGTTTGACTATACCGTTTAGGTGTGTTGCCGCTGACGTAAGTTCGGGTGAAAAGGTAGTGTTCAAAAAAGGTAGTATGGCAGAGGCTATTCGCGCCTCAATTGCTATTCCAGCGGTGTTTTCTCCGGCTAAACTTGGCGATAAATACTATATTGACGGCGGAGTTGTACAGAATCTACCCGTTGAACCTTTAGAAAAGTTTAAGCCTAATTTTATAATAGCCTCAGACGTTATTCGTTGGACATCTGATGCACGAAACATAATTGATGTAGTTACTCGTACCACGGCCATTGTTACCGAATCTAACCGTAAGGCGCAGCGCAAGCGGGCTTCTGTGGTTCTTTACCCGAATGTGGATAAATTCTTGCCGTCGGATTTTTCTCACGCAAAGGAATTAGTGGCTGCAGGTGAAGCAGCTGCAAGGCGCGCAATGCCTGATATTAAAGAAAAATTGGATGCCCATCCCTTGGTGCTGAAACGTAACCCTTTAAGATATCGTCCTAGGCCTGTAGTTTCAGCTATTCGTTTTGAAGGACTCAAAATAACTAGGGAGAATTTAATAAAAGGGCTTATTCTTATGCAGGAAGGCGATACTATTGATTTCAAAAAGCTTGTTAGCGATATGGAAAGCTTGCGGGAAACAGGTTTGTTCAGCCATGTTTCCCATCGACTGGAATTCGCCGATTCAAGTGTTCAAATTATATATACTCTGGAGGAAAAGGAACCCGGTTTCTACGGATTCAGTCTGCATTACTGTAATACAGATGGATTCGCTGTAAGAACAGAGGTCGCTCAAAATAACCTTTTCGGCTTAGGGGCAAAACTATCATTAAGCGCTGTGTTGGGAGAGCCAAAAGATATTCGGGTTGGGCTTTCAGGAGCAAGGCTAGGTAGGCTTCCCTTTATGTATCGTTTGGAAGCTTATCGTAACGGTTCAAGGCACGCCTTCTATCAAAAAAATATTTGGCGTTATAACTATCAAATGTGGACATGGGGAGTTGATGCTGAGTTTGGTTGTGTGCTATGGCGTTTCGGATATGCTACATTGGGTTATGAACATCGTCGTCATGTACTTAAATTACCAGCTTTTGCAAAAGATACAACATGGCTACAGACTATTTCAGGTCCCAGCTTTAAGCTTAAGCTTTCAACCCTTGATGATTTCTACATACCTACCAGAGGCTTCAACTTTGTCTTTTCTGGTAAACTTGGTTTAGCCATCCCTTCGTTTGAAGAAGAGTTTATGAAAACAAGGCTACAAACTCAGGTCTATTTCCCATTTGGTAATAGGCTGGTACTGGGAGCCGGTTTTGATATTGGTCTTTGCGCAGATACCCTTCCAAGGGTTGAAAAGTTCAGATTGGGAGGAGAGAGTCTTTATGGCGCGAAACAAGATCAACTTGAAGTTTATGATTATCTTAAATTCCGTATGTTCGTTGGATACAGGTTGGCTAATTTAATGGATAATCCAAGGTATCCTGTTAGAATAGAGTGGATTACCGATTTGGCCTACTATATTGAAACTATCGGTAAAGATGAGGAAGCAAGCATTATTGACGCATTTCTGGGAGCGGGATTGGGATGTTCACTGAACACACCGGTTGGGCCGCTAAAGGCGTCAGTAGGATTTGCTTCAAGTAAAACTATTGTATTTAATGTAAGCGCAGGTATCCCTCTTAGGGAACGGATGTAGTTTCTTTTCGTATCTCTGAGAACGCTTAGCAAAAGAAATATGTATAAAACAAACAAAACCTTATATCCTCCACAGTTTTTCAAACAGCCGTTCATAAATACCGGCCGGTGGACAATTATATTCCTTGTTCTTGTTGTCCTACTTAGGTTTGGGCATCTACTGAGAGGCCTTGCCGGTGCGACGCTTGCTTTTTCAGCACAACTTTTAGCCCTGTTCATTGTCGTTTTTTTTATTACAAATAGCGCTAAGAAGCAAATAGGGCTGGGAAAGTTTTCACCCAAATGGTGGTTTATATCAATTGGCGGGGGCCTAATTGCTGGAAGCGCGCTCGCGTTATTTAACAGATTCTTTTTGCCCGTTTCCTGGGATTGGATTCTTGCTATGGATACAACACTTGTTCCACAAGCGTTACGGGAGCTTCCTTTAGGTCTGACCGAAACTTTTCTTGCCCTTGTTGGCGCTGCGCTTACTCCGATATCTGAAGAGTTATTTTTTAGAGGACTTCTTCTTAACTACTTTTCTATTGTTATGAACAACGCTGCTGGCGATACTGCTTGCAGTATCAGCCAACCTAATCTTCAGTGCAGAACTATCCTCCCTAGCCTTCGTAATACACACAGTCTCGCTATCCGTAACGACATCCGTGGCGTTTCTTACCGAAGCCATTCTTTTGAAGCATTACCTAAAAACAATTTGAGACAAAGAGCTTGGCTATGTAAGCCTCGTCTTACACACAAGTCTAAAGCGTTGTTTGATATGCGGGAAAATTCCTTGGGTATCTTTTGGGCAGTAGTTGTTCAGGCCTTGATATTTGCCTTTATGCATCTTGCTCACGTTGGAGTGGAAATATCCCCGAACCCCTCAATAGATCTCCCGCTTGCGGCGAATATCTTCATTTCAACATTTCTAGGAGGCATTGCTTTTGCCTATATTCGTATTCGTTCATCTTCAATATGGCCGTCTGTATTAGCCCATGCGGCAGTAAATATAGCAGCGGCGATATTTTAGAAAAAAGTTGATTCAACATATCCATCACGTATAATAAAACGATGCTTAGGGTAAAAATCACTTTCAATTTCAGCAAACTCATAGTGAAAGTTAGTTCAAGGAATACCTATGCTGTTTAATTCATGGGAATTTCTGATATTCCTTCCAATTGTGTTGATTCTTTACTATTCGGTACGCCGGATGCGTTTTCAAAATATAATCCTATTGCTTGCGTCCTATGTTTTTTACGGATGGTGGGATTGGCACTTTCTCTCCCTGATTTTAATATCTTCCATACTTGACTTTTTTTGCGGACGCGCTATTCATCGCTCGTCTAATGCTCGAACCCGTAAATTATTTCTGGCCTTCTCAATTATCGGTAACCTGGGTATTTTAGCGTTCTTCAAATATTTCAATTTCTTTGTCGACTCCGCGGCAGGTTTACTTTCTATGTTTGGTCTTCAAGCCAATTGGCCAGTTCTTCAAATAATCTTACCGGTAGGAATTAGTTTCTACACTTTTCAAACTATGTCTTATACCCTTGATATCTACAAAGGCAAGTTTCAACCGACTAATGATTTTCTGAATTTTATGCTTTATGTTTCCTTTTTCCCGCAGCTTGTTGCAGGTCCTATTGAACGCGCTTCACGGTTGCTTCCTCAACTTGAGAGACCGCGCGTTATCACATGGGAGAAAATTGCTTCAGGTATTACTTTAATACTAATTGGCTATCTGCGAAAAACAGTTATTGCCGATAATCTTGCTCCTTTGGTTGAAAAGGCATTTGGCAATTCTGCCACGGCTTCATCAGGCTTGCTATTGGCCGGTCTTTACGCCTTCGCTCTGCAAATATATGGCGATTTTGCAGGTTATTCAGATATTGCTCGGGGCATAGGGCGTCTTTTGGGTATTGAACTTATGGAAAACTTTCAGCAACCTTATTTTTCAACCTCCATCACTGAATTCTGGCGGCGATGGCATGTATCACTTTCCACATGGCTTAGGGATTATCTCTACATTGATCTTTTGGGCGGTAATCAGAAGGGGAATTTCCGTACCTATATCAATCTTTTTCTGACTATGCTTTTGGGAGGATTATGGCATGGAGCCGCGTGGACATTTGTAGCATGGGGAGCGTTGAATGGAATCTATTTAGCCTTTGAAAAGATGACTCTATTTGCAAAACGCAAGTTCGTAATGCCTGAACTTAAAGTATCTTTGGGTAAATGGCTCATTCGGATTCTGCGTATGATAGTTGTTTTTCATTTGATATGTTTGACATGGATATTCTTCCGTGCCTCAAGCTTTCAGCTTGCCTTCCAGTATATAAAAGGAATTTTTACTAATGGAGGCTGGGTTGAGCTTTTTTCACCGGTACTTTTCTTTACAGCCATGGCGCTTTTGCTTATTGACATACCCATATATCTTTCAAAAAATCATACGGTAATACTGAAACTGCCAAGACTTGCGCAAGTGTTGGTTTTTACGTTATTATTATTAATTATTATAACCTTTACCGCAAGTGGAAAAACACCGTTTATATATTTCCAGTTCTAAGGCTGGAGCATCTCGTATAAAGGAATCGCCTTGGCGTTTCCCCTGGGTGGCTGTAGGAGTATTTATTCTACTAGCTATTTTGGAGATATTCGTGTTCAGAACTCGTTGGTTTTGGGCAGCGGTTCCAAGAAGCGATGTCGGTATCTACTATGTTATGGAAGATGAACTCAGGGTTTCAGCGCTGAAGCCAAAGATAGTGATTTTCGGTGATTCCCGTGTGCGTGAGGCGGTTAATCCCGCTCAGTTGGAAAGAAAACTTGGACTTAAGCGAGGTGAAGTTGTCAATTGCGCCCTTACTGGAGGAACACCCTGGGATGCAAGACTACTTCTTGAACGTAACCCCCATCTTTTAGATAGCGTCCAACTTATAATATACCAACCTTCAGATTGGCAGTTTAACCATAATTCCTTACCTAACAACAGGGTAAGACGTTTTGCGTCGTTAAAAAAACGCGCGTCGTATAAGAATTTTACCCTAAGGACGGAGTTAGTTGTCGGGTTTTTTATTCAAACCATTGCCGCAAGGGAAGTAACGGTTGGCAATATTAAGCATCTAATGAAAATATTATTGGGCAAGAATACCGCGTGCAAAAATGATATTGTAGATAAAACCAATGGCCGAATTAGATGGCGTTTAGAAGAGAAGGAAATAGGGCCTGATTCTGTAAATGTGCGAAAAAATGCGGATTGGTTCTTCAAAAACTACGAATATTCACAAAATGCAGAAGATGATTTAGCATTTATTGCAAAAAAGGCAAGGCAAAGGAGAATTCATATGGTTCTCTTATTTCTACCTGTAAGAGACGCTTATGATGCATATGTGGAAGAGAATTACTGGGAGGAAAACAAGGAGTATCATCAACGACTACTGAAGTTCGCAGAAAAGAGCGGAGTTGAGATATGGGGTGATTCAACAACTAAAATTCAAGCAGGAATTAAAGAAAATTGTTACTATGACTATGGGCATCTTACACTTAAAGGAATGCGAGCCTATAGTAATTGGCTTGCAGAGCGTGTTGCACTTAAGCTAGGATTAATGTCGTCAGATACAACAGCTGCACCCTAAGCGAATTCTCCTCCCCAAGTTAAGTTAACTCAAAGCTTTTGTAAAGTAAAATGTGTCTCTTATTTTTTCTTAGTCGCTGTTTTATTGGTTCTGCATCTGCTTTTTGAGGCCTTTGTTTTTGCAGGAGCCTTGGATTTAGCTTCTTTTTGATAGACAGCCAGCTTTTTTTCCAATTGAAGAATACGGCGCTCCAGTTTTTCCACTTCCGTCTTTTTTACAAGTCCCATTTTTGACATAGTGGCCTTAACCCCTGCATCAACCCGTTTAGATATCTCTTTATGGGTTTTTTCGATATCCTTAACAAGTTTTTTATAAAGCTTTTCTCCTTGAGCAGCGGTAAGCTCTCCTTGTTTCACCATCTTATCAACGCCTTGTTTTATTTTTTCCCTTGTTGTTGAAAAAATGCCCAATCCCATGAATGCTAAACGTTTGAAAAAGTTTTCCATATTTTCCTCCATAGTTTGTTTGTATCTTTATTGTACGTTTATTTAGGCCTCTGGCAACCATTTTTACGAACTCTACGTCTATATTATGGTTGGGACAGTAGAGGCTCAACCGAAAAAAGACGCTAAATTAAGGAGCGTAAATGGTTGAACAAAACAATAGGGAGTTGTTATGACAAGTGAGAATACCCATAGAAAAATCCGATACATTGGAATTGCTGTTGTATTTCTTATCTTTTCGCTGGTTTCAGCGGTATTAAGCTGGCGATTTAGCGAAAAGCATCGTGAGGTTTTGGAAATAAACCGTGCCGATGCTTCAAATTTCTGGGGAGGAGCAATTAACCAGAGCGCTCCTCAGGTTACTTATTTACTTAAACCTGCTCGTTTTAATAAAGATGGAAAAGAAGTAGAAGCCGCCGAATATAAGTATCGGGTTCCTGCCTCAGATATCAAGGTAAAACTCAAACTTTCCAGTCGAGATATCGGTAATATGACTTTTGCAGGCTATGACGTGAGTTTTGACGCAGAATATACGGTGGAAAATCCCTTTGATAAAGGCTATTTGGTGAACTTCTATTTCCCAATTCCTACAGATGTCAGTAAATTAGATAGCTTTATGGTTACTGTTGACGGTAAGGAATACGCAGGTGACGAAGATTATTCCAAATATTTTAATCCCGGCGAAAAGCACACTATACATGTAAGTTACACCAGTAGGGGGCTTGGCGACTGGTCGTACGGTATGGGAAACTATCAGGGTAAGATACCGCATTTCCGATTGGAACTTACGACAGATTTTGCAGACATAGCCTATCCTGAAGGAGGCATGACTCCTACAGCTTCAAACATTGACAAAAACAACGGACGTGCCAAGTTGGTTTGGGAGTTTTCCAATCTGGTTGCATCAAATAACATCGGTATTGTAATCCCCCGTCCTTTAGATATTGGCAAGGCTACTTCAGGGATATTATCGTTCGTACCTTTGGCGCTTGTGTTTTTCCTTGGTCTACTGCTGCTGATTACCGCTATCAAAGATAGACATCTTCATGCCATGCACTATTTGTTTATAACAGCTGGATTCTTTGTGTTTCACATCTTGATGAGTTACCTTGTGGTATTAGTGCCTCTTGGCGTGGCATTCCTTATATCAACCGCTGTATCTGCAATTATGACCATAGGTTATGCCGTTCTAATTCGTAAAGGTTGGCCAGTTATATTCGCCTCAGCGCTAGGACTTTTGCTCTTTCAGATAGGTTTTAGCGTAGCACAGTTTTTCCCGCAGATACGTGGGCTTCTGTTAGCCTTAATAATTATTACAGGGCTAGGAATTGCTATGGCACTTACCGCTCGCACTGACTGGAAAACGAAATTCTAATAATTTATAACAGTACACAATAAGCTCCTCCTCTCCCCGTCTCGATGTGGCAAAAGTTACATCGGGGCGGGGATATTTTCCCCTAAAGAATCAAATCGTCTTAAAAACGATAATCACAGGTCTAGATTATAATAATCCCAGGAATACTCAATAAATCTTTTACCGGTTCACTTAAAACTGTAGCTTTGCATCTCCGAGCTACCCTTAATATCCACATTAAATTTAAGGCCCCCAAATGAGTAGGTAGCAGTGAAATTGGCATCCATCTTAACTATACCCTTACCTTTTACCCGCCATTGGGTAGCTGCAGAATCAATGTCGTATTGCGGAAGACTTACTTTTACAAGCAGGGCGTCAAATGTACCAGCTTTAACAGTTACCTTTTGCGAAGCGATTACTTTGAATTTAGCATCCAAGGTAGTTTCAAAGTTAGGTATTTCTATTGGAATAACAAGAGCGCCGTCCCATTCCATACCCACTTTCAGCTTATTAGGTTCAACCGACTGGGGGTCCTTAGCGTCTAGCGCTGAGAAGGTGTATACGGAATCTTCGGTAACATAATAATAGCTGACGGTATTTATTACAGAATCGCCCTGGGTTATTTTCGAATTAATTGGCCATAGCTGTTTACCGTCTTTACGCTTGATAAACGCTTCAACAGTGTTTGTCGTAGTTGATTGTTTGGAGCCTGAGGTAACATTTTTTACAGTGTAGCTGAAGTCCTCAGCCGTAGTCCACTGATTCCCAACGGCAAATGGCCAGAATTCTGCTGTTGGCGGTTTTTTATTTAAGTTGCAGCCTATAATGGCCATAGTTGCAATTACCGACAGAGCAAGAATCTTTTTCACAAAAAGCCTCCTTGAAGGAATTTACATAGTTATTTTTGTCCATACAATTGCAAATCTAAATATAGAATAAGGTAGGAGCGAATAATGTCAAGCGGAGAATTTTTGGCTAAAAGCTTTCAGAAGAGTCTAAGATGGTGAATTTGATCGTTACAGGGCGTAGTCGTAGTTAGCAGAGTTAAGAAGTCAACAAATGTGAAGATGGTTGACAATTGGATTTTTCTCGCTAAAGTCAATGTCAAGGAAGCCTAAGGAAAAGGAGGAATGTAAAGTTTATGAAGATATACACTACATTACTTATCAGCTTTGCGGCGTTACTTACGTTTGGAGGCTGCAAAAAGGAAAAAATCGAATATAAACCCGTGAATTGGAAGGTGGGTGATTGGGCTGAGTATGACGTGCAATATGAAGTGAAGGATTCTACTGTAGTCAAAAACGTAGAACATTACAAACTTAAATTTGCCGTAACCGGTATGGATACCCTTAGGGGGGTATCGTATTACTGGTTGGAAATGATTGAAACCCACGAAAAGGGCAAGGGCGTCTTCAAAATGCTAGTGCCTTATGGATATCGAGGTAAGGCTGAAAGAATGATTATCAAGGTAGGGGAGGAGCCTGCTACCGAAATGCCGGAGGGCTTGAATGAAGAACCTGACGCTACCCATCGTCCTTATCTTTATTTACCAGTGGAAATTGAAGCTGGTCGAATAGATGAACAAAAAGTTAAAACCCCTGTTGGTGAATACCCGACTGTTC
The DNA here is from genome assembly GCA_964624585.1 of uncultured bacterium. Taxonomy (GTDB): domain Bacteria; phylum Hydrothermota; class Tepidihabitantia; order B3-TA06; family B3-TA06; genus CAZUXE01. The sequence continues at coordinate 11,864 of CAZUXE010000006.1, read as the reverse complement.
ACGCAAATGTTAAGGATCCTTCAGGTCGAAGCGAATCGAAGATAGAGGTTTGGGTTGGAAACAACATACCGGTGTTTGGATTGGTAAAACAGACGACTTCTTTTCAGGAATCCGGATTATCGGTAGTTGTAACCCAAAAACTTAATCTTATTGCAATGGGAAACAATGCGGAAACTTCTATTACAGAAGAACCGCTGAAAATTGACCTCAATTCATTAGAATGAAAAATGGGCGATAAAGGAGTCGAACCTTTGACCTCTGGTATGTGAGACCAGCACTCTAACCAACTGAGCTAATCGCCCTGAACGAAAGGAAGTATATGGAAGAGGTAACTGAAGTCAAGAAAGACCGTCAAACAGCCCTTACCGACGATTTACTTGCTGTAATTGATAGTCTTAAGGATGAATATTCTGAAATAACAGGTGTTGCCGTGGTGTCTTCCGACGGATTTCTTATAGCCAGTCGTCCGGACGCTAATGACGAGCAAGTATCCGCCATGAGCGCCTTTCTTCTTTCCTCCGCTCACAAAGCTGCGGAGGGATTGGGATGGTCAGAATTGGGATATTTGGTTATAAATCACAATGACGGCTATTTGGTGATTGCAGATGCAGGAAAAGCAACCCTTTCTTTATCCACTTCGCCGCGTGCGCGTCTTGGGCTACTTCTCTATGATGTAAGACAAGCGGCTAAAAAGATTCAAAAAAGAATAGAAGAGCTTTAATTATTAAAATTTATAATTTCGAAATAACTTTTTACCATGAGTATTAACGTTTTTTCTTTCCGTACCGTAAGATATTTCATCTCCATAGTATCATTGTTTTTTTTCTTGGCGGGATGTGCAAAAAAAGAGGAACGTGGCGTTTTGCAAAAATCTGTCAGTATTAAGTCAGCTCAAAGTGTTTCATCCCAAACATGGGAGCGTCTTAGTAAAAAGTCAATAACATCCGATTATCTCTCCGTTTATGCCGTTAATTCTGCGAATCAATATTTGGCGCTTGCCCTTGATTCAACCGTTAGAATTGACGAAAATAGTGATATGTGGTCTAAAGACCTTCCCGATAACTGGTATGGGGAAAGGCGTCGCGTTATGCTCTATCTCTATGACCTAAAAGAAGATACCGTAGTAAAACTTGTTGAGTGCGAGCAAATAGTAAATTTTTACGATAAACAAAGTTCTCAACCTGTTCAGTCTGAGCGATGGGAGCATTTCATAAACCTTGATTGGTCGCCTGACGGGAAATGTTTGCTTGTTTTGAAAGACAGGGAATCGGAAGGAATTCGTTCTCAGGATGCCTTGCTTTTTACTCTGAAAGGTGAAAATGCTGCGTTTCTGGACGTGTTTCCCGTTTGGCAGAATTTTATGAAAATCCATCCTGCTTCGGGGGGAACTAAAGTAGTTAGTGTTGCCTGGGTTGCAGACAGTGCGGTTAGAGTAGTATTTTCAAGTGCAGTGAGCGGTGATGAACACCTGGAAGTGATTTTTAATACCCTTACCGGTAAACCGATTTCCCAAAAAGTGATTCCCGTTTCCTGAAGTAGCGTTATTAGTAAGTCTGCAGACTTATGATTTTGCGGGAATCGATTCTTAAGCTGTTCTTTATCAATAACATTGCGATATTGCTACTGCGCGAATACTATTAAGAGCACAAATTGTGGCCTGGAATTGTTTTTTTGCACTCTTTGTCTCTTGACATTATTCTGTTTAGGGGTATCTTAAGATAATGAAAATTTATTAATAAATGTCGGGTTCAGACTAGGAGTCCAAGTGAGCGATTTTTTGCAACGTATCCAAAATAAATTAGATTCGGCAGAAATATCTGTTGGAGACGTAAGGGATGGAATCATCGAAAGTTATGTGGTTTCCAACAGGCAGGCTCTTCAAGAAGGGCTTACCAATATTGCCATAGATGCCTCTGATGAGGAGGTCTTTGAAAAAATATCTGAAATGATGCGGGGCCTTTTCAAAGAAAGAGGCGCTGATTTTGATGCCCCTACACCACGAGATTTACGTAGTATTAGGCACACAATGGACTTGAAATTAAGATTCAACGAACTTCCTATGAATATCTCCGAAACACATGAAGTTATATGTGAAATGCTTCTTGAAAAAATATCTGCTCCTATACTTGACGAGCTTAGTCCGCCTTCTATGCCTTCAGGTTTCAGTGAACTTACCAAGCTCCCGGATAGCCCTCCCTCTAACCCTCCTCCCGGCCCTCCTCCTACCCCTCCTCCAACTTCACCTTCCGCCTCCTTCCCTGTTGCCTCTTCCTCAACCTTTTCCCCAGAACATGAATCCAGGATTACTGAATCCCAAGCTGCCTCTTCAAAGGCTTTTGCATCACCAACGGATAAATCTGAAGAAGATACATGGAGTCCGTTTGCAGCTTCTCTTGAAGCGCGTCTTAAAATGGATTTCCTAAGTCCGCAGGATGCCAGAGATGGAATTATAGAAAGTTTTGTTCGTGCATCTGCTGCAGCTGATGCAAATATTTCCGAAGGTGAAGTTGAAATGCATATTCGTCAGATGATGCGGGAATTTTTTGCAAACAAGCACATTTCTTTTGATGAACCTGATATTAAGGCTTTGCAAGAAGCTAAGAACTATCTGGATGAAAGACTTAACATCACAGCTTTTGACGCTTCTATTAAATTGGAACATGATAAAACATGTGAAGAGCTTATTTCAAAAGCTAAAATCTTACTGAATCAAATATTACCTGAATCTGAAACAGCTGCTATCTTCGAACCCGTAACACCTCCCGCAACACCTCCCGTAACATCCCCCGCAACACCCTCCGAAGCACCAACCTCTACCCCTCCTCTAACACCTGCCCAATCTCCTGTTATGGCTTCTGAGCAATCCTCTGTTCCCTCAAGTGAGCCTGCCGAATCCCAAGCTGCGGTCCCTGTTTCGCAGTCAGCACAATCGGATAACGATACTGATGTACCTCCTATTGTTCCGCTTACAGACTCTACATCTCCTTCTTCTATTAATGCAATTATGGCAGACCTTGATCCCGCGATTAAGGAAATGATAAAGGCTGAAATAAAGGCCGCGCTTGATGACGGAAAAAAACAAGCTCTTATTCTACCTCCGCCTTCAGGACTCAATGCAATGGTGCTGGAAGATGCCTTGTTCCTTACATGGATGGATATTCCTCAGCAGCCTGCATATCACGTATATGTAAAGCGTGAGTCAGGTTGGGTTAAGCTTACTCCAATACCTCTTGCGCGTTCTTCTTTCTACATGAAGGCTGTAAGCAAAGGTGAGCTAACGCTTGCCGTTAGCTCGGTTTCACATCAGGGCCTGGAAAGCGAACTTAGTGAGGAAATTAAAATAACAGTTTAATTGCAATATAGGTCATCACCTTTATATTGAATTCTTCTGTATCGTTTGTATAGTATTTTCAAAGATAAGAAATGGATTCTTACGTTATGTTTCCGTAGGCCTTGTGTTGACAAACGCTTCACCTACCGTAGAATACGGGGATTAATGGAGGAAAAAAGAAAATGACCTTAGAGAAAGTAAAAAAAGAAGAACTGTTGAATCAGTTCAAAAAGCACGAGAAGGACACAGGTTCTTCAGCCGTGCAGGTGGCGCTGTTGACGGAACGCATTGCACAGCTTTCCGGTCACTTAAAGCAGCACTATAAAGACCACCATTCAAGAAGGGGTCTCATCAAGATGGTGAACCTGCGCCGCAAACACCTTAACTACCTGTATAAAACAGACAGAGATACTTACTACGCATTAGTCAAGCAGCTTGGTCTGCGCGGTTAGTTATGGAACGTGTGCAGACCGAAATTGGCGGTCGGCAGTACAGCTTTGAAGTTGGAGAATGGGCCAAACAGGCCAATGGAGCAGTTAAAGTTCAGTACGGTGATACCGTACTTTTGCTCACAGCCTGTTATAATGACGACCCAGCCAAAAGCTTTGGCTTTCTGCCCCTAACCGTTGACTACCGCGAGTATTACTCAGCGGCAGGGAAAATACCAGGGGGATTTTTTAAGCGAGAGGGACGACCCCGCGATAGAGAAATTTTAATAAGCAGGATGATTGATAGACCAATTCGTCCTCTTATCCCCATTGAGTTTCATCACGAGATTCAGATAATAGGTTTGCTTTTTTCTCACGATGGAGAAAATCAGCCCGATCCAATAGCTATAACAGCGGCATCGGCGGCGCTTTGTATATCTGAAATTCCTTTTGCTGGACCTATTGCTTCTGTTCAAGTTGGAAGACATGACGGTGAACTGCTTATCAACCCTACAATCTCTCAATTAGAAGATTGCGATTTTAAGCTGCTTGTGGTAACCAACGGTGATGAAATCAATATGATAGAATTTGAGGGAGAAGAAATTCCTGAAGACGAGGTCATGGCCGCAATAGCTGTTGCACAGGAAGCGGCAAGACCTTTAATAGAGCTTCAACGTGAGCTTGTAAGCAAAGTTGGTAAAGCCAAGAAGGCGCTTGCAAGCGATTTGATTCCTGAAGGGCTTGATGAGCGAGTAGCTTCTATGCTTGCTGATAAAATATCTACTATCAATGACATTCGCGATAAAGGGCAACGTTCCGAAGCCCGCAAGGAGATGACAAAGCAGGTAATTGAGGCTTTGGAAGAGGACTATCCTGATGCAGAACCCGTTATTAAAACGCTTATAGACGATCTACTTAAAAAAGATGTACGTGTGCGTGCGCTTTCGGGGAAACGTCTTGACGGTAGGGCTTTAGATGAGGTACGCTCTATTTCTTGTCAGGTTGGCATTTTGCCGCGAACCCATGGTTCAGCTTTATTTACACGTGGTCAAACCCAATCTTTGGCTGTTGTTACCCTTGGAACTAAGAGTGATGAGCAGATGATTGACAATGTTGAAAAAGAGGAATGGAAGTCGTTTATGCTTCATTATGACTTTCCGCCGTTTTCTGTTGGTGAAGTTAGATTCCTGCGTGGCCCTGGACGTCGTGAAATAGGTCATGGTACACTTGCTGAAAAATCGGTAAAGGTAATGGCTCCAGCTGACGGCGAGTTTCCTTATACAATCCGTATCAATTCCCATATTCTTGAATCCAACGGTTCAAGCTCTATGGCATCTGTATGCGGAGCCTCACTCGCTCTTTTTGATGCCGGAGTTCCTATGAAGGCGGCAGTTGCAGGAATTGCCATGGGCCTGGTGTATGAACCTCAGGGACACGTAATATTTACCGATATTCTTGGCGACGAAGACCACTTTGGCGATATGGATTTCAAGGTTGCCGGAACCCGTAAAGGCGTTACCGGTATTCAGCTTGATCTTAAACTTACTGGAGTGCCTCTTGAAGTTTTAATCGAGGCTATGCATAAATCCGTTGCGCCCAGAAGGCATATCTTAGATATAATGGAACGTGCTATAGCTGAACCGCGCACTGAACTTAGCGCCTATGCTCCGCGTATTGCTACGCTGGTTATTCCAAATGATAAAATTGGTGAAGTTATTGGCCCGGGTGGAAAAGTGATTAGAAAAATTACTGAGGAAACAGAGACTACTATAGATATTGATGACGAAACATCAACCGTAATCATTGCCGGTACCAAACCCGAAGGTGTAAAGGCCGCTTTGGATATGGTTAAAGAAATTGTCAAAGAAGTTGAAGTAGGTGAAATATACGAAGGTACGGTGGTTCGTATAACCAACTTTGGCGCCTTTGTTGAACTTTTCCGCGGTAAAGATGGTCTTTTGCACATTTCCAACCTCGCGCCGCATCGCGTTGAAAAGGTGGAAGATGTTGTTAAAATGGGCGATAAAATAAAGGTACGTGTTAAGGGGATTGATGATTTAGGTAGAATAGATTTGACTACTAATCTTGATCCCTCGCAAGACAGACCTCCTCGTCCTCCCAGAAGCGAAGGTTCTCGCGGCGGAGACAGAAGAAGAGATGACAGGCGAAGGAATCCTAGAAGGAACAACTCCTAGCGGAATTCGCCTGGTTACTGAACGAATTCCCGATTTCCATTCAGTGGCCATGGGGGTGTTTTTCCGTCAGGGATCGCGTGATGAGCTTTCTGAGACCTTGGGTTCAAGTCATCTTATTGAGCATATGTTATTCAAGGGAACGAAAAAACATAGCTCGAAAGAGATTCTCTACGAAATAGAACGTCTAGGTGGTATTAGCGACGGCTTTACCTCTAAAGGTATTACCGGCTTAACCGTTCGTTGTCTTAAGGATTCGCTTGAACCCTTGGTGAGACTTCTTTTTGAAATGCTCACATCTTCTACATTTGACGCAAAGGAGCTTAAGAAAGAAAAAGAAGTCATCTACGAAGAGATGCGTTCCACTCAGGAAGATCCTCAGGACATAGTTTTTGATAATTTCTTCAAGGCTTGTTTTTCTCCCCATCCTTTAGCTACACCTGTTGTGGGGACAGAAAGCACGGTTTCTAAAATAAGTAGGGATAAACTACTGGATATCTACAAATCTCAGTATACGCTCAACGATTCAATTTTTGTTGCAGTTGGTAATGTGGACGAAACTCAGATAAAAAAAGCTCTTCCAAAACGTCCTGGCTTGCTTAAGGGGAAGCGCAAGCTTCGTAAGCCTCCTGAAGAGAAAACCAAGCCTGAAAGTAAGCTTGCAACTCGTACAGACATAAGTCAGGTTCATGCGGTAATGGGTACTCAGACAATTGGAATTAATTCTGATGTTCGTTTTCCCCTTGCTCTTTTGACAACCCTTCTTGGCGGAGGTATGTCTTCGCGCTTATTTTCTCTTCTACGTGAAGATAAGGGCCTTGTCTATACAGTATCATCCTTCCTAGACCTCTTTGAAGACTGTGGGACTATGGGTTTCTACTTTATTACTGAAAAAAGCAAATTATCCAAGGTATTTCGTTCTATTGAAGATGAGTTATCTCGCCTGAAGAAGAACGGATTGCGAAAAGGGGAATTAGATATTGCAAAGACCTTGACAAAAAGCGCCCTTATTCTTAACATGGAAAGTCTTTCTCACAGAATGGGACGTTTGGGGCATTGGAAGCTTTTGGCTCAAAAATTTAGAAGTATCACTGAGACAATTGCCGAGTTTGAGAAGGTTACAGAAGAACAGGTTCTTGAACTTGCCAAATCGTTATTTAATTCAAAACCATTTCACACCAGTTTTGTCGGGCCGGTAAGCGCGTCTGACATCAAACCTTTAACTAGGAGGTAGGATGAAATTATCTGGAAGAAGTGTTGTTATGCCTGCCTCGCCAATTCGCAAGCTGGCACCGCTTGCAGATGCGGCAAAGAAGCATGGAATTCACGTATATCACTTGAACATTGGGCAGCCTGATATAGAAACGCCAAGGGAGTTTTTTGACGCCTTGAGCAAGTTTGACAGCAAGGTTCTTGCCTATGGGCCATCGGGTGGAATTGTTCAACTTCGTTTGGCTATAGTAGATTATCTGGCCGGTTACGGTATAGATGTAGACCTTGATGAAGTTTGGGTCACAACCGGAGGTTCAGAGGCTATTCAGTTTGCCTTTTGGGCAACCACCGATCCTGGCGATGAGGTGATTGTTTTTGAACCCTTCTACACAAATTATAATGGATACGCAGCGGCGACAGGTGTTAAGTTGGTTCCTGTTCATCTTTCCATAGATAATGACTTCCGGTTGCCGCCGAGGGAAGAAATTGAAAAGTTGATAACTCCTAAAACCAAGGCAATATTGATATGTACGCCTAACAATCCTACCGGAACTATTCTTTCAAAAGAAGAGATGTTTGTTTTGGGTCAAATTGTTAGGGATAACGATCTCTACCTTATCTCAGACGAAGTGTATCGTGAATTTGTATACGATTCCAAGGAACATTCCTCAGCCCTTACCCTTCCCGATATTGACGACAGGGTTATAGTTACCGATTCAATTTCCAAGCGTTTTTCAGCTTGTGGAGCTAGAGTTGGCTTTGTAGTAAGCAGGAATAAGGAATTGATGTCTGCTATGCTTAAATTTGCGCAGGCAAGGCTTTGCCCTCCTACTCTTGAACAGTACGGAGCCTTAGCTTGTTTTCGTAACATGCACCGATTTATGAAGCCCATGATATCTGAATACGACCGTCGGCGCAAGGTTCTTACAGAAGAGCTTTCAAAAATTCCCGGTGTAACGGTTCCAACCCCTGAAGGAGCCTTCTACACTGTGGTGAAGCTTCCTGTTGAGGACGCGGAGCATTTTGCTGCATGGCTGTTGACAGATTTTTCAAGGGAAAGAAAAACGGTAATGGTTGCTCCTGCCGCTGGATTCTATGCCACCAAGGGTGCGGGTAAAGACGAAGTACGGATTGCCTACGTTTTGGAAGAAAAGGCTCTGCGTGACGCTATCAAACTTTTGGGCGAAGCGCTTAAAGCCTACGCTTCATAATTTTCGGCTAATATCTCAGGCCATAGGCCTGCTTTGCAGTCGGAGGCAATATTAGAGTACTACAGGTTAGCGAGCATTATTTCCCACATGTGGGAGGTATTAGTGAACACGTTTATTTTTTGTCCCGAAACCTTATAAAAAGGGGGCATGAAGTTGAAGTGCTTACATCTGAAATCCAGGGGAGTTATCCTGAAGACCCGCCAGTACTAAGGGTTGGTAAAGGAATAGCCTTACCCATAAATAAAAGTTTTTCCCGAGTAACCGTAGGTATTGGCGTATGGCGTCAGATTGCCTCAATTCTGAGAAAAAAAAATTACGATATTATCCACATACATGGTTCTCTTGCTCCAATGTTGCCTATGGCTGTTTTGCACTATTCTCATGGCAGTAAATCAACTGTAGTTGCTACCTTTCATGCAGGACACTCCCCTTCAGTTCTCTATAACATCTTTAAGCATTATCTATACGAGAGATACTTCAGGCGCTATGACGGTCTGATAGCTGTATCTCCCATAGCAGAGCAAACTATGGCGCATTTCTTTTCCGGTCGGTATAAAATAATTCCCAACGGTGTTGATACCGAAATTTTTTCCCCCGGTCCCTCATTATTGCTAGATAGGTTGCCAAAATCGTCGCTTAAACTTTTATTTATGGGTAGGTTTGATGCCAAAAAAGGTCTAAGGCATCTTCTTAAAGCCCTGCCTGCAATTAAGAAGGCCTGGCCTGACGTTAAGTTGGTAGTATGCGGCGGCGGTCCTTTGGAGAAGCATTACAGACGTTTGCTTAGTTCCGATATCAAGGATTCCGTCTTTTTTGCAGGCGAGGTTGTGGGTAACATACGTAGGGAATACTACAGATGGTGTGATTTATCCATAACCCCATCTATCGGCGCGGAGAGTTTTGGTATAACCCTTATTGAGGCCATGGGGTGCGCTAAGCCGGTGGTTGCCTCCGATATTCCCGCATTTCGTTATGTGATGAGTGAGCGGGAAGGTATTTTTGTTAAACCTGGTGACGCTGCCGATATTGCCAGAGGAGTGCTTGAGCTTGCCGGTCGCCGCAGTCAATGGAAGCAAATAGGCAAATGCGGGCGCATAAAGGCGCTTTCTTATTCATGGGATAAAATAGCCGCGATAGTGGAAAACTACTATGAAGAGATTAAAATCCATCAGCGCAACCTGAGTCTCTCCAAGGTTGAAAAACTACTGTGAAGAGCTTAGAGCGCAGTTCCAAACCTGGAGTTGTAACCCATAATTGCCCGATGGAGAATTATGAATGAATTAAAGACAAAAGGTCAGCTTGACGCCGCAACCTTGTTTCCCTGCGGCCTTTCCGTATCTGTAAAGAATCGAATACAAGTAGTTCATGGTTCTAAAATGTATTATAACAGCTTTCTGCAAACCTCATCTCTGACGAAAAAAATTGAAACTTTTGCGACTAACCGTGTTTTCTCCCGATGCGATAGCTTTATTTTAGATAAAAACATAAGCCTGAAGGTATTTATAGAATCCAAAATCCCAAATCTTTTTTTCAAAGGATGAGTTACTGTGCTTACGATTCTTGAATTTCACAATATCTCCAAACATGGAATTGGTTGGACAAATGTTCATCCTCGTCGATTTGCAGAGATTCTTGATTTAATTCTTTCAAGAGCAGAGATAATCTCACCCCTAGGTTACGGATTACCCTATCTTGGAGAAAAAACCTTAGGTAAACCGCGTGTTATGCTTTCTTTTGACGACGGTTATGAGGAGATATATACCAGAGCTTATCCCCTGATGAAGGAGCGCGATGTATCAGGTATGGTATCAATAGTTGCCGGATATTCTGGAAAAACGAATCTTTGGGATATTGGCGGCGGTTCCTTGCGTCATCTTTACTGGAATGAGATATCTGAACTTCTTTCAGCAGGCTGGAGTGTGTGTTCCCACAGTATGACCCATCCTGATCTCAGGTTGTGCAGCGATGACAGGCTGGTTTGGGAGCTTGAGGAATCCCGCAGTAGGCTTGAAAGCAGACTCAAGACAGCAATACCGGCTATAGCCTATCCCTTTGGACGCTTCAATGCAAAGGTGATATTAGCTACAGTCCGTGCCGGTTATTCCACTGGCTTTACAGTGGGAGCAGAAGGAATGCAAGTTCCAAGAAATTCGTTTACAATTCGCAGAGTACCTGTATATCAAGTGGATTCTGATAAATTGATTCTTGCCAAAATAGGCCCTGACAGCTTGGTGAAACGTCTGGACGCTTTTAAGAATCGCTCATTCAACAAGGTGTCGCTTATAACCAGTTTCGTTCACCGCAATCGCTACAAAGGCATACCCACCGAATTCCTCAGGGATTGATTTCAGAAAATTAAGAGGGGAAAATTCAGGCGCAATTAGAGGAATAAATCACTTGACATTTACTTGTTTGAAAGGTACTCTTATTCTAATCAAGGAGATATAATGAAACTAAGTTTATTGCTTTTAGTATTGATAGTCGGATTAATAGCTTGTTCACAAACCTCTCGTAAGGCTGATTGGATAAGCGATGCTCTATCTTCAATTCAAAGTAAACGGTATCCTCGTGTAAAGGCGGTAAATTATTGGCACGAAAACTGGAATAATTCATCGACAGATAAAGCTCAATTACGTTTGGATTCCTCACCGGAAGCCCTTGAGGCCTACAAGAAGGGAATTGCAGATGATATTTTTCTGACTAAAATAAAACTTTCAACAAATTCACTTAAGATACTTCCTTCATCTTCAGGAGTCTACCATTGCGCATTTCCTGATTTTGGGGGAACGGAAGATAGCGTAACCCTAAAACGAATTACGGATTTTGAGAATTTAGTTGCGAAAAATATTGCATGGGTTACTTTTGCAGATAACTGGGTTGGAGGAATAAGTTTTCCCAAAGATGAAGTGGAACTGATTTGGAATTCGGGACACCTGCCTTACATCAAAATGATGGCTTTTTCTACCCATGAATATTCTAATGGCGGTATGGATAGTATTTATGACCTGGTATCAATTGCTTCAGGGAAGTTTGATGATGACCTTCGTAAATGGGCTGACGATGCAAAAGAATCTGGAGTGCCTATGTTAGTTTGTTTTGGGGTTGAAGTAAACGGAAAGTGGTTTCCTTGGAATGGAAAGTGGAATGGTGGGGCGGCAAAGGGGCCATCAAACTTCATTTCGGCATATCGACACGTTGTTGATGTATTCCGTCAGCAAGGAGCAAACAATATTTCATGGGTATATCACGTAAATGCTACTAGTAATCCGGATGAGCCGTGGAATTCTATTGCTTCATATTACCCCGGCGACAAATATGTAGATTGGATAGGGGTAAGTGTTTATGGCGCTCAGTCTAATAAAGAAGCAAGGCAGTATTGGGAAAGGTTTCGCGAAATTATGGATGTTGCCTACCCTAAACTTACTGCACTGTCTGCCAATAAACCAATTTGCGTATCCGAATTCGGGGTTACCGAGTAGCTTTACACTTT
>CAZUXE010000005.1:82532-86807 GCA_964624585.1 uncultured bacterium | reverse complement strand
CGCTGGGCTTAGCTATCTTAGTAATTTAACTAATCTAAGGGAGTTATATTTAGGGGAAACATCCGTTACCGAGGCTGGAGCAGATAAGCTGCAAAAGGCTTTGCCAAACTGTTATATTCTTTCTCCGCATTAATAGGATGCAGCCGCGTTTGCTTGACAGTATTCACGCTTCATATATAATCGGCTAAGTTAAGCAAAGTTGCTTTCAGTTATAAAATCAAATTTGTAGTTATAATAGTTGACGTCAGGAGGAATAATGGCCAACGTCCCTGATGAGTTAAAATACTCTAAATCCCACGAGTGGGTAAAGGTCGAAGGGAATATTGCAACAGTGGGCATTACCGATTTTGCCCAGGGCGAACTCTCCGATATCGTTATGGTTGAACTTCCTGAGCCAGGTCGCGAAGTAGCCGCCGAAGATTCCATTGGCGTAATTGAAGCGGTTAAAGCGGTATCTGACCTTTACGCTCCGGTTGCAGGTAAAATTGTTGAAGTAAATAACAATTTGACCGCTAATCCGGAAATAATAAATAAAGACGCGTTCGGTGAGGGATGGATTGTGAAAATAGAACTCAAAGACGAAAACGCAATTTCAAACCTCATGGATGCTGCAGGCTATAAGGAGTTTCTTACCGCGGAAGGACATTGATGGCTTCTTTCGTCTCCAATACCCCTGAAGATATCCGCAAGATTTTAAGCACCATCGGTGTTTCAAGTTTTGAAGAACTTATAAAGGCGCTGCCTGAAGACCTGCGTCTTAAGGGTGAACTTAATCTTCCGCCGGCGCTTTCAGAATACGAAGCTCGTCAGTTGCTTTCTGGAATGTCAGGTTGTAACTGCAATTCGTCGCAAATGCCAAGTTTCCTTGGAGGCGGGGTATACGACCACGCTGTACCTGCACTGGTTGACTACGTTATTTCACGTCCAGAATTCTATACAGCATATACACCCTATCAGCCTGAGGTAAGTCAGGGTACATTGACTTCTATTTACGAATACCAGTCTATGATTTGCGAATTGTTCAATATGGATGTATCTAACGCATCGGTATACGATGGCGCTTCGGCTCTTGGTGAGGCGGTGCATATGGCGCGCGACCTTACCCTTCGTCATAAAATATTGGTTGCCGGCAGCCTGAATCCTTATCACAAGCAGGTTCTTAAAACCTATTCAGCCGGACTAAACATTCCGGTGGAAGAGATAGCCTGTGAAGAGGGGATTGTTGACGTTTCCAAATTGACAGAGCAGCTTACAGATGATGTAGCCGCAGTTATTATACAGCATCCAAACTTTTTCGGTAACCTTGAATCCATATACGAAATATCCAACAAGGTTCATACTGCGGGTACGTTTTTGGTTGCCTCTGTTGATCCCATCTCCTTGGGACTTCTTGAGCCTCCCGGAACCTATGAAGCCGATATTGCGGTTGCCGAAGGTCAGTCTCTTGGACTTGCCCAAGGGTTCGGCGGTCCCTATTTGGGAATTTTTACCGCCCGTAAAGAATATATCAGGCGTATGCCGGGTAGAATTATTGGCAGAACCCGTGATTTGGACGAAAAAGACGGCTTTGTTATGACCCTTCAGACAAGGGAACAACATATAAGACGTGAAAAGGCTACCTCGAATATCTGCACCAATCAGGCGCTTTGCGCACTTGCCGCCTCTGTTTTTATGGCCGTTGTCGGCAAGGAAGGAATAAGTGAAATGGCTAATCTTTGCGTTCAGAAAGCTCATTATCTGGCGGAAAGACTGTCAAAACTGCCTGGTTGCGAAATGGCTTTTCATAGACCTTTCTTTAAGGAATTTGTAATTCGGACACCTAAGCCTGCTTTAGAAATTGTAGACGCTATGCTGGAAAAGGGTTTTCTTGCAGGAATAGACTTGGGGCGTTTTAATGAGGCTTATTCAAATCTCCTTCTTGTAGCGGTTACCGAAAAACGGACTAAGCAGGAGATGGACGCCTATGTAGACGCCTTGGCGTCAGTAGTCTAGGGTATTGTCAATTTTATTTAGCTTCAACATATCGCTTTCACCTTACCTGCCGAAGGGGTTTATAAAAACTGTATCCTTGAACTATTACAACGATAGAGTATCCCAGCTTTCAAAGTTTTGGGTAGGGCTTAGCCGTTTTCCAAATGGGCTTAATAATATAGATCTTCTCACAGTAGCTTTATGCAATTCTTGAGCTTTGATAATTTGTTTGAACACGAAAGCTTGGGAATTAGGTATCGTGCGTAAACGGTATTTTAATAAAGGTCTTCAGTTTATTGTTGCAAACAAAGGCGTCCTAGTCTGGCGCAAACAGTGTAGCCCTATATCTCACCATCTAACTTGTGAGAATACGTCGCTTAGTCTTGCAGAACCCGGTAACGCTTGCTTTACTGAACCTTGCTTTAATTACCGGCCATATAAATTGGAGCCTTGCTGTCAATTTATTCCAATAAAGGAGTTTGCTCTTGGGAGCTAGGCGGAGTTTGGAGCTTCCTCAGGCGATGCTGGCCAGATTTAGTGAAATGGGTTTTAATATTGATGATTTTGTTCCGGCTTTGCTTGCACCTCCATCGCAGACCTTTCGTATAAATCCTCTTAAAGGCAGCAAGGAGAAAACGCTTGAAGCGCTTGCCCATCTTCAACCGCGCCAGACAGGGTGGAATGAGCTTGTTTTTCGTACAGGTGTGCGTACTAAGTTGGGTAATCTTATTGAACATTTTCTTGGTTTGATATACGTTCAGGACGCTTCTTCAACAATTCCTGTAACCGTTCTAGATCCGCAGCCTTATGAGGAAGTTTTGGATATATCCGCAGCACCAGGTTCAAAAACTACTCAAATAGCGGCTGCAATGGAGAATACAGGACTTTTAGTGGCCAACGATATATCAATTAAACGTATTCCTCCTTTGACAGGTAACCTTGACCGCTCTGGGGTCATAAATACCGTTGTTACAAGGCTCCCGGGCGCGGCATGGGGACATTTTGCCGCCGAGAGTTTTGATAGGGTTTTGCTTGACGCTCCATGTTCTTCAGAAGGTACACTGTGTCGGTCGCTGAGAACACTTGACCTGTGGAGCGAAGGAACCATCAAGCGGGTCTCTGCAACTCAACGTAAATTGATAATGTCTGCCTACTATTGTTTGAAGCCGGGAGGGGTTATGGTTTATTCAACTTGTACATTCGCCCCTGAAGAAAATGAAGCGATTGTTAGTCATCTTTTGAATAAAATTCCTGAAGCGATAATTGAACCTATTGAATTACAAGGACTTAACGTATCGCCAGGGTTTTTTTCATGGCGCGGTGAGGAATTTAATCCTCAGGTTAAAAACATTTTGCGTCTCTTTCCTCATAAGCATGACGGGGAAGGGTTTTGTGTGACGAAGATAAGAAAACCTTTGCCTAACCACACCACCCGTAACACCACCCGTAACACCCCTCGTAACACCACTCGTAACATCCCCCGTAATACACCCCGTAATACCCTCCATAATATCCGCAACACAACCCTCCTTCACTCTAACTCCCAGAACATCCTCCGTAACACCCGTAACACCCGTAACACTCGTAACACCCGTAATACCCGTAACACACCTAATACACCTAACTCATCCCGCAGCATATCTCATGATATCTTCCGCAACATCCTTCCTAATACCTGTAACATCTGTAATCTCCGTAACTTAACTTGCAGCCTACCCGCCGCATCCCTGCGTCTGTTACCTGATAAGTTTGAAGCCTTAGTTGTCAATATACTCTCCAGTACACTTGCCGGAACAAAATACAGCGATATCTTCAACAGTCTGAGGTGCTTATGAGTAAAACTCCAAGGGATAGCTATCCTTCCTCAAAGGAAATGATATCACGTACCCTTAAAGCCTACGCAGAGCGTTTTGGTATTCCGTTAGAATATTTTCAAGATTATCATCTATTTACTCGTAAGAATGACGTTTGGCTGTGTACTAAGGAAGCCGGTGAGGCCGCTTTGCCGCAGATTGTGCGTAAAGGATTGCGTATTGCCAGAGTTTTTGACTTTACCGTTAAGCCGACTACTAACGCTATTCAGCTTTTAGGGCATTTGGTTACAAAGAACCGGATACTGCTTAATCTAAAAGAAAGTCAGCTTTTTATTGCAGGACAAACCCAAACTGTTGAAATCCCTGATGGAGCAAGTGATGGATTTGTTGTAGCTTATTATGATGAATATGCTCTGGGGATTGGTCTTCTGAAGATAGATGTGTTAAAAAGTCAGGTCCCGCGTTCTCGCAGACTCCTTGCTTACTAGCA
>CAZUXE010000005.1:30177-82432 GCA_964624585.1 uncultured bacterium | reverse complement strand
TCCTTGCTTACTAGCAGCATCCTTGCTTAACAGCAAAGTCCTTATCTATCGCAAGCAAAGTTCTCTGTCAGCTTTCGCCTCAACCGTTTACTTTTTCTCGACCTATATCTTAAATTGCCCTTAGTTGAGCGTTCTTAACAAAGTCCTGTTTTACAGCAAAAATAGTTGATAAGGGAAAAAGTTGCAAAAGATCCTTGACTTTTTGCCAAAAGTGCATATCCTGACTTCAGGAGGAATTAAATGAAACGAACGAACACATTGTGCTTGAGGAAGCGTCTGTCCGTAATATTGCTTGCTTTGGCTACTCTACCAGCCTTAAGCTATGGGGCATCTAGCCCTAAGACAGAAACATCCCCCAAAAGATAGGTTGCAGTTCTATTTGTAGTCCTTTTTTTGAATGTAACACATGCTAATCCCATGCTTATTGAATCTCTTCAATAAGCATAAATAAGGATTAAATTACTTGACAAGGCTTAATCTAGTTGTAATATTTATTTAGAGAGAATATAAACAAGGGGTTTTTTAAGATTAAGCGAGTGTAACCCAAGTGGCTATAAGGAGGCATTATGGCTAAAAAAAGTTTAAGTATAAAGTTAAGCCTGTGGGGAATTATTATTTTATTCTTTGCTGCAGGCGGAGCGCTGAATGGACAAATATGGGAGGCCAGTAAACGTTTGACTAACGCGTCAGGCAACTCATATACCTATAACCGTAGTGTTGCCGTTTGTGGAGATAGTGTTCACGTTATCTGGACAGATTCCCGTAGCAGCAGCGAGAGCCGGTTGTTCTACAAACATTCCACCGATGCCGGCGCCAACTGGAATTCTGATATGGACATTACAGGTTTTGGAGATGTAGATTTTGCCTCTCTTGCCATATCGGGTTCTACTCTTCATACAGCATGGAGTGGTAACCATCCTGGAAATCGCGAAATTTCCTACAAGCGCTCAACCGATAACGGAGCTACATGGACTCAATACGATACCCTGACAGAAAATGACTCAACATCCCGTACACCTAATATAGCCGTGAGCGGTAATAATGTGCATGTTGTATGGTCGGACAACCGCGATGATAAATATGAACTCTACTATAAACGTTCAACTAATAATGGTGTTAATTGGGATGTTGACAGAAAAGATACTAATTCCACAGGCGAATCGTTTACTCCGGCAATTGCAGTTACGGGCGATACAATACACGTTGTTTGGTCGGATACTCGTGACGGCAATAATGAAATATACTACAAGCGTTCAACTAACAATGGCGATGATTGGGGAAATGCCGTGAGGCTGACGAATAACGACAGCGCTTCCATTGATCCGGCAATAGCTGTTTCAGGCAGAAATGTACACGTTGTTTGGGAAGATAAAAGAAATGGCGAAGCGGAACTTTTTTACATAAGGTCTGTGAATGCCGGAACAACATGGGCTGCAGATACCGCGCTTACTAATGATGCCGTTGCCGCAGGTAGGCATTTGAAACCTTCAATAGCGGTTTCCGATACCAGCGTTCATGTTGTATGGGGCGATGATTTCAGCGGCACATCTCATATTTACTATAAACGTTCCCGTCATAATGGAACCGGATGGGAAGATAACATAAAACTTACTGATAACGCATCAACGAAGTACTCGCCTTCAATAGCTTGTCGTGATTACGCCTTACATATTGTATGGACTGATGAACGTGACGGTAACCCGGAAGTGTACTATAAGTCAGGTTTGAGCGGTGAGTTGCAACCTGACAATCTTATTAAAAATCACTATGAACATGTCTATATCGGCGACGGAATATATAACAACGACGGTTTGAATCAAGTGGAAGAACAATCTACAAAGCCTGGCGATCCTGCTATTTATCACATTCGCATTACTAACGATGGCGATATTCCTGAAAAGCTTCTTGTAGGCGGAACAGCAAGCGATACAATGTGGAAGATTGCTTACTATGATTCTCTCTCGGGCGGTACGGATATTACTTCTCTTATCGCGTATAATATGTGGTCAACTCCTACGCTTGCAAGCGGTGAATTCGTTGAAATTCGCGCTGAAGTTACTCCTAACGCTTCTATTCCTAAGGATTCCACTTTTGCAGTTCTTGTTACCACAAGATCGGAAAACGATACCACTAAACTTGATGTTGTTAAAGCATTGACAGTAACTAGCGAGAATCCTGGGGTTAAGGAGGCTACTCCTGACTTAAGTTATAGCCTTTCTGCAACTCCGGTTGATGGCTCTGTGTTAATTGCCTACTCTGTTCCTCAAACCGTGCAGGCAAGACTCGTTATTTGTGATGTATCAGGTAGGGTTATAAAAAATCTTCTTGATGAATTGCTTGTTTCGGGTGCGCATCACATTTCCTGGAATGGATTAGATGATGCCGGAATGAAACTTCCCAAGGGTGTTTATTTTTGCAAGTTGAATACTGAAACCGAAAGTTTATCAGATAAGTTTTTACTGTTGAACTAGACTGCTGTAGTATTCCTGTATTAAAAAACAAATTATAGGGGCAGCCATTAAGACCTGCCCCTATTTATCCTATCGCCTAATTGGACAGTTAAATAAAATTGCCGATGCAAAAGTTAAGCTTAAAGTTGTATCCCTATACTCTATTCACTGAAGAAAATTAATATCCTAAGCTGTAAAATTATCGCCAAAGGGTGCATCCTTACCATATTATTTAAGCAAGCAGCTGCAAGAGTAGCAAAACCTTAAAGTCGGCAAGCTAGACATTCCATTTATCTCATCTTATCTCGTCGTTGTCCTGTTGACAAAGGGTTTCTTTTCTGTAACATACCGATTCAATATTGCGAAAGGAGATTATCTAAGATGCCTACACCAAAGAGAAGACATTCAAAAACTCGTAGTCGCAAACGTCGAACTCATTGGAAGTTAGATGTTCCGGCGATCTCTGAGTGTCCCCACTGCCATGCGCCGAAGCAGCCCCATAGGGTTTGCCCAAGTTGCGGCTTTTATGGTGATCATGAAGTAGTGGTTGTGGAGAGTAAATCTAAGAAGTGAAAATCGCTCTGGATGCGATGGGGAGTGAGGAAGCTCCGTTACCGGAAATTAGAGGAGCAATAGAAGCTCTGAAAAGGGAACCGGAGCTTTCCATTGTACTTTTGGGTATCAGGGAGGCTTTGGAGCCTTTCAAAAAAAACATTGACTCAAACAACCGACTGGAGTTTATGGAAGTCTCGCAGGTAGTCAAAATGGATGAGGCTCCATCAGATGTTCTTAAAACCAAAACTTCATCCAGCATGGCTAAAGGAATGCAGTTGCTCAAAGAGGGAGCGGTTGATGGTTTTGTAAGTGCGGGTAACACAGGTGCTGTTATGGCCTTTAGCCTGTTTCTGCTTGGACGAATTAAGGGTGTTCAGCGACCTGCTTTAGCAACCCTTTTTCCTACGCCCTATGGGCAAACCGCTGTTCTGGATGTTGGGGTAAATGTTGAGCCGAAACCTTTGCACTTAAAAAATTATGCTGTAATGGGTAATGTTATGATGCAAGGAATATTCCACATCAACAACCCAAGAGTTGGTTTACTTAATGTTGGGCACGAAGAGGGTAAGGGAACTCAAATGATTCAGGAAGCCTATAACCTCATCAAGAACACTAACCTTAACTTTATTGGAAACATGGAGGGAACAGATATATTCAAAAATAAAGCCGATGTTATAATTACCGATGGATTTACAGGTAATGTTATGCTTAAAGCTGTTGAAGGTATGGGCGCCGTGGTACTTTCGATGATGCGTGATATGGGAAAGAAGTACAGGTTTAGGGGCTGGGTATCTAAAAAAGTGTTTAAGGATTTCCTTGTTGGTCTTAATTATGAAAAATCAGGTGGTGGTATACTTTTGGGAGTTCAAGGGCCGGTTATTATTTCCCACGGTCATTCAACGGCCAGGGCAATAAAAAACGCCGTTCGTTTAGCGGCGTTCGCTGCTAGGGAAAAAGTAGTGGAAGCCTTAAAGGAGGAATTTAGTGAATAAGTTGTTTAAGATTTGCATGTCCGCCTTTTTTGTTGCTATCTTTATTTCTATGGTTTCATGTGAAGATGATTTGCTGGGTTACGGTCTTTTGGGGCGTGGCGATTTGAAAGTGCATCAGCTTACCCTTGAGGCGGTAGAAGTAGAGAGTTTTGCAGAACAGATTCCACTGGGAAGGGCATTGACTTTAATTTGCGGTAAGGATTCCCTTACGGAGTCACGAATACTTCTTTCCGTCAAAGGCCTTGATTCAATAGCAGTGTTCGATTCTGTAAAATTGGTTATGAGACGTTATCAACCAAATAACTATACCCAAGATAATATGAACATAAATATCTATCCGCTTACAGATGAATGGAAAGAAAATTCCTGTACATGGGAACAAAAGGATGGTTACACTAAGTGGGATGTTTCCGGTGGTGAGTATGATAGCAAAGACCTTATTGGTAAAATTAATGTAAACAGCGATACTGTGGAATTGCTTCTGAAGCCCGATAAGAAGGAACAGTATAATAAAGGGATAATTTTCGTTCCACAAAATAAAGGCTTTTGTTATCTAGGGGCTTCCGAGAATCCGACTACTTCAGATTCTGTTAGGTATTTTAAACCCGATATCGTAGGCTTCAAGGGCAGCGATAAAACCAAGTTTTCTTCAGCGAAGACTAGTAAGTATTATGCAGAGGTTCTGGATGCTACTATTCTTGCACCTTATCAGAAACCTAGTTCAGATACCTTAATAGGTGCAGGCTACGCCTGGCGTGTGTATATAAAATTTTCCTTAGCCAACTTGCCAAGTATTATTGATATAACCTCAGCCGATTTATCCATCAAATATAATAACTACTTTACGCCTGATGATACTCTTCAATTTGGTATACATCGTCTTAAAGAGCCTTATATTGGACGCCATACTAAAATATCTGCATCTTTAAGCGGCCGGGATTCTCTTGCTGTAAAGAACGATTCCTTTACTGTTTCTATGGTCAATTTGGCTCAGTTGTGGGTTGATGAACCCGATTCAAACTTTGGTTTGCTTGTTGCTCATACTTATCTTGAATATAGTTCCATTTTTGGTCAAGAGCGTAATATATACGCTTTAGGACGACTTCTCGGAAAGCCAAAACTTGTAATTACATATACCAATCCTCCTGAAGGAAGATTCAAAGGGAGTGAGTAATGAAGCGTTCCATTATCTCTATCTTATCATTCATCCTATTGGCAAAAGTTGGTTTTGCCTACTCCCTGTTTAACACAAGGGGGCTGGGGATGTATTACCCGCCGGCTGAGTTTCAGAAAATATTCTCACGCGCTAAAACCCGAATGGATGTGGGTTTTGTTCTTGAATATAACTATGCAACCAATAATACGGCAGTGCGTGATATGTTAATGTTTCGACCGCAAAGAATAACTTTTTTTACTCCTCTGCCATGGAAATTTGGCTTGTCGCTTAATATATGTGAACGATATAACCTCGATTTTTCGGTGCGAAGCGATTCAACTAGCTCTGGTGATTATACCCTGATTCGTGCAATAACCGGTAGAGGAGGTGTTGCAGGTTTTCGAGTTGCTTTGGATAAAACCATTTTCAATATAATCTATCTTGGAGGTGGTTACGAAAGATATTTTGGAGGAGCATGGGAACGTTGGGATTCAGAAATTATTGAGTTAAAAGAAAAAACGGTTGATTCGCTGCTTTATCATTTTCGCGGAAATGGCGCGTGGGCTATGGCAGGCGTCAATATAGGAACTTTTCAGCTCAGAGGTTTCTACAACCATAGCTTTGATCTAAATATTGATACAGAAGTGCAAACATCGCGTGACACTTCTCTCCTTGATTCGGCAAGTTATCAACCGCCTGCTGAGTTTGGAGGAATACTTACCTATAGGGCTAGGGATTATTCCTTAGGTCTATCCTATATTCAGCAAACCGGTGGTAATGCGGGGCGGCTGGAATTTGTACCGGGCAGAATTGTTGAGTTGGGAGGCGGATATAAATTTGATAACTTCTCAATAAACGCAAAAGCCGGTTGGCATCAGTGGTATGTTAGAACTAATGATAATCAGGCGATTTCCGATATCTACCTTGGGTTTGGAACTCGTATACCCCTTAAACAATACGGCGTTGCTTTATTAAACTTAACCGGTGGGTATCGAACCGGAGGAGAGCTTTCCGAATATCATGCAGAACTTAATTTAGGCATAGAGTTCAATGAACTTTGGAAGAAACGTGAAAGGAAATGGGGTGGTTAAGGAACGCCTTGAGCAAGTTAAAGAACGTATTGCCGCCGCTTGTCAAAAAGCCAATCGCCATCCTTCGGAAGTAAAAATTGTAGCCGTTACCAAAACTCATCCTGTAGATGTAGTTCGTGAGGTCATAGAAGCTGGCATCAATGATATCGGCGAGAACCGTGTTCAGGAAGCGGAACAAAAATATAGCCAAATAATCTCCGATTATTCCAATACAGAAAAGGGAATTTCCTCCAATCCACCTAATCAAGACAATTTGCAATGGCATATGGTTGGTCATCTTCAGCGCAATAAGGTTAAAAAGGCGGTTTCAATATTTTCAATGATTCATAGCGTTGATTCGCTTCGTTTGGCAGAAGAAATTGAGAAGGAAAGCGTTATCCGTGATAGGCTGACCCCTTGTCTAATAGAGGTGAATTGTTCAGGTGAGGAATCTAAATTCGGGGTTTCTCCTAATGATTTGGCGACTCTTATGTCCAATATATTAAAAATGGAACATATTAAGTTAGTTGGTTTAATGACGATTGGGCCTTTATGCGAGGATTCAGGCAGAATACGCTCCGCGTTTAGTTTGTTGCGTGAGTTACGTGATCGCGCCGAGAACGTTTTCGGTTGCTATCTTCCACATCTTTCTATGGGAATGAGTGATGATTTTGAGATAGCTGTGGAAGAGGGAGCAACTATAATTCGGTTGGGAAGGGTGTTGTTGGGACGTCGAAATAGTGCTGAAGGCTTGACAAGCCCCTAAAAAATCAGTATATTATGTAATTATAAGCCGAGGTAGCTCAGTTGGTAGAGCACGGGTCTGAAAAATCCGGTGTCCGCAGTTCAATTCTGCGCCTCGGCATGCCGAAAGAAACAAAAAAAATAAAGAGTTATGAAAAAATGTCAAACAAATCTAGCCCTTAAGGAGGGAATAATGAAGAAAACCCTTCTTCTTACACTCCTTTTCGCAGTGGCCGCTAGCGCAGCCATTACCATTACTTTCCCTGATAATCCACCTCAAAAGGTTGGTGTTGCGGTAAAGTGTCAAATTACTGCACAGAGTTCTAATAATGTAGATCTCTTTGTAAAAACAGCTACCGGAACAGAATCATGGGTGTATCCGACTAATGTTAATAATGGCTTTAACGGCCAAATAGAGATTACGCATCCTGGAACCGGTTTTGTTCTCTATGCCAGTAAAGGTGTGGAGAATGGCACTTCAGTGTCTTTCGATGTTGCAATAGGCGATCCTAACAGATGGCAGCTTGTTGCTCCGGGACAGACCGCAGTTCCTGGCACGCAAAAAGGTAAAACAGGGACAGGCTCTGTAACGGCGGGTTCATCTGAAGCCTATACTGTGAATGAATGCGACAAGTGGTATAATGTTACTAACAGTAATCCTTCTGGTTATACTGTAACTGCTACCGATAAATTTGCCCGTATTTCAGGTAATACCGTTGAACTTCGTCGCGTTGAAGGCTCATCTGGTTCTTATAACCACAAGGTGGTAATGTCAGGCGGTTCTTACGTAAATGATACTGCCGAAGTTACTGTAAAGGTTGGTGCAGCAAGTCAACTTTTGGTTGTCTGTAGTGGTCAGACGCATGAACCTGGCGATACTTTGACTGCAACCGCCAAAGGTGGAAAAACAGGTGATCCTGTTAGCGCAGCTGTTGGTGTGGGTTACGAGGTAACCGTATACGCAGTTGACAATGCCTGGAATATAGTTCCTACCTATAACGGTAAAGTATATATTAATGCCGGTCCTGAAGATGTTTTAAGCGATACTGTTGATATGAAGAACGGGGTAGCGAAGATATCTGTGAAGTTCCCTCAGGCCTATCCTAACGGTAAGGAAATATATGCAAAAACCATAGATGGAACCCTGCAGAGTGAGTATGGAACTAAAGTTACTGTTAGCGGCGGCATATATAAAATTGGTTATAAAATAGAGCCTTCAATCGGTTCTGTTAATGCGGCATCTAAGCTTACTATTACAGTCTATAGCGATACAACCACGACAGCTCCTAATACTCCTGTTGATATAGTGTTGAAGAGCGGCAAGGCTGCCAGTTTGGTTATGAAAGATCCTATCAAAGACACAACATCACACGATAGTCTTCGCGTAACCACCATAGATGACGGTACCGCTCGTGTTGACCTTACGTCTTCCGAAGAGGCTTCCTACGTCCTTAAGATTTATGCAGGCGACAGGAAAGTGCCTTCCAAGGTTAAAGATACAACACTTACGTTTACCGTAAAGGAGCTTACTCAGCTTTTAATTGCCCCTAATCCCTATAAGTATTCAACTCACGGTAATGTTCCGATGAACTTTACCTACAAGGTTGAAGAAAAGGGTGGCAGGGATGCTATTGAAGTGGTGTTGCTTATAGCTGATGTTTACGGAAACCTGGTTTATAAAGCTACCTATGATTCCGGTCAAGAGGTTCGTTCAGGTCAGCAAACTATTCAATGGAACAAGACCAACAGTAACGGAACCAGAGTGGCTAGCGGAATGTATCAGGCAGTTCTAAAGCTTACCTTGGGCGACGGTAGCTCTCCTACCCCGCTTAAGAAAAACTTCATGGTGATTTGGTAGGTCAGGAGGCTATGATGAAAGCGAAATATTTATTTGTTACTTTGTTGCTGGCTGTAAGCGTTATTCTCGCTCAGCCGGTAGAGAAAGGGATAGGCGGCCAAGGCGCCATGTTGTTTGAGGCTGGTGGTAGCGCTCGTTCTCTTGGAATGGGACAGGCTAATGCAGCTTTGGCCAATCAGGGTGAAGCGGTTCTTTATAACCCTGCCGGACTTGGTCAAATTCACTCGGCTAAACTAAGTTTGTTCGGTGGTTCTCTATATGGAAAAACCTTTCAAAGCGTTTTAACTTTCAATATGCCTTGGGCTACCTATGGAACTTTCGGGTTCTCATATGTAGGAGCGTTTGGTGGATTGGAAGAGGGGATTGACGCTAGCGGTAATCCCATAGAATTAAAGGAATCCATGAGTAACTCAAGCGTACTTATCAGTTACGCGAAGAAGTTCGGGGCATTTGGATTTGGTGTAGCTCCCAAGCTGATGTTCAGTCAACTTAGTGATGAGCAGGCCATTGGTTTTGATGCCGATTTGGGTTTTATGTTCTATCCTCTCGGCTTATTCCTTTCCAAGAGCCATTCTTATGAAGGTACCAAGGCTTCTCTTCCTTATGATATGATAACCATTGGTGTAGCCGCTAAGAATCTTCTTGGTACCACCATGAAGTATTCCGACAGTAACATGGAACCTGCGAATCCCCGTATCTTGCGTGCCGGTCTTGCCGGACGTTTTCTGGATAACAGGTTGAACATTGCAGGTGATGTTTCCTATACCCTTAATGAAGATAAAGTCCTTGGATGGTATGCCGGTCTGGAGCTTTATCCGGCAAAACTATTAGGTCTTCGTTTTGGTGTCAATCACAATTATTTTACAGGTGGGCTGGGAATCAGCACCGAGCTTGCTCGCAATTTTGGGCTTGAGATTGATTATGCCATTATGTTGCATTACGGAAGCGAGTTTATGCTCCAGCCGGTTCATAAACTATCACTCAACCTTGACTTAAGAAACGTTGCCGGTATTTGGCTTGAGTCCCGTCCTGCGGCGCTCAATTCTCCTGCCGATTATGCAGAAATCACAGTGCATGGCGCATCCCAGTTTAAGGGGCGCACTAAGCGTTGGGTTTTTGAAATAAAGGATGCCGGTGGCAACGTAGTGTATCGTCAATCTCGTGACGTGTACGGTGAAATCGACGAATTACCTGCCAAATTTACCTGGAATGGCGTGAACAATATTCGCGGCGGTCAGGTTGATGACGGAACTTATTACTATGACGTATCTCTCATTGACAATCTAGGTGATCAAATTACCTACGACGGAATGCTGGTGAAAGTTGAGTGGAAAGGCATTAGGAGATAGTCTATGAAGAAAATATTTGCCCTAGCTGCAATATTAGTCATTGCCGGGGCTAGCTTTGCTCAAGGTAGTGACAAGTTCACGGCTGATTTTGAGCAGGCGGAGCGTTTATTAAGCCAGAAGAATTACAAACAGGCTTACAATATCTACAGTAAGATGGTCAGGCAATCCGCATCCCGCGGGTTTGCCGCCGAAATTAAGTATCGTACCGCACAATGCGCTTTTAATCTTGGACGTTTTGAGACCTCTATTTCTCTTCTTGAAGAGGTATTAAATAAAGATATACCTTCAGATTCACGTTATCTCTACCTGGAACCTCAGGTTAAGTTTTCGCTAGGCCTTTGTTACTTTCAAATAGGTGACAATCAACGTGCTGGGCGTTTGCTTGATGAAGCCCAAAGCTTAGGCGGACAAGGAATAGCCGATTACTTAATTCGCGCCGACTATAAAAAAGCGTTTGATCATCTTCAAGAAAAGGAATATCCGGTAGATAAGCTCTTCCTTGCTCGTAGTTTAATAAATTCGAAAGACCCCGCCTTTTTTAGCGATATTCTTTCTCTACTGACTGAACTTTCAGAAGATGTTAATCTTGAAGAACTGGTGGATTTTTCCCGCGCGGAAATGCAGTTTTTTAATCAAGATTATGCCACATCTAAGAATGTATTCCACGATTTTCTACTGCAGTATCCTCAAACAACCTTGCGTCCTTTCGCAGAGTATTATCTTGCTTGTACCTATTACCATGAAGGTCAATACCGTTACGCTATTGACCAGCTTGGAAAATTGACAGATCCCAATAAGAGTGGCTATGTGTTGTCGGCACATGCTTATTTTATGCGAGGTGAAGCTTACCGAAAACTTGATCTTCCCGACAGTGCTATGTTTTCTTTTGAGCAGGCCCGCATTGTTGCGCCCAACTCAATGGTGGATTTCTACACTACATACAAGCTCTACGACATTGCTCGCATGGAATATAAGAAGAAAGGCGATGATTTATCGTGGGCAACGGCTAATCGTGAAGCGAAACGCTTAGGCGGTATTGCCCTCAGCGGTCGCGATCAGAGAATGATGGAAAATCTTTCTGATTTCGTTCAAGGTAATATTCAGTTTGATGAAAACAATTACCGTGAAGCGCTCAATTTCTATCAAAGGGTTACACTCGATTTGCCTTCACCTACCTCTGCTACAGAAGAGGAACTTCTTATTTATGAAGGTGCGCTCACAATGGAAATGCTTTCCTTGAACAGGCAGAATAACAGGCAAAGTTATAACGCCGCTTTAGCAAAACCTCAGATGTACTTGACCCAGTTTGGAAAGCGTGACTCGGTTGCCTTGAAATACGGTGGTGACTGGAGAGCCTATCTTCTCTATAATGCAGCTGACGCCACCTATTACTCAGCCTATAGACCCAAAGGCGATGTTACGACAGCTAACTTGAAAAGACGCGAAGAGGCTCAAGAGAAGTACCAAAATATTGTAGACAAATATCCTTATGCCTATGTTGCTACTTTGGCAAAGGTGTCCCTGGCTTGGTATAAACTTGAAGCTTCACGTTTTGACGAGGCTCTGGCTGATTTTAGCAACATATTTGAGAATACCTTTAAGAAAGACGCCTTGGTTCTTGCCGCCTATGGTAAGGCCTTGTCTTTTTATTATAAAGGTGACTATACTAATGCTGGAACCTGGTTCTTCTCAGAAGATGACTACAAATCGGTTATGTCTGTTGCTACATCGCGTGATGCTGAGGATGAACGAATTCGCTATAATGAAATAGCCGACAGTTTGATTGACAAAAGCTTATTCTGGCGCGGAAAATGTCTTGAACAGCTTGGTGCCTACGGTGACGCTCTTGCTACATATCAGCATATTGCCGACGACTATTCCTCTAGGCCTAAAGCAGGTGAAGCCTGGCGGAAGATTATTGAGTTTTACATTCGCGCTCAAGATGTTACATCAGCAGAAGCAGCGGTTGAGCAGGTTAAATCTAAGATGACCCGGAATCCCAGAATATATAAGGATCCTTATGGGTATGGATTGGCCGCCTTGCTTGATTATTATCAGGGGACAGGCGACGAGGCTACCGCTGAAAATTACGCTAAATTGATTGTAAGCGAACTTAGAACCACAGATCCGATTGAGCAGATTTATTATGTTCAAGGTTTACGCGATACTAGTGTTGTTGATATTGCTGATTTGAAAGACAAAATAGAAAAGATACGTTCATGGAATAATAAGAGTCAATATCTGCCTGACCTCATGTACAACCTTGGTTATCTCCTATATCAACAGAAGAGCTACACTGAGTCTAAGGAAGTTTTGGTTCAGTTGAAGAATTGGCCGGATGTTAATGCTATACGCGATATACTGCCTGAAATTACCTATCAATTAGCTCTAGTTTATCATCAACAGGAAGCGTATAAGGACGTAGTTACTCAAATGAGTTCATGGTTAAGGTATTATGAGACAGGTGATAACGCCAGACCTCAGCTTGCTCCTAACGTAAATTACTTCCTTGCTTTAGCTTACTTTGGATTAGGCGAAGATAAATCATTGTCACCTCAGGAACGAAGAGGATATTTCCGCAAAGCGCTTGGCAGTTTTGAGAAAATAAAGAGCCAATATGCGGATACAGATTTCTATAAAGCTCAGTCTAGCTTAATAGATAGGTTTATTAGTAGATGCAAGAAAGAGATAGGATAGCTCTTTCTTTAGGGTCTGTGCTGTCTTTCGGGATAGCATTTATAATCTTTTTGATTGCCGCGTTTCCCTCGGTTTTGGCGGGGGAAACGCGGATAACCATTACAGAGGAGTATAAGGGAGTTATACGGGAACAGAAGCCGCACGTACTTCTTGACGTTAATCCATACGATACTACCGGTGGTTTTACCCCTGAACAACAGGCTGCACTTGCCGATATAATTAATTCTCCAAATCTTTCAGTAGAACGGGATGTAATCCAAAACGCGATAATTGTCGATTTATATAAAAAAGGCAATTATGCAGTTTTATTGAACGAGGCGCAGGCCTATGTGAAAAAATATCCCGAAGGGCATCCCGTGTACCGTCCCCATATCCTTTTTGCTATTGCTGAAGCTTACTATTATCAGGCAGAGTATCAGGAGGCCTTGGCTCGTTATCGTCAACTTATGAATAATTACGCTTCATCCGAAATCTATTCATCGGCGCATCAGGGCTTAGCGTGGTGTCTAACGCATCTTGGACGTTATGCTGAAGCTCGTGTTGAATTTAAGGAAAGGCTTCGTCCGCCCACTCCTGAAGGTTTGGTAGTAGCGCTTTACGGAAGGGCAATTAATGATTTTAATGATGGGCGATATCAAGACGCTATTCAATTATTTCTTGACGAAACAGGTTATAGGAACATTATGGTAGAGGGTATTTGGAGTCCTTTGTCAAAATCGTTAGTTCCTAATAATCTTTATTTTAAGGGTCTTGCTTACGATAGGTTAGGTGATCCTAAAACCGCGGCATCATATTTTCGTAGGGTAGCCGAAGATTATCCCAATCACCCTAAGGCGGGAAGTGCTACTTATCTGGTAGGTTGGCTGAGTTTTTTGGCAGCCGATTACAGTACGGCAATATCGTGGTTTAACAAGTCTATTGCCTTAGTCAAAGATTCCAGTAGCCTTTTTGAAATACGTTCCAACCTATCACAGGCTTATTTTAATGCAGGACGTTTAGGTGAGGCTATTAGCAGTTGGAGAAGTATTCGTGAAGGGTGGGGTTCAGCAGTAGCGAATACCGGTCTTGAACAGGCATATACACGTCTTGTTTCCGAAGATATGTACGATAATCCGGTTAGTATGGATAGTTTGGAATGTCTCCTTAAGAATTTTGCCGTTGATTTACCCACATCCCACGATTTACCCACCTTTCAAGTTGATTTGGCTCAGAGATATTATGACGAAAAAAATTATGATAAAACGCTAAAGTGGGCTGCGACAGCTTCAGGCGGACAGGCAAGTGAAGATATAATTAAACAAGCTAAGCGTTTGCGCCTGTATGCTTTTTTCTCGCAAAAAAAATGGGCAAAACTGGTTGAAGAAGGCAAAAATTTTCTCGCAAAGTATTCTGTAGAAGATGACCTTATGCTTAATTTAGCTTTGGGATTTGGATACGCCGCTAGAGCTGATGATCTTGAGAAGAATAACAAGACAACTGAAGCCAACAAGCTTTATAAAGAGGCGATTCCCTTTCTTGAGTACTACATGAAGTCGGTATCTGCAGACGATTCGTATAGAGAACGTGTCGAACAGGTACTTTCATATTGTCGAATGCGAATTCAGTAAGTTCTCTTTTGCAGCATCTCAGTTGAAAATTAAGCAGATATCTAATTTTTAGCCCATCATAACTAAAGGCGTACTATGATTCTCAGTTTAGTTGACATTGAACTTTTCTGTAAGTTAGCAATCGCGCCTAAAAAAAGTTGAATTGAGCTGTTCTTAAGCTATAATATTGCAGATGCTTAAATTGAGGAGTAGGAATTTATGTTAAGTTTGATATTGTTTCTAGTGGGGCAAAATGGTTTGGGGACAATGACAGTGGAGGCTTCGGAGATATTAAGTCGTAAGCCGAAATTTACGTTTCAAATGCCTAACTGGGTAACAGATGAGTATTTGTTTAATTTGGCTGCTTATAATCTTGACGATGAGCTAGAGCCTTGTATTGATGCAACTATTCTTACAAGCCACCTTGGCGGGCCGCCTCTCAACCCCTCACTGCTGAATTCGTATAAATATCTTGAGGAGTTGAGAGTGGATATGGCTATGAAGACCTTGGCCACTCAGCTTGATCTTTATCCTTCAGCTGATATTCGCCGCCAGATTCTTTTTTATCGCATTATTGGTGATTGGTTAGGCAATAATCTTAAAGGAGCGCGGGAGTCGCTTAAAACCCTCAAGGCCGATAAGGAGGCCTCTGCAGGGGTTAATTTGGATAAAGTGGACGCTCTTTTAAGCTATTGGGATGGCAAAAAGTTTTCTACAAAAGATTCGCTAATCTATTACTTATTGCTTCAACGTGATGAGCAGGCTGCTTTGCGTTTCATCCCTCAAGAAGCAGCATATGCTGCAGAATTAAAATATCACCTGGATTCACAAAAATTTCCCCTGCCAAAGAGCGATGCCAAGCAATATCTCCAAGCTCATAACCTTCTCAATTATGGACGTTATAGCGAAGCGGAAGATTCTCTTAAAAATATCTATAATACCCCCTCCTTCTATCAAGCCTTAATTCGTTATGATATTGCTAAGGCTTACCTACATAGAGGAAACTATCGTAAGGCGCATTTGGCCGTACCCGATACTTTTAATTTCCAGTGGATGCTTCCTCAGCCTTCCCTTGCGCTTATTCGTGGGCGTAAAGAATGGATGCAAGGTAGAAGTATGGAAGCCAAGGCTTGGTTCAAAAAAGCGCAGTCAAACTCATCCTATGACCTTTATTCTCAATGGATAATGTCTGATGGTAAATATAATCAGATAACGGAGTCCTATTTTGCAAAAAAACAAGCTGCGGCACTATATAAAGTATTAAGAATAGTTAATTATCTACGCAAAGGTAATAACAATCGCGCCTTGCCTTTACTGGAAGATATAATGCATGGACTTAATACTTCATCTCCTGCCGCATTTGATTATTTGGTAATATTTCTTTATTCATCCATCGAAAACGAAGCGGGAAACTATCAATTAACACTTGGTTTATCCGATTTTGTTAAAAGCAATGCGCAAAATCTAAATGATATATCTGAAAACTACTTTATAACCGCTTCTCATTTGGCCCTTGCCGATGCCTACTATTACTCAGGCGGACGATATGCGCAACTTGCGCGCCCATTCTATAAATATTGTTCAAAAAGCAGATATGATGATTTACGTCAGAAGGGAAAGTTTGGTCTTGCGTGGAGTTATTTGGGGGCAAGGCAGCTAAGTGAAGTTAAGCCGATACTTAGCTCTTTGAAAAGCGATAATCTCAGTTCAAAGGATGCACAGTTATTAATTTTTCTTGAAGGTCTGCTTTTGTACAGTGAACATGATTTTCATTCAGCTGCTGAAGTGTTCGCAGGCTTGAATTTCTCATCTGTTCCAGAAATGCGTATGCAAGGCTTGTATTACGAAGCGCGTTCTTATGAACAAAGCTCTCGTCCGGGCTTGGCTGCCAGCGCTTATGACGACCTGCTGAATGATTTTCCTGCAGAACCTGCTGTTCGTGATGCCTGGACTCGCTTGGCGCGTTCGCAGGTGCAAATGGGAGCCTTAGAGCAGGCTGGAGCCACTTTGGAACGTCTTATAGAGCAGGGTAAGCTGCATCATTTTAGTTTTGTTGACCTTTACCGTGAGATTCTCCTTACTATCTTTGATGCCGCTATGGAGCGCGGAGAAGAGGAGCAGGCACGCGAAATGGCGGAAAAATTGAGCCGAACTCAAAGTTCAACCCTTGCTTTGGAAACCTACTACTATCGTTTGGCTGAAAAGGA
This sequence comes from uncultured bacterium, assembly GCA_964624585.1. Classification (GTDB taxonomy): domain Bacteria; phylum Hydrothermota; class Tepidihabitantia; order B3-TA06; family B3-TA06; genus CAZUXE01. The sequence goes on along the minus strand of CAZUXE010000005.1, from coordinate 65,768 downwards.
TACCTTGCTTCATCAAACCGATCATCTTATAGGTTTAGTTCAAACCCTTGAAGATATCAATGCACAAAGCGTATATCTTCCAGAGCTGCTTTTGAAACTGGCTAGGATGGAAACAGAGCTTGCGGATTATGATTTAGCTATTGATCGTCTGGAACGCATTATAGAATGGCGACATCTGGCAGATGTAAATTATCTCCTTCCAGAAGTAAGTTTTGAATTGGTTCGCATACAAGCTCTTGATAAAAATTGGGATGAATTAGTACGCCGAAGCGATATATTTCTGCGCTCATATCCCAATAATGAACGTCTTACTCCACGGATTTTATACTTTCGCGCCCTTGGATTAGTCAACAGAAGAGGTAATAATGATCCTTTTAAGAGAAAAGAAGATGCCCGGAAAGCATTGGACGATTTGGATAGGCTGGAGAGGAAATTTGCAAAAAGTAAATTCGTTAAACAATCTGTTGAAGACATACGCAAACTTAGGGAAGCAGCACGTAAGCTTTTGACGTAATGTACCTTAGAGTTAGGTATAAGAAACTTGTTTACGTTTTATCTAGGCAAGCTATTATATACAGTAAACATTATCCCCCTTGTCTGCCTTTTCTTTGGATTAGTAATATTTGTAAAAATTTTGCTCTTTGATAGAATTAGTTACTTTTTTGGTAAATATACCTTAGGGAAAAACATAGGTAATCTATCCTATTGACTTTAGCTGTTTTTGCCCCAAAATTATCTTCAAATTAGCGTAAATTATGTTATTCTAAGTTTGCTCTGATTTATTATGAGAGTTGCTTAAATTCAAACTAACGTTGTTACATAAATGTATAATTGTTGTTTTGGATTGTTCAAGAGTAAGTCTTGTAACCGTAACCTGAGAATGAAAGGGTGGCTAAAAAAGCGCGGTTTTAATGCCCGCTGAAAACCTTTATGCGTGTATGTATAGGATAGACATAGGGTTGGAAGATTAGTTACGTAAACAAAAAATGGGTTTTGAGCGTCTATAATTTAGGGAATGATGTAACGCGGGATAGTGGTTCTAGTGTATAATATCCCTATTGGGGTATAAGGACTTGACAAGAAGTATAAGTTGATATATACTTTTGTAAAAGCTTTGTAAAAGGAGGAAAGATGAAGCTACTGCAAATGTTTATTCCTGGTAGTGAAAAGTTCAGTTTAGTTATGGTTGTGATTCTCCTAGTATCAATTATAGCAATTGCGTTACTTATAGAACGAGCCATATATTTCTTGAAAAGGCGTGCCAATTCGGGACTCTTTTTTGAAAAAGTGAAAGAAACTTTCGCCACAGGAGGCATTCCTGAAGTATTAGCCTTGGTTAAGAACTACGATGTACCATTCGCTCATGTTGTTCGTGTTGGGTTTGAAAACTACAATCTTCCGGACGAAATGATTGCCGAAATGATGGAAAGCGAAATATTGACTCAGAGAACCTTGATGGAACGTTTTATGTCAGGTCTCAATAGTATGGGTAACATAGCTCCTTTATTGGGTTTATTGGGAACAGTTGTTGGTCTTATCGCAGCGTTCGGAAATATTGCAGAGAGCGGTTCCGGCGGTGCTGCCGTAGTGGCTCTAGGTGTTAAGGAAGCGTTATATACTACTGCTTTTGGTTTGGTTGTTGCTGTTCCGACAATTGTCGCCTATAATTATTTTGCTAAAAAAGCTACCGACCTTACCGATGAGATGGAATCTTTGATGCGCAAGGTATTAAAGTTAATCTCTATGTCTAAAGGCGGTTCATATGAAAATCAGCAAGCCTAGTAGAAAAGAACACCATTCGTCCAAGGCGAACATCACTTCTTTGATTGATATCGCTCTTAGCTTAGTAATCTTCTTTATTGTAACTCTACCGGCTATGTTGGAGAGCGGAATTTTTGTGAAGGCTCCCGGAGTGGAAAAAGTTTCCGGTGGTCCATCTGATGAGTTCAAGGTGAGTATATATCTTAAACAAGACGGTACGTATTATCTTAACGATGAACAAGTGGCTACTAAAGAAACGATAGGTGAACTTAAAGATGCAATAGGTCAACGTATTGAAGAACTTCTTATGCGTAGTACAAGTAAATTGGTTATCGTCAAAGCTGACGGTGAAGTTTCTCATGGTGCTGTTGTTGAAATGCTTGATCTTGCAAAACAAAAAGAGGCAGCAAAATTAGCTTTAATTCAAGGAAAAAGATTCCAAGAAACTGATACGGGCGGAGGTAAATAATGGCGCAACATAAAGGTGAAAGAAGCCTAATGCCTGACCTTACAACGATGGCCGGAGTCGCGTTGATTATCGTACTGATGATGATGATGACTGCTCAGCAGCTTCTTACCAGCGAAGATACGCCTGTTGAGGTGCCTCCTGCCCAAACAATGGAAAGAAACACTGAAGAGAATTTAACTATCGCTTTTCGTGTTAATGAGGTCGGCGCTAAGGAATACTATCTCAATGATTCGTTGATGTCTCTTGAGTATATTGAACAGAGAGTAGCGAATAAAATGGGTGAAGATCAGTATTTCCTAGTTGTAGTAAGGGCGGATAAAAGTTCGCCGTCGCAATGGGTATTGGATCTTTTAAGGATGGTTAAGAAAGCGGGAGCGCAGCGAGTAGCGGTGTCTACAAAGAGAATTAAGGGAAAGAAGTCAGCCACCGAAGAAAAGGAGAGTTAACATGCTTACCAATAGTTACATCGGAGCTGTCCCAAAACCCAGAAGCTGGTTAGAAACAATAGCGGTAGCGTTAGGTAATTTGGGTCGCGGTATTGTTGAAACTTTCTCGAATGGTCGCTTATGGTCAGGTCTTGCCATTTCTTTGTTGTTACACGCCTTGATAGTGCTTTTAACGTCTGATCTTTTGAAGGGGCGCACCTTAGGTGATGACACTATTGATCTTACCGCAGTTGTTTATGATGAGTCTTTGCCCCCAAAGGCGCAGAAGATAGTGCAGCAACAACAGCTTTCAACGCCAGCAGCGCCAACAAGTACCGAAGGTGCACCTATTGATTTATCTAAAGGAAAACAGACCTTTCAAGCGAAAATGGAAGTGGATGATTTTAGTTTGGATAAAAGTGAAGCCAGTTTCAGCGGTGATGTGATTAGAATTGATAAAAATCGCGCCTTATCGACAGATGACATTCTTCAGCAGTCTGCAATTGAACTTAAACGTTCTACAGGCGGTCTTGGTTCAAGTAGTGCATTTGATCGTATTGCTGCAAGTGGCGGTAGTTCAATAGAATTGAATTCAGGGGCTACCTCTATTGGTGCAGAAGAGGTAAAGCCTAAGTTTAGTGGAAATTCTGATTTGAAGGCCAATGCTAAAACGGCTGCTAGTGGAGCCAATAAGTCTGGTTTTTCGTTATCCGGCGATTTATCCCAAGGTGATATTCTTCGCGGTGGAATGCCTGCATATCCGCCATGGGCCAGGCAGAAAGGTTTATCTAACGTAAGAATTTCGATTCAATTTTCAGTTGACGCAAACGGAAATGTGCAGCCTACGATGGTTGTCAAGCGCACTACTGGTTATCCTAATTGGGATAAACTTGTTAAGCAAAGGCTTGCGTCGTGGAAATTTAAGCCTGCACCTGGTACCCCCAAACGGAGAGGTATTATAACATTCATGTTCGTGCTAACATAGGAGGTTGGCGTTGAAAAAAATACTGACAATATTAATTGCTGTTTTGCTAATAACTCCTGCAGTATTGCTTGCTCAAGGTGATGTAGGTATACAGAAAATTACGGAAGCCGGCTTGTTGGAAAAAAAACCTCAGGCTTTTTATTATGAAATAGACCCATATCAACCAATAGGCATTCTGTTGGGCACTAATCGGTATATACTAGATGATAATCTTATTACCCAAGTAGAAAAGGCAGTTGGTCGTAGTACCTTTATGGCCGATCCTAATCTTCTCAGGTTTCCGGTAAGTCTTAATAATTTCTACGATCTTGATAAGGAAGCCTTGACTTTGGATGTTTCAAGGTATCAGGAAAGAGGAGTTTCTGCCTGGGAAGTTCAAGTTCTTGACGCAAGAGGCATGACTTTTAGGACTTTGAAAGGAACCGGTTCCCTACCCGCTTCAATTTCTTGGGACGGTCGCGGTGATGAGCCTACGGAAGTAATGGCGGTAGGCGATATCTATTCCTTTATCGTTTTTTTAACCATGAGAGACGGTTCTGATATACGTAAAATAGGACGTCCAATTGAAGTTAACGGTGTTGCCTACGATTCAATAGTTGCGGTTAAAGAAATAGAAGTCGCTTCATACGAACCAGTTGTAACGCCCAAGATTGCCAGATACTATTTGTACGTCTTGAATCGCTTGAAGGAAAAGAATTATTCCTACATCAAAATTCGCGCTTCAAGTATGTGGACTGGTCAAAGTATTGCCGACTATCTTTCAGAGCGTCTTTACAATGTTAAAATTGACGTTGAAGAGGATCCGGAGTATGCGCGTGTAGAATTTGTATTTTCTACACGAGCGCCGCGTCGTTCTAGATAGAAGCGTTTTTAGCATTGTATGTAACTGTTGTCGTGCTGTTTGCTTGATTAATCAGCAACTGGCTATAAAAAAGAGAAGTGAAAAAGGCCCGTGTATCTTGACACGGGTCTTCTTATTGATATAATACATGCCTTAAGGAGCCGTAGTTCAGCTTGGTTAGAACGCTAGCCTGTCACGCTAGAGGTCGCGAGTTCGAGTCTCGTCGGCTCCGTTTCCACCCCCCTTCTCATTTTGTGTCTGTATGGAGCCTTAGCCATTCGTTTTTTTAGTATTAAACATGGGTCGGTCTTTTCTAGTCAAAGTTCTTATGAATTGTATAATACCTTATTTGTTATTGCTGAGAGTTCGGCATCTTTTGCTATCCTGTCTCTTCTTTATACTCATCGTTCATTAGCATTTTCTCAAGCCTTCACGGTAAATTATATTTTTACACATAAACACTATTGGGCTTGTCGGAGGAGTGTGTTAAGTAAGTTTTGAGTTAAAACAAGCTAAATCTATTCCCATAACTAGGTTCGGAATATTTGAATTGAGAATAGAGCGTTTCCTAGAAGTCAAATCTCACGCTTAAATTAACTTTAATCAAGCTCTAATTGGTTTGTGTTCAAGCCATCTTGATAATATCCATAGTAAGGGCAATATGATTACGGCGGCGAGCAATCCCCACCACTTCAAAAGAACGAAGGCGGTAACAACAATGTCGGCGCTCAATACGCCTAGGCAGATTATGAGGAAGGACTTCCATGGATTGAGTCTGAGGACGGAGGCAATAAGCGCTCCTGTCCACGCGCCGGTGAAGGGCAGTGGGATGGCTACAAATAGGAATACCCCCAGAAATTCGTATCGTTCTATAAGGTCGCCTTTGCGTTTGGCGCGGGCAGCGAGCCAATCAAAGATTTTTTTGAAAATTCCTATATTTCCAAGAAGTTTCATTATCCAGTTCAAAAGAAACACTATTGGTATCACGGGTATGAGATTTCCAAGCAGGGCAATTAGTGATGCTTGCCACCATGGAACTGCTTGATGTATAGTTTTGTCCAATGCCCATAGCACTAAAGCGCCTCGAAGTTCGGATATAGGCAGCATGGATAGAACAAAAATGCCCATACGGGGGCCAAGAAGCCCCAAGATCAGCTTTGATGTACGTTCCCGCAAGCCTTCTTTCTTAATCTTAAGGGAGTAAGTATTAGTATCATTGGAGGAGGCTCCTGCACTTAAAATCCTAGCAGTTCTTTTCGGAGAATATCTATTATTTTCAGTTTGAATAGCCGTTTCCCTAGTCTCAAATCCACTAGTTTTGGCTTCTCTTGCTTGAGTAAGTGAGGTGGCAACAAGCAGGGATAGAATTATCAGGGTAATCCGTGTTGTCTTCTGTACCATATCTCTCCTAAAAGAATCAAGCATATGATTATCACCAACCAAGGTGTTTTCAGTGGCTTGAATTTAACGTGTTTATTGCGAGGCAAGGAATTGACAAAAGAATCCAGTTCCTTTGAGCTTATTATACGTCCATGATTGTGGTCGGCAAGGTAGGTCAATAGTTTAGGGTTGGAGCCGCGCGAGGGCTGCTCTGTTTTCTGTTGCGGGATAGTAATTGTCTGAGGCATTACAGCATGTCGCTTATTCCATTTGATATGTAATTTATAACTTCCGGGCTTGGCGTTTCCTGTGAGCTTAAAGGTATTTATTGAGGTGGGTATTATAGAAAGCTTGTGGAAATCGGGACTGAGAAATGCCTCCAATTCGTTTGAATCAAAAGATAGCTGCGATTTAAGTTGAATTGAAAGCAAATTCCCGCGGGTTTTTGCAGCCAAAATTGAAAATGGAAATGAATGTGGATTTATTAGATATTGAATAGATCGTGTAATAGTTTCTCTGAAGATTGCTTCATTACGTTTTGCTTCCTTGGCCAATTGAGGAAGCTGTAAGGCAAGATTACCATTGATTCTATCGTATGCAAAGTATACTCTCTCACCCGTTTTCATAAGCGCGGTTACTTTTTTTTTGGTTTTATAGCCTTTGCCACTTTTTATATCCATAGCTATAGTTGATGGTTGCCAGTTGCCTGAAAGCATTTTGCCAAGGTCGCTTTTAGAAAGCAGGGCTTTGGAGTTAGAGTTCTTATCCATAATATCCGGCACCAAGGGATAAATTTTGGCTATCTCCAGGGGAAGATTTGTTCCGTTACAGAGGAATAAAATAGGTGTTTTTCCGTTGGCATTATTAATAATATTCAACAATTTAGGCGAAGCTTGCTTCGCAATTGGCCCGACCACAATTATATCCGCACTTGCATTATTGCCAGCCTTGATAAATCGGTTATTTGCCACCTCTATATAGGTTATCAATGTTATATCGGGAATCATTTTAAGCGTGTTGAGGATTTGTTTAGTTTCCAAATTAAGTAGGTTGCCAATAAAAAGTACCCTGGGATTTTTACCGTGTCTAGAGATTTTTACGGAATAACGATTATTTTCTAGAAAATCTTCATTTTCTAGCTCTTCAAGCAGAACTTTAATTTCTCTACTGCGATTTATTCCAGAAAGCGGTATTCTAAATTGAGATAAGCCGTGTGTAGGAAGGGAGATATTCCTAGCGGCAATCTGTTTTTCCCCAGCGTAAATTTTAACAGTTGAAGCTATTGGTGTTGGGATGTGGGAGCTTATTCTAAGCTCAAGATTTAGGGAATCGTCTACGCAGGCTTCAGTAATTCCAATATCCGGTAGGTCGCCTTTTCCCACAGCAATGCTCCACAATGGGGCTAGTGATGTTATGTTTTGCAATATATCAGGGCCGTTATGTCTGCCGTCGCTTATTAATAAAATAGCATCATATTTATCGTGCTCAAATTCCTTGAATATGCAGCTGATATCTGTGGCTCTACCCTGATATCCCATTGCCGTATTCCATGTTTCTTTTTTAGGATAAAGTGAATCTGCAAACGGATAGAAATCGAAATCTGCTTGTTTTTGAAGCACGGTTATATCTTTAAGAATTGTATTCAGTTGCGCAGTTTTATTTTCAATATTCATACTTGGCGATGTATCTAGCATAACTGCGACACGGGGTTTTGTCCAAAACAATGGAAGTCCAATTTCAGGAATAAATAGTAGGACAAGAAGTATAAGTAAAATTGAATGGAGTATCCAGTTCAGTGGTTTCACGGAGAGAGTATGTTTTCTATTGAAAAGGCGGGAGCTATTGGTGAGAGCGGAATTCTAAGGGTATCTTTGTTAAAGCTTTCGATGGTCAGGTTTCCGGCGTTTTCATAAGAGCCATCGTTTTGGGCATCGTAGTAAGCTGAAATCCGAAACGGAGGTTCAACAGCCAAGTTGGTGTAAAATATTCCTGCAGAATCGGCTCCGGTTGCTGCAAACAGGCTGTCGTTTTTATAAAACAGTACCAAAGCGTTAGATGCTTTTGCTCCATTTGCAGCTGTAAGTTTCCCAAATATTGGATTTAAGTCGATGCTGGTATCTGCATACACGAATGCGTCTGTAAGATTACTACGTCGATTACCTGTAAAATCCGATACCCCTGGAAGAAGCACAGCGTAAAAAGGTTTTTTTGCAAGTAGTGTGTCCCTTATTCTCAAAGATAGGTGCATAAGATTTCTTTCCCAGGAAAGTATGAAGTGGTTTGTGTCGGGTTGAGGGGCTGTGAGAAGCATAAAAGACTTTGAGGTATCAACAGGTTCGTTAAATTTGAACTCAATTTCATAAGGGAAAGAAGTTCGCGGAGTTATGGGTGTTATTCGAACTAAGGGAGCAAGGGTATCTCTCCGTGCTGATGGCTTGAAGCTTGTTTTGATTTTAGAAATATTGCCGCGCCTGTCTGAGGCGGTGGCCCTTAGAAAATGGCGGCGGATTTGTAAGGGTGAGGTAATAAGAACAACATTTCTTGATTCATCAGGGTCTCTGGTAATAAACCTAATCCGTGGACTTGCTCCTGAGGAATTAACAGGCGTTACTGTGTACAAAGACGAAATATAGGCGGTTGAATCGAGTTCTTCGTCAAAATGTAGGGTTATTTGGGTATTGCTGCTTGAGCTTATTGATATCAAATGAGGTGGAAAGATATCAGGATTAGGAATACTTCCTTGCCTTGCGCATGAGCTTAATCCAATGAGTATTATTGCAATTGTCCATAATCTCCGCATAAGCTGAAGTTTAAGCCCACTCCTTCTTCTGTCAAGTCGGATAAAAAGGTATCTTGGAAGAGATAGCAGATGGGGGCATAGTTGTCTTGTAGAAAGCGGTATTTTAATATAAAATACACGGCTTTGTCGCGTTAATCTTTTCACTACCTTAAGTCTTGAGTTATAAAATTAGCCGGAAATCGTGTCTCCTTAATCCCAGTCCAATTTACTTTCTTGCTAGTCGCTTTTATACAATCTCTAAGATGAATTCTGATAAGTCAAACATAGTATCAATCAAGCAAGACAAGCTGATGTTATGCAATGTTTTCGATGAATTCTGCTTGTATGCTAATCTAAAATAAATCAGGTATATCTGCTTAGTTTTGAGTCTAATAATTCTGTAGTTTTGTCTCAAGTTTGCGGAATCTGAAAGTTTTTGGATGTTCTACAAAAACAGTGCTAAATAAGCAAATAAACTAAAACTTACAGATAGGGAAGTTTTCTGTCTTAGAGTTTTTCAAATATTATAGCCTTAGCTTCGTTAAGCGTGTAAGTAGAGAATCCTAAAAATATATTATATATTATCCAAATGTATAAAAGTGGAAGAGTAAATGGCTGAAATGCTACCCTAGTTGTTGAATCTTTTATAAGTGATGGGGTTTGTTTTTATCCAATAAGTCAGTTATGTGTAAAAACTTAATTGAGTTTGCTTTGACGTTAAAAATCCACATGGAACAGTTCTTGCTTTATGCTTGACATGAGGCGGTTCTCTTTCTATACTTAACTTAATTGATCGGTAGATCATCATTTTCGGAGGTTGAATATATATGATTAAAAGAATCACGCTGTTGGTATTAATGCTGAGTGTAGTTGTATTTGGTCAACCAAAGCGCCCTGGGGCGGTATTTTTGACCATATGGCCAGGCTCACGTCCAACGGCTCTTGGAGGTTGCTTTACCGCTATCTCCGACGACGCTTCGGCTGCTTACTACAATCCCGGCGGATTGGGTTATCAGCAGGATGCTGTCAACTTTTCGTTGATGCACGTTAATTGGTTGCCGGGTTTGGCAAAAGACATGTATTATGAATATTTGGCAGTTGCAGCACCTTTCAAAGGAATTGGGACTTTTGCGTTTAATGGGATTTATTTGACTACTGGGGAGACCGTTATAAAAAAATCAGACGCCACTCTTATAGGAAGCTATAACACCTTTGATTTTGCACTTGGTTTGTCTTATGGTCGGAAATTAAATGAAAAAGTGGCTTTAGGTGGTGGGCTTAAACTTATATATTCATACCTTATACCTGAATGGATAATGAAAGAAAAGAATCTCAAAGGAAGGGGGAGCGCTCTATCGTGGGCAATGGATGCAGGGGTTCTCTATAAACCCTTTGACAATGTTAGCTTAGGTTTAGCATTGCAGAATATTGGCTCACCAATGTCGTTTTCTTCAAAAGCAGATGCAGATCCTCTACCACTCACTCTTAGGGCAGGTTTTTCATATAAACCGTTGAGCATTATGTCTAAAGATCCAACCAAAAAAGAACAATACGAAATTGTAGGTCTGAAGATAACTGGTGACATTGCCAAGATATTAGTTGGAATGTTTGCCATAGATCCTCCTGAAGTTGATTCTCTCAGCTTTTTTCAAGAGTTCGGTTATGAAGTGGCGAATACTCCTCGTGGCGTTGGTTTTGAAGTTTCCATATTTAAGGAAATACTTTCCTTACGTCTTGGGTATTTCTATGATAAAGCCGGCGCTCGCGGTGGTGTTATTCTACAGGATAAAACAGGGATTAAGCTAACTCATCTCGATATATATAATGGAATATTTCATCCCGGTGATAGAAGTTTGAAAGGTATAGGTCTTACCTATGGAGCCGGAATAAAATATGGCGGTTTTCAACTTGATATTGGTATAGACGAAAAGATTTACGACTTTACAACTCAGAATCGTAAAGTGTCAATATCCTATACCTTCTAAGCGTTCGTAAATTTAGGAAAGAAAAAGAATTGAACAGCCTTGCCTTGTTAGGATTACAGTGGGGTGATGAGGGTAAGGGCAAGATGGTTGACGTAATTGCGGCTCGCTTTGATTTAGCTGTACGCTATCAGGGCGGGCCGAATGCCGGTCATACTGTGTGTGTGGATGGTGTCAAATGGGTGTTTCACCAGCTTCCTGCAGGGATTCTCAATCCCAAAATCCATGTTGCAATAGCTGCCGGTTGCGTACTTCATCCTCAAACACTCTTTGATGAATGGAAGAAACTTGAGGATGCAGGGGTCGACTATCAGTCGCGCATAACAATAGATCCGCGAACGCACATAATACTTCCTCATCATCGCCTGCTTGATAAGTTCAGTGACGAGGAAAGGGGCGAGTATCGTTTAGGAACTACTCATAGGGGGATAGGGCCTTGTTATCAAGATAAATATGCCCGTATAGGAATTAGGGTTGCAGACCTTTACTCACCCCAATTGTCAGATAAGCTGGTAATAGTTGTTAAGCGCCATAATGCGGTAATCCAAAAGTTATACGGGGGAGCAGGTATCGGTTTTGATGAAACAATCTCAGAGCTTAAACAGCTTGCAGAGCGTATAAAGCCCTATGTTGGTGACGTGGCGGCTTTGGTTAACAGCTATCTTGAAACAGGTAAAAGGGTTCTTTATGAGGCTGCCCAAGGTGTTATGTTGGATTTAGACCATGGCTCCTATCCCTATGTAACTTCCTCTAATCCCGGGACACTTTCAATACCGGTTGGTATAGGTATATCGTATCGCTCCATTGCTAAAGTTGTAGGTCTTACTAAAGCTTATGCAACAAGAGTCGGGGCAGGGCCTTTTCCAACAGAAGATGAAGGTGAAGTCGGATATAGACTTCAGAAAATAGGTAATGAGTTTGGCGCTGCGACAGGTCGTCGTCGTCGTTGCGGTTGGCTTGACTTACCTTTGCTTCGTTACGCTGTTAAGCTCAACGCTGTAGATGGCTTGGCAATAGCTAAATTGGATGTCTTGGATAGTTTTGATAAAATAAAGGTCTGCACTGGTTATCGTCAGTCCGATGGAGCGATATTATCGGAAGTTGCTCCTCACAATGAAGCTCCAGGTGAACCGGTTTATCAGGAATTAGAAGGTTGGATGACTGCTACAAGCCATGCCAGAGTGTTTGACGAATTGCCTGAAAAGGCTCGTTCTTATCTTAAGTGGATATCTGATGAGCTTGCTCTTCCACTTTGGCTTGTTTCAGTCGGGCAGGAACGTTCGGCAACCATAACCCTTCCCGATTTTCCTTTTTAGCCAATCCTTAGAATGTCTCGGAAGCCTAAAATATTGCTTCACATCTGCTGTGCGCCCGATGCTACATCGGTGTTTGAGCGCCTTTGTGAAAAATTTAATGTAACCGGTTTCTTTTACAACCCTCAAATTGAACCACAGGAGGAATATTGTAAACGACTGGTTGAGACCCGTAAGGTAGCAGATGCTATGGGTTTCAAGCTTATAGAAGGCCCACGGGATGTTGATGAATGGACAAAATTTATCCACGGATTAGAAGATGAGCCGGAAAAGGGACGTCGTTGTGAGTTATGTTACAAGTTTCGTTTGCAGGCAACGGCGAAACTTGCCGCATCGGAAAGATTCAATTACTTTACAACAACCCTGTCGGTAAGTCCCCATAAGTCGTTTAACTGGCTCCGGGATATGGGAAATGCCCTTGCTCTGAAATACGGTGTAGAGTTTTTAGCAGAAGATTTCAAAAAGCAAGAAGGTTTCAAGCGCAGTCTTGAGATATCTAATGAACTTGGTCTCTATCGGCAAGATTATTGTGGATGCGAAGCGTCTTTGAAGGCGCGTAAGCGTACAATTGCAGAGCAGGACAGGCTATTTCGCCAATTTGCTGATAAATTGCGTGCATGTAGTAGATGTTCTGAGTTTCTGGAGCCGGCAGTGGTGTTTCAGGGTGGGGCTAACAGACCTATCTTTATCATAGGACAGGCTCCTGGACGTCACGAACTCAAATCCTTAAAGCCTTTTTCAGGCCCTGCGGGTAAGCGTTTATGGCAATGGTTTGCAGATTTAGGTTACAAGGAAGAGCTTATTCGTTCCAAGGCACACATTACAGCGGTTGCAAAGTGCTATCCTGGGCTTGCTTCTAATGGTAAGGATGACGCTTCGCCTTCTGGTCAACAGAGGCGTAACTGTTTGTCTTGGCTTGAGGCTGAATTTTCCCACGCACGTCCGAAACTTCTTATTCTTATCGGTTCGGTTGCAGCTAAAACCATTCTTGGCAAGACTGCTGGTATGGATTTAGTCGGAGAGTTAGTTCAGAAACGTATTTGGAAGCGTAAAGTGCAAATTATTGTTCTACCTCACCCTTCAGGTCTCAATCGCTGGCCAAATATGTCTAGCAACAAGCCAAAGTTTGCTGCCGCTCTCCAAATATTGAAAAAGGAGCTTGATAGAATCTTTACTTAAACTTTTCCTTTGCGCCCCGTATCTTTCGCTTTTGTTCTCTCATGAGCTTCAATCTTTCCCTGAGTTTTGCCTCAAACCCTCTGTCTGAAGGTTTGTAGTAGACCTTTCCTGTAATTCCCTTAGGGCGATAGACTTGGTCAGCTACCGCATCTTTATAGGAATGCGGATACTGATATTCCTTACCGTAGCCAAGGGTTTTCATAAGGCTTGTGGGTGCGTTTCTTAAATGTAAGGGGACGGGTTCGGCTTGGGTTTGTTCTATGTCTTTTCGGGCGGCCTGAATGGCTTTAAGGACAGCGTTCGATTTTGGAGCAAGTGAGAGATATATGGCAGTTTCTGCAAGATGGAAAGTGCATTCGGGATAACCAAGAAAGTGTGCTGCGTCTTTTGCCGCGTTGGCAATAGTAAGTGCATGTGGGTCGGCAAGTCCGATATCCTCTGCTGCCAAAATTAGCATTCTTCTTGCTAAGAATAAAGGGTCTTCACCGGCGTCAATCATTCTCATTAGCCAATACACTGCAGCATCGGCATCAGAACCTCTCATTGATTTAATAAATGCCGATATCAAATTGTAATGCTCTTCGCCGGCCTTGTCGTATAAAAGAAATTTTCGTTCAAGAACCGCTTCTGCTATTTCCATTGTTACCGTTCGGTTACCATCCTTATCCGGTTCAGTTACTTGTACCGCGGTATCTAAGAGATTGAGCGCTCGGCGGGCGTCACCTGCTGCAATTTGAATAATAAATTTCAACACCTTATCTGAAACCTTTGGATGTAAATTTTTTATACCACGGTCGTCAGCTATAGATTGACGCAGTATTTCTAGTAAATCATCCGTTTCCAAAGGATTAAATACAAAGACCCTTGATCTTGAGAGCAGAGGGCCTATAACTTCAAAACTTGGATTTTCAGTTGTCGCTCCAATAAGGGTTATAGTTCCGCGTTCTACGTAGGGTAGAAAAGCGTCTTGTTGTGCTTTGTTGAAGCGGTGAATTTCATCAAGAAATAGAATTGTTCGCCGCTGATGAGCTTTCCAAACCATCTTTGCGCGTTCGGCTATTTGTTTAACATCTTTTATTCCGGCGGTTACAGCGCTTTTGGCAATAAATTGAGCGTTGACCAACTTTGCAATTAGGAGTGCTAGACTTGTTTTTCCTGAACCCGGAGGCCCCCAAAATATCATCGAAGGTAGACGGTTTGACTCTATCAAGCGTCTTAGAGGTCTGTTCTTGCCTAGAAGATGTTTTTGTCCGCAGAATTCATCAAGCTTGTGTGGACGCATACGTTCAGCAAGGGGAGCGTTGCCTAAATCGTCGCTTTTTTCTCTATCCTCTAAGGCGAATAAATCCATTGGTCATTATAGATGTGGACTCTAGCTAGTCAACTGAGGATAATTGTACATTGGATTCGGATTAATTTTTGGAATCTGATATATTTACTCTTTCTTGAAACGTAGCATTTGCTTATTGAACACAAGCAATTTCCAATCTATTCGAAAAAAGCCGTTAAATTTGCATCCGATTCCCCAATTTTAATAAGTTTCTGATAAATTGTTTTACTGGAGTTCTCATTTAGCCCTGGGTTGAATTCTTGACTTCTTGGCTGTGCAGCCTATACTCACCGGAAAATTCACAAACGTGAATCGGAGGATCTTCGTGAAGAAAACTACTCAACTTAAAAAAATGATAAACGAGCGGCGGGCGGTGGTCGCGCCCGGGTGCTACGACGTACTTTCGGCCAAACTTATTCAGGAAGCCGGTTTCGAGCTTACTCAAGTTTCAGGTTTCGGTGTTTCCGCATGTCTTTTAGGTAAGCCGGATGTTGGTCTGCTTGGCTGGAATGAAGTTGTGGATATGACCTGGCGTGTGGCACATGCGGTGGATATTCCAGTTATGGGTGATGGCGATACCGGTTTTGGCAATGCCTTAAACGTTATTCGCACTGTGCAGGATTTTATTCAGGTAGGCGCTGCAGGTGTTAATTTGGAGGATCAAGTATTTCCCAAACGCTGTGGGCATATGGAAGGTAAGCAGTTGGTTAGTGAGGAAGAGATGGTTCTAAAAATCCAAGCCGCAGTTGAGGCACGTGAGGATATGGACCCTGATTTTGTAATTAACGCTCGTACCGATGCAATAGCTGTTAATGGATATGAAGACGCAATTAAACGCGCTAACGCCTATGCAAAAGCCGGCGCCGATATGATTTTCCTTGAGGCTCCAACCGATAAGGAAATGATTCGCGATGCCATTGCAAAAATAGATGCACCTGTTTCAATCAACCTGTTTGATTCGGTTGTAGGCGGTAAAACTCCGCTTATTCCTATAGATGAACTTGCAGAGCTTGGCGTAGCTAGAGTTTCTGTGCCGGTTGGAACCATTTTTGTTGTAACCAAGTGGCTTCGGGAATACCTAAAGGTTCTTAAAGAACGCGGGATTATGCCTGATAGAACTGACCTCCTATGTACCTTTGATGAATTTAAGAACCTAGTCGGTTTGCCTGAATATAAAGAAATGGAAAAGTGTTTCCTGCCTAAATCCGTAGTAGAAAAGAAATACGGAGATAAATAAGGAGTCATCATGCCAATGACCCTAGCCGAAAAGATTCTTGCCAGAAAATCGGGAAAAGAAACAGTTCGCGCTGGTGAGATTGTACAGGCCAAGGTTGATGTTGCCATGTCGCATGAAAACGGGCGTATGGTTAAACTTGCCTATGAGAAGATTGGCGTGGAGCGGGTCTGGGATAATAAAAAAATAGTAATTATCTTTGACCATCGAGTTCCTGCCGAATCGGAACGTACTGCAATGGGCCAGAAGGAATTGCGGGAATTCATCAAGGCGCAAGGTATTGAGAATTTCTATGATATCAATACAGGTGTTTGCCATCAGGTGCTGGCTGAAGAGGGGTTTTCAAGGCCGGGTATCCTTTTGGTGGGAACCGATTCCCATACCACTACAGGTGGCGCCCTAGGCGCTTTTTCTACCGGAGTTGGCGCAACCGAAATGGCGGCTGTGTGGGCTACAGGTGAGTTGTGGTTGCGTGTTCCTGAGACCTTAAAGATTACCGTTACCGGTAAGCTTCCCCAAGGTGTATACGCTAAGGATGTGGTTCTCAAGGTAATCGGCACTATTGGCGCTGACGGCGCTGATTACAAAGCGATTGAGTACTCAGGTGATGCCATTTCTGCTATGTCGATTGCTTCAAGAATGGTGCTTTCTAACCTTTCCATGGAAGCAGGAGCCAAAACAGCCTTCGTTATTCCCGATGCTGTTACGGAGTCCTTTGTTAAAAACATTGCTAAGGGCGACTATGAGATGCTGACACCTGATGCTGATGCGGGCTACATTTCTGAGCATTCCTTTGACATATCTAGTCTTGAACCTCAACTTGCCTGTCCGCATGAAGTGGATAACGTCAAGCCTATTTCTGAGGTTGCGGGTAGGAAAATTAATCAGGCCGTTATAGGTTCATGTACGAACGGTCGTCTGGAAGATCTTGCCGAGGCTGCGCGTGTTCTCAAAGGCAGGCGGGTTAATCCTGATGTTCGCTTGTTGGTTGTTCCCGCGTCATGGAAGGTTTACCGCGAAGCCCTTAATCAGGGAATACTTGAAACCTTTATAGATGCAGGTGCTGTTATAGTAAATGCTGGATGCGGTCCTTGTCTGGGAGCGCATCAGGGTTGCCTTGCTCCTGGCGAAGTAGCGGTAACTTCCACCAACCGTAATTTTCAGGGACGTATGGGTTCGCCGGAGGCTTTCCTATACCTTGCATCGCCCGCTACGGTAGCGGCATCGGCGCTTGAAGCTAAGCTTGCAGACCCTCGCAAATATCTGGAGGCCTGAGATGAAATCTGTTAGAGGAAAAGCCTGGATATTCCCGGATGACGTAAATACCGACGTTATATTCCCGGGACGCTATATGAAGGTAACTGATGCAGAAGAAACCCCGAAGTATCTTTTTGAAACGGTTTATCCTAATTTTCGTACTCAAGCCAAACCAGGCGATATTATAGTTGCCGGAAAATATTTTGGATGCGGTTCCTCACGCGAACAGGCGGCTACCGCGATACGATATTTTGGTATTGGCTGTGTTATTGCAGAATCATTTGCACGTATATTCTACCGTAACGCCATAAATTTGGGACTGCCAATTGCTATTGTTCCTGACATACGCAAACAGGTTTCAGGAGGCGATGATGTAGAAGTTGATTTGGAAGCTGGAAAGCTTATTAATCATACTACAGGTAAGGAGTTATCATTTGAGCCTTTGCCGGAGTTTATCCTTGATCTCATTGCTCAAGGCGGTCTGATTCCGGCAACGCGGCGTAAGCTTGGAATTGAATAAGGCGGATGATTTAAGCACCTAGCCTATCTCTTGGATTTAATTAAGCAGAAGGGGGACTCCATTGGAGTCCCCCTTACTACTATTTTGAGTCGCTCTCTCTTATGTCTTTTTTCAAATCTAGTTAGTGAACTTGATTTCTATAGCTATCTCGGTCTTTCGTCAACGGTAGGTAGTTGGTTTGAGCTTTTTAGACGGCCCCTTGTATCGTCGGTACTTGTGTGAGTCTTCACTTTTTTCTCCAATAAGGATTGCGTTCGCAGGGCATAAGTTGTAGCATTTTACACACAAAATACATTTAGAACCAAACGAAGGTTTAGCGTCGGCTTGCATTTTGATGTTTCCAACAGGACACATGCGGTAACACAAGCGGCATCCGGTGCAGCGTTTTTTATTTACGGAGAATAAATTTTTCCATGGCTCAGTTCCTTTTTCATAAAAATTTCTTTGTCCCCATCCCATAAATTTACCTAGTGGGCTTATTCCATCTTTTTTATTTTTATCGGCTAAAATGTCTGCACATATCTTCTTGAGTTTTTGTTCAGCTTTCTTAAGAATCTTGGTTTTCTTTTTTTCATCTGGCACTTTCTGAAAATTAAAGTTTGGGACATTAAGGTTTGTTGGCATAACTAGATGATTTATGTAGAACACGTTGAAGCCTTTACGTTCAAGAATTCGTTTCCAGTACATTCCGGTATCGCCTGTAAACATAGCGCAATTGCCTATGAGGAACATTTTTTTCCCTTTCTGAGAACCGTCCTCAAGCGTATTTAGCATATCGCGTAAAGGATTAGGTAGGTTGGATGCCCAAACAGGGTAGAAAATACCTACCATATCGCTGGTTTTAAGGAAACTGTCGCCGGTTTTGACGACTTCAAACAATTGGACTTGATGACCGGCTTGTTCAAAGAACCCTTTGGCCTTTTCTGAAAGCCAAAGAGTATTGCCGGTAGAAGTAAAGTAGACGATGTTAATTTTCATGCTACATCCTTAGTTTTGCGTTCATTATAGTAGTAGCCTTTCTGCTTTCCTTCCATATAAGTATATCCTTTCAATGCTAAACCGGCTACTCCACCGCCAAGTACGCTCGCTCTCCTTCTGTATAAGTCTATCTTTCTTCATATGTTATTTGGAATTTATCGAATTCACCTGTTGCGTTGTTCCAATCAGATTTAACCTCGTTTACTCTGGCAGATGATGGGCCAAGGCTCAATTCCTTAAGAAAGGCCTTAAGAATGTTTTCCGGGCCTTCTGCAATAACCTCCACTTTGTCTATTCCAGTGTTGCGAACTTGACCTGTTAATTTATAGCGACATGCAAGTCTCATTGTAAAGAATCGGAATCCTACACCTTGCACCCGTCCCTTGAGTATTACTTCTAGTCTTGTGTTAGACATCCAGAGCTTCCTTTATCTTTATAATGGCTTCCTGTGCATCGCCAACAGCTATTGTGCCTGAAATGTTCCATGAGTTTATAGTGATAACCATTTTCTTGCGTGCCAGCGCCAGAGCTATTTCAGACAAGGTGCCGTATTTGCCATCTACCGCTATTAGAGCGTCTGCTGAATGAACAATGATGAGGTTGCGCCCTTCACCCATTCCGGTTTTGATGATATGGGTTAAATAAGGATTGGCCTTAAGGCCTGTTGAGTCGGGAAGTATGCCTATGGTTATGCCGCCTGCTTCAACTGCTCCTTTGCATGCAGCTTCCATCACGCCGCCGCGTCCGCCGCATACTAAAGTCCAACCTTCATTTGCAATTAGCCGCCCTAGTTCCTCTGCAATTACTGCTGAGCTTTTTGAACAGTAACGTCCACCTATTACACCTAGCTGAATATGCCTGCAGGTTTTCATTCTTTCACCCAATTGCCGTTTGAAAAGTAGCTTAGTTGATTATTTTCCATAGATCTACATCCAGAAGTCCGTGTGTTGTTAGTCTTAGTTTTGGAATAACCGATAGGGCTAGAAATGAAAGAGTGGCATATGGATCTTTTAATTTTGAGCCTATTTCCTGAGTTTTAAGTTTAAGAGTCCTAGCTTTTTTTGCTACCTCTTCAGCGTTTGTTTCAGACATTAAGCCCACTATAGGCAGTGGCAGAGAGCTAATAATCTTTCCGTCACTTACAAGTATCTGTCCGCCCCCAATTTCCGCTAACTTCAGGGTAGCAAAAAGCATATCGGAATCTGTGGTTCCAACTACAATTAAATTGTGAGCGTCATGCGCTAAAGTGGAAGCCATAGCTCCGTTCTTGATGCCAAGGCCTTTAACGAAACCCAAACCAATGTTGCCTGATTTTCCATGACGTTCAATAACAGCAGCCTTAAGAAGGTCTTCCTGCGGTTTCGATTCGGCAAAACCATTTCTACAAACAGGGTTTGCATACTCTTCTGTGGTTAATATTTCACCATCCATTATCCCTATGGCACGAAGCTGCTTTTTGTAAGGTATCTGGAAATCAGATATATCAAGTTGAGGTAGCTTTACGCTGTTTTTGAAAAAATCAGGAACTGGTTGAGAATGCTCTGAAGTAGGTGAAATAAGTTTACCTTTCTTAAATACATTTTTTACAGTAAGAGATTCGGGAGTAAGAAGGGCGATGTCTGCGAAGTATCCTGGAGCTATTGCGCCGAGTCTGTGCAGGCCGTGCGCCTGGGCAGCGTTCCATGAAGCCATTATCAATGCCTGCTCTAAAGCCAGTCCGCCTGTTACAGCTTGCCTTACGATATAATCCATGGAGCCGTGTTCAAGTAGCTCCTGAGCCGACAAATCATCTGTGCAAAAACAGGCGCGCCTAAAAGTATAGTTGTCAACTGCGTCAAGCAGAGTATCAAGATTTCTTGCGGCCGAACCTTCTCTTATAAAGAGCCACATGCCTGTTTTTATCTTTTCTAAGGCTTCTGTAACATCGCTGGTTTCATGGTCATTATCAATGCCTGCTGCAACGTAGGCTTGCAGATGTTGGCCTTTCCCTCCTGGGAAATGTCCATCTATATTAGTTGATAATCCAAGTTTTTCCCATATCCTCACATTCTCAGTAAGAACACCTGGGAAGTTCATTACTTCAGCTAGTCCGATTACTTCTGGCTTAGCAAGTAGTTCTTTTATTTCATTTACGTCAAGTCTTGCGCCCGATTCTTCAAATTCAGAAGCAGGAACGCAAGAAGGAACTTTGAAGAAGATATCCAAGTTTACATGACGCGAAGCCTTAAGCATTTCTCGCACGCCTTCAATTCCGGCAACATTAGCCATTTCATGAGGGTCTGTAATAACGGTGGTTACGCCATGGGTAAGCATGAGTCGGGATATTTCAGGTAGCCATAGGTGTGTACTTTCAAGGTGGATGTGGGCGTCAATGAATCCTGGAACCAGCAAAGCTTCTTGTGCGTCAAAACTTTTCCTAGCTGCGATATTGTTGCCCAGCGCGGCAACCAGGCCGTCTTTTATTGCCACATCCTTCAATTCCCATCTGCCGGTAAAGACATTCAGAACCCGTCCGTTCCTTAACAGCAGATCAGCCGGTTCCTTGCCCAGAGCAACTCGCATTGCGCGACGCTTAGAATTCAAGGTATCCAATGTAGGGGAGATGTCTGAACTTTTCATCCCAGTCTACGCCATAGCCTATAACGAATTTATTAGGAATGACAAATCCCAAATAATCTATATGAACTGAGGTTTTGCGGCGTTCCGGTTTATCTAAAAGAGAGCATATGGCTACTGATGCAGGGTTGCGCTCTTTCAATCTATTTACAAGATTGGATAATGTGAGTCCGGTATCAACTATATCTTCAACAAGAATCACATGTCTTTTTGCAATTGGAGTTGATATATCCGTTAGAAATCGTACTTCTCCTGTGGATTCGGTACCTGAGCCGTAGCTTGAAACCTGAATAAAATCGCATTGGTGTGGGATAGTTATTGCTCGTGAAAGATCAGCCATGAAGACCCAGGCTCCTTTGAGTACACCTACTAAGAGTGGGTTTTTCCCTGCGTAATCTTCTGCAATCTCCACGCCTAATTCCTCTACCCTGCGAGCAATTACATCCGCCGAAAATAACGGGATTATTGTTGGGTTAGTATCCATTTGAAAATCGGGGCGAGTGGATTTGAACCACCGACCTCTTGGTCCCGAACCAAGCGCGCTATCCATGCTGCGCTACGCCCCGTAGATAATAATTATAGCCTCCACGACTGTTATTGTCAATGTAAAAGTACTTTGGTTTGTTAGTACGAGAGTCTGGAATGGGTTAGTGTAAAAGTGAGTTAGTGATTTAATGTCAGGTGTGGCCAGGTACGAGCGGTACGAATTGGCATTTGCTTAAGAGCCGCGTTCTTAAGCCGTTTTTCCCGCGGGTCAATAAAGAGACTTTTTGCTTGAGAGGAATTACCATTCTGCCTCCAATTTTCAATTGCTCAATCAGATTTTTCGGGATTGTATCGGTTCCTGCGCTTACGATGATGGCATCGTACGGGGCGTGTTCTGACCAGCCAAGCATTCCATCACCTGAGCGTAATTGAATATATCCGCAACCTGCTTTAATGAGTCTTTCCTTGGCAATTTTGGCCAAATTTAGTTCCCTTTCGATAGAGTACACTTTTCCTGCAATTTTGCTCAACAATGCGGTTTGGAAACCTGAACCTGTCCCTATCTCCAACACCTTGTCGTTGACAGTTAGTTTAAGTGCCTGAAGCATGGATGCAACCGTTGATGGCGCTGAAATGGTTTGCCCACCACCAATTGGAAGAGCTGTATCGTTATATGCTTTGTGTTCCAGGCCGGAAGGGACAAAAATGTGGCGTGGAATTATGCGAAAAGCGTTTAGTAGAGTTTGGTCTTTAATTCCTTTAGCCATTAATATGTGAACAAGTTTTTCCGATAAGCGTGTATAGCTTTCCATATCCCTATTATATCGGTGAAGCCTTCTGTAATCAAGTTACAGAAATTGAATAAAGTCGATTGCAGTTGACGAATTCTACATTCTAAATATACTTCAAGTTCACGCCGGAGAGGTGTCCGAGTCCGGCCTAAGGAGCACGATTGGAAATCGTGTACCCGGTAACACGGGTCGTGGGTTCGAATCCCACCCTCTCCGCTTTTTCCATACAACTATCAATTTTCAAAAAGCAATGCGCTGGATACCAGAAAGATATCTCAGTATTCTGCACTTATTAAAAACACTGTATGCACTCAGATAATATGGATGTCTGTAGTGTAGCTTCCCGTCAATCTCCATCAATGTTTGGAATCTTAGTGACTGCCTATCCTCAAATAATATGGCCTGTCGATTATCTAATTTATTTCCAGAATAGCGCTGCTATAGTTTTCCGTGAAGACGAACCCTTAGTACTCCTGTAGTGTTGCGTAGAGCTTCCAGTAATTCTGAAGAGGGGCTAACCTTTATTTCTTGACTACGAATTCTGGTTCGGTCGCTGCCATTGTTTCCCTTCAGATTAATTATAAAAGCGCATCTTCCAGGGTAACTATCGGTTAATTTTTTTATGGCAATCAATTGATCTCTGGTTACACGTTCTTTGTCAACGTCAACAATAACAGAATGCAGTCTGGCTCGGACTACATTAAACGGCAGAATTTCTTCGCTAAACAATTTAGGACGTGGATTCCCTTCTTCAACCAGCGCACGACCTTTTACGATAATAGGTTCATCCGATTTTAGAACAGTTCGATGTTCTTCATACAATTGTGAAAACACAAAAACATCAATTTCATCTGAAAAATCTCTCAAGGTAATAATAGCGTAATCGCGTCCCTTTTTGTCTCGTTTTGTTTTACTGGCAATTACGGCTCCTCCGACAGAAATAGTTTTTCCATCGTGTTTTTCTGTAATATCTTCTATTTTGAGAAGTCCGAAGGCGTTATAAATTTCTTTGTATTTTTCAAGCGGATGACCTGAAAAGTAGAATCCGAATGCGTCCTTTTCGTAATGCAGAAAATCTTTTGGCTTAAAGCTTCTTTTCGGGCGGCGCGTGGATTTCACATTAACAGCCTCTTCACCGCCGAATAGACCTTGTTGTTTTTCTAAAAGGAGTCCGCGTTTGTTGGAAAGCCTTGTAATTTCATCAGGAAGTTTTCCAAGAAGCAAGTCTCTATCAGGATCAATGGAATCAAAACATCCGGCTTTGGTAAGGAACTCCGCGCATTTGCGGTTGACGCTCCCCTTCGTTCGTAGCAGAAAATCCCTCATGTCGCTAAAAGGTTGAATGGAGTTTTCCTTTTCAACCAACTCCGCCGCCCCTCTGCCTACGTTCTTTATGGCTCCAAGACCGAATCGTATTGCGCCATTTTCAATCTTAAAGGCGTAGGCGCTTTTGTTTATATCTGGAGGAAGCACCTTTACTCCGCTGTTGACAGCATTGTTGATGAATTGCGCCATTTTAGTTTCTGAATGTCCCATTTCGTTGGTTAAAAGTGCTGTAAAGAATTCAAGTGGGTAGTTGGCCTTTAGGTAGGCAGTGGTGTAGGATACAAGGCCGTAACCTGCGGAGTGAGATTTGTTGAAACCGTAGCCTGAAAATGGTTCAATTAAGTCGTATATAGCTTGAGTAGTTTTTTTGTCAATACCCTGTTGGCTTGCTCCTGAAAAAAACTGCTGCTTCATTTCGGCCATAAGTTCGGGGATTTTTTTTCCCATAGCGCGACGAAGATGGTCGGCTTGTACGTATGAAAAACCAGCTATTACTCTGGCTATCTGCATTACTTGTTCCTGATAGATGAGCATTCCATGGGTTGGGGCAAGTACCTTTTCAAGACTGGGATGCAGGTATTCTATTTCACTTTCACCATTTTTTCGCTTGAAGAATTCGTCCAGATTCATGTTAGCAAGAGGTCCTGGTCTATATATTGCGATTACCGCTATAATATCTTCAAGCTCTGTTGGTTTCAACTTTCTTAGAATTTCCCGCATTCCTCTGCTTTCAAGTTGGAATACACCAGCTGTGTCGGCGCGTTGAAGAAGGCTGAATGTTTTGTCATCATTTAAGGGCAGATTTTGGGTATCAACCTTATTCCCTTCGCGATTGATTAAATTTTCGCTCATCTTTATTACAGACAGCGTCCTTAATCCTAAAATATCAAGTTTTAGCAAGCCGATGGAATCTACAGCCTTCATATCAAACTGAGTGCTTACGCTATCGTCAGTGGCTTTGTAGAGGGGGACAAACTCAGTTAGTGGTTCAGGTGTTAGTACAACTCCTGAAGCGTGGATTGAAGCATGACGTGAAATACCTTCAAGTTTTTCCGCTACGTCGAACAAACGTTCGTATCGTTCATCCTGCGAAATCAAAGCGCTCAATTCCTGTTGAGTGGCGCGGGCTGATTGAAGATCGGCGTTGAATGGTATAAGTTTAGCCAGTTTATCTACCTCTCCATAAGGAATATCCAGCGCCCTACCAACATCTCTGACAGCTGCCTTGGCTTTCATTGTATCAAAGGTAATTATTCGTGCGACATTTTGTTTGCCGTATCGTTCATGTATGTAGTCTATAACCTTGCCGCGTTCCTCATCTGCAAAGTCTATATCAATATCAGGTAGGGTTATTCTGTCTGGATTTAGAAAGCGTTCAAAAATAAGGTTGTATTTCAAAGGATCAAGTTCTGTTATACCTAGTGAATAAAGAACCAGGCTTCCCACGGCGGAGCCGCGCCCAGGGCCTACCGATATTCCATTGCGCTTTGCGTAATCAACGATATCTTTAACGATAAGGAAGTATCCTGCAAAGCCCATTTTTTCAATAATTCCCAATTCGTGTTCAAGACGCTTAAGGTAGCGCTCGTTATCTGTAGAACATTTCTTTTTGCAGCCTGAATAGGCAAGTTCCTTTAGATAAGTCATCGAAGAGTTAAATTCTTCAGGTATAGGATAGCGTGGTAGTTTGAAGTTTCGGGTGTCAATATCAAGGGAAATCATACAGCGTTCGGCAATCTTTACAGTGTTTTCCAAAGCGTCGGGTAAATCCTTAAACGCTTCAGCCATTTCCTCAGGCGACTTAAAGTACATCTCATTGGAGCCAAAACGCATTCTGTCCTCTTCGGTTACCTTTTTCCCTGTTTGAATTGCTAAAAGCACATCATGGGCGTCTGCGTGGTCTCGTTTCAAGAAATGACAGTCATTTGTAGCCACAAGTTCAACACCCATATCTTTTCCCAGAGCAATGGTTTTCTCCATCATAGCCTTGGTTTCTGGTAGTTCCAGATTCTGTACTTCAAGATAAAACCTGTCGGTTCCGAAGATATCTAAATAGCTTTCCAATATCTTACGCGCTCCTTCAATGTCCCCTTGCATTAATGCGGATGATACTTCCCCTGACCAGCATCCTGACAAGGCAATTATTCCTTCGCTGTGTTTGGCCAGAGTTTCTTTATCTATCCTTGGCTTGTAATAGAAGCCTTCCAGATAAGCTATTGAAGAAAGTTTTAGCAAATTTTTGTATCCGGTATTATTTGAGGCAAGTAGTGTGAGATGATAATTTTTTCCTGAATTGGGAGCGCTTTCCCTATCTTTGATACTGCCTGCGGTAAGATAGGTTTCTATCCCGATAATGGGTTTTATTCCTTCCTTTTGCATGGCTTTGTAAAATGGGACAACTCCGAACATATTGCCGTGATCGGTCATTGCTACAGCCGGCATCTTAAATTTTCGGGCTTGTTTTGCCAAGTCCTTAATTCTAATTGAGCCGTCGAGCAGGCTGTATTCGGTATGAAGGTGTAGGTGGACAAAATTTTGTTTCGGCATGAGGTGATATTAATCGGCTTATTAGTGCTGTCAAGAAAAACCTTATCAGGCAAAGAGTCAATGCGTCTAAACTAATTATCTAATTGAAAAAGTTCTTTCCACTCCTCAAAAAAATCCCTAATTTCAATAACAGTGGAGAATATCTAAAGAGTTTTGTTTCCAAACTATCTTTGTTTTTGGCTGTATCCCTTAATCAAAGCGATTAGCTGACTTAAGGCTGTAAAACCCTTGACATAGCATATACTTAGGGGTTATAATAGTTATTAGGAGGCATTGTGAAGTTCGTAAAATATCTACTACTATTGGGTTTACCCTTGACTATAGGTTGCATATCCGCACCTATCTACAATACAGTCAACACCCCAAGAGGTTTAAGCATCGGAGCAGGCATAGCTTACCAGACAGGGGAACGTTCTGGAGAATGGGTAAACGCCTGGAAAGCTCAAGGAAGCTTTAATGGATTCAGGCCAGAGTTCATTATAAGTAACGGAGTCTCGGAAACATTCAGCTTTGAAGGACGTTTTGGCGGAATAGTTTCACCAACTATAAGTTGGCAGGAAACAGATGACAACGATAATGACTCAGCCCGTATAAACTTTCCTATTCCTATGGTTGGTATCGGTTTCAAGTTTGCGACCTTAGAGAAAAGAACGGTTAATTCGGCAATACGCATTGACCTTGATTTTCCCAATATCGCATCGGTTACTCCTATGATTGGAATATGCACCAAAACAGGCTACGAAGTTGTAACATTCGGTATTCAAACAACTTACCTTGTGATACCTCGAACATTATTCGTGAATCTTCATCCATTTGCAGGCGCTCATATCTATGCCGGAGTTGATTTTCTCCCTATGGAGTTTGAAGCAGGTGACTTAAGGTTTAACGGCAGTCCGGCCTTCAAAGGTTTTTGTTTTGGTATCGCTTATGCCTATAATTCAGGAACAAAGGAAGAACGATACTAAATACACCACTGTGCTAGATTGTTGCTATGCAAATAGTAGCCCTTTGATTCTTGTAAGGGATAATTGATAATTATTATAAGCTATGCTCTAAACCGAAGTTCTGAAAGCTTTGTCCTGCGACTTGTAAAAAGGCGATTATTATAAATTATCGTCTAAATAGAAGTTTAGCAAACTTTCCTAAATTTCTTGGCCTTGGTGTTGACTTATTTGTAAAGCAGCCTAAACTTAGGCTATTATGGAGAATAAAATTGAAGGTCTTAGGATAAAATCCCTGCGTGTGATACCTGACGAGCGGGGTTGGCTTATGGAAATTATGCGTGCAGATGACAGTTTTTTTGAAAAATTCGGGCAGGTTTACTTATCCGTTGCATACCCTGGGGTGGTTAAGGGCTGGCATTATCACAAAGTTCAACGCGATAACATGTGCGTAATAAAGGGGATGGCTAAGTTAGTGCTTTATGATGCACGGGAAGATTCCAAAACTAAGGGTAATATTGTGGAACTTTTTATTGGAGATAAAAACCCTCTGCTTGTTTCAATTCCTCCAGGAGTAATGCACGGCATGAAGGGAATTAGTCCTGAGCCTGCTATGTTTATAAATGTTCCAACAGAACTTTATGATTACGAAAATCCTGATGAACACAGGGTTGCTCCACACTCTACAGAAATTCCCTACGATTGGTCAAGGAAGGACGGATGAAAAAAAGGGCTGTTCTTATAACCGGAGGAGCCGGCTTTGTTGGTTCTCATCTTGTTGAGGCTCTGCTTGCAAAAGGTAACTGCAAGGTTTTTGTATTAGATAAATTACTCTATCCAGGTCGTTTGGACACCATACCGCCTAACTGTCGCAAGGACAGCAACTTTCGTTTTATACGCGGTGATGCAGGTAATAAGCAGATTCTTGCAAAAATTATTCCAGAAGTCGATTCTGTTGTACATATGGCGGCAGAAACCCACGTGGACCGCTCTATTCTTACCATAGATACATTTGTAAAAAATGACTTTGTTTCTTCCGCCCATCTGTTTGAATTCCTATCGCAGTCCAAAATCAAACGGGTTATCCATCTTTCCACAAGTGAAGTTTACGGTTCGGCTAGAAAAGAACCTATGGATGAAACACATCCTCTGGCTCCCCAGTCGCCTTACGCGGCAACTAAGGCAGGGGCTGACAGATTGGCCTATTCTTTTTTCCGTACCTATAAACTGCCGGTTGTTATTTTTCGTCTATTCAATATGTACGGCCCAAGACAACACGTTGAGAAGTTAATTCCTTTTTTTGCAACCAACGCTTTGCTTAACTTACCTCTGTATATATACGGTGCAGGAGGAGCTGAAAGGGATTGGTTGTGGGTTAAAGATGGCGCTTCTTTAATTGAAGCAGCGCTCTATGCCGAAGATTTTATTTCCATTGTAGGTGAGGAGATAAACGGGGGTACCGGAAGAAGCTTTTCAATAAACTGGATTGCCAAACGTATACTTAATAATTTGGGCAAACCGGAAACCCTTCTAAAGACGCATTCTGATAGACCCGGTCATGTAGCCAAGCTTATTTGTCGTTCTGCTAAAGCGAAAAAACTACTGGGCTGGAAACCTGCTATGGATTTTGAAAAGGGTCTTGATGAAACAATAGAATGGTACAAAAACAACACCCGTTTTTGGAAGCTTCGCCGTGAAGATAAGCGTTTTAAGGAATACACAAAGTCGTGGTACGGAAAGAAATTGTGAATAACGGGAGCAAGATGAAATTCTCTAAGAACAGATTTGCTTCAATTGAAGAAGCTATTGAAGAGATAAAACTGGGTAATCTTTTAGTAGTAGTTGATGATGAGGATAGGGAAAACGAAGGCGATCTTATTGCAGCTGCTGAAAAGGCAACCCCTGAGATGATTAATTTTATTGTGAAATACGGAAGGGGACTGCTTTGTGCGCCTATAACCGAGGAGCGAGCGGCTGAATTGGACCTTCCTTTGATGGTTGAACGTAATACCGAAA
This sequence comes from uncultured bacterium, assembly GCA_964624585.1. GTDB lineage: Bacteria > Hydrothermota > Tepidihabitantia > B3-TA06 > B3-TA06 > CAZUXE01. Next base: position 36,612 of record CAZUXE010000005.1, on the reverse strand, counting down.
AACACGAAACGGCATTTACAGTATCAGTGGACTACAAGCACGGTACAACCACAGGTATTTCAGCTTTCGATAGGGCTAGAACTATTCTTTCTTTGGTTGACCCTTCAACTCGCCCACAAGATCTTGCTCGCCCTGGTCATATTTTCCCTCTAGTTGCGAAAAAAGGAGGGGTTCTTCGCCGAACTGGTCACACCGAAGCGGCGGTGGATTTAGCTAAATTGGCCGGTCTTAAACCTGCTGGTCTGTTATGCGAAATAATGGATTCTGACGGCTCTATGGCAAGGCTACCTAAATTAATTGAGTTTGCTGAGGAGCATAACCTTAAGCTTATAAGTATTAAAGACTTAATTGAATACAGGCGCAAGCGGGAAAAGTTGGTCAAAAGGCTTTTTTCAACCCCACTGCCAACCCGATACGGGGAATTTAACCTTATTATATACGAAACCTTAATAGAAGGTGACCATCATTTGGCAGTGGTAAAAGGTGATGTGGCAGGGAAGGAAAACGTTCTTGTTCGGGTGCATTCACAGTGTCTTACAGGTGATGTTTTCGGTTCAGGGCGCTGTGATTGCGGTGATCAACTCTCAGAGGCAATGCGACGCATTGAAAAGGAAGGTCTTGGGGTATTGGTCTACATGCGTCAGGAAGGGCGCGGCATTGGTCTCTTAAACAAATTGGTCTGTTATCGTTTGCAAGACCAAGGTTTGGATACTCTGGATGCAAATGTTGCTATAGGATTTCCGCCTGATGCCAGAGATTATGGCATAGGCGCTCAAATACTCAGCGATCTTGGGCTTTCAAGTATTCGTTTGATGACTAATAATCCGGCTAAAAGAATTGGTCTTGAAGGCTATGGGCTGAAAGTTTTGGAAAGGATTCCCATATCTGTTACCCCGCATGAACTAAATAAATTTTATCTTGAGACAAAAAGGGACAGAATGGGACACATATTGGAAAATTTTGAAGAGAAAAAAGAAAAAAATAATGATTGATGAAATCATTAACAGAACAATCACTGTACTGGATTTCTGCTCTGTTGCATGTTATAAATTAAATTTTAGGTATAATAAAAAAGGCTAGTGGGAACTATATGAAGCGTGCATGAAACCCAATGCCGAGCTACATTGAAGAGCAATTGATAAGCCTTTGTCTAATGGATGATTATAAGCGTCGACCACCATACCAGCAGAACGACTACATCGCTTGGATTGAAAGGGCAAAAAGGCAGGAGACGAAGCAAAAAAGACTTAATCAGATGCTTGAAGAGTTGAAGACTGGTGGCGTATACATGAAAATGGAACATACGCCTTCAAGAAAGTCAATAAAGGAGTAAGAATGCCAGGCGGTGTGAAACCTTTATGGAATTTGAAAAGGAATGAGAAATGAAAATAGAAGAAAAAAAGGGTTCGCTTAATGCCGAAGGCCTTAAATTCGGCATAGTTGTTTCGCGTTTTAATGAGAGGATAACCAAAACTCTTCTTGAAGGCGCAATTGATTGCCTGGAACGTCATAAAGCCGCCTCTCTTGAGGTAAGTTACGTTCCTGGAACATTTGAGATTCCTCATGCCGCACGGCTAATGGCTAAAAATAATGAAATTGATGCTGTTATTTGCATAGGTGCTGTGGTAAGAGGTGAAACGCCTCATTTTGAGTTCGTTGCCTCAGAAGCGGCCAAGGGAATTGCCGTTTTGGGTTTACAGTTTGAAAAGCCCGTTATATATGGTATAGTAACCGCAGATTCAACAGAGCAGGCTCTTGAACGTGCTGGAGTCAAGCAAGGTAACCGCGGTTGGGATGCGGCTCTGGCAGCTATAGAGATGGCTAATTTGGCCAGAGAGAATTAGTTTCTTTACTGAAGGATAGAATCTTTTGAAAACAGGCGGTATGAAGGGAACGCGGACTCGCGCCCGTATAGCGGCGGTGGAAATTCTCTACCGTATTGATTTAATCAAGGTTGAAACTCAAGAAGTGCTGGATGAGGTAATAAAAAGGCGAAGGCTTAGTGGGGAATCTGCCGCGTATTTGCGTTCATTGGTTAAAAATACCATGAATGAAATAGAGCGGATTGACGCAATGATTTCCCGTTCTTTAACCGATTGGAAGCTTGAGCGTCTTTCGTTTGTAGACAGGGCGATTCTGCGTTTGGCCAGCTGCGAATTGCTTTGTTTTCCTGAAATTCCTCCCAAGGTATCTATTGATGAAGCTGTTGAACTGGCAAGGTTCTACGGTACTGAAGGGGCGGCAAGGTTTGTTAACGGCGTTATTGATTCCCTTTATAAAAGAGAAATAAGAGCCGCGGAATGAAATATGCGCGTTGCGGTATTTTCAGATATCCATTCAAATATCGACGCACTTGACGCGGTTCTTGAAGATGCTGCAAGCTGGGGGGCGCAGAGTTTCTTTGTCGCAGGTGATATAGTAGGATATGGGGCATCTCCTGAAAAATGTATCAAGCGTCTTATAGAAATAAACGCGCAATGTGTTGCAGGTAATCACGATTTAGGGGTTCTTGAAAAAACTCCTATTGATAAATTTAACCATGCGGCGCAAACAGCGATTATTTGGACTAGAGAAAAGCTGAGCAAGCAATCCCTGCAATTCCTTAAATCCCTTCCCCTAACAATACAGACAGACAAAATTGCACTTGCTCATGCAAACTTTACTCAGCCTGAACTGTGGGAATATGTTTCAAGCCTTACTCGCGCCGGAGCTGAGTTTGAAAACTACCAATCACCTTTGGGCATTGTAGGCCATTCACATGTACCGTTTATTGTTAAGAAAGCGAATGGCGAATGGCCGATGCAAATCTTCAAAACCAATACCAAATTCTTAGAATCCGAAAGGGTGTTTGTCAATGTTGGCAGCGTAGGGCAGCCACGCGACGGCGACCCACGTTCCTGTTACTTGCGTATTGATATGGACTTAAATGAAATTTCCCTTATAAGGCTTGCCTATGATATTAAAGCAGCTCAGGAAAAGATTAAAAAAGCCAGGTTGCCTGAGGTGCTAGCCTTTAGGCTTTCACGAGGAAGATAGTTGACTTTCATCCATATTGCAATAAAATTACGGACTATTGTTCGTAATTGACGGAGGAATTGACTTATGATAATGAATATGCGAAAAAGAGCGACCGTTATCATGATTATTGTGATTGTGGCGTTTGTGGGAATGATGATTTTAGGTTGGGGGGCAAACATTACTGGTGGTCGCGGTTTACGTGCGAGAAAAGGCGCCGCGCGGGATACTGTATTGGCGGAGGTTGGAAAGCAGATTGTAGGTGTAAGATATTTTGATGCCCAATTATCTTCAATTGCGGAGGAAGTGGGAGTGAAAAGGTGGGACTGGCTTTCTCCAAGCCAACGTGAGAGAATTATTGAACAAGCATGGGATAAAACCATTCAAGAAGCGATTTGGGTGGAAACCCTGAGACGTGAAAAACCGGCGCCTGTTTCTGAACAGGAATTACAGTATTGGGTTTTTATGGCCCCTCCGCCGGAGTTTACAGAAGACACAACCTTTTTTGTTAACGGTAAGTTCAGTTATGAAAAATATCAAAATCTCCTTAACGGAACAATAGAGATTACTGAAAAGCAGAAACGAATTATACAAAAGCATATGCTCAAGTTGTACTATGATATACCTCGTGAGAAGCTGACGATAGATATCAACAATAGTGTTCGTTTAACTCGTTCCCAGCAGGTTAATGCCCAGCTAAGGGGTGGAACGCGGATGATTGTTGATGCCCTTAGAATATACGAATTGCCCGAATTTGATTCAACAGTTACAGAAGAGCAAATAAAAGCGTACTATAAAGAACATCTTGATGATTTTGAACGTAAGCAGTGGTGGCAATTAAGAACTATTTGGTTTACCATTAAACCCTCTGCCGAAGATTCAAACCAATTGAAAGAGGCTATGGACGAAGCATTCAAAGCTGTCGACAATGGATATGATTTTGAGAAGATAGCTAAAGATTTTGGCCAAGATTCTTCGTTTGTGGTTACTCGTGAAATAGGTGCGCTTACTCAGCTTGAGTTCGACGCTTTCTCTAATGTCGCCGAAGGTGAATACGCACCTCCGTATTTCTTTAGAGGTATGTGGCACATAGCCAAGCTTGAAAAACGTACTCCTAAAGAAATTACCTATCGCCTTGTAGTGCGTCCATTGGAACCTGGAGCTAAGGCCAGAGAAGAGCTTCTTGCTCAAATTGAAGAGTTCAGGAAACGTGCAAAAAAGGAAAGTATTGATTCTTTGATAATTCAATACAAACTTACGTCGCGTGTAGGTCCATATGTGCGTAAGGAAAGCAAAGTACTTATACCTAATTATCCTTATTCGGAGGGAGTTAAAACATACGCCTTTAATTCTAAAGTAGGCGACATAAGTAAACCATTCCCTGAATTCAGAGGAACATACTATATCTTTTATACAGAAGATATTGCAAAACAAACCACAACACCTCTTGACAGTAACCGTAATTATATAATAAGCAGGATATTGACAGAAAGAGGCAAAAAAGTTCAAAGAGAGTACGCTTTTGAGATTAGAAGAAAACTTGAGAACGGTGCGTCGTTTGAAGACTTAGCAGATATGCCTCATGTATCTTTAGTACGATTGGAGTTTGCAAGCTTTTTTGAAGCGAAGACTCGTTACGGAGCTAATACTGCAGGTGCATGTTATGCGCTTCAGCCCGGTGAAGCTGCAGGTCCCGTAAAGTGGGGCGACAGCGAGTATTATGGTTTCTTTAAGTGTATAGAACGCTCATTCGATCCAGGTTCTGAGTTTGCTTCGCAAGAGATTCAAAATGAATATACTGATATGTTGAATGAACTATCAGAAGAAGTTTTTGTTAGAGATAACGTTAAGGATCACCGTCGAGCTAAAAATTTCCGCTACGGCGGCTAACAATTTAATTAGGCCCCATCGTCTAATGGTTAGGACATCACTCTTTCAAGGTGAAGATACGGGTTCGATCCCCGTTGGGGCTATTTAACCTTTAAACCCGACAAAGCTGTGGAGGTTTGAGGTAAAAATAAAGTTAATATCAAGAGCTTTTGGAATACCACTATTGCTCTTATTATCAATAAGCTTCCCATTACAGGCAGGTTCTAATAGATGGGCGCAAAACGGCGCTCTTGATGTCTTTTATCCTTTAAGTACCGAACAAGGCTTGTTGACTATCCATGCTTTTCACGCAGCCCTAGGCTATACCAACGCTGTTTACGGAAAGTTCTATACAGGTATTGGTTTTGCACCTGCTAAATTCCTTGAATTCTCATTTGCTATTTCTGCTCAAGGGCTTAGGCAAGACGAAAATAATTATTACCTTGGGCCAATTATGGTTTCGCCTGTTTTGAAAGGCGGTTATCCTTTCTACATCGGTTCCAAAGATAATGTAATTCTTTCTCCAGGACTTTTGCTTCAGGCTCAATTTGCCACGGCAAGTTATTGGGCTAGCGATAGTTATCCTCTCACAGGGCCTTTTCCTGAAATGAATGCTAAATTAATTGCCGGTCTTGAGGTAAATAAGCTCTTTGCTTTGAATCTCAACGCGGGCTATGGCATATCTTTTGATACTACAGCCACGGTTCCTACCCTGCCTTATGCTTTGGCCCTGCAATACTCCCCCTTACCCTATCTTGATGTGGCGCTTGAGGCTTCTAATAATCCTTTGCTGACGGCTCCTTTATCTTTCGACAGCCTAACAATTGCTCCTTTGATTAGGTTTAGGACGCAAGTTATGGATTTTATGGGGCTTAGCTTTGATATAGCCGCGCCGATAAAATTGCACTCAGCTGCTCAGCCTTGGAAAATAGAACTGGGTGCAACCGCTTGTTTTGACATAATTGATCCTCCACGAGAACCTTTAGCGCGATTGACAGGTAAGGTTTTGGATGCAAGTAATGCAACAGCGCTTCCAGCGCAGATTACCTTCCCTGGTAAAAACTTAAAGGCGGTTTATGTTGATTCGCTGACCGGTGCTTACGAGTTTTCCCTTACCCCCGATGTCTACAGGATACGTGCGCAGGCAGCAGGCTATAAATGGAAAGAAAAAGGGGTAGCCCTTAAAGATGGCGAACTTAAGGTACTAGATTTCTATTTGACAAAGTCCAAGGAGTTACGCGCTCAAATTTCAGGAGTAGTTGTAGATTCACTTACTAAAGAACCTTTGAAAAATGTGAAGGTTTCAATCAATCGCCAGAATATTAAACCGCTATTTACGGATATCATGGGGATTTATAAGATTACCTTAATTCCATCGGATTACACATTGACTTTTTCAAAGCAGGGTTATTTAACCTTAAAACGACAGCTAAGTCTTGAGAATGGGGATTTTATTCGTTTGAATATTGCTCTTCCGCCATTTCAGGAAACACCAGCTGAAACACTTTCCTTAAACCTATCTGATACCACCTCCGCACCTCCCGTAACACC
>CAZUXE010000005.1:0-30077 GCA_964624585.1 uncultured bacterium | reverse complement strand
CCCCCGTAACACCTGCCGTTACATTCGACACAACATACTCCTCGTCCACCTCAGTAACTATCACCCCTTCTGTAAGATCTCCTATAAAGTCAAATGATACACCTCAGCCCCCAGCAATAGCCGCGACACAAACAGCCTCTCCACAGGACTCAATTAAGGGTAAACCTGAGAACGCGTTTCAAAACGCCTCATTTATAGATAAGCCTGCATTCAAAAATATTCACTTTGATAGGGGAAGTGCAGTTATTTCCCAGTCAAGCTATGAAGCGCTTCAAGAGGTGCTTGCCTTTCTTACGGCTAATCCCGATATTAGAATGGAGATTCGCGGACACACAGATAGTGTTGGTTCTGCAGAAAAAAATATGGAGCTTTCCACTTTGCGCGCAAAAGCTGTTATGGATTGGCTTGTGAGTAATGGAATAGCCGTCTGGCGATTAAGTTCAGCAGGTTACGGTGAAACACAGCCCATAGCTGATAACAGGACTCGCGCCGGACAAAATGCGAATCGCAGAATAGAATTTATTATTTTACGTTAAGTATTTTTCTAATTCTCTCAATTTTTTCCTTAGAGACCCCACCCTTTTGCTCAACAATCCTTAAACATGCGAAAGAAAGCTGTTTATAAATCTTTAGCTGTTCAGGATACGATGTAAGTGAAGCTAAATTTTCCTCAATTGTTCTAACATCACCTCTTGCAATTGGGCCTGATAAAGCGCTGTTAAAGTTATTCTCCTTCAAGGCGTTTTCAAGAGTATTTCTTGCGAGGCTTAAAATAATCTCCGCCCTGTTTTTTACATCAATTCCAAGACTTTCACCAATCTGCTCAGCGCTTTTCAAAAGTCCTGTAAGCAAGCCTGAACTCATAACGCACATACTGTGATATAAGGGTTTCAACTTAGTTTCAATATAAATACACTTGGCCCCGATAGCACAAATAAGGGATTCTATTTGTTTTAGAGCTTCCTTATCTCCTTCTAATACGAAGTAGACGTCTTTGAAGGCGTTCTTGTTTAATCTGGGAAATGGGAATGTTTGAGCAGGATGTGCAGATACTGCAGGATGTTCTTTTATGAAACTGCTGGAAAGGGTTCCTGAAAATATAAGCACTATGGTTTCAGGGGAAAGATGCGCCTTTATACTGTCATAAAGAGTATTAATTTTGTCGTCCTGAACGGCAAGCAAAATTACATCCGCGGTCTTTGCAAGCTCATGGCTTTTTAATTCGGGACAATTGAGTAGTTTCGATGCTTCCTTCGCCCTATCTGCAAGAATATCATTTACGCCAACAAAGCTAATGCCAAGTTTTCTTAAAGCATAGGCAAAACTTAGGCCAAGGTTACCGGCCCCTAGCAAACCGAATCTCTTTTCCATAAAAGCAGCCTATTTATTTAATTCCTTCTGTCAAGCTTTTGATTATATGGGCGCGTTATACAGGAGTTCGTCAATTCTCAATGTTGCTCTTCTTAATCCAGTCTATAATCTAATTATTGATGAGGGTTTTTTGACATTTTGGGTTTACAAAAAAGAGAGGTTTAATGGACACATTTTACTTTTTATATGTTAGATTGCAGGATACTAGATTTATAAAAAAGAGATGTCTGGTTGACACTTTAAGTCTCTGACTTATAATTACCACTTTAGTTGTAAGATTGTTTAGCGAGGATGGCGGAACAGGCAGACGCGCTGGATTTAGGATCCAGTGGGGCAACCCGTGGGGGTTCAACTCCCCCTCCTCGCACTAGTGGAACAATTAGATTTTTCTTTTGAAAGGAAGATATATTAGTGGAAACAAGCGTTGTTAAAAAGGCGGACTGGTTAGTTGCCGTGGAAGGTAAGGTTTCTTCGCAGGAAGTAGCCAAGGAAAAAGAAAAGCTTTTGCGTCGCTATGTTGGACGAGTAAAGCTGCCGGGCTTTCGCCCTGGCAAAGCTCCTTTGTCTATTGTTGCTGCAAAGTATGATGATGAGGTCAAAGCGGAGTTGGTTGAGGAATTTGCCAGTCAGGCTTATCGGCAAGCGCTTGACGGAAAAGAATTCAAACCGCTTTCTCAGGGACGTATTACCCATTGGAACTATCTTGAAAACGATGAGCTTCGTTTTGAGGTTGAAGCTGAAGTTCTTCCTGAATTTGAGTTGAGAGGCTATAAGAGTCTGAAGCTTGAGCCTGTTCCAGCACCCGCACAAGAGGAATTGATTGAAAAACATCTTGAGGGTTTGCGTGAACGTATGGCCAGATTTGAACCTGTTGAAAAGCCTGCCCAAGAAGGCGATTATCTAAGCTGTGATTACTCAATTTACAGAAATGGCAAAAAGCAGGAAAAGCAAACAGGCGTTCTTATAAAAATAGGCGATAAGGAAAACTTTTCCGAAATAAACAAAGCGCTTTTGGGAAAGAAAGCGCAGGAAATTGTAGAAACCGTAGTTAAGTATCCTGAAAGTGCCGGTGACATGGCAGGTAAGGAAGCTACATTTAAGTTTTTCATAAAAGAAGTAAAGGTGCGTAAGCTTCCGGAACTGAACGATGAATTTGCCAAGGAAATGGGTCATAAAGATATGGCAACTATGCGGGAAAAACTTGCAGAAGAGGCAAAGGTTGAGTCTGAATGGATGGTTAAGGATAAGCGGGAAGACCAAATATTCGCTCAATTGCTTGAATTGCATCCCTTTTCTCCTCCGCCATCTATGGTTCAGGAAAGAATGCGTTACCTAATATCGCGCTTCCGTATTCCTGATACAGAGCAGTCAAGGCAGGAGCTTGAACCTAAGGCCACAGAACACGTTAAGTTAGATCTCATTCTTGAAGCGATTGCTGATGCTGAAGATATAAAAATCTCAGACGAAGAGCTGGATGCCTGGTTTGAAGACAGGGCAAAAAGAATGCGCATACCGGCAATTCAAGTAAAGGCTATTTGGAAGAAAGAGGTTGCCTTAGATGAGGCACGAAGGCGTAAGACAATAGACTACCTGCTGGAACGTGCAGCAGGAGGAGGTTTAGTTGTACATCCCGATAGTAATTGAACAAACAGGTAGAGGGGAACGGGCCTATGATATATACTCTCGTCTGCTTAAGGAACGTATAATTTTTCTAGGTTCGCCGGTTGACGATAACGTTGCCAATCTTGTTGTTGCCCAGCTATTATTTCTTGACGCCGATGATTCAGATAAAGACATATTTCTCTACATCAATTCTCCCGGCGGAGTAGTAACTGCAGGACTTGCCATCTACGATACAATGCGTTACATAAAGTCAAAAGTATCAACAATTTGCGTAGGTATGGCGGCCTCCATTGCCGCGGTGCTTTTGGCAGCAGGCGAAAAAGGTAAACGCTACGCCCTTCCCAACTCACGTATAATGCTTCATCAGCCCTCGGTTGGCGGATTGTCAGGCGTGGCTTCTGATGTTGAAATTCATGCCCGTGAACTTCTAAAGTGGCGTGAAAAGCTTAATGAAATTCTTTCCGAAGCTTCAGGTCAACCTGTTGAGAAAATTGCCGCAGACTCCGATAGGGATAACTTTATGAATCCTATTGAAGCTAAAGATTACGGGCTTATTGATGATATCTTGATATCGCATCATGCCTGATATAATATGATGAACGAAAAGGGTAATTCAACTTCAAAAGAACAGTTACACTGCTCATTTTGCGGACGTCCCAAGCAGCTTGTTAAGCGGATAATTTCAGGTAAGAACGGCTATATTTGTGATTCCTGCATAAAGGTGCTTTCAGAAGTTATTCGCAATGAGGAAAAGGCCGAATATAATTTATCCTTAAAAACCTTACCCACCCCTGCGGAGTTCAAAAATAATTTGGATAATTACGTAATAGGTCAGGAGCGGGCAAAGAAGGTGCTTTCTGTTGCCGTATACAATCATTACAAACGGCTTATTACTCGCATGGACGGTGTTGATATTGAAAAATCCAACATTCTAATTATCGGCCCTACTGGTGTTGGTAAAACACTGCTTGCTCAAACTATGGCGCGTTATCTTAACGTTCCATTCTCAATATCCGATGCAACACCTCTTACCGAAGCGGGTTATGTTGGTGAAGACGTAGAAAATATAATTCTTCGCCTCCTTCAGTCAGCCAATTATGATATTGAACGCGCTCAAACAGGTATAATTTATCTTGATGAAGTAGATAAACTTGGTCGTCGTTCCGACTCCCCGTCTATTACCCGTGATGTATCTGGTGAAGGTGTTCAGCAGGCGCTTCTTAAAATAATAGAAGGTACTGTAGCGAATGTTCCTCCCAAAGGCGGACGCAAACATCCTGAACAACAGTATATACCGGTAGATACAACCGGAATATTATTTATCTTCGGCGGCATGTTTGACGGTCTTATTCCCATAATTCGTTCACGACTCAGAAAAACCGCCATTGGTTTTGGTGTTGAACAAGACAGGGTGGAAAATTTAACAGATAACGAAATACTGGCCAAAGTTGAACCACAAGATTTAGTTCACTACGGTTTGATTCCTGAATTGGTTGGACGTATTCCTGTTGTAGTTACCATGACTTCACTGGATAAGAAAGCATTGGTACGCATACTTACAGAGCCTCGTAACGCAGTGCTTAAGCAGTATCAACACTATTTTGAAATGGAAGGTGTAAAGCTTAAGCTTACTGTTGCTGCTCAGTCAGCTGTAGCAAGCTTAGCTGTGAAACGCGGTTCAGGAGCGCGTGGGCTTCGTTCAATAATGGAACAAACTATGCTTGATATTATGTTTGAATTGCCTGATAGAAAAAAAGAAGGTTATACCTCTTGCATAATTGATGAAGATGTAATAACCAAGGGAAGTGAGCCTAAGTTTAGGAAACCTGCCGTTCATCGTAAAGCTACTTGATACCGCAATTCTGGCATTCTTGCATAATAGCAGGTTATTAACTTGCGGGCTGGAATATCCCTTACTATCCTGAGCTATTCATACGTGATAGTATCCGAATCTTCAATTTGGATTTAGAAGTTTTAGCGAGCATTGTCAAGAAAATGGGAACTTGCTAAATCTCTGATTCGAGTTTGGAATTTTTGTCCCACTAATTATTTTATTGACAGATGTTAAGTCAGAAATTTGGGCGAAATAAATTTACGTTCAAGGGATGAGTTATTCTTTCTTTCCTTAGTATACTCAATACTTTCAAGATAACTGTGTTACCACGTTTATAGGGGTCTTTACTAAATGCGGGAAACTATGTTGACATTTTGCCAATATTCTGCTAAACTTATTATTATAAATTATGAGAATGGATAGATTTACTCAAAGCGCCCAGGAAGCTCTGGGGCTAGCGCAAGAATCGTTAACGCGGTTTCAACATACCGAGTTTGACGTTCATCACCTTTTATGGGGACTCCTATCGCAGGAGCAGGGGCTTGTGCCGCAGATATTTTCCGAAATGGGTATCTCAGCCGAACACTTTACAGAACGGCTGCAGCGTGAGCTTGACAGATTACCAAAGGTAACCGGTGCTGGTGGCGGAACGGAACAAGTCTACCTTTCACCACGGCTTAAAAGAACGCTTGACCGCGCTTCAAGCGAAGCTCAACGTCTAAAAGACGAATACATAGGCGCAGAGCATCTTCTTTTGGCAATAGCTGAGGAACGCGAAGGTTTGGCGGCGCGCCTACTTGCCGATTTCAATATAACTACTGATACTATATATCGCGCTCTTCAGAAAATACGAGGCACGCATCGTATTACTTCGCCTGATGCCGAATCACATTACCAATCGCTTAAAAAATATACCCGTGATCTTACACAGTTGGCAAGAGAGGGTAAACTTGATCCGGTTATAGGCAGGGATGATGAAATTCGTAGGGTTATAGAAATATTGTCGCGCCGGACTAAAAATAACCCCGCACTTATTGGAGAAGCCGGTGTTGGTAAAACGGCAATTGTTGAAGGTTTGGCTCAGAAAATTGTTGCAGGCGATGTACCTGAAGTGCTGAGGAATTCCAAGGTGCTTGCTTTAGATATGGGACAATTGGTGGCCGGTACAAAGTTTCGTGGCGAATTTGAAGAAAGGCTTAAAGCGGTTTTAAGCGAGCTTAAGCAGAATAAGGGAAATGTAATTCTTTTTATTGACGAAATGCACACTATAGTTGGCGCAGGCGCTGCAGAAGGAGCGCTTGACGCTTCCAATCTTTTGAAACCGGCTTTGGCAAGAGGGGAAATACAATGTGTTGGAGCCACCACCTTGAAAGAATACAGGGAGAATATTGAAAAAGATGGCGCCCTTGAACGCAGATTCCAGCCGATTCACGTTGCCGAGCCAACTGTTGAGCAAACAATAGAAATACTCAAGCAGTTGCGCGATCGCTACGAGGCTCATCACGGTATTAAGATATCAGACGAGGCAATAGAAGCTGCGGCAAAGCTTTCGGAACGTTATATTACCGGCAGGCAGCTTCCTGATAAGGCGATAGATGTGATTGACGAGGCCGCAGCGCATCTTAAATTAGAAATATATTCGCTGCCTTCTGAAATTAAAGAAAAAGAACGCAAGTTATCGAAGTTAACTAGGGAAGGTCAAGAAGCGGTAAAAATTCAAGATTATGCACGTGCAGCGAAGCTTAAGGAAGAGGCCGATAAAATTCAAAGCCAATTCGTTAAGGAGCGCAACGCGTATTTCAAAGAGAAGGGAATAGAAGAAAAACTGGAAGCTAAACACGTGGCAACTATTATTTCCCGCTGGACAGGAATTCCAGTCGACAGTATGATGACTGCCGAAAAGGAAAAACTTCTCAACATGGAAGCCTTGATTCACGAACGTCTTATAAATCAGGATGAAGCTGTTAGGGCGGTAGCAGATGCTATTCGTAGGGGACGCTCAGGGCTTTCAGACCCGAACCGTCCCATAGGTTCATTCATGTTCCTTGGTCCGACAGGCGTTGGAAAAACAGAACTTGCCCGTTCGCTTGCATGGTTTCTTTTTGATGACGAAGCCGCTCTTTTAAGAATTGACATAAGCGAGTATTCAGAAAAACATTCGGTTGCGCGTCTTATTGGCGCTCCTCCGGGTTACGTAGGTTATGAAGAAGGCGGACAGCTCACAGAGGCGGTGCGCAGACGTCCCTATCAGGTTATACTTCTTGATGAAATAGAAAAAGGGCATCCGGCGGTATTCAATATTCTCCTGCAGCTTCTAGATGACGGTCGCCTTACCGACGGTCAAGGGCGAACGGTTGATTTCTCAAATACCGTTATTATAATGACTACGAACATTGCTTCTCAGGAGATTCTTGATGCAGGCGGTAAGTTGTCTAAAGAGGCGCTTGACGCTAATCTGGCGGCGAACTTCCGACCTGAATTCTTAAATCGCATTGATGAGATTGTGATGTTTAAGCCTTTAAGCGTTGAGCATATGAAGCAAATTGTAGATTTGCAGCTTGGACGTTTGCTGGCGCGGCTTGTTGAAAAAGGTGTAACCGTTACCATTAGTGATGAGGTTAAGGGACTTTTAGTAAGGGAAGGCTTTGATGCAAGATTCGGCGCAAGGCCATTAAAGCGAACAATAGAAAGGCTGGTTGCGAATCCTTTAGCCAGAATGCTTATTGCAGAGCCTGAGAGTAAGAAATACAGGCTTAGGCTTGTTGACGGAAAACTGGTTTTTGATAGAGAGGATTCATGAAATTTCCCAGAGAAAAGTTAATACTTTTTTCTATGCGCGCCGAATTCGTAGATTTTGAAAAGTTGCTCAATTTTTCAAAGCGGCATCGTGCATACAAGCGCTCTTTCTATATCAATGTTGATTATCCTGATTCATTTGACGTATTGTTGGTCTATCAGGGTGAGCTTGTTAAAATCTTGCGAACCGCGAACAATAAACCTGTTGAAGAGGTAACACTTAAAGAATTGCAAGAAAAAGTAAAGCACACCGACTCTTCATTAGTAAATGTTGGTTTTATTGATGATCAGCTTCTTTCTATGATTACAGCCGGTCTTCTTAACGAGAATGTAATTCGTGAAATTGACTGCAGAACCACGCCACCTGCGAATCTGCTTCGGGACCTTTCAGTGCAGAATTTTTCAGGAATACTAGTTATAAGCAAACGTAACGAAAAATCCTACGCCCTAATCAAAGACGGAGAAATTTCTTTGGTCTATCTTGCCGGAGGCGGCAGAGCGCGAGGGGATTTACTGAATTATCTTAATGACGGCACTTCTGAGATTAAAATCAAGATATTGCGAGAAGTCCCAGAAGAGGCAGCCTATGCTACTTCGGCGCAAGTTGAACTCCTTATCACTTCAGCAGATAGGGTACTGGATGAATTTGCAGCAATTCTTGGACGTAATATTGTACGAAAGATTGCAGATATTTCCCTTAAAGGAGTAGCCAAAGAGCATCAGTTTTTCAACGAGTTGAAGATAGACGATGACGGACACATTGTAGGTGAACCACGAGTAGATAGCGATTTGCTGGTAAGAGGATTTTCAGCATTCTTCAATCTACTTGCAGAATCGTTATCCACTATTTCCGGCGGGCGACACGTAACCGTTTTTCGCAAGGCGCTTCAAGATTACCGCTTTGCCTTAAATAACCTTAAGTTCTTTGACTACATCAAAGAGCAAATCTTTTGATTCATCAAGGCGTTCTTTATATAGTCAGTACCCCTATTGGGAATATGAAAGATATCACTTTGAGGGCGATAGACAGCTTGAAATTGGTATCTAAAGTAGTATGTGAGGATACGCGACGTACAGGTATGCTTATGTCTCAACTGGAGATTCGCAAACCTTTGGTTTCCTATAATGATTTTAACAAGGAATCAAGAACCCCTTCACTTTTGGCTGCTTTGCAGCGTGGAGAGAGTCTGGCGCTTGTGGCCGATGCCGGTACCCCTGCCATATCAGACCCGGGGTTCTATTTAGTTAAACGGGCAATTGCTCAAAATATACCCGTGGTTCCTGTTCCTGGAGCCTCAGCAATACTTGCCGGACTAGTAGCTTCAGGTTTGCCTACCGATAGGTTTTTGTTCATAGGTTTTCTTCCGCGGAAATCAGGACGCCGCAAGAAAGAAATTCAGTCCTTTGCAAACGAACGGGGTACTATAATTATATACGAAACCGCGAACAGATTGCCCAAGGTTGCAGCCGATTTACTCGAGGTGCTTGGGCCTGACAGAAGAGTAGTGTTGGCACGGGAGTTGACCAAGAAGTTTGAGCAGTTTATACACACCGATCTTGAACATCTTTCAGAAATTATCGAAAAAACAACCATGAAAGGAGAGTTCGTTGTCCTGGTTTCAGGAAAACCGAAGTAAATTCTACGCAGCGTTTCGCTGGTTGGTTTCTCCTCTCGTTAGAGGATTTTCTAATATAGGTATGCCGCCCTGGGTGGTTTCAACAGCAGGGCTTCTTTTTACAGTTTTGGCTTTTGTTCTTATGTATCGCGGAGCTGTTCCTATCATTGACGGCAATTTTGGATGGATGCGGGCAGCCGGAGCCGTATTACTTTTCGCAGCGATTTGGGACACTATTGACGGAGAGCTTGCAAGACGAACAGGTAAGGCTTCGCCAAAGGGTGCTTTTTTAGACTCAGTTCTCGACAGGGTTTCAGAATTTATACTCTTCTTCGGTATTTTTTTGTTCTGGAACCTTTCCAGGCTTGATTCCGTTCTTCTTTTCGGACTTCTCTTTACATCACTTTCTATAAGTTACATAAGAGCGCGGGCTGAAGGGGTAGGTATAGAATGTAAGATCGGGATTTTTGACAGAGCCACCCGTGTGGTAATTTTAGGCGTAGGAATGGTTCTACTGCCTCAATATATCAACTGGATAATAAGAATTCTCCTTGCGGGAACCTTATTTACAGCCTTAAGAAGGTTTGTGCATGTACTCTCACGAAAGTAATAAAACAGAACGTATTCTCTTAGTTGCGGTAGCTTTCGATAATAGGGATAGGTGGGACGCTATTGATAGTTTAGAGGAGCTTGCCGCATTAGCTGAAACCGCAGGCGGAGAAGTTATTGAAAAGATTTTGCAAATTCGCGACAAGCCCCATGCTCGCAGTTTTGTAGGTAAGGGAAAGCTTGAATACCTAAAGGCAATTTGTTCGCAACTTGATATTGATTTGGTTGTTTTTGATAACGCCCTTACCCCAATTCAGTTACGATATATATCAGAGGAGTTGAAGCGTCGCAGTATAGACCGCACCGCCCTTATTTTGGATATCTTCGCGCTCCATGCGCGTAGCGCAGAGGCTAAAACTCAAGTTGAACTTGCACAGCTTGAGTATCAGTATACAAAGCTTATAGGGTGGGGAAAGCAAATGTCGCGTCTTGGGGGTCGTTC
This sequence comes from uncultured bacterium, assembly GCA_964624585.1. Lineage (GTDB taxonomy): Bacteria > Hydrothermota > Tepidihabitantia > B3-TA06 > B3-TA06 > CAZUXE01. The sequence goes on along the minus strand of CAZUXE010000005.1, from coordinate 19,786 downwards.
AGGAGCCTTGGGAGGACGTGCTGTGGGTATTGGAACCCGCGGCCCTGGCGAAACTCAGCTTGAAGTTGACAGGCGTAGAATCCAGACTCGTATAAGTAGGCTGAAGAAAGAGCTTGAACATATTGAAAAGGAACGGGCTACCCAAAGGAAGAGACGAAAACGACTACTTACCGTTACAATGGCCGGTTATACCAATGCCGGTAAGTCAACTCTTTTGAATTCACTCTCAGGCGACCATACCCTTGTTTCTTCCCGCCTTTTTGCAACCCTTGATTCAACTACACGTTCAATTCAGCTTGCTGAAAATGTTCCTATTCTACTTACCGATACTGTGGGTTTCATAAAGAATCTTCCCACTCAACTAGTGGCTAGTTTTAGGGCTACGCTTAAGGAAATTATTGAGGCCGATATTATTCTCCACGTTGTTGATGCCAGCGACAGGCATATGCAGGAAAAAATTGATGTAGTTGAAAAACATCTTGATGAACTTGCTGCCGCTGATATACCACGCATTTTGGTTATGAATAAAAGTGATTTACTTTTTGATAAGACTGTTGAACACAAACTGCAGCGTCAGTATCCGAATACCGTTTTTTGTTCAGCCTTACATAAAATAGGTTTCAATGAGCTTTCTGACAGAATATTACAGCTTGCAGGCAAGATTTTATCAGAACTTGAAGTAACCATTCCCCACAGTATGCCAGAATGGGAGCATAAGTTTTATGAAGCTGGTGAAGTTATTAAAAGGGTTGAGAATAAAGACTCAATTACACTTCACCTGAGAGGCTATCGTTCTTTGCTAGATAGCTTGTTTAAGAAATTTACAAAGCTTTCCGTAGACTAACTCCTGTATCTATCTGTAAACTGCTAAGAGAGAAGAGGGCATCCGGCAAAGCCGCGGAGTTCAGCAAACTGTATTGGATAGGTGAATTTACTCAAGCTTGCTTTAACGGTCTTAAGAATTGAGTTCAAAGCGTATCATCTAAATCCAGCCAAGGTTTTTTTAAGATAATTGCTGAAGCGTAATTGTCCGAAACTGGGAATCAAGGTTTCTTTTCCCTTAATATTTTAATCTTATATTATGGATAAACGAAAAACTGCAATCCCTTCCACTTGATTATGACATTAACGGCTTGATGTGCTTAGTGGGAAATTCAAACTCAGACATAGGCTTTAGAGCGGTATCTTCAAAAAATGTTTTCCCAGCTGTCTTTCTCTTAAGAATCTTTTGGATCTAACTCTAATTATTCCTATTCGCCGTCAAGTAGTCGCTGACAGTCTATGCAGTGGCGGGCATATGGCAGATAATCCAAACGTGATTTTTGAATTTTGCCGCCGCACTTGCAACATTTTCCATAACTGCCTTCAAAAATCCTTTTTAAGGCATCATCTATTGCTCTTAGTATTTTTACCTGTTTTGAAGTAATGCTCGCTTTAAGTTCCCGACGGTAGTTTTCACCGGATTGATCGGCAATATGAATAGAAAAGCTGGATAGGTCACCTGTCGCTTCCTTTGCCAATTCAGCTAATGTTTGTTCGCCTACCCCAAGCTCGCGCAAAAGCTTAATTTTGGCTTCAAATAGTTTCTTTTTATACTTTTCAAGTTCACGTTTTGTCATGAGTCACAGCCTCGTAGCATTTATCGCACAGTTCAGGATGTTCAGGATGCGAACCAACACTTTCAAACCATAACCAACAGCGTACGCATTTAGCGCCTCTGGGTTTTTCAACAGAGATGGCAAGTTCCGAATCCTCTACTTGCGTTTCCTCCGGCAGTTTGTTATATTCTTCAAGGTCAACCTGAGAAACAATGAACAGCTCAGCCAGAGAATCGCTGTATTTTTTCAAAAGGTTCAAAGTAGCGTTATCCTTAGTCCCAAGAACAATGCGGGCGTCAATAGAACCCTTTAGTTGTCCCTTGGAACGCGCCTTCTCAAGCGCTTTTAGCGCCTCTTCCCTTATGAGTAGAAGTTTTGAGAATTCGTAGGCCAATTCGCGATTTTCAAGTTCAGGGTCAACTTCAGGATATGTTTCAAGGAAAACGCTTTCTTGTTTATTCTCAAGATTCGCGTATCTATAGGCTTCTTCAGCTGTAAAACTGGCAAGTGGGGCAAGCATTCGAATAAGGGAATTAAGACATTCGGCCATTACCGTCTGAACGGAACGACGTATTTTTGAATTTTTTGAGCGCGTGTATAATGTGTCTTTAGTTACGTCCAGATAGAAACTAGATAAGGTTACTCCGCAGAACTGATAAATGGCCTGGAAGGATTTGTGAAATGCCATTTCGTCAAAACCTTTTCTAACGGAGGCAATTACCTTTTGCAGCTCGTGAAGAATGTACTTTTCCCTTGCAGGCAATTCGGTAAATGGTACTTTTTGTTCATGTGAATAGTCGGCCAAATTCCCTAATAGGAATCTAAGTGTATTGCGGATTTTTCTGTAGGCGTCAATTACCCTATCAAGAATTTCCTGACTTACCCTTACATCCCTTGTATATTCAGCTGCCGCTACCCATAAGCGTAGTACGTCGCCACCGTATTTATCTATAATCTCATCTGTGGCAATGTAGTTGCCAAGCGATTTGTGCATGGCTTTACCTTGTTGGTCAACAACCCAACCGTGGGTTACAACAGTGTTGTAAGGTATGGTTTGTTCTGCGCCAAGGCTGGTCATTAAGCTAACGTTGAACCATCCTCTGTGCTGGTCTGGCCCTTCAAGGAACAAGTCAACCGGCCAACGCAGACCATCCCAGTTGTTACATACAATCAACGATGAGCATGATGAGTCGAACCATACGTCAAGTATATCTTGTTCGGGACGTAGGTTTTTACTTGAGCATTTAGGACATGATACGTGTTCAAAGTGCTTTAACATATCAGGTTCAAACCAAAAATCGGCTGAATACTTATCAACCAAATCCGCAGTTTTACGGGCAATTTCTCCAGACAGTATAACTTCGCCGCAATCGTTGCAGTAGAAGGCTGGTATACCCACACCCCAGAATCTTTGTCTTGAAAGGCACCAGTCGGGTCTGCTTTCAATTGCCGCCTTGATTCGTTCGTAAGATTCTGCAGGAATCCACTTTACCATCTCAAGGGCATCCAGCGCTTTATTCCTGTGGTTATTGTGGTCAATATTCATGAACCACTGTGGAGTGGCTCTATATATAACCGGTTTGTGACAACGCCAACAATGAGGGTATTGGTGAGCAATGCTAGTATCTCTCAATAGATTTCCAACTTCCTCAAGCGCCTTTATTACCTCATCGTTTCCCTTATTGATATGGAGACCGGCAAAGCGCTCTCCTGCCTCTTCTGTAAACACTCCCTTCTCATCTACCGGACACAGTACATCAAGACCGTTACGTTTGCCTATTCTGAAGTCGTCTTCTCCGTGTCCTGGAGCGGTGTGAACTATACCAGTTCCCTGATCTGCAGTAACGAAGTCGCCTTCAAGAACCGGCGAAGGTCTTTTGAATATCGGATGACGGAATTTCAGAGTAGATAATTCCTGTCCGGTCAAACGTTTTTTTATCTCAACTTTTTCAACATCCCATTCAAGTTCTTTTGCTATTTGCTCAAACAGAGCTTTTGCAAGCAAGTAGTGATTTCCATCATGGGCAACGATATAGTATTCAAAATCAGGCCTAACAGTTAAAGCCAAATTTGCAGGTATAGTCCATGGAGTGGTAGTCCAAACCATGGCATAGGAATTATCCATACCTTCAAACACGCCGTCAGGATCTTCAAGAAGCGGGAAACGAACCCATATGGAATGTGAAGTTTTCTCGTGATACTCAATTTCTGCATCAGCCAGAGCTGTACGGCAGTGGGGACACCAATAAATTGGACGCAGATCCCTATATATATATCCCTTGTCTATAAGTTTCGATAATATTCTTAAGATATTCGACTCGTATTTGTGCGACATGGTTAAATAGGGATTATCCCATTCTCCCAACACGCCAAGTCGTATAAATTCTTTCTTTTGAATATCTACGAAGCCTGCTGCATACTCACGACATCTTTTGCGAATCGCAAGCCGCGATATTTCCTTCTTTTTCTTTTTGAATTCGGCCAGAACGTTATTTTCAATAGGAAGACCATGGTTATCCCATCCTGGAACGTAGGGGGCAAAGAAACCGTTCATGGATTTATACTTAATTATAAAGTCCTTAACTACCTTATTTAGTGCTGTACCTATATGAATATGTCCATTAGAGTAAGGTGGACCGTCATGAAGGATGTAGTCAGGGTTTTGTTTTCTTGCGGCAATCATCTTATTATATATATCAGAATCGTGCCAGAACTTTAGTATCTCAGGCTCACGCTGAGGCAATTTAGCCCGCATTGGGAAGTCAGTGCGGGGCAGATGAATGGTTTCTTTGTAATTCATTTAATCCTTAGGCGCATAAAAAATGTAAATTAATGTTCCAACCATTGCGGTTACGAGCAATGGCTCCCATAGGCTGCCGGCAGAAGATGAAGTGTAATGCTCCTTGGTTATAGAAGAGCGTACTAAATCAAGTTCAGATTCAGGAAATTCGCTCTTTTTTTCCGTTGTCAAGCGCTGTTGGGAAATAACTTTGTTATTTTTTACAAGGGTTATTTCTACATCTGCCTGAACCCAGCGTTCAATCATGCGTTCGCCCACAAGTAGCTTTCTATAGCTTCTTTTATGTACGACCCTGATTTCATTCACCAGATAGCGCAGCTCATATTCGGGTTCACTGCCGATAGATGAAGAAAGGTATACTTCTATACCTTTCTTTGCAAGGGCATTAGATAGTTCTGAACGAACCAGGTAGCCAGCGTCGTTTGATGAGTATTTTGTATCAAAAAGAAGCACTTCATTAACTCTTTCAAGACCGGTAATACCATCAAACATTTCTGAAACCGCGGCCCTCGCGACGTCCCAATCGGTAGGTGTTCCCGCAGTTATAAGTAAAGCTAAGATAACACCCATAGTCGCTGATTATAAGGAAGGTTTTTTTAATGTCAAGAGTATACGCTTGGTTTAATGTGGTTTGCCGTAGATTCATCGTCAAATAACCTTGACAAGCAGCCATCTACGGCTAAAGTTTGCCTATGGTTGCTGTGTTTTTTTGTTTGTTTAGTTATGTTCAGCCGAGTGATACTAATGTTTATGGTCAGGTGAATGCCAATATCGCTCAGTTTTCAAGATATTGGGAATACGTTTATGAAACCTCTTCCTCTGGCTTCAGAACTTCCCAAGGTTGCCTTGATCATTCTGGTTGGTACCAGTTATACGAACTAAAGACACAGGCTAAGTTTACATCTAACTTTAGTTTAAGATACAGTTTCCAAATGCTCAGGCATTATGAAGATACCATAACCGATCATCGTTTTGAACCTACCTTGAGGCTTTATAAAAATCTATACGCTCATATGCTAATAATTCCTTACTATAAGAAGTATCACAATGAACTGGGTTTGGGACTCTCGTGGCGCGATGAAAATCATAACTGGCTTGCAGTTTACGGGATAGCCAAGAAGTTTGATCACAATTTTAGCCTTATTCCCTTCAAGCCTGGCCCACAACGTGACCCCTTTGAAAGGATTCCCCTTGAACTTGAACTTGATGCAAGATATGCCACAGATTGGTTGCGTTTTAGGCTTCATGCCGATATTGATGCTCCTTCGCATCAATACCTAGATTGGCCGGACAGTTTGTGGCAGGTTTGGGAAAAAGACAGGGATTCCAGCGCGGCATGGACCAGGCTTGAGGTCAGTCCTTATAAAAATATCTGGCTAGGCGCTAGGGCTTCGTGGCGTAGAGAAAGAACCTTAACTCGTTGGCCGGCAAGGGGAGAGGTTTATTTTGATACATTGAAGAATGTTTGGTTTGAGCCGTTTATTGCAATTTCTCCGACTCAAAACCTAGAATTCAGTTTTTTCTACAGATTGTGGGATGTAAGTCGTGAGATGGATTCGGTAACTTACTATAGTGACTCCGATATATTTTCATGCTTTGCACGATGGCAGCCTTTGGATTATTTGGTTTGCGAAACAGGTTATCAGCGTTCAAAAAGGGAAAGATTTAACAATGGGAATCCTATTGGAGAACCCTTTCGCGGCAGGCACGGAAGTGTGCAGTCGCGATTGGTGTTCAGTCTTGAATTTCGTTTGAAGTCGGGTATTATGTTTTTTATAAAGGAAGGCCTGGAGATGGATAGGTTTCCTGAGTTAACATTGCGCGCGCCTCACAATCATACTTATGTGATGATTTATATGCCACTTGTGCTTAAAGCTAAAAAGGCGATTGATTGATGGATTTGACGAATATTAAAGAAAATCTCAAACTGTCTTTTGCCGAATATCTCAGTAGTGTATCTTCGACTCAGGATATTGCGCGTCAGGTTGAAGAGCCTCCTCCTTATCTCATAGTTGCCGGAAGTCAAGAAAAGGGCAGGGGTAGATTCGGTAGGTATTGGCTTTCGGCTGAAGGAGGTCTTTATTTTACTTTGGTTATTGAAAACCTTGAACCGGCTTGGGCTGTTCCTTTAGTTGTCGCTTATTCGGTCTATGTTGAACTGCGACGTGTTCTTATAAGTAGCGCTTTGCAGTACGGTTTGTTTTTGAAATGGCCAAATGATATATATCATAATTCAGCCAAGCTTGTGGGCGTTCTTGTTGAGTCGTGGAAAAATAAATTGAGTATAGGTGTGGGAATAAACGTTAATCAGGAATGGAAGATAGGCGAATATCCTGTTCCGGCTACTTCCCTATTCATGATTTCTGGAAGAAAGTATTCGCTTTCAGAGTTTCTTGCAGAAGTTCTTCCCCCAATTTTCACCAATATGGAAGCTTTAAGAAAACAAGGTTTTACTTTCTTTTTAGACGATGTTAGAGAAGCGCTTTTAGCTTATGGACAGCCTGTTCAATTTAAGTATAAAAATCAGACATTTAAGGCTACCTTGTATGATATCACAGATAATGGTGATGCTCTGGTTAACCTAGCTTCGGGTAAGCGACTTAAATTGCCTATTATGAAGGTACTGGGGGTAAATTGATTATTTTAGTAGATATTGGAAATTCATCCATCAAAGTGGCTACCAGTGACGGTAATAATATTCTCTCAATTGCCCGTTTAACGTCCCGTCGCGACCTTAGTTCGGATGAAATCTTCATATTACTTAATACCCTTGGTATTAAACAGGCCAGGGATGCTGTTGTATGTTCAGTTGTTCCAGAGTTAACCTCAAAGTTTACGGCTATGTTCAAGTTTCATTATAATATAGGTCATCCTGTTGTCGTAACCCCTTATATTCATTCGGGATTAGAATTGAATTACAAGACCTTATCAAATTTGGGAGCGGATAGAATAGCCAATTCTGTTGGGGCCTACTTTGGTTACGGAAAAGATATGGCTGTTGTTGATTTCGGAACGGCAACCACCATAGATTTTGTAACCGCACAGGGAAAATTTCTGGGCGGAATAATTACTCCAGGGCTTGAGTCTAGTCTTAGGAATCTTGTATCCTCTACCTCTCGCCTGTTTGAGGTGGAGCCGGTGAAACCTTCTTACTATCTGGGACAGTCCACAGAGGAGTGCCTGCAGTCGGGGTTTTATCTTTTGACAGTAGGGCTGATAGAGGCTGTTAGGGCGGCGGTGCGTAAGGAGACGGGGATAGATTTTACCTTTGTGGCAACAGGAGGCCTGGCAGAGCGCTTCGCTCCGTTTTCCTCTTCAATAGAAATGGTAGACCGTAATCTTACCTTAAAAGGATGTATGCATCTATACAAATTGAACAAAGGTGATGGACATATAGATGGAACTGAAATTATCTAGCCTTGAGGAAACCCGCAACTTAGCTTTAAGAATAGCTCAAGCGCTTGAACCGCAAGATGTTATAGTTTTTGATGGCGATTTGGGAGCGGGAAAGACAACCCTTATTCAGGGTATAATTCACGGGCTTGGGTTTAAGGGAAGGGTGCAGAGTCCGTCTTTTTCGTTGGTGCGAACCTATTTGCTAGATCTGGAAGTCAAACATGTGGATTTATACCGTTTGAGCTCAGAGTCAATAGACGACTTACATCTTGAAGAGATATTTAATCCTTTGGGGGTAATGCTTATAGAGTGGGGAGGAAAGGCTGAATATTTGCCGGGTAGGATAAGCAAAGTTAAAATCCGGATTCCTTCGAACAAGAATCATCCCGATAATCGAATAATTACTATACATGGTTTTCTGGAAAGGAGATTGGTGTGAATCCTTTAATTCTGGCTATTGAAACATCAAGTTTATGGACGGGTGTGGCTGTTTCTCAAGGAGCGGAGATTTTGGCTTCAAGACAGCTGCTTACTCAGGCTGGTCATACTGAGGCTTTAAGCGCTTTAATTGCCGAATGCCTTACTCATAGCGGGAAAGAGAGCAAGGACATAGACTTGCTTGCCGTATCAATAGGTCCGGGTTCCTTTACGGCGCTACGCATTGGTCTCTTGACCGCTCAAGGTATAGCGCTTGCTCGTGGTATTAAGATTGTTCCTGTGATGACTCTTGATGTACTTAATGAATCCTTACCTTTTTCAGAAGAAATGGAGTTTCGCCTACCTGTGATTGACGCATATAAGAACGAAGTTTTTACTGCTTTCTATCAAGGGAATAAGAAGATGAGTGAAGCGGTAATTGTTGATCCTTGCTTTGTGTCCGCATTAGTGGGTGGAAGTGTTCACAAGGAGCCGGTAACGGTGTTTGGCCCGGCTGTGGAGAAGTATGAAGCTTCGCTGCGTGCATCGTTAAAAAAACGCATCCGTTTTCCTGATAACCTGAAGTTGTCGCCTAATCCAGAAGCTTTAGTTAGGCTTGCGTGGAAGCGTCGCGATGAATGCGTTTCCCCTGACGCTTTGCAACCCTACTATATCAGGATGCCTGATGCTAAGAGGCCAAAAAGCCAATGAAATGTAAATTAAGCCTGAAACAGAGGCTGTGAGTTGAACGCTTTGCTTAAGGAAACTATGGGAAGGGTTAAAATAGGTGACCCTTTATTTGCGCGTAACCTTACTATTTTCCCTCTAGTCAATGGCGGGGGAGAGGCTTGTAGCTATTATACGCTTTCTGAAGGAATAGAAGCGGGTTCGGTTACTGTAAGTGAGTTGGAGATTCCTGACGTTAATGAAGTGATACTTGATAATCAAGGGAATGAACCCTTATTTCTTCTGGACGGTGAGGAGATATTCGGCGCTCGGCAAACTCGTGTAACGACTACGGCGGCTTTAATTGAGGGCAGGTCTTCAGTTCCTGTTCCTGTTGCTTGTATAGAAGAGGGTAGATGGGGAGGCGATTTTAACTTTGGCGGTTCCTTTAGTTCAACCCATCCGCGCTTGAGATCTATTATATGCAGTGGAGTTAGTGCGTCTTTGGCTTCTGCAAAAAGCTTTCGCGCCCCTCAGCGTCTTATTTGGAATGAGGTAAGCCGTAAGCTTGATTCCCTGAAGGTTACTTCAGCCACATCGTCCTTCCATGATTTGGCAACTGCTAAGGCAGATGAAACAAAACGTTATATTCTTGACTCAATCAATATCCCGGACGCGCAGGGAATGATTGTGACCGCTGGTTCTGAAATTTTAGGTCTTGAATACGCCTCAAGTTCCCGTCTATTTGCTGCTCTTTCACAGAAGCTTCTCAGGGGCTATGCTCTGGATGCCCTTGAAAAAATAAAATCGGCTACTCCACCGTCTTCAAAAAGGTTGAACGCTTTCTTATCTTCCATATCCAAGGCGCAAGTATCCGTTTATTCCGGAGTTGCTCTTGGTCAGGATTATCGTTTCAATTCCTCTCGCTACGTGGGGCGAGCGTTAGTGCTTAAAGATTCTATAGTCCAGGCGTCTTTTTTCCCAATAGTTAGTGGACGGTCATTGAATTGATTCGTCAGACTTTAGGTAAGTACAGTATCAAAAAATGGTTGGGGGGCGGCCAGTTTGGTGACGTTTATTTGGCAAGAGACACAATACTTGACATGGATTTTGCTCTTAAAGTTTCACGAATGCGTCCTTCTGATATCCAAATGCTCAAAGAAGAAGCTAGACTTCTAGCAAGCATGAATCATCCGCATATTGTTAGATTTTATTCAGTAGACAGAATAGACGGGCAATTTATTTTGGTTGCCGAATACGTTGAGGGAACAAATTTAAGAACCTTATTGCAGAAAGGTAGGCTTGATGTAACTCATGCTCTAAGAATTATCCGCCAGATACTTTCAGCTTTGACCTTTGCACATGAAAAGGGGGTGGTTCATCGTGACCTTAAGCCTGAGAATATACTCTTAGCGGCTGATGGCGTAGTTAAGGTTGCAGACTTTGGCCTTGCCCGTTTTCTTAAACAAAGCTCTCTTGCCGTTTCGGTTGCAGGGACACCTGTGTATATGTCGCCTGAGGCATGGGGAGGTCGTTTTCTACCTGTGTCCGATTTGTGGAGTGTTGGGGTATTATTTTATGAAATGCTTACCGGACTTCTGCCTTTCAAGGGCGACAACTACGAAGAGATTCGCAAAAATCTTATGTTGGCTAAGCCTGTTCCTCCCCAAAGGCTGCGCCCTGAGTTATCGAAACGATTAAATGAAGTCATTTTGAAGCTTTTGGCAAAGAGTTCTGCAGAGCGTTATCAAAACGCCGAGGAGGTAATTTCAGCTCTGTCTAAAAGAGGCCACAGTTTTCTAAGTTCTCAAGCTTACGCATCAACTGCTAGTGAAGGAATAACGCTTAGTTCGGAACAAGCAGATATTGTGGCCTCAAAACAGGTCAGACTTCTTGTAATAGGTGCTGCAGGATGTGGGAAAACCACGCTTCTAGTTCATAGGGCAAATTATCTGATTGAACAGGGAGTAGCCGAAGATAAGCTTCTTTTCCTTAATTTTACTCGTCGTGCGGCAGAGGAGATTCGTTTGCGTCTTGAGAAAATTCAAGCCAGATTGATGCCTGAACTTTGGGTTGAGACCATGCATTCGTTTGGATGGAGATTTTTAAGAATGGAAGGCTGGAGAATTGATTTGTCGCCTGAGTTTAAGACAGTTAACCCTACGGAACTTATTGGGAAACTGGCTAAAAAATGGGGAAGAAATCGTACAAAAGTCTTGATTGAAAGGGTTTCCCAGTCAAAGCTAATTGGAGAGAACACGGAGGATATTCTTACCCAAACACCTGCACAGCGTCAGTTTGCAGACTTCAGGCACGATTACCAAAAAATACTTAAAGAACAGGACGCAGTTGATTTCAATGATCTCCTAATTTATACTGTCAGAATACTTGAAAATAATCAAGATTTGCTGGAGGAGTGGCGAAGTCGGTTCCTCCATATCCTAGCAGATGAAGCTCAAGATTTCAATGCAATTCAAATTCGACTGCTTAGGCTGCTATGTGGTCCTGAGACAGGTCTGTTTATTACAGGCGATGCAACACAATCCATATATCAATGGCGTGGTGCGGAGCCGCGTATGTTGACGGCTTGTGAGCGAATATTTGTTCCAATTAAAAAACATCACCTGAAATCATCTTTCCGTATGGGGCGGGAACTTATTAAGGTAGCCGGTAATCTTATGGCCCACTCTTCGTATCCCGATGGAATTCCAAACTTTTCGCTAAAGAAAAGCCCGGGACGATTTGAATTTTATAAGGCGAAGGGTACAGTTGATGAGGCCGGTTTTGTTACAGATAGAATAAGAACACTTACAGAGCGGGAAGGCTATAAGCCCTCGGATATCGGAATACTCTACCGAGTCAACTCCTATTCCCGTTCTTTTGAGGAAGCTCTTGCCGGTGAAAAAATTCCATACTCTCTAATTGGAGCGCAGCCGTTTTATGAACGTCCTGAAGTGCAGCATCTTCTTGCGCTTCTTAGGTCGATTAGAGAAAAAGACTATTCGTCAACTAAAACTTCATGGCAGTGGTTGATGTCTCTCAAGCCTGAAACAAATCCCCTTGAGTTGACAGAACAAGGTTTGAAGCTCTCCCCAGAAGCAAAAACTCGTCAGAGGAAAAAGATAGAATTGTTTTTTGCAGATCTTGTTAAGTGGGCGAATAGGGTTGATGAGTTGGCTCCTGTAGACTTAATAGATAATATTCGAACTGCGGCAGTTGCGGCAAAACGATTCTCTCTACCCTCAGTTTCCGAAGCAGTATCGGAACTTTATGAAGCAGCTTCGCGGTTTTCAAAGGGTGAGCTTGGTTTATTTTTAGATAATCTTGAGCTTTTGGATGATTTGGAACTGGCCCAGTGGAGTAGAGATGCGGTTAAACTTTTAAGCATACATTCGTCAAAGGGGCTTGAGTTTAAGGCAGTGTTTTTAGTAGGTCTAATAGAAGGAATCTTTCCGCTTACCCGCAGCCTTGCCTCGCCTGAATCCTTAGACGAAGAACGAAGGTTGTGTTATGTCGCAATAACACGTGCTTCAGCTAGGCTTTACGTTTCCTTGCCGTCCCGCCGCTTTAGGCAACCTACAAGGCCTTCACGGTTTCTTTTAGAATTAACAGGTCTCATCTAAGCTTGTCCCCTAACACATCCATAGTACCTACCCTATAATACTACTCTCGTAACGCACCCGTAACACTCGTAACACCCGTAACACCCGTAACATACTAGTAGTACACCCGCAACACATTCTTAAAATCCCCTTACCATTTCTCCCCGTAACCTATAACAGTCCTCCTAGCAGCCTCTATCTCTTGCATTCCTAATATTCCTCCTTCTTGTGTGCTACGACAATCCTAATGCTTAGCTTCTTAGGTGCTAAGCTCTGATTAGTTGGCGGCAATATCCTTTAACTTGCAATTAGGAGCCTAGCAAGTGCTAAGGTGGCGTGTGAAGTATGTCCCCTTTCCATATTGCTGCCCTCTGCTAGGGGGTTAAATACTTATCCACATAATCAGTTTTATGGTCTTGACAAGATTAAGCTCATGACTATACTAACTCAAAGCTCTAAAGGAGGCTAATAGTAATGTTTAAAATGTTCCAAAAAGGCGGGCCAATGATGTGGCCCATCCTCATAATCTTACTCATCGGATTGGCTTTTATAGTTGAAAGATTCATTACGCTTCTTATAAAAGCCCGTCTTAATCCCCTTAAATTTGTGGATGAACTTGCTACTGCTATTGATGATGGCGGGGTGGATGCTGCTAGAGATTTGTGTGATGCTACATCCCAGCCAGTAGCCAAAATTTTGGGCGCTGGACTTGCCAAGGTCAACATGGGTCGTGAATTTGTGGAAGAAGCAATTGCAAGTGCCGGTGCCGTTGAATTGGGGTTTCTTGACAGGGGTATGTTGTGGATAGCTATGGCATCAACCTTGGCTCCAATTATGGGTTTCTTGGGAACCGTAACAGGTATGATTAAAGCATTTGAGGCTATTGCTAGAGCTCGAGAGGTGGAAGCGAATGTAGTAGCTACAGGTATTTCAGAAGCCCTTATTACTACCGCCAGTGGTCTTATTGTTGCCGCTCCGATGGTGTTCTTCCATACCCTTTTCTCTTCCATGATTGATAGATATTCTCGCGATATGGAGCAGGCTGCAACGTCAATTGTAGATTATTTGTTAGAAAAAGGTCTCTTAAAGAAGTAAATTAAAGAAGGTTAAGTATGATTTCTCTGCGCAAGAAAAAGAAAACAGCTGCGGAGGTTCCTAGTGCGTCCATGTCAGACATTGCCTTTTTGTTACTTCTGTTTTTCATGACGACAACCATGTTTGCTCGTGAGAAGGGACTTTCAATGCTTCTTCCTGAAAAAAATGAAGAGGTTAAAATAGCGAGCCGGAATATTATGCAGGTTTTGGTTTCGCCTCAAGGTAAAATTCTACTGGAAGAAGATGACGGTACAATTCGTCAATACGAAGTGAAAGATATCCGCGACGCAATAGAGAAAGCCTTAAGACGTACCGATGATTCAATATCCATTGCAATAAAGGTTTCACCGCAAGCGCCATATTCTGCAATGATTGATGTACTTGATGAAGTGAAGATGGCAAACGCAAAGCGAATAAGTCTTATTCCTCTTACTGAAGGCGGTGGGGAATGAAGTTAGCCAGACGTTCAAAAAGTGGAGTAAGCATACCCTCTTCGGCGATGTCTGATATTGCGTTTTTGCTACTACTGTTTTTTATGGTAACTACGGTTGTCAGAAGCGGTTCGGGATTAGAGATTACTATTCCCAAGGCGGAGGCGACCCAGCGCATCAGATTACGTCGTAAAACTACTAATGTATGGGTAACCAGCGCGGGGGCGGTTGCTATTGACGATAAGGTTATAGCAAATAAAGATAATTTCGATCCTGCGAAATTTGCCAATGGGATACTTCTCAAAATGAGTGAGCATCCCGATTTGGTGGTGATTCTTCAAATTGATAAAAATGCTCGCTACGGACTTGTAAATGAACTCATTGACCAGTTGCGGGAGGTAAAAGCCTTAAAGGTTACTTTCGCAACTAAGGAAGAAGAGTAGGAGGTGCCAATGAGTGCACAAATTAGCGATAGAAGGACCGTAGTCGATTACAAGCATTCCTATCCAATCAATATACGTTTGGGTATGATAGGAGCCTTACTTGTTAATATAGCTCTGTTTGCATTCATGCCTCGTGAGTTTAAGGTAAATGCTTATAAGCCCACGAAGGAAGTTGAAATGATGAAACTTACCGAGGAGAATTTGCAAGTTGAGGATTTAGTACAGCCGCCGCCTGATGTAAAGCCTGCTGTTCCAGTGGAAGCTGAATCTGAAGAGGAAGTTGAAGCGGCTACTACGGCGGAAACCGATTTTGCCGAGGTCTATGAGAATATAGAAGAAACGGTTGATGTTCCTGTAGTTCCTTTCTGGAAAGTTGAAAAAAAACCTCAGCCTAAGAATAATCCTAAACCTGTTTATCCTGCTCAGGCACGTGCCCAGGAGTTGGAAGGTCAGGTTTTAGTTGAAGCTTTGGTTGGTGCGGATGGACGTGTTGAAGAAGTAAAGTTGATTAAGAGTTCGGGGCATTCGATTCTTGACGAGGCTGCTTTAAGAACCGCGCGTCAGTGGACGTTTTCCCCTGCCGAACAGCGTGGTCAAGCGGTAAAAGTTCCGGTCACTATACCGTTTAACTTTACGCTTCGAAATTAAACCGATTGTTTTTATCGGTATTATTGGAAAATTGGGCGAAAGACGCAGCGGCGTCTGAGTTTGCAGTTTATTTATAGCGATATACAATGACTGTAGATTTAGTTGTCCTGCGCCTAGTCTGAGTTGTGTAAATTGAGAATTAGCGTGACTTGGAATACAAGTTAGCTGATTCTCGAAGATGAATTCTTGCGGCATTAGCTGCGAATTTGTCGGTTTTTACAATGGATTGTCGTTGTCTGTAATTGCGGCAAATCCTATAAGTAACAAACGTATTCAAGGGAATCTCTTTCCGGAACCGCGATTTCCCGATGCGAAGTGCGATAAGTCAAAGTGAAGTAAAATCTTTGGCAAGTATTGGAACAGGCAAGGAAAAAGTTCGTTTGCGGTCTTTGGTTTAAGAAAGAGTTCGGTTTCGGTGACGCTAGAGAATTCCCTGAAAAACCGAAAAAAATAAAGTCTTTCAGCAAGGAGGATATAAATGCTTAAAAAACTAATGGTTTTAACGACGCTATTGGTCGTTACCGGTTTTGCGCTGCCTAAATCAATACCTGTATCATCCGCGATTAGCGGCGATAACGCTTTTATGGCGGAAGGTAAACAGGCTGGTACCACAACATATGATTTCCAGCAGAACGGTACAGAAGGTAACCGTATAGTTCGTGATAAAGATGGGTATTTGCATATGTCCTGGATGTATTCGGCTTCAGAGGCTTCAGATTTGTCATTTCCGGACCGTGCTATATACTATAATGTGTGGGACCCAACTCAAAGTAAGTTTCTTTTTGATGGTGGCGTTAAGGCTTCTGGTGATACAAAAGCTGGTTATACTACTCTAGGTGTTTTGAATGACGGTAGAGCTGTAGTTGCATTCCATGCAGTGAACGGTAGTGGCTATGCTTCAGCTGTAGCGGTGGATAATGGTGCTCATTTAGGGGCATTTGGAGATCCTATATTTCTTAGTGCCGGTGATAATAAATTGGCGCCAATCTGGCCTCATATTGCGGTAGGTAGCGATAATGTTATTTACGTTGTTGCACGTGCTTATGGTGATAGTACCATACATCCTAATCCTAATCGTAAACTTATGTATAAACGTTCTACTGATGAAGGAGCTACCTGGCCTGCTCAATGGACAGTTATTGATGATAATGGCGCTTCAGATGCGGCAATAGCTGTTGATCCTAAAGACCCAAAACATGTTGTAATTGCTTGGACAGGGCCTGTAAAAATTACTGGTAAAGATGATATATTCCCCCCAGGATGTCACATTTATTATGTTGAGTCTACCAATGGTGGTGTCTCTTGGGGTAACAAGGTAGATATTACTGATGGTTATTATGATCCTACTATTGATGATGATGAGAATAAAAAGATTCGAATTGCAACGAATGGAGATATCGATTGTGGTATTGATGGAACAGGTAAAATTCATGTTGTTTTCAATGAGTTTGTTACTTCTGCTCATGATGACAAATATACTATATATTATCATTGGCACGGTGCTATTAGGCATTGGGATGAGGCTTCTAAGAAGATTACTTTCCCTACCGCCCATATACCGATGTTTCACAATATTGATACAGTAACTAAAGATACGAACAAAACTCTTGATAGTCTTGGTTATTGGGGGACTAATTCTTCGAGCGATGTAAGACGTAGAGGTTGTTGGCAGCCTCAAATCTCCCTTTATGGCGACAAAGGTGTTCTTGTTGCTTGGTGTGGTCAGTTTGATAAAGGGGATATCTCAGGATTGGAAGCTATTAATAGTGACATATACGCCGCTTTTTCTAGCAACGGTGGTGCCTCTTGGGGACCTATTGAGGCGGTGGATCCGAATCTTCCGGAGGATGATCCTAGTCGTTTCTACACTAATTTAACTAAAACACACACCCCTGGTGCGGGTCCTGGTGAATGTGCAGATGAACGTCATTGCTCGCTGACTCCTTATATGGAGAGCGCCAGTAAAGCGCATATGACATATATTCTGGATAAGGCAGCTGGAGCTGTTGTAGAAAAAGACGGTAGGGCTACTAGAGGTCAATTTACTACAAACCCTGTTATGTATATGTCTGTGAACATTATGGGTATTGAAGAAGAAACGCCTGTTACCGGTATTTCTTCGATTGAGCTCGTTGGTTCCAATGTAGTTACTAACTCTGCGGTCTTTAAGGTTAGCGCACCTGTTAACGATGCATCGCTTAAGATTTACGATGCCACAGGCGCATTGGTTGACGTTCTTAAGGTCAATCACTCCACTGTTACATGGAATGCAGGTTCCGTACCCGTTGGCGTATACTTCTATGCCTTTGAGACCCCTTCCGAGCTTTCCAAAGGCAAGCTGATAGTTGTACACTAACCGGTTAATTGGTTAAAGTAATCTAAAATTAAGGGGGAGAGCCTCAAGCTCTCCCCCGAATTGTTTTTATTTATGAAAAAGATTTTATTCTTTGCGGCGTTTTCAATGGCATTTGTGTTTTTCGTAGCAGGATGCACTAAGCCTGAGGAAAAGCTATGGACATGGAATTATCAAGATAGCGTGGATATTCAATCTCGAATTGATGCGGAAAGGAATTTTCTTTCGTCTCGCATGCATCTTGACGGAACGGATATCAAAATTTCGCTTCCTGATGACATTATACAAAAAATTCGTAATGATACGGCCTCCGGGCGGGTACGTTACATGGTTTCTAAGCTTTCCTTCATTGTTGCCGACAGTGTTCTATCAGATAGTTTTACCATTGATCAGTTAGACACAACAGTAACAGCGGGTATTGTGGATACTTTGAAGGGTAAGGCTGTGTTGTTTGTTGATTCCTTGTTTAAGGCGGATAGCGTTTCTGCGGTTGCTCCGGCTGCAAATGAGGCTAAGCTGGAGAAGTTTTATCATTATTCCTCGTATATGGGGGTATTTTGCGATTCTGTGGGCGGCAAATGGCGAATTGCTAAGTATTCGGGTGGAGTGAATGGCTGGTCTCCCGATTTGGCGAATGCTCCTGAGCTACTGTCGGTAACCCTTGGTGTCAATTCAGGCAAACGGGTTGTGGAATTAGAGCCGAACGGCAAAAATTATTCTATCCGTGGCTTACTCAAGGAATCTGATATTCTAACGGTTTCGCCGAAGCAGAAGATTTCGGTTGAAAATATTGCTGTCAAAGGTCAAGATACCCTGTTGTTGTTTGTGAAGACAGCTGAGGGCTGGCTTCCTTTTGATGCTTCAAGCCCCGTATCTGTGTCATTTAGCTCGGCAGGTAAACATCGAATTTACTTGATGGGAATAGATTTAAGCAGCCTGATTTACAAGTCTGATGAATACAAAAGCGTTGTGTGGGGTATCAACGTAATAGTCAAGTAGGTTCTAAGATAACATCAGCTTAAAAAGTAACTTATGCTGTTATGCTGAACTGTTGACATAGTGTTAATCGGGTTACTTTTGCTTGACAAACGAATTATTTGCATTAATATACCACAAATGATAGCCTAAATGCTTTATTGTAAAGGTTATTGTTTTGTTGAGAGTTCATAGTTTCATCTGAGGAAGAGGTTTTCTGACCTCTTCCTTTTTTAGCTTGACAAAGCTTAAAAAACCTTATATTATTGGCTTATGGGCGATTTCAGCAACCAGCTTTATTTTGGGGATAACCTTGACATCTTGAGGGAGAACATCGCCTCCGAGTCGGTTGACCTTATATACCTTGACCCGCCGTTCAACTCCAAGGCCAACTATAACGTGCTGTTTAAGGAGGTTACCGGTACTCCCTCTGAAGCGCAATTCCACGCATTTACCGACTTTTGGCACTGGGACGAAGTGGCCGCGCGTACCTATCATGAGTTGGTGTCGTCAGGCGACGCGCCGGTGGCTCTGGTTGAGCTTTTGCAGGGCTTCGAGCGCTTTCTTGGTCACAACGACATGCTGGCCTACCTGGTGATGATGGCTCCGCGCTTGGTGGAATTGAGGCGCGTGCTGAAGCCGACCGGTTCCATCTACCTGCACTGCGACCCTACCGCATCGCATTATCTTAAGATTCTTATGGATGCGGTCTTTGGGGTAAAGAACTTCCGCAATGAAATTATATGGAAAAGGAAAATTGGTCGTGGACAGACGAATAAGAAAAGCGACAGATTCGGTCAACAAACAGATTCAATTTTCTTTTACTCTAGGTCCGATTTGCATAGATTAAATAACCAATTTGTCTTCGACGAAGAATACCAGAAATACATAGACAAGTATTTTACTTTCGTTGACGAAAATGGAAGAAGGTATTGGGCTGATAATCTATCCAGTCCATCACCAAGACCCAATCTGGTTTACGAGTATAAAGGTTACAAACCACCACCAAATGGATGGGCTATTTCAAAGGAAAAAATGGAGCAATGGGATAAAGAAGGACGGCTGCATTTCCCTAAAAACAAAAATGGAAGGATAAAGAGAAAGAGATATCTGGATGAACTAAAAGGTAGACCTGTTCAGAATCTTTGGGCAGATATAAGTGGTATGGGAGGTTTTGGTTCAAAGAAATCCGAACGGTTGGGCTACCCAACTCAGAAGCCACAAGCGTTGCTTGAACGTATCATCAAGGCCTCGTCCAACGAGGGCGATATCGTTCTTGACCCGTTCTGCGGGTGCGGAACCACAATAGCCGCCGCGCAGGCGCTCAACCGCCGCTGGATAGGCATTGACATAACCTATCTT
>CAZUXE010000004.1:52474-94887 GCA_964624585.1 uncultured bacterium | reverse complement strand
CAAGCACCATAAGGGTAAGTATTATCTTTTTCATCTTTGTTCTCCTTTCTATTTTTGTCTATTTCTTTTAAGCCAACCAGTGGCTTCCTTGTTCGAAGAAAATAAGCAACAACTATCTCTGCAGCAATATTCTCTTCTATAATATTTATACCTCAAAAACCAAGTTATCCATGCGCTGACACAATAGTAATTATGGCGTCCTCTTCTAAGGGGGCTATCACTTCTGTGTAAAAGTCGCTGTTGGATTCACACTCCAGTGTCTCTATCATACTCCCATCTTCTAGAATGATATACTGCACCTCAGTGGTGATGTCTCTATGGCTTTTGAGAAAAGCTTTCCAATCTATCTCCTTTTTTTTCGCGGAAGACGTATGTTTCCCGGTTTTCAAAGGGAATATGTCGGCAAATAGGCCTCCAACTTTCCAAGAGTTACAAAGACCAAGAGGGTTACTCCAGTTCCCATAATTGCATAAAATGCTCACATCTTCGCAACCAAGATAAGACAAACTTTCTTTTTGCAGCCCTATGTCTTTCAATATTATGTCAAATCTCTTGAAAAACCAAAGCTTCGAAAACCGGGACCTATTGACAAGAGCCAACTTAAGCGCTTCGGCGTAAACCTGTTCCGCATTGATTTGTTTAGTAAACGTAAAATATAGCTTAGAGTTGTATTTGTACCTATCTAGCCGTTCAGCTATATTGCAGCCAATTATTACGATCCCAAACTGCATTACTTTTCCTTTTTAATTTCAGCACTTTCTGTTTCGCTATATTCATACTCGAGAAATTGAATATGGTGACAAGTTATTTCTATGCTTTCACCTTTACTGCCATCTTGCCTGGAGTACTTCCTGCTTTTAATTGATCCCTCTAAGTACACCAGTGCGCCAGAATAACCTTTTTCTTTTATGGTCTCAGCCAAAGATCCCCACGCAACAATTTTGATCCATGTGGTCTCTTTTATGTATTCATCGTTTTTTGTGCTGTAGTATGAACTGTCAACGGCCAGGCTGAACCTAACCAACGCTTTCGCTGATGTTTTTGCGAAAAAAATCTCTGGCGTATTGCCCATTCTACCGCTTAAGGTGATCTTGTTAATTTTTGGCGGTCTTACTTTCTTTCCCATTGTTCTTTCCTTTCTGATTTTTGAGTTCAAATTTCGATCTATTCCTCTTTGCTGGCAAGGAGGAGTAAATATTCCTCAATGGTCTTGCAATGGTCTTGCAATTGTTGACGAAATGGTAAACAGTGGGATGCTCTCTTTCCAAAGAGTACTCACTGCACGCAGCAATGGTCTGCCGCGAAATTCTGGGTGGTACTTCAGTAAGAACAATTCAAACAATGATACGAGGATAGGTACAGACTTCCCATCTTTAGTTTTAGGCCCGCCAAGAGGAGGATAGTCTAAATAGATTTTGTCTTCAGATGCGACAGTACCGCCTATGAGGTGCGTGTTATTCTGAGGTGCTAATGTCTCATGCCCACCACATGGAGTGATCATGTTTATCGCCTCGCTCACCTTTAAGCCTTCTTTCCCGTACGCCAACACTGTCACGGGAAATTTTTTCACCATCTTAAGGACTGTAGGGCTTGATTGCAAATATTCAGCACAATCGATGCTACTAGTATAAGGAAATCCAAACTCCTGATTCAGCAACTCTCCTGCAATAATTTCATCATCAAATCTATTTAAATCAAATGTAGCAACTGGTTGTTCTAAGGAGTCGCAATGCAACGGATCTTTCGTATGCATCTTATTTAGGCCTAACATAAAACCCCAGATTAATCGGATAGCCCACTCTTTTATCGGGAGAGGGTCTTCTCGATGAACACTTTTAACGAAATCAGAAGCGAAAAGTTGAACTTTTTCCATGTTAACTCCACATTCAAAACTTAAAAGAAGACTCTTCTAAGAATTGGTTGAATCCAAGATCTTGAAAAACCCTTTCTAGTTCAGCTATCTTTGCAGGCTTTTTCTTAATATCGTCGACGTCCAATTTAAGCTCAAGGGTTTTATACAGTTGCACCAATGAATGCGCATGTTTTGCGGCCATACTATCTTGCGGAGAAAGATGGTCTACTACCGACTCGAAAGAGCCAAACTTTCGAAGAAGCTTGGCAGCCGTTTTCTTGCCTATACCTTTTACTCCTCTTACATTATCGCTTTGGTCTCCAACAAGAGCCAACCAACCTGCTACATGCTCAGGTGCGACGCCAACAACTTTATGCACAGCCTCTATGTCCATCATTTGCATCCGAAACGGCCTATATACTTTAACCTTTTCGTCAACTAATTGCAACAGATCTTTATCGATGGAAACTACGATCATTTCATCGAATTCAGACTTGAATTTCGACACTAACGACGCGATAACGTCGTCAGCCTCATATGAAGGAACTCCAAGCGACAACTCTCCTATTAGCTCCACTATTTCCAGAGTGCGAGCCAATTGTCTAGTCAGCCCCTGAGGGGTCGGCTGCCTGTTTTGTTTATAAGACGGATCTATCTGCACTCTATGTTTTTCACCAGGCATGTCAAACACATGAACGATAAATTCAATCGGATCGAACACGTCAGCTAAGCTTTCCCTTGTCTTGAGATAACCATATGGCACGCTCGTAGGTTCTCCACTAGGAGAATAGAGTGGCTGTTTAATTCTTGCATGGTAATGCCTGTAAGCAATCCCCGAACTGTCAATTACTATACATCTAGCCATTATTGTATTGCAACCGCTGGTTCGCGATCAATTATAAAATCAAATTCCTGCTGCAGTTTTGTTTCTTTTTCAAATAATTCTCCTGGCACAGCAGTCCATCCTTTATCTTCTATTGCTTTTTTTATTTGGGCTCGCACAGCAGATATCCTCGCAGAAATCTCGCATAAACTACGAACGTCTACTTCTGTCATTCCAGCTCCTTTTCGCCAGACAGCTCTGCTTTTAATTTATCAATCATAGCGTCCCTTGACGGCATCCCATCCAGAGAGATAACTGTTGAGTTCCATTCTTTTGGTGGAACATAACCAACAGGCACATTGTTCAGCATGTATCCGAATTCTTTAGGGAGGTACATATGATGTACGCCCTGCATTGTTAGGGCAGAGCCTTTTCCAATTAGTTCGCTTTCTTGAACTTTTTCTCTTTCACACTGTCTAATAAATTGATCAGACTTGATAAATATTTCTATACCCCAATTAACAACATGTCTTGATATGTCAACTTGATTTGTTTCGATATGCTGTTCTGAGCTAGTTATAAACGAAACATCATCAATTCGGGGAATCACAGTCTCCATGTACGAAAAAAAACAAGCATCAGCTAAGGCTATTGCTTGATATATGGATCCAGCAACAACTAACATTGGTTGATACACAGTATAAGCCTTGTTTTCCGTTGGCATTAACCGAGACGCCCTATATAAAATATTCGTCACTGTAAAACGTCGTGTTTTACAAGGAAACACTTCTCTGTCTACTAACAATTTCGGCGTAATATTCGCAGTCATATCCTCGTAACCTGTTGTAGTCTCAATAGTCTGTGCTCCATTTACAGTGCTCCCGACCTTGACGCCAAACCCTGGCACTCCAATAGCGAAAACCATTACCGGTCTACGCGCCAGTTCTTGCATTTTTACTGTTATCTCTCTTATATCATCAGAAGACGATAAAAAAGCTAACCCAAAAGAATTTGGACCTGCTTCGGTATCTAACGTCGCACTAACATCAACGCCATAGTACAACACTAAGTTCGGATAATCGTCAACCCATCCTGTTCCTGTGTTTTTTTTGGTTTTCATACTGTCTCCAATCAATTTTACTGCTGCCCGCAAAGCATGAGTACCATACTGGTTATTCGCCAAAAATCGATGGCGAACTAACCAGTATGGGAAAAACCTCTTAAGGGCAACCCTTAAGACAAATAATTATGGGGGACTGCTATAGCGGGCAGCTACTTTTGACTACCTGTTTTTATACCGCGCTTATTGTTTTTATAGAAAGCTACCGAGAGGCTTTATTAGCCCTCTTCTCTGACTGGTGGTTTAGGTAAAAGCTTTGGCATACATTGCTTGGCATCCCCAAGCAACGACATTACCTCTAGCCCTATAGACAATAAAACTTTAACTTTTTTCAATAGGTCAGTTAGTTCATTGAACGCCATCGCCCTATAGTGTCCAAAACGAAGCAACACCAACGCCCTCCCGCGCATTCGCGATTCAGCAACGTCTTGTAGGAATTGGACTTTTGCGATTAGATTAACATCACTTATTCCGCGAAGGAAAGATCCCATACATCGCGCAAGGTTGCCAATCCATGTTAAAGCATCCACCCCATGATCGGCAACATCTTTTACTATATCAGCTACCTTCCCCAATTTAAGCATGTGGGTAAGTCGATCGAGATCCATGTCCTGAAACATATTAGTTATGTCGTCTAGTAAGTCCCATTTGCAACCACTGTATTCGCTTAAATAACGCAAAAGGGTGCGATCATCCTTTTGCGCCCGTCTGAGAATCATTCCAGTTTGATTCAATAACTTGTACGCCCTATCCTTCTTAGCGTCAGAAACACCATTAGCAAGCATAGATGTAATATTCCTCGAACTCAATACTACGCTAGAGTCTAACCTGTTCGCGTGCGAAGAATATAGAGCCAACACCGACGTAAGCTTTTTGTGGCGCAGTTTGCATTGATTAACTTTACTAGCCTCAATCATCGTTTCGCTTCCACCTACCCCACTTAGCGCCTCGAGAAGTTTAAGTAACGTCTTCAATTCGGCACACCATTCTACGTAATGCAACATTACTGACGCAAACGTAAATGACCCCTGCTTGTCAACTGTGTCCTGAGAGATCGCCTCTGTCTCAGTTTCTACATTTTCATACCTTACGCTTGGTGGCTCTCCCCCAAGCGCTTTCCACAATTGATTACGTACAGAGCTAAGTCTTTCGCGAACAGTCTTCACCAATGATACCCCAAGCCCATAATCGCTAGAAAACAATGAATCTGCCAACTTTCGCGACAAGGAAGTTGATAAAATAGGGTAACCGGCAATAGTAGAGACTAAAAAATCGATCTTACTTTGGCTTTCGCTAAACTCAGACTGCATATCCTTTAGTTCGGAAACAGCATCTTTAACAAAAGCAACCTGATTTAACAACTCTTTTAAGTCTGATGGTAATTCTGAGTTACATGTATACTCAGCAGCACGCTGCAAATGTTTGTGAGCGTCATCTCTCCATCCTCGAAATTGTTCGCCATCAGTCTTCCGTTCCGGGGCTATAAACCTTGCCTCCATCTTGAGGAGTTTATACTCTGCAGCGTCAACGTTATATAGAACCTTACGCAAATGTTTCGTCATCGCTGGATACATAGTATACTTATTCTTTAGGCCATCCATTGACCCCCTAATGTCCTTTAACTTAAGAAGCATTTTATCATACAGTCGCTGCCTCAATCTAAGCTCAACCTTTAACTCCTCAACAAGTTTTTGTATCATTGAATACGACAGCATCGGACCACCCATCAAGAGCAATTGAAGCGCATTCGTTATTTTAGATAACGCGTCACCCATAACATCGCCAAATCCAGAAAAGGCTTGGCCTAAAACCTCATCTATTACCTCATTAATCTTACCTTCAGATTTTTGGAGGGCATATTCCATCCCATAGTTTATCCCCGGCCCAGCAAGCTGCTTTGCGTATTTAAGAACCATTGACCACTCGAAATCTTTAGAAAGGGATGTAAACAGTCTAACTATTTCTTGAATTCTTCCCTTAGCCTCCTTAACAAACGCCATCGCTAAATGCCCGCAAGAACATACTTTGGTAAACGCTTGAGAATTAGAAAGATTAGACGTTGACTCCAATAGTGTCTTAAAGGCGTCTGTGTCTTTGATTAAATCTTTTAGCAAAGAACTCATACTTTAAGTATACCGATTGTCTCATTAAAAAAAAGCCCGTAACTTTACGGGCTTTTTACTTTGTTTATTGGTCACTGAGGCTCTGTGGAATGTGGAATAGGACCATCATCGTCCCACTCGTGTTTTTCTACAGATAGGTGCATCCCAAGCCAGATGTTTTTTATCGTCAAAACCACTTCTTCTGCAATGCTACGCGCCAGTATCGCAATCCTACGAGAAAGCTCAGATGGCGTAGAATCGGCTTCGATAACTTTGTTAACAGCATCCTTAGCTATATGCGCAAGGTATAGAGCTTTATCATCAGTATATCCTTCATGGTCTGTTCCAATAAAAATTTCATCGTAAGCCTTGTCTATATCCTGAATAGCCTTAGGTCCTTTAATTAGCCCATAAGTTATTATCTCAACCCATTCATACGGCGATATCTTTTCGCCTTGCGGCGAAGCAGAATCCTTCGCCTTAATGATTTTAGCCAACTGGCCGCTTGAGTATTCAATAACTTCTGTAATGTTCGGCATTTCGGAACGGAGCTTATTTTTGGTCTCTGGATCCAAGGGCTTAAGCAAAGACATCTTTGCCTCCTTGCTGCATGGAAAGCAGCGATTGTGGGTTTTCCCAGCTTATTGCTCATGCGTCATTAAAAAACGCGGCGAGAGCAAGTGCTTTATATTCATCTGGATTGTCAAGCTTCGGCACATTATATCCCCAGATTTTTTCAAGCACTTGCTCTGCAGAGCCGTTTTGCAATATCTCTGCAAGCAACGAGTATCGCGGACAAACATCGCAGTTTTCACCAACGGTAAGCTGGTTTAGATATGCATCAATTGACGCATAAACTGTTCCAGTCAACATTGTTGGGGAAGCCATGTCAACAACAATAAACTTTGGCGAACAAGCTGAACACGCCGAAATCAATTCTTGTCCGACAGCGCTTAACCGAGCATGTATGATGTCATCGATAGGTATCTCGTATGTTCTTGCGTTATGGTAGTTTTTTTCGAGAGTTACGCATCCAAGTGAAATGGACGCTGCTGTGGCTACGACTCCTAAAACCATATCAAATTATATGTCGCACTCATGACTTGTCAAGCTGTTTCGAGGTAGTTAACAAAAAGACCTGTGTCTTTCCTGAAACCCAATTTAACTAAGCCTATAGGACCCTTTCTTTGCTTTGCGATAATCAACTCAACAACGTCAGCACGTTGATCAACGGGTTCTGCTTCTATCTCTTCTTCGTCTGGTTCATCGCCTCTGATTTCCTCATAGTACGATTTTCTAAACAAAAACGTTACCAGATCTGCATCTTGTTCAAGGGATCCAGAACCTCTTAAATCAGCAAGCTCTGGCTTTTTGTTTTCGCGTTTTTCTGGACGCCTACTCAATTGTGAAAGAGCTATAATTGGAACATTGAATTCCTTTGCGAGGCCTTTTATTGATTTAGAAATCGAAGTTATGTTTTGTTGTTCGCTGTCAGTTTTTTCGTCAGGATTGGGGGACATCAGCTGAAGATAGTCAATCACTACCATGTCGATCTTTTTCTCTGTAAGCAACAATTCCATAAGAGCCATTTTCATATCAACAGGACATAAACCGGCCCTATCATCAACAAACACCTTGAAGTCGTCAGAAGCTATTCGAGCAAAAGCTTCTCCAAGCTTGTGAATGTCGTTGTGGCTGAGCAGGTAAGGGGTGCGTATCCTGTACCCGTCAACTTGAGACATTAAACTGCTTATCCTGTCTACTATCTGCGAGATAGACATTTCTAAAGAGAAGAAAGCGACCGTTTTTTTCGCCATTCCAGCATGAACTATCGCATTGAGCGCAAAACTTGTTTTGCCCATAGAGGGTCTGCCTGCAATAATGACAAAATCTGTAGATTGCCAACCCGCAGTCTTGTCATCTAACATTCTAAATCCAGTAGAGACTCCGGTTATCCTACTGCGGGATTCTCTCTTTTTGTCAATATCTCTTTGTGACGCAATCACTGAAGCCCTAAGATGCTTTAAGCCTTCTCCGTCATTGTCAAAAACCCCAAGTTCCATCAGAAAATGCTGAGCTTCTTGGATTAATCTGTGTGGATCAACATTAGATCCCTTTGTCTTTCGCGCTAAAATATTAGCAAGTTTTGATAATTGATGCAACTCCCAATTGCGGCGCACAATTCCAATGCACATCGACACATTGTAATCGATACCAACTCGATCAGTCAAACTCGCAACAGCGTCTATTCCACCAACACTATCTAACTCTCCAGCTGTTTCGAGATGTTCTACGAGTGCTATTAAATCAGGGTTTTCTCCTGATAAAAAAATGTGTTGACATGCAGAAAAAAACACTCTCCATTTCTTGTTGGAGATATATTCTTTCTTTATCTTGCTAAGAATTTCGCGACCAAATTCTTGAGGTCGCAATATTAGAGCATTGACTAACCCACGCTCAGCTTCAGTAACGCTTATCGTAGGTGTAGACACTTTTAACTCCTTGTTCGAAAGGCACCCTTACGTTTTCTGTTAACATTTCTCACCAACACTTTTGACAGTCTAGTTTGGTCACTATTTTTAATAACCCTCCATTTCCTACCGGATGTCCAAAGAAATATTGCCCCACAAGCACTGCACTGCATTTGATCTTTAGCCACCAAATTGCATGAACTGCCACATGTCAAACATGGCTCTGTCTTAATCGGAACTTCTTGGCTTACTCTTGGCATAACGTTCTCCTTCTGTTTGTTATTTACTAGCTGTAGTACCCGAGAATATCTTCGTATACAACAAAAGCAAACTCTTTATTTTCGTGACGTGCCCGAATGAACGGGCTCTTTCTTAAAATGATTTTCACACCGACGTCAAGCTTGACTTTTCTGTTAGCGACCTCTCCGGTATTAGGCCCTATATGGAATCGCGCAACAGAGTCATGCACCAACGGCCCAATCTCCACTATCTCTGCTACGATATATTCCTTCTTTTCATTCGGGATTATTATTCCACTCTTTTCTTCTTTTTCTTCAAAAAGCTTAACTAAAATATGCGACCCTGCTGGGTGAATCATTTTTTCTCCTTACTTCTTTTTAGCATTTTTATTGCGCAGGACCGGAACCGTTTGAGAAACCACCTGATGGGTACACAGCGTCCGTAATAAGGCTTCCAAGCGTAGAAGCCTCGCCGAAGATTATTCCTGCACCGTACTGAACAACCTTGTAATTGCCTAAGAATTTAATAGTGAATGAGTGGGGGTCTGTTTGGTTGTTTACTCCAGCTGCGGCTGCTTCCGCAACTGTATGCAAAGTGCCTTCACGCACGACACCATCAAAAACTGTTACAGGAGGGTTTGTGTCCGCTAATATTTTAACCCTTAAAGTTGCCCGCTTCTTGCCGAGCATACTCCTTAAGGTGTACATTGGGTTCATTGTTCTGATTTCCCTTACCTTAATTTGCTGCAACGAACTCGGAGAGGTAGATGACGCATGATGACTGTACCCTTTCCATTCATCATCATCCTTATCCTTACGCAACGACCGAACAATTCCTCCTGGAAATTCTGGCCACGCTCGATGTATCCCTGTGTTACCCACAAGTACCTCCTTTATGTTTATGCCTTTCAATCCATAACGACATTGTCCGTTTTGTTAACATTTCTTCTCTTGTTAACCTAATAAACCTAGCCAAACAGTTCCTAGCTTCAACTTCTAGAGCAACTGGGAATGTTTTTTGCCAGCCTTTTTTTCCAAGAGAATGTATTCCTTTGCTACCTTGATGATGCAAATGGCAAAGACCTATAGTCCCGCCAAAGTCTACATCTTTCAAGGATGTCCCAGGCTTACCTACATGATGAGCGTTTACCGTTTTGTGCTGTCCGCAAACAATACATCCTTGAGAAATGAGCCATACCCTGTAATCTTTGTAAGGCAATTTCTTAGTATGCAATACTTTGCCAAGCCGTCTAACAATTCTGTAAATGTTTTGCTGCTTATCCCAGAATGTTGGTTCACGTTTCATTTAATATTCCTCGTTATCCTGTCGTCAATCACCGCCATGAGAACTATCCTTTCGACGATTCTGTAGGTATGTCCTATGCAATTTCAGACTACTTCCTTCTCCAGCTAATTGATCAATATAAGGAAGACCTAACTGAAGAGACCTTATCACTAAAGTCTGATTGTTTAAGTTTTGAATAGTAAGATTTTCAACAGTAATCATTCTCGCCTCAAGAAGAGCAAGCCTGTCGGAAACTATTGTTTCTCTGGCGATCCTGTCTGGTGCGCCTATCCTTAACACGTTATCTCCAGGGGTAAGCCTGATCCACAAAATCCCTGAAAGCAATGCTATCAACACACCTACGAGAATCCATGTTAAGGCAAAGTAAACGCTGTTTTTACTCTTCTTTTTAGTTTTCATTATCCAACATCCAACTTAGCGATTCCTGCATTTCTTCTGGAACCATCTTCGTCCACAATGCACGATCATATGCTATTGACAGACCAACTTCAGCCACAGCGGCTATTATAATTTCGCGTGCGCCATTGGCTTTTCTAAGATATCTCATAATTGGATCGGTTTTTTGACGATATCCCATCTCGCCATACAGGATTGCGCTCCTGGATATAAAAAGCTGCTCAGCTAAGGAAGAGATTATGTCGCCAACTTTTCCTGTCTCAATCAATGAAGCAACAGTTGGTACTATCTCTTTTGCTACCCTAAGGTCGTTTATTATCCACGCCAATGTAGCCATGATGTACGTATCGTAATCGGTATAGTCGTTGCCAACGCCTAGCATCTTTACTGCAGGAACAAAACTTGCCCTTTTCGTCATCCACTCATCTTCACTTATAGCTAAAAAAATTCCTGCAAAAGACGCAGCTTCAGCAAGCCAAAGACGAGCTATTGGAATCGCTATATCTAATTGCCTCTTGACATACTTCAACTCCATCGTAGTCCTCCTTTCAGTTCAAAAGCATAACTATGATTTATACCCCATTCTACGATAATATTACTGAAAGGCATCTTGGTATTCCAAAATTTTATCCGCTATCTGTTGCCGCATCCTGTATACTTGCGAAGCATCCTTTTTCGTTCTTTTAGCTATGTCTTCAACTGACATTCGTTCTGCGCCACCGTACCCAGTAGAGTGCTCAAACACATACCTGTCGGAATCATCAAGGTCGTCGACCAGCATTGATACCGCTGGCGTCTTTTCTATATCTATAATAAACTTTTCAACCGACCCTGTAGCTATTTCATCAGAAGATAAATCTTTCCTCAGTTCTCTCCTAAGCCGGATAACATCCTTCTTGCTCCAATTTAGTTCGTCAGTTAATTCCGGAATCGTTGGGTCTCTCCCAAGCTTATCTTTGAGTGTAGTTTCAGCGTCTTTGAAAGTGCTTATCTTTGCTATCCTGCGCTCAGGTATCCTGCCGACGTTTTGATACTTCCCAACAAATCTGTCGAGCTTGCGCATCCATTGATATGCATAGGTTGACAGTGCAGCCCCTTGTGAAGGATTGTACCGATTCAAAGCTTCTAGCAAATAATGCTTTGCCTCAGCTTCGAGTACGCTCTTAGGAATAGGTGCATCCTTATATACAGAAATTTGGTGCCGCACCATCGGCTCAAAACTTTTAACTAATTGTGGTAATTTTGTCTTATCCCCACTCTTCCATTTTTCCCACATTGCAAGTTGGTTACCATAAATGTCAGGCATTTATCCTCCTGATTCTTTATCGGATTGCTCTCTTATTTGCAGTGGTGGTGTAGCCTCTTCAGAACGCGCACCTTTCGACCAGCGATGAATGTAAGCCAGCAACAGATCTCGCCTAATATCAACGTTGAATGGGCCTAAATAGCCGTCGCGCATAGCTTTTTCTTTTGCTTCGGAATAATCTTTCGGAATTTCTTTTTGCGTATAGTTATAGCTGGAAGGATCTCCCACTGGCTCAGCTCTATCTCTTTGCACCTGCATTTCCAAATCAAAGGCAGACCACTGAGAATACAACGAAACGCTTTTGTGTAACCCGTATACCGCCTGCATTACATACTCTATATCGCAAGTTGGTCTATCTCTAAGGTATCTATCTAGCTCTAATTTTTCTTCCTGAGAAGCAATTTTATAATACTCATAAATCATTCGGATTATTCTGCCTAGATTATCTGTGTCAGCAATATCCATAGGGGGTTGGCATCCACCTGTCCGACCTATAGGCATTCCAAACCTGTCGTACTCTGTCTTTACCGGAGTACATCTCGGCTCTTCTGACGCTTTAGGCCAATACTTCATCAAGTAGCCATCATTGATCTTTTCTCGTATAGCGTTAAAATCATCACCCAACTCTTCTGGCGCCAGTTTCCATGCTAACACAAGCGGGTGATTTGGATCTTTGGCTGCAAGGTCTTTCGCTCTTGGAGCTATTAATTTGTATGCTTTGAATATTGATTGATCTTCCGACATTTGCTTAAGCCATCTCTTAAAATATTCTTTCGACACAAACTTAGAAACAGCACTAAGCTGAACATCTCTGACGCTCGCGTTTTTTTCATACTCCTCAAGCCTACGATTCAGTTCGTCCCTGACTTCCGAAAGTGACGGTTCCTTAGGAACAGTTTTAGTCTTTGGAACGCCCTCTAGCATCCTCGCAATAAATGTCTCTTCATCTATTTCATCCTGTTTAGAGTTTTTCCATGTTCGCCTAGCTTCCTTAAGTTTTTCTGTATATTCAGGGTTTTCTATAACTTTAGTAGAAGCCAGATCGTCACGAACATCTTGTTCAGTCGGACGTTTTGCAACGTCGCTTAAACCTGCAACCTGCTTAAGTGAACTTACTCCTGAAAAACCTGACATAAACGGATATACATTTTTACCTATTTTGCAGTATGCTTCATTAGGATCTGGAGGCGTTACGCTGCCATCCTCTTTCCATGGAGAAGCTGGTTTATCACCACCCTTACCCCAGTCGTCATTATATTTATCGTGATCTAGTATGCCTGGGCGCTCAACTGCCCCCTCGTGATAACTGCGAGCCTCTGATATTACATATCTTGTCCCTCCACCTCCTTTAGCGTCTATATCATGAGATACTCCCTGCAACATACCTAAAACATGTAACCCTTGTTTGTCAATAACAGCAATAGGCAACCCCGGCAAAGCAAAAATATTGACTGGGCCAGAAGCTTCAGCTCGCCGATTCCCGTATTTTCTTAGATAGAATTGACTAGCTGTCCGTGTCTTCCAGAATTCAGACGCCATAGGATTATTGCCTGATGCATCGCTGGTTTGAGACTCGCTAACAACACCTTTAATTGTTTCTTCAGGAAGCATCTGTTGAACATAAAAATCCAAAGAAGTTTTAATATTGTTACGAATGTGTCGCGGGTAAAAAGTGAATCCTTTTCTAAGCCATTTTGTATTTAGTCCAAATGTCGTGTTTCCTACTGATATGCGCATTCTTGTAATCTCATTCATTATATCTCGCTGATAAGAAAAATCGGTTATCATCATTGGGAGAAGGACGTTGCACGCTATCGGTGGTCTAAAGTGGTACACTGGCAAGAAAAACATACTTCCAAAAGTTGCCGCACCAGCAGGCAACCCAGTGGCCCCACCTCCGCCGGGATCTATCATTCTTCCAAATCTGTCCCATGTCGGTGGGCGACCATTGCTACCTTTTGTAATATCAGCAGCGTCAAGAGCGCCACCTGTCCCAAGGGCATGGTTGCTGCCAGTGTGGTAGTACGGGTAACTCACAGGGTTTGCAAGATATCTATAGTGCGTATACTTGAACAATGAGTAAAACATGCTTGCAAGACTGCCTCCTTGCGACAGGCTTCCAATTGAATTCCCAATCATTCTCTTAAAAGCAGCTCCTCCAGCCATACCTTTGATTCGAGGATTTTCGTCTATAACCAACTTAGAGGAAAGTTTATACCTCAAAACTGCCTGGCGATAAAACTGTTGCTTTTCTCCACCCTTATTAGCAACCCATGACCAAACAAGATTTGTCGCCCTGTGGAATCCTCCACCTGCAATAGTTCTTAGTAAGTCATCATCTATTGAAAACGGTGCAATCGACATAGTTGCTAAGCCGCCAGTGGTCTTCCATGTTTCAGGTTTGTCTGCAACAAAAAATCCAACTTTTATAAAATTCCAGTAATTTGTCATATCTACTGCATCTATTACAATTATCGGGTTTTGACCAGTCTTATTCTGTTGATGCCCTATTGCAGCTACTTCACCCTCGAAGATCATATTCCATCTCTCAAAATCCCAATAAAAAATATGTACGCACCCCCTTACTAAAATGTTTTGACAATACACATGCATTAACATTGTGTCAGGAGGCAATAAAATTCTTGCTGACGCTGGCTTGTTGGCTGTAACGGAAACACTTACTTTAACTGAAGGAATTTTTATGCCATCTATATATACAGCTAACCTGTTCTCTTTTACGTTTGCGCTATTTGATACTGTCATGGCGCTTGCGTTAAGTCGCCTGGGGTGTATGGCGGCTTAAATGGGTTATTCTCATCTTGAGCAGGTTCATCGTCTTGACTCTCCTCCACTCCTCCATCTTCTGCATCAAGATACATAACTTCACCGACCACATTATTGTCGCCAACAATCCGCGTAGAGACTACCATGCGTGCTTGTCTCAATATAAGCACGGAAAACGAAAATGGGACAAGACCGTTTTGCTGCCCTTTTTGATTTTGCGTGAATCCTAGCAAATATCCTTCATACAATGAACCGTCATAAAAAACAAATATTCTAAGCCCCAATCTAACAGCTCTAGAACCACGCAAAAATTGATGATAGTAATGGAACCACCTGTCTCGCCAAGGTTTGTCAGCAAAATTTAAAAGTTTGCCTGAGAACTTAAACACTGGGACTTTTGCTCCGAAAAATGTAATCGCAGGCATCGTTTCATCAAAAGTCTGCAATATCTGAGCTATCTCCTGTCGAGGCTCCTGGACATCTTCAATAATAAAATCTCTATATAAACCAATAACTTTCCCATGATACCTAGAATAAACTACTAGCATTGGATAGGTTGTTTCTTTGCTTTTGTAAGATCCTTTAGGTGCAACCTTGTAATGCGTTTTGCCGTCTTCGCCAACAACCTTCACGTAATCCCCATACTTGTTTCCACCATGGGCACCTCTCCCTTCTGTGTAGTAATCCACTAAAGATAGCAATCTTGCCGCACTCACATTTGTCAACATTCGCCATGGATCTGTTTCAAGCTTGTGTTTGTTTTTGCCCTCGTTCCATTCTTTAACTTTGTCACCAAGTATAGCTGCATGGTCAAAAGCTTGTTCAAGGTGATCAGCTAATGCTGCTGGCAGCTCAAGACTGAGGTCGTAAAAGTTTGGACTGTTTTTTTCAGAATTACTCATCAAGCTTCCTTCCTAAGGATTTTTTTAGCCGATTTAGCCGTCGATTAACCTCTTTAATTTTAACGGTTATTTTGGTTCTGTCAACCGAGACCTTTAGAGAGGCTTCCTCTGAGAGCACTCGTTTTTTCGCGCCATTGACGAAATTGTTATACCCTGTAACTATAGCCGTTAACGGAGAAACTTTTTTATTCATTTTTTCTCCTTTTCCGGCCACGAGTCATTCATTTTTTCCAGCACAGCAGTAATAAGCTTTAATGACTGTGTTACATCAGCCGCTTCTAGATATTTGCCTGCATCCTCTTTGGGCACATCTCCTTTATCTGGGCTGGTCTCGTCAGCGCTTTCTTTCATAACCGCCAGAGCCTTTTTTGTAATTTCTTCTATATCTTCGCCTTTGAGTTCCTCAGCCGTAAGCCTGCCGTCTTCAAGCATTTTTTTTCTACTATCTTCACTAATCCCAGCCTCGTTAAGTACTTCCTCTAATTTCTTAGATCCTATCTTATTCAAAAAATCCATACCTGAATCTGCTGGATTAATTTCAGCAAGAGTTGCTGCGACAGCAGCTGACGTATGGTCAACGCCCTCCTTAAAGAACCCCTGCCCTTTCAGTTTAACGGCCTGCCCTAGTTTCTCGTACTTTATCGCATCAGTAACATCCTTGTCTGTCAATCCAGAGGTTAGCGTCTTAAGCTCTTCTCCAGTCAAGTTCAGCCCGCTGGTCTCTGCTAAACTAGTAGCTTTAGTCATATCCCCTGATCCTATAGCCGCCTTAATCGCAGCCAGCTTGCCATATGCCCCTTCCTGGTCAAAGAATCTATCCATGCTTTGGCGAGCCTGTCTTCTTAAAGCAGGATCTGTTATGCCTGTTAAAACCTGACGTTTTGTCCCGCCCTTAAAAATACCACCTTCTATGCGACTTTCTAAATCCTTTTCAGCTGCCGCTTTTTTCTGCTGCAACTCCGCCAATAACCCTGCTCGCTCTTTTTCAAGCTCCGGCGCAACTGCTTCCCTTTGCGCGGAAGTTAAATGTTTTGACGTGTACTCTTCTTGAAAATACGCAAATTCACCTGCCATACCCTTTTTTTGCATAAATTTATCTATGCTTTCAGCATCCATTTCCCCTTTATATTCGCCAGTGCGTCGCTTCATCTCAACAAAACGTCTACGCGCGGCAGTGTCGACAGCTGATTTGAATTTTAATTTTTCCTTATCAGTAGCCCTTCCCTCATCAACAAGAGCAGCCAATTTCATATACTCTGCCCTATCCTTGCTCGTCGCGCCTAATGTTTCAGCAATCCCTTTGCCACCATATTTTTCGACCTGAGATCTAGCCTCGTCTACACTCTTGGCAACGTCCCTAGCTCTCTCGATTCTTTTTTTGACCTCAGGTTTCATATGCTGTATTGCTTTATCGTAATCCCCGGAAAACTTATCTAGCGCACCGACTTGGGCCATCGCAAGGGTTTTTCTCTCATCGTAAGACATGTTTTCAAATTCTTTATCTCGACCCATAGCCTTAGTGTACATTTCTACTGTTTTCCAATAGTCCTTTTTGATTCCAAATTGCTTCTTGGCGTTATCAAACCACTCTTTTGTTTTTCGGTGTTCGCGAGCCCTCCAATGAGCCGAAGCATATTCTTTTGAAGCTTCCTTTTCTTGCTCGTTATACACCCGCTCTCTACGCGACATGCCAAAGAAATTACTTGTCATTTCATTTTTGAACCCGAGTGCGTCGGCAGCACTGCCAAATCTACCTATATCAGCTGTTGTGCCAACAAGGTTCATCTCCTCCTCTAGTTTAGCTGCGTCAGGCGTTGCCAAGCTGCCCGCATAATCTCTTCCAAATTTTGCAAGCTGATCGACTCTGCGCCCACTATATGCAGCGCCAGTTATTTTGCCCAACCCCTTGCTGAGAGTCGTATCTAGGCGTTCCTTAAAACGCACTACGTCTCTACTAACAGTATCTAGTCCAACAGCCCTTAACCCAAGCTTGCCTATACTTTTAATTGCCCCCTCAGTATCTCCGGAAGTTGCTTGTGTCAACAGCGTCTGCCATGAAGTACCTCTCGGCGTCATAGCTTCTGCCCATCTCATATCCGACGTCTTTCTCAACTCTTTTTGTTTTGCCTCAAGATACGTTGGATTAAAATACATTCCTGCTGCTGAACGAGCCTCTGCTTCACCAAACCCCATAGTTCGCTGCAACATGAACGATACGCTAGTTTCGTCGACGTCCATACCACCCGCACGTAACCTTTGAGCTGCTGCACCAGAATAGATTAAAGGCAGCATGTCTGGCGAGATCTGGCTTATCATCTTCCCTTGGTTAGCCATCCAATCCATCATCCCGCGTTTACCCCTGCTCATAATCCTTGACGCTTTACCCATTAATTCATGTGGGTTTGTCTTTCCGCTAATGTAATCAGCGAGCGTGTTCATATCAAGTCGGCCGCCAGACCCCATCAGGCCATCACCTCCAGCGTACATTGCTGCAAGCAAAGCCTTACCTTCACCTTGCCTAAAAAACTGTTGCGCCCTAGCTGTGCTACGCAGAGAGGCTTGTTTCAAGCCTCCCATTGCAGCCAAATCCTCAGAACTGACCGCGCCTGTATTTACGCCATGCTGATATGCTGTAGCAAAACTGGTTGCAGCACCCGCACCCCAAGTTCCAGAAACACCAAACTGTCTAGCTACACCAGCCCCAGCACGTCCTATCCCAATCATTTCGCTTGGAGATATTCCAGCAGCTCGA
The DNA here is from genome assembly GCA_964624585.1 of uncultured bacterium. Classification (GTDB taxonomy): domain Bacteria; phylum Hydrothermota; class Tepidihabitantia; order B3-TA06; family B3-TA06; genus CAZUXE01. Next base: position 76,834 of record CAZUXE010000004.1, on the reverse strand, counting down.
CCACTCGCTTCCATCTGTCTCGCAACTTGCACATATTGCGAACTCTTGAACCCCATGTCTGAAAATTCTTTGATAGCGTTAACCGCTTGTTCTTGCGTCGTTTGCAGCACTTTGGCTATTTTTTTCGTGTCGTCTAACACCTTTTTGAATCTCTGCATGTACTGCTGCACATTTTCAGATGACCCCATCAAGCCCATTGATTGCGCCTTCCCAAATATCAGGTCCGCACCTGGCCCCATCTGCCCAAGTTGACTACTTACAGTCTGAACATCTCTTTGGCTTGGCACACCTCCTTGACCAAACTGTGTATTCCACCTATATGCCGTTGACCCCATAACATTTTGAACCATCTGCTGCCTAGCTATAGCGGCCCGCACATCGCTTCCAACTATTCCGGTAATTGGAGCAAGTGGGCCAGACATCGCCACAGCACCGCCAATAGCCGCATCTGCCGCCTGCCCAGTTAAACCTGAAATCATCGGTTTATATGGATTTAATGGAGCCTTTGGCGAATACCCCTGGTAACCAACTCCCCCTTGAAAATATTGCTGCCCCGATTGCTGTGTCGAAGCAGCATACATCATTGTCAAGTTTTGATTTAATCGGTCTAGGGCGCGTGTAATATCTGACATGCCCAACCGGTCGTACTGAATATTATCTGCCACTACCTACCGGGTCCCTTCCTGAAAAAAAGAAGTTATCGGACGGTTTTTCCACCTTTTTCGCCGGACGATTGGCTTTATTGATCACATTCAGCATATTAGATATATCCTTAACCTTCGGCTTTTTCTTGACGCGCAGCCGTATTGGTTGTTTGGTTACTCGTTTTAAGTATTGCGTCATATTCGCATTTTTCACTATCTCTTCTACTTGAGCTTGCTTCGACGGAGGGAATAGCAGCTCGAACAACGTTCGCGCTTCTTTCGCTATCATCTCTGGTTTCCATCGCCCAGCCAAGGAAGACATGAGCAGTTTTTGGAATTCTACCAATCGGATGTGCTCGCTTATTGCCATCCACACCGCCTCCTGAAGTGAGTACATTGTTACAGGGACCGACCCTGGTCTGTGGTACAACCCTCGAAAAAACAGCTGTATACGTTCCCATCCAGCGCGGTCCCTTATGAGTTTTTTACTAATTCAGCCAATACTTCTGGGTCAAGCAAGATCTTGTTTTGATAAAAAAGTAGGGCATGAATTTTAGTGTCTATGACATCAAGTACACCTGCGTTCATTTTAGATACAAACATAATTGTATCCTCAGGGATTGTCGTTAGCTGTGTTGATTTCCCGTCGACTGAATGACGAAGACTCCATAACTCGGCTTCTCCTGGCACTGGTTTCCCTTGAAATTCAGTCAGGTGAATCGCAACTTGCCCCAGCCTTAAATGCTCCGCTAAAGTATCATTTCTCCATGTGTGAGACACCTCAAGTACCGCGTCCAAATAATTTTGAAGCAACGCTCTCTCTCCAGCTCTCGACGTCCTAATTACGAACCTAAGCTCAACCGTGCCAAATTTCACCGAACAATTAATCTTGGCTGAACCGTTGATTAGTATCTCTTGCAAGATTCGATTGCGATCTTCTTCGGTTATACCTAATTCCTTTTCTGCCGCCAAAGCTTGGTCAAAGATGCTCTGCCCAAACTTGTCTTTGCTTTCTGCAAGTGGTTCCTCTGGTAACTTTTCTTTTACGTCAACTTCATCTTCTTCAACCACTCCGTTAACACCCGACTGCAGAATCAATCCATTCTTTATCTCCTCTTTTAGTTGTTCAATAGTTTCACTTGCCTGATTATTTTCGCCTGGCATAAAGCCTCCTTTTTGAAACAGGTAGCCACTCAGTGGCCTATTCTTCGTCTTCTTCTAAACTATCATACCTAAGCATTTCCCCAGAATTGCTTACAGCTTTAACCTCGTTAGGAGAGCTTGAATCGTACACCACTTTGGATGAATTACCATACTGCTCTTGAGCAGCTAGTCTCTGGTTTTCTGTAAGCTTGGAAAATGTCTTGTGTAGCCCGTCAAACTGATCGTGCAACATGGCAAAGTTTGGGTCACACCTTTTGACCGCATCGATTTCATTGTGATCGCGACAATACAAGTTGTAGTCCCTGCACGAATGAGTTTTATTCGATTCGCTCTGGGACGGAAGCCTTAGAAATCTATGGGGGCATCGGTGATTACAGTACTTTGCGTCTACTTCTCTTTTGTGAATTTCGCAATACATAATTAAGTATACCCATCTGAAGCAAAAAAAAAAGGCCTCTATTGAGGCCTTGTTTTACGCACGTATTTCCCGTTCTTCGTCTCGAGTTATTTGAATGACTGTTCCAAATGGCGCTGGAATATCGAACTCCTCAGGAACGACCCAAATAACATCTGTACCTTCTGGCTCCAAAACATTTGGTTCTCCATAACCGTCTGTTACGTAAACTAAAGCGTGGATTCGTTTTCTCTGTTTCATTACCCATTTCATCACAGGAGAAAATCTTGTTCCGCCTCGACCTTTCACCTTAAAGTCTTTAACAATACATGAGCGGTTAGTTCTAAATACTTGCACTGCTTGGATATCAGCATCGCACTGGACAACTGTTAATTCGCCGCCTCTGCGCTTTGCTGCACCAAAGGCTTCGGATACTGCCATTTGCAGTTCTTCCTGCCCCATAGACGCAGATGTATCTATGGCCACTACTATGTTAGGGCTATATTTCGGCTTCATTCTAATCAGCGATAACTTCCTTAAATTTAAGGAAATCCTCCTTTCTCGCTGAATTCTATCTAAAGAGTTGCCGAGCGCGCCCCTTAATTTAAGGTGCCATTGCCTCCTTGGCGGAATACTAAACTGTTCGAGAATCTCTTCAGCAAATCCTGGGGAAATACCACGAGACTTTGCTTGAGACACAGCAGAACGAAGATGGTTTTCGATAGCTGTTTCAAATTGTTCCCACTGCGCCAAACGTGCATCTATAGGGCCATCGACAGTATCACCATTCATATCGCCTGCATACCCTATTCTCGAACTTGACACCTGAAGCATTTTAGCCAACAAACCTTCGCTCTGGTCGGCTCCAGAGCTCCCTTCGGAGCTGCTTCCAGGTTTACTCTCGGAACTAGCTTCGCGGCTACTACCGCTGCCATCATTACTGCTGCCGTTGCTGCCGTTGCTGCCGTTGAGTGTCTGCGTGCTTTCAAGCCTTTTCAATAATGTCAACACGTATCCTTCTAGGGTTTGGTGCTGCTCTAGCTTAAACTTCTTAACAGTTGGATACCTCAGAGGAAACAAATCTTTGTACCTAGCTAAGCTACCGCATAGTTGCTCACTTACAAATTCATCCAAAGTAAGTGCCGCCGCTATATGCACAACCTGACGCAGCGTCTGCTTGGGGTAAGCAAACATAAACTTCTTCCAAATTTTATTGACTCGTAAAAAATGATTAAGGGCGTAGTGCGAAAGAACATAAATCACCTCAAGAGAATCAAGAGCTACGTCTATTATTGTTTCTTTCCCGTCAGCGCCGAGTATTGGTTGCTTTCCTTCAAACATAGGATTGTATTTTAAGATAGCTCCACCTACAGAACTGTCGTAATGCATTGACAACAATGCTGGGGCGTCAAGGTCTACTTTTTTCGTCATGCTGGCCAACAGCACACCAAAAAAACTCGACGCCCCTATGAGGATTGTAGCTTCCGCCTGCAATCTCAACAAAGCCTTTTCTTCGTCAATTTTTGCAGGATCCTGTTCGTTAACATACATCCCAAACCCTGGAATAATTTTCTCAGGGTCAATACTGCCACTACCTCTAGTTGACAGGTCTTCATAAGAGTTTGTTTTATGGTTGGTTGCCACTGCTCCCCCCAGCGAGAGTTTCTATTTGTTTTCTCGCCATATTCTCTGCCTGCTTTTCGACTGTTTTAGCCACCTTATTTAACTCTACTAATTGCTGGAATACTTCTTGCCAATACTTGCTATCACCCGTTGAAATGTTTTTTTGTATACGAGGATTTAATTCTGTACAACATTCATTCGGATTTTCCTTAATGAGACTGTGAATTATAGCTGACCGCATGTCTGCTGGAGTTTCTCGTAACAAGGCGCCAATATTGGTAGCGAAGTTATCCCACCTATCTTTAGTCATCTCGCCTACGTTGATTTTTATTTTCAAAAGATGCTGCACCTGATAAGCCAATTCAATAATCATGAAGGGCTGAGAATTAACTAACGTCTTCAAATTATTGATTTGTTCATTCCAGTGATCTGGGTGTTCAAATATACTCAAAGGTGAAATGTCAATGGTTTTACTTAAAACCATTTGCGCGTACTCTTGCCCGACGTAACCGCTCAACAAAGTAAGCAATCCCTGACGAGCTTTGTTTGCTAAGATCTTGTTTCCGGCCAAAAGACTGTATAAATCCTTCTTATGATGACGCTCCTTGAAGTGCAGGATATCAGAGACCTTTTCCCAGCTCGCAGGGTTGACAAGCAATGGCTTATTTTCAATTATTTCAGGATTGTTGTTGATTGCAGATGTTACGAATGGGTGGATTGCATTTTTTCGCGCCCATCCTAACCAATCGCTAGCATCAGCCTGCACTGACAACCAAAGCCATCTACGCTTAAATGCCGCATCCATTTCCTCTGTAAAATATTCATTACCGCCATTAATCGCACCAACAACGAGCCAATGTGGCGGGATATCGAAGTCTCCAAGCTCTCTCTCGGAAAGAACTCGAAAGACTTGAGCAACCACCGTAGAAAAGGCTCTATTAACTTCATCCAATCCTAAAACAGCAGGAAGATCAATAGCCGCAGTAAACATTTTCGGAGGGACATAAGAAAATCCTTGCAACATAGTTGGCTTGCTAGATAACTGCTCAAGAAGCCAAACTGAAGGAGAATTTTCATAAGCAGGTTCTCGATTATTGCTTTGCTTTCCTTTGAACTCTTTTATTAAGTCATTTCCAAAAGCACCGCCAGAAGCCTTGTTTAAGGCTGTAACCATTTCTAATGACAGCTCATTAGGACGATTCGGTTCTCCTTCGAAAAATACATGCCTCGTCATTTTGTCTAACAGCATAGCCGCTCTAAAGCCTAATTCTATACTGTTTGGCAATCCAACCACATCTTCTGGCTGTCTTTCCGGTAGACGGAAAGGCAAAAAAGCTGCACCGACCTCTTTGGCAAGCCTCCTCATAACAGCTGTTTTCCCAATCCCAGTGTCTCCTACAAGCATTACCGCAACTTGTTGCCGTAATTTTTTATCAGTATATATGTCGCGTAAAATTTCAAATGCTTGACCTACTGTTATTTTTCTGTTCAATCTCGAGTCAAATTGCGACCCTAGTTTCGCTACATTGGCTTTATTTTCACTCACTGCTGTTCCTTTCTTTTTGTCTGCCGGAAATTTTCCCGCAAGATGGGATTCGATTTGCTGCAAAATCTAAAAATCTCGAAGCGGCTCTGGTTGTTACGCCGTTATCTGTAGCCCAAATCGTAAGTTTTTCCAATTTAGAGTAAATTGCATACGTGGAGTCTTCGCATTGCTCCTCGTATTGACAATTAACTATATTTTCAATCTCCATTTTACCATCTTCAACATTGCAAACTGTTCGTGCCGTTTCAACTTCTAATCCAAGTATAATTTTGCCACTCTTTCGTCTTTTTGCATATGCGTACAACAGCATAACTGCATGAGGCACAAATATATCGTTTTGAATACTCCATTCTTGGACTTCTTCGACAGGAAGAGGCACTATTGGGATTCTTTTACTTTTAAGTAGTATGTTGCGTTTAACGTCTAGCAGCCTACCTTTCACCCCAAAAAAACTTTGAACATCCCACCCAGAAGCTACAATTCTCCTAAGTTCAGAGACTTTAAATACCGCATGGATGTCTTTCAGGGGGGTGTTTTCGAAAATTGATGGGATAACTACGCTCTTACTATTTATCGGTGCAGGCTTAAAGCAAGTAAATGTAACTCCTTTTCTGTCCTGATACGTTCGCGCCATAATATTTGCGTTAGTAAGATTATGTAACCAGTTTCCTTTTATTTTTAATTCAATCTGCACTTGCATCTTAATTCCCCGAATCCAAGCGAGATAACATCTTTTTCAGTGAAACCAAATATGGGGTGCAACGATCATCTCCGTTGGCGTACATTTGCGCAAAACCTAACAAAGCCGCAGAATGTTTTCTAGCCGCAACATCCATTAGTTCCATAACCCTGCCTGGGTCGCGCCTAGCAAGCTTTTGTGCAATAGCTACCGTATGAATGTTATGCTCCCCAACACCAACGCAGGAAACATTGTGCACCATTGCTTTCAGTTTATCTCTTATTCTTCTTGGGGCACCAACATGCACTGGTGAGCTGTTGTTTGGTCTAAAGATATTAAACCCTGTAACCCACAACTTTCCGCCAGGAGAGCGCTTTGCTGTTTTGCGAGTGTTCAACTTGAATCCATGAGCGGTTACAAGCCTGCCTATCTCTTCTTCTCCTTCATTGAACAACCAGCGTTTTGCCTCTTCATCTTTTGTCGAAAAAGCAAGGTCGTCGCTGTAGCGAGTATACACAACACTTTCGTTAAACATACCTGCTAGCATCTTTGAAACTTCTTCATCAAATTCTCTCATAACAAGATTCGAAAGCGCTGGACTAGCTGGTGAACCTTGTGAAAGTCGACCGTGCGGATCTGTAGCTATCTGAGCTATTAAATACGCCGCTTCTTCTCCTATACCAATCTTTTGCATTTCCTTTTTTATATTCTTTTTTGTTATAGATGGGAAAAAGTTGGTCAAATCAAGTTTCAGTAGATATTTGTTCCCTTCATGCTTCTTGGCGTTCTTAAGTATACTTAGCGACTTGAAATACGCCATCGCATTTTCTGATGGAGGCAGCAAATCGAGAATTCTCCTTAAAATGCCGTACAGCACTGACTTGCGCAGATGTCCTGGTACCCAAAGCTCACGCAAGCCTTTTCTACGCTTCGGTATTAGATATCTGTTCCAGTCTCTTTTGTCGAATGTTAATTGCCAAAGGACTTTTTGCGGCACTTCCAAAGCTGACGCTAATCCTAAAGCGTCAATAATCCAAAGTCTCTCATCAGAAGCTAGTTCTGAAAATTTATAAGAGCTTGCCTTCCATCGCCTTTTGGTTGATACAACATTCATTCGTCATCCTTTTGAGTTTTTTGTTTAAGCGGGATAAAAATCCTGCAGGCGGTGCAAGTCTCTCCGGAACTTTTCAAGAGCAAATTGAAACAATATTTGCACATTGGTCCATCCAAAGTTCTTCCTGCAACACGAACTTTAAGGACGCACTCTGCCAGAGACGCTGCGCCGCGTGCAAACCAATCTACACCTATTGTGTTGCTATCGGTAACCGTTGGGGTTGGGAAAACCGCCAAGCGTTGGCCATCTTTTATGTCTCCAATATTTTCACCGACAGGGTAACGATAAGAAACTAACGAAAAGTCAGAGACCTCCACTGTTGTCTCGACATTATCTTCAAGCTCTACATTGCAAGACAAATCTCTAGCAAGCGTTATTTTTTCGCCATCCAAAACAAAAGAAGAAGTATCCACTTTATGTGGAGATAGCAATACTGCCCAGTGATTTTCATCTTTACTAACAACTCCAACCGAGGCTACTCCAGGAAGGGCGACTAAGCTATATTTCTCAGACAATGCCGCAAGCCTGTCTTTGTCGTCCCATCCGCAAATTATTCCAAACGCTTTCTCTTTAAATGCTGTAGCAAAATCTGAGAATGGCACCACAAGCCCCGAACGGAATAATTTAGCCGCTTTGTCAACTAAAGATTCATCTTCTTCGGTAGTCTTGCTAGTTTTCTTTCTTATAAAATAAGCTGTTTGAAAGCCCCCTTCTTGGTTTATTGCCTCTAATGAGTCTGCTTCAAACATAGACGACTGCTGAATCTCCCACGAAATTACTTGATAGCTTAAATTAACTACGAAAACGTCATCTTCGCAATCCATCATGTTCTTGATAAGTTTTTTATCTAACTTTGGGGTAAATGTAGACATGATTCTCCTTTTTGATAATCAAACACGTAAAAACCGCAGGGCAGATTGTACTCCACCCTGCGGGCTTTAATAGCTGCAGGTAAACATGAGACCGCCGTTTTCCCTGCTAGATTTTGAAAAGGGAAAACGGCGTTAACGCTGTTAGGGGCTACCCCTAACCGTGAGCTTAGTCATTATCTGTTTACCCTGCAGCCACAATAGAAACTCTGGTACTGTTTCCAACAAGCGGGGATAACGCTCTAGACCATCTTTCTAAGACATCTCCTTCTTTGAATGCCTTTACTTCATTTGATGAAATAATCGTAACTAAATTGCGACTCAAACGCCGATTAAGAATATCCTCAAATGCAGCGACCAATGTCTCTGAGTCAGTTTCATTCATCGTAAAACCATCAATTACAAGCACAAACTTTCTTTTATACCTACGAACGCGCTCCCTAGCAGCAATCTCTTCTTTCTTTACGACCAAGTTTCTAGCCAACAATAACGTCTCAGTCAATCGTTTCCACTTTACATAGCTCATATCATAATTACGTCCCCAAAATTCCTCAGCAAGAACGACTAAAGCTTCGGTTGTTTGAGAGCCATATGGGCCGTAAACTATAAGGTTTTTATTTTTTCTAGAAAATCTTCCCAAAAGAACTTGCTTAAACTCTTCCTCTTCAGAATCAGTTGAAAACGCAAGTTTCTTAAACGCTACGCCAAGGTATTTTTCGCCAAAATTGCGAGATATCCAACGCGATCTTGTCCTCTCGCCCTTTGGGCATGAACGATTTGCGAGCATCGGACACCCTAATCGTTGTTCTACATAATCTTGCTTATATGTTCTAGAACAAGCCTCCTTAAGACTTTTTAAGTCAGATAACGATACCCAACGGCGTTCAGGTTTGAAATACGACCTAAGTACTTTATCGCAAACCCCTTCTCCTACAGGAGATGTTGGTGTTCCATTATCGAGGATACATTGTATAGGAAACTCCCCAGAAGTATCGCTAAGCATAGCGAGAAGTCTCCCAGGTTCTTCTCTTGCCCATTTTTGCAATAATAACATATTAACCCCAATTTACTTTTTTTGTAGTTTTACCCTTGCTCGAGTCTTTTGAGTACACATCAAAAGCGTCATCTGAGCCAAAATTAGTTAAGCGGTCATCTTTTGACAAGAATGCCTTTAGGCTAAAACAATACGAATAATAATATTTGCTCGAGATTAATATTTTCGAATATCTTTCAAACATCTTACTGAAATATTCGAAAATCCAACTAGAAGATTGCTCATCCAGAGCATTGTCTCTCCCGTGAAAAGCCAACACTTGCCTGATTGCTTTTTTTATCACATTAGCAAGGGTTGCCGTTGGTGTCCCAGCGGCAGACAATTCATGTCCTTTAAGTTTCACGCGACCCTTTGTCTCAGAAGCAACTTTTTCCTTGACCTCCAACCACTCGGCGGAGATCTTGCCAACTAAATCAGAAACTAGATCTTCCACCTTAGGTTTCACCTTGCTTTCGCCGGAAAACAATCTTGACAATAAAGGTCGTTCTTCTTTGAATATTTCCAACATCTTTTTAGGAATCTTTTCAAGAGTGTGCATTTCCGAACGAAGCTTAGCTCCGCTAGCAAAATAAACAAGTTTCTTGAGGTACAGCGTAGAGTGCTTTTGATTCCATGCCGCGACAGTCAAGTGATCGTTTTTTAGTATCGCAGTCCAAGCCAAAGGGTTTTCTTCTTTGATTTTTGCAACCTCTTTGTCATCAAGAGCAAAAAGCCCAAATGGGTTAGCAAATGGAGAAGCTAGCATTCTGTATATAAACAGCTCAACAGATGGCGGAAGACTTTGCAACTTTAGCCATTCGACGTATTTATCGACTTGAGGGTTTATCATTATTTTCTCCTTTGGTTCGCACCTGCTTGCTCTTTTTTTGCGCAGAACGTCTCATCTGCAGCACACGTTGGCTAGTAACACCCATTCTCTCGGCTACCCATTTTGTTGATCTTCTAGGTTTAACGACAAGAACTAGTTTTCCATTCTCGTTAACAACACCGATTCCGCCAAGAAACTGGACAACCGTTCGTTCAGCTGGAGGTAACTCAAGCATTGCTTTAAGAGCCGCGCTAGGATCCAACGTCTCATGCGAGGGCTCAACTTGAAAGTTTTCGTTTTCAATAATTGTACTATCTGTTATTTCTCTGTCTGATTGTTTTTTTAATTTCCGAAATATTTTCCATAAGCCCCATTCTAATTGCCTCCAAATCCATGGAGCTAGAGCGTAACGTTCTGATTTTTTACGAGGGCATTGTTTTTTTACGTAGTCATTAACGCTATCTACTATTCTATCAAAGAGGCTCGCCCTAACAGTATCCACGTCAAGATTATTCCATTTTGCGCCCTTCTTGCGTAAAACTTTTTCGATAAGGCTTGCGTGCGCGAGCGCAATTTCGTAAACAGCACCATCATCGCCGCCAGTAGCCAAGTCTAATAACTCCTCTCGCCTAGAGTCGTCGAGATTAGGAGTTTTATATATCTCTTCCCAAGAACGCGCTAATTTCCAGTTCTCGTTTGTCATATACCATACCTTTTTAACATCCGGCGCAACCATGTCTGCGCCGTTACTGAATTATTAGGGGGGGATACTAACCTCACTCTTTTCGCTCGCATAGCCTTACGTAACTGTAGATATCTCGTTTCATCAGTTTTTTCCAAGTTATATAGCTCTACAATAATAAATGGATCCCATGTTAGCCGTTTCAACTCTTCGTAAAGATCATCGGGAATTTGCTTGATTTTCCTAACAAGCAGAGTAAGAGCAGCCAGTTCAGTCGAGCCTCCACCGGCCAACTTTGTTTCCCACCAGCCAGAAATTGCTCTTAAAAAATCTGAGATACTATCAAGGGGGACTCCACCTTGAGATGTGTTGTCCCCCTCGTGTGTCTTGCCGAATAGTTCGTTAAGCCTCAAATCCGTCACTCACTTTTGTAGGTTTTACTTGCAAAGTTACGGACGTCCTGCCAAATATATGCTCGGACAACTCCTTTAAATATTCAGGAAACTTTTTAGACAATTCATTCAACGGCAGGTAAAGCAATTGCCGCAAAGCATCATCAGACAGTAACTGTAAATTTTCTTCTGTTGCGAACTTCTCGTGCGGTTTACCTACTTTGACTAATACCTCTCTCGGAACAAGCCAATTTGCTTCTTGCCGTATCATCGTCATGTTTCTAAATGCCAGTTGCGCTTCTAACCCGTCCGCCATAATTTTATTGTCATACGCGTCCACCAAATCTTTCTTGATCTCCCGAGATAATTTAGTGCGCATCGTTTCGAGATCGTTTTTCTGCAAAGTTATTATCCTAAAGTAGTGCAACTTCTCTGCTGGCGACATTTCTGCTATCGATTTTCCATCGGTAAGTATTCGCTCTACTTGATCTTTGTAATACTCGCAAAATAAAGAGTCCTGCTTAGAATAAGGACACCAAGCACAACCGCCAAACGAATAAGCTGCGTCTTGGTACACTACAGCCGTGCAATAAACATCTAGCAAATATTTTATATAAGACTCAATCAAAACGAGGTCTTTTGCTTTAATAGCTCGCTCGTCAGGGAAACATCCTTTTTCTTGAATATATTCGAACCTAATGTGCGCCACTACCTCCTCTGGGTCAAGGTCAACCCCAGCAACAAATTTACGATCGTCGTCTTTGTCTAGCGCGTTCATTTTTTCGTTTGCGTACAATTCCGACTGAAGCAACGCCCACAAGTAAATCATTAATTGCGCTTTATCCGCACGACTATAACCTACCTTGTAATCTGTTACGCATACCTTACCGTTAATTAATCTGTCAACTCTATCTATGTGTCCAGTTAGTATTATTGTCGTTGAAACGGGCTCTCCTTTTGATTTGGGTGGATGCCACACAAAAGGAACCTCTATTTCAAAAGCTAACTCCCTTCCCATAATTTTAGAGCCAGTCGCTCGATCTACTAAATATTTTCTAGCAAGCTTCAACGCTTTTGTTGCTGCCGAAAAAGAAAAAACTACTTCTTCATTGTTATCCGCCATATCCCTAGGCGGTATTTCAAGCGGCTCGCTATTCCAATCTTTCGAAAAATCAACCATACTTAAAATTCGATGGACTATCGAACCTATGATCATATTTTCGTTCGCTGGCGTTTTAATCCCGTGCTTAGAATGCAACGCAATTCTATACGGGCAAAGACCAGCCCTTACAAGTTCAGTTGTTCTCACACGTTTTGGGAACTTTTTAGGCAAATTCACATTAAGCCTCCTTGGCGCTGTTAGAATAGTCCTGTATGCAAAGTTTGTCTATTATTATCTATTGTTTACGTATTATCTTTATCGATAAGCGCTTCTGCTATTGCGGCTGGGACTGTTGCTGCAAGTCCGAAAACAAATAAAACTAAGCCAATCACGAATGCGTCTTTTACGGCTTCTTTTGTCTCCGTCCAGAAGTCTTTTCTCCAGCCAGGATATCGCTGGAAGTTTTTTATAAACCGCTCTTCAGCGGCAGCTTTGTTCAAAAAGGATGGTTTTACAACTGGCAATCACTCTCCTTTTTCTATTAGTAAACAGAGTACTTTACCTCTGGTTTATTGTCTACTAGTAGTGTAACTATTATGCATATCAGGACGTATCATTTTATACCTCGCAAAAAGAGCAATTTATAAAAAGCCACTCAGCGGCTTTCAATTATAGCACCTCAATTAACCTTTGTCAACCTGAGCTTTCGTTTTGCAAAAATTTTGGTATTCTTAATGCATGAGTAGTGGTATAATCGACAGAGCCGAATGTGTTCAAATCATATCGAGCAATCCAGTAAATGGGACAGCTGATGTTGTTACAGTTAATGGAGGCAAAAGATTTAGGAACGTAAATATTGCGTCCATCGATCAACGCCCCGACGGTTCTTCTGGGGACATCTCTATCCCGCAAGCCGGAGACTTAATGATGCTGTGGCACGACGGTCGAGACGGAGAGGATCCACACACAATGTTCCTTCTTGGGTCGCTAAGAGCTAATAAAGAAGGCACCAACGAAGCCCCAGAATATAAAGAAAAACCTCAAAGAGGAGGAAGAACTATAGTTGGTCCCGGAGGAGGTAGGATGCAACTCCTGCGCGACGGGTCCGTCATCGTTGCTGCAAGCGCAAGAGCAAATATGTTATGGTCGCCTACAGGCTGGATACAACTGCATAGCTCGAAATTCAGCATGGACACAGATGGAGGTAGGGTAGAATGGGATAACGATGAAGGGGAGACGACGTTTACAATGAAAGTTCGTGACAAAGAGCCATTAATTGGCACAAAAGAAGTTGTCACTATCAGAGCAGGGAAAAATAATGGTGTATTTGAGATGCACACAAACAATGCCGTGACAAGGGTTGAGAACTCGCGAATACATATCGACAAAAACGGAGAGATCCGAGTAGAATCTGGAAGCATCCCATTGCTTAGCACGGAAACGCCTTTCATGCCACGAATAGGTCCCGTGCATGGCTCTGCGGAACCGCAACTGATTCGTGCCGTTATAGTATTGAAACCAAACGGTAACATTATTATTAGCTCGCCAAAATGGGTACGCTTAGGCAATGGTCTTGTGTTTCCTGGGCCAAAACTACCTGCACCAGGATTTCTACCCATCGGATACGAGCAAGCAGTGCGAGGAAACAGTTTGTTCGCAATGTTGTGGACGTTTGCAATGTACTGCATAGTAGGCCCCCCACAGGCGCCAGGAGCGCCTCTTGAAACAACACTTTTACCTGCCAATCTCCCTATAACTTTGCCAGGAAGCTCTGGGGCGACTTCTTCGCCAATAGCAAAAGAAATCGGCGCATATCTTATGGCGGCCTTGCAAAGCTGGAGTTGGCAGGCCCTGAGTAAAGGAGTACAAATATCGTGACGACAGGTTTGAATAATGATTTTATGTTCGACATAGAGTCTCAGCCATTAACACCTACCAAATTAAAAACATCTTCTCCAGAAGATTGGGTCCCTGAAATTTTAAGATTGTTAGACCAAGATCATCCTGAGCTTAAGTCTTCTCAAAAACATTTAACTTGGGAAAAAACAGATCTTGCCAGAGGTAATGGCGTTGGACATATTTCGATTCTTTTGACCCCAAAAGAATTAGAACTTCCAAAACAAGATACCGATCCAGAGACAGGTAGAACGCAACTGAGACAATTAAATCGCAGCGGTACCGTCATTAGGATACCAATCTTTGTTACCAACAACATGCTCCAAACCATGCTCTTGTTCTACACCTCAACAGGTGAGCCATATTTATTAACAAGAGAAAACATTGAAAAGATTATCGCAAGTAGCCAACCTGTTCAGCCTTTAGGGTTCACTTCTTCAAAAAACCAGTACGGCAATTTCGGGATTGGAACGACACTGCAAGAGTTTAGTCAGAAACTTAACTCTGGAGCTATCCTAACCGCCAACAATGGCTTGGTAAAAGTGGAAAGTATTTTACCTGAATTGCCGCTACTTGACAAAACAGCTGGTAGAATTCTTACTCAACTCAATGAAAATCCACGGCTAGCAAAAGAATTCGAAAATGTTTTCCCTGCCGCTGTAGCTTTCTTGGGTAGCGCAGCCAGTGAGGACGCCTTTTATAAACAGGCATCCGAAATTTTACTGGACGAGAAAGTCCTAATGCTTACAAAAATAAGTTCAAGTGTTTTCGAACTTGACACTGACTTGCTGGTCAAACAAGGTTCTGATCCCATTCAATTTGAGGCAACAAGCGAAGTAATTAACGACTCACTTAAGCCTAGAGGGTTCGACCCCGATACTCTGTCTACCCTAAAAATTGGAGAATCTGTCGAGGTTATAAATGTCCCTACCGTCTCTCCTGATGAAGTTTTTATAAGTGGCATCAAAGACAAAGATTCAGAAAACACAAAAATTGATCAAGATGTAAAAAAAGAGCTAGAATCCAAGCCTACAGCTCTCTGTTTTGTTAGAACTTATTCAGGCCCTCTAGTTGTGCTGAATTTAGATTCTTTCGTACCAGAGCCAGTGGGAAAGATGAATATTTTCATAGACCCTGAAAGCAAAAGAGTCCACATTTACGAACAAAAAGAAGGGGAAGATTTTTTTCCATTCGAGACAAAAGAAACTGGGGACATGAATGAGACTTTAAGCTTTCTTGAGCAATGCGGCACGCAGCAGCCGCTAAGTGGAACAACAGGCTGTTTTGTATGGTTTGATTTAACTGATGATAAATGGGTTGCAACTCCACCTGGAACAATTACAGAATCTTTTTCCGAAGCGGAAGACAATGTTGTTTTTTCTGTTAAGTTCGACTCATTCTACTGCGGAGCATACCAAATCACAGCCCTGGATGGACTTAAACGATATTTACTTTCCGATTCAACTGACCCAAAAAAGAAATCCTTACAAATCCCAGGAAGCGCTGTATTTGTACAGCTAGATCTTACAAAAAACAGCTTGAATTTAGA
This sequence comes from uncultured bacterium, assembly GCA_964624585.1. Classification (GTDB taxonomy): domain Bacteria; phylum Hydrothermota; class Tepidihabitantia; order B3-TA06; family B3-TA06; genus CAZUXE01. The sequence goes on along the minus strand of CAZUXE010000004.1, from coordinate 61,318 downwards.
GTTCTCTAGGCCCCCAAATTACCTCCCAAGAAGAGTCGAAATTACAATACGTGCCCTCCCAAATGACGAGTACGCACTAAAAGTGATACAACGCGCAGAAGAAGAAGTATCTGACACAACAAAAGACCCTTTGGGTTCAAACATAAAGTTCGAGGTAACCTGCAAACGTGAACGGTGCGCGTTAATACTGAAGCGTTACGGCATGTCAGGTGAAACTGTTTCCGCTATTCTTAACGCTATCGAAGAAAAAATTAAAGATTTAGAACTTAAAAATGATGGTTTTACCGAATTCTCATACGCCTTTGATATCTTTGTTGAGAGAAATGTTGTTGACGAAATCAGTCGCGCGGGTAGAATAACTTTAAGCAAAGAGACTCAAGACAAGCTAGCAAGTTTACACCAAACTACCAACGGGATAGCTAAAAACCTTATAGTTGAGGCTATAGAGATTTCTACCTCACCAGCCATTGTTGAAGCTTTCGAAAAATGTGGTGGCAGCATTGTTGATTCAAAAGCGTTGGGCGAGAACCTTATTAGCGTTCAGCTTATAGGGCCGGAGAACATTCATGTTTTCGTCCAACAAGTACCTGTCTTGAAAAATACAAAAAACCTATTAGCTCAGATGCTTATGTCCACTCAACTAGGAGCAAATCTCCCTTCTCAGTCAATAATTTCATCTTTAACTGGAATAGAATCAGTTATTACAACCCTTGAAGACCTAAAAGAATTGTCGCTATGAGCAATATCCCCCAGAAAGTTCTCAAGAGGTTAAAACATCTCGTTGTTGCCGAGGCTGCTGGTGCCTCACCTCTTGACAGCCTTCCCCAAAGGAGATTTCTTAAAGCATTATTCCTCACAAAAACCGATCCTCATGAGATTGAGCTCTTCACAGTAAATTATCACATAGCCGACATTACGAGCAACGAACTTCAGTTATGGTTTGACAACTTGAAAGACCACCCAACCATTAAGGCGTGGGACTGGAACTCTCCTCCGCCACCTGAAGTAATTAAACTCCTTGAGTTAGAAAATTATTGGGATTTCCTTAAGCCCGAAGGCAAAGTTAAGTTTGAACTTAGCAAAACGAAAACAGTTGATTTACTTGACGAAATAGAAGATAAGATTCTTTTTGGTGCAGGTGGACTGGTACGCCTTCTTGTCGACATCTACACTATTCGCGGACTTCCTTCCGTTAAATTATCTCAAGCGATCAGATCGTATCTAACCATTGTCGTTAATCCAAAAATAATCGAAGCATACAAAGATTTGTTTTGGGATTTAAGCGCCTATGGTTCCAAAGCCCTAACTAAGTACATAGAAACTCTCCTTCCAGGAAATTTACCAGCAGGAGCTAGTAAGTCAATATACTTGGAAGCTTTGCGAGAAAAGGATGACGGGCTACTTTTACTCAAGCTAGGTGTAATCCCTGGCGAAATACCAAAAAACATGGCCGATAATGTCGTCTCAACGGCATACCATTGCTTAATGCGCCTTCTTATGCCTACTGATGATCCAATGCAAGATGCAAAAAAATATCCAGCTTGCGAACGACTAGCTAATATTGTGTCGGTATTTTTGCCATACTCTTCTCTGGAACACGAAAGAAACCAAGAATTAGCGGAAGCCAAAGAGCATATTCGTGGTATAGAGATACAGCCAACAAAAGAGGAACTCCCGTACATAGAGGTCGAGGGCGAAGAAAACAAGGAACCAGAGAAAGATTAGCTCGTGTCCCGTTACGTTTCCATTCATGGTGAGCTACCAGGCCTCAAAAAGGCGCAAAACGACAAAATCGTTTTAGCGGGATACCAACATCAAATAGCTCAACAGATACTAGTCCTCGACCGCAAACCATTCTCCCTATCCGGCAGACCATATTTGCCAGCCGTTTATGACGGGCCGCCCGACAGGCCTTTGCTCCTAAGGTTCGCCAGGCAGTGCGAAAAATCAACAACAATAGCTGCAAAAGCCATAGTAGCAGGCTTACAGTACCCCGGCATAGGCATCATCTACATTAACCCATCTTTTATTCAGCTTCGTGATTTTTCGAATCAAAAACTCAAACGCTTCATGATTGACTCTCCTGTCGTTAAATTATTTATCCCAAAACAACGCACTTCTGGAAGCCATCACGTCATGGACAAGGAACTTTCTAACAGAAGTCATTTTTACTTACGTCCAGTACTGACTGGCACTGGCGCAGATAGAACACGAGGGATTACCGCCGACATTTTAGCTGTTGATGAATTACAGGACATCTTGGCTGATCATATCCCAGTCGTAAAAGAAGCATTATCCCACTCAGAACTTGGGTGGGTTTGGTATGCAGGCACGCCAAAAACATTCGAGCACAGTACGGAATATTATTGGAAAAGAAGCACTAGAGCAGAATGGATCGTCACGTGCGAGCATTGTAACAAAGAGCAAATTCTTAGCGCAGACAATATCGGTAAAGTTGGACCTATATGCTCCGCATGTGGAAAGCCACTAGACCCATTAAACCCCAAAAAAGCTAGGTGGGTTGCAGGTAACCCAAAGGCGTCCGTAAGAGGCTTTAGAATATGCAAGCTGATGGTGCCGTGGATCATCAGGAGCGAATCCCACTGGAGAGATAAAATTTTAGAGCCACGGGAAGAATATAGTGAGGCAAAGTTTAACAATGAAGTGTTAGCCCTATCCGCAGAACACGCCACAAGGCCATTGTCTGAAATAGAGTTACGCAAAGCTGGCGAGTTTGGAAACTACAAATTACTAACAAAGAGTCAAATTCTAGACCGTGGACCAGAACTCGTTAAAGCGCAAAGACACCCTCTAGTTTGCGGGATTGATTGGGGGCCAGACATCAATTCAGCAACAGTGCTCGCAGTCCTCGAATTGATTGATGATTCGAGAACAAGACTACTCTTTGGATATCGTTTCAAAGGGCAAGAAGCAAACGAGAGAGATATGCGTGAACTGTTAGGTAAATTCCTTTACGCGATCAAGCCACGCTTTACCTTTGCAGACGCTGGGGGCGGAGGAGAATATTTCAACCCTGCCTTTCAAGCTCACTTTCCACAACGATTCTGGTCGCTAAGGTATGTTAATTCCGTCAAAGATTTACATTTTGTAAAAGGCCCACCAAAAGAATATCACGCAAACAGGACTCAAAGCATGGCTGATCTTTTTAATGATATTAAAGAGAGAAAACTTATGGTTCCGTACTTTGAAACGTGGGACTATTTAGCTCAAGACATATTGCATATTTTCTCCGATCAAACTACTGGCACTCTTGGTGTTTCAAGATTTTATTATGATCATTCAGTAGACGAACCAGATGATTTTTGTCATGCAATGGTTTACGCGCGATTGGCTAGCAAAATAGTTAAAGCTCAAGTTAAGCGATCTAACTTAATTCGCGATGCTCTCACGTACCCTGGTTAGAATCGGCTTCAGCCAATTCTCCCTGTCTGGCTACGTATGTCGTGCCGAGCTTAAACTTGACGGCAAACAGCAATCTCCTTAAAGAATCTGGCAACACTACGGTATTAACAGCCCTACACTTTTCCCAACTAACTTCCTTGCCCCACATCTGCAAAGCGAAACACTCCAAACATTCCCTTGGTGTAACTTGTTTTTTTATCTTAGAGCATTCGCAAATAAGTCCAACAAAAATCTCACCAACAGGAGTTAATTCAATAACCAGAGGATCGTTTTTAGCTATTTTGTATAAGCCAAGTTTAGGAACGCGCCTTCTAACCAATTGAGACAATCGCTTGGACACTTCTTTTAAGGATACATAAACATTGTGTTTCCTTTGAAGCCAACTTCGAATTTGCCTTACTGAAGACGTCCGTTGTTTTGCCACCAATTGGGCATTAAGAAATGGATCGTTCGGTATGTTTTTTTGGATTAAATTATTTTTCCCCATAGCCTAGTATACGAAAAATAATAGATTTAGCAAGTAAATAGAGGGTTGACCTAAAAGATCAACCCTCCTTTTTTACGGTTCCAGAGCGAGCTACACTGGGACTTCTATGCTTTGCAGATCTACTGGGAAAAGTCGTCTTGCTTCAAGCGCACTACTTTCCATTATTATCACCGCTCCAGAATTAATTTGAAACTGATGAGAGCTTACAAAAGTATGCTCAGAGTACATTACACCAACAGTGTGGCCTGGAGTATCAGCGTTTTGCGGTTGGTTATCCATGAACCAAAACAGTATCCCTATGGGCTGAGAGAAAAAGTCACTTTGCAAATTAGCGTAAAGCTGTCCAGAATTTGGAGGACTTGCAGGGTCAGGGTATGCCTGTTCTATATCATCAATGTACGGGCGAGGATTATCCTCGTCGTCCATATCTAAATAAGTCTGATAGAGTCTACCTAACAAGCTCATCCCGTAAATAAAAATACGCGAGAGCTGTAAGGCAACACTTACTTGCCCAGGTACAATATATGGAAGACTTGAACCAACTTCATAAATACGCTGTAACGCTTTAGCCTGATTGATCATTACGTTTTCAACTACGCCAATCGTCTGGAGATTGAACGAACCATCCCCAGACTCTAAAGCAGCAGGCCCAGCACACAACAAACAGTTCTGCGCACCAACAAACTGATTCGGCTTGATGCCGCTTTCGACGTGCTTGTTCTTGTAATTCCACGGAGGTAAGGTAAGAGATTGTGGCATCATAACTCCTTATACAAATACGGTCATTATTATATAATTCGCAGGGAAGTAGTTGGCAATCTTCACAGTAACATCAACATGATCGGGCTGGTCGGCGTTCTGCTCCAGGCTTTGAAGCACAGTTCCTGGGGCGACAACTCTTTTTACGTCTTTAGCAAAATTAATCAGAGCTTGCACAATAAATCGTAGTATTGTTAAAAATGTCCCACTGATATTGTTCCGCCCAATAAACTTAGCAAGAGCTTTTTTAGCAAACCTGGAAAACCAGTCCACCGCACGAACGATCGAACGCTCACGCTTAGTTATTTGAGTGGTATCTGTGGTCATTTGATGTCTCGACAAAAATGGAGCGCCAGGAACATCCTGGATGAATATCTCGATACCACCTTCCGCTATCTCGTTAAGATCAGCTGGTTCGAAATACCCGTTAGCGTACATAATGTCAGAGAATCCATTCAATGGATAGTTTGTGGTCGGACTGGAGGGTGGGTTCATTCCGGCATCTTGCCCAGACACTGCTGCAGAAATATGGTAGCCTTCAACCACATCATTCCCATCTTTGCAGTATTGTGGCACCTGCAAACGTACTCGATGATTCAAGTAAGCTTGACCTATTTTCTTTAATGCGGTAGCCTTTTCCGATTTAGAGTTTTCTCTCACAATTTTATACTCTGCAACTGTAGCTGCGGCTGGCCATGTTCCAGCTATAAACAGCTTATGTTCCGAAGCAACTCCCAGTATAGTCCAATCTGCCTCGACAGCATCCGCAGAACCTGCATCAACGATACGTAATTTATCTCCTGCAGCAACTTCGACTGTCTCAAATGTAGCTCCAGAATCTTCAAACTCATTTCCGCCTTGAGAGAGAGAAATAGACAATCCACTTCGATTTACAAGAATCTCTTCATCAGGGAGATATTTTAGCGCCATATTGAGCACGGCAAACTCGCATCTTTCTGGAGAACTTTTTGTTCTAACTAAATCAACAAACGCACCAGCTGTTGAAGCCCATGCCGTGTCATTAGCGAAAAACAATGGAGTAATCGCGTAAGGCGCTTCCTGCAAGTTCAATTGATCCTTTGCTAATAAATACCCAGAAGGCGTATCTTCTGGTATAGCCATGCCGTAAATACGTTGCCCCTGAGAATTGCTGTACGCTTTTGATAACGCGTACCCCAAAGGGTTGTCTGGATCTATATCGCCAACCGAGGTGGCAATATCAGTATAAGAATCTATTGGCAACATCTGCAAAGCTATATCTGTCCGCAAAGCTTTACATGAACACAACACCGCCCCAGAAAGAGGCCTAGTAATTGTATACGTCAATGTTGTCGGGCCGTGTGTCCACTCATCCTTAAACTGCAAGTGAGTATCATCAATTACAGCAATAACTGTAGTTGTCAACTGATCTGTTCCGTCGTCAAGAACAACTTTGTCCCCAATGATGATTTTATCAGCTTCGAATTCTGCGCCTGTCGATTTAAGAGTATATGTAGCACCTGTTTCAACTTCTCCGTTAGCGGTGCTATAATTTGCAAAACTCACTTCGATCCCGGCGGCGAGGGTAAACTTGTGCAAAAGATCATCTAAAGTAATTTCACTTGATCCAACCTCGTAAACCGTCAAGTCGGCTGCGTTGCGAATATACGCCTTAAAAGTTGACGTATATCCCTTTAGTACATCCGAAGGCTCAAGCCCGTCAATATCATACGCTTGTTGAGAGCCTGCGTATACTGCAGGGCTAACGCCTTCTTGATCTACGATACGAAACGCAGGGCCCACAATTGTTGCAGGCAGATCTGGTTCAACGAGGACTGGGGCTGGGGTTACATACTTTTGATATATGTTCACACCAGGTGGCTGATATGCCATTATGTCCTCCTTATTTTAAGGCTACCGAGTAGCCACTGTTTGATAAACTTCATTACTCTTCCTCGATCGTGAGAATATTAAACCCAGCCAACTCTGGAGCGTTTTCAATCGACGTCACCCAATCGTGGCGAACAGTAACCGGCAACACAATCCTTCCGACAAACGGAAAATCCTGTTGAGATTTCGGAAGGAATTGAGGCTGCAGCCTGCCAATCGCCGTAATTTGTGGTTGACCAATATAGCTAAATGCACCAGCAAGAAAAGCGCTTGGATCGTACTTGATAAGCGCAAAAATGCTTGACAACAGCTGTCCTACTTCAGCTCGGATATAAGAAAAAGCTGTTAGTTCCACAACAGAAGACAATGCTTCAAGATGGTGGTATTGAGGATAACTCCACGTTACCTTGTCTACGCTGTCTCCAATGCTCCTATGTTTATCCGTAACCCCTTGAGCCTCAACTACTATCCCGCGCCTTACGTTAACCTGATCAGTACCTGATAAGTCCCACGGATACTGCGTAATAATTGCGAAATCGGAATCAGCACCGTCGTTCCAATCGTAATGTAAACTCCCGCTCTCAATAGCTCTGTAAAACCAATCTTTCAGCCGCAAGACTAATCTTTCTTCGATCAATTCGACAAAATTGAATCTACTTCGCTCTTCTCCAACCTCATATATCTGGAACAATGATGTTGCAAAATCAGACATCGCAACACCCAACTGCTTTTGCAGATTTTATCTGCTTTTCAGTTGCAACAAACCCTTTTGCAATCTCATTGACTATACTCTTTAATTTCAGCGGGTATTTGCCACTTTCTAAAATCTTAGTTATCGTGGCTACGGCCAATTTCGGAATCATACTAGAAGGTAGCTTAACCCTGTTTTTGAAATTTTCCCTAATCTTCTTTTTTATCGACTCGCTATCTTGAGGTAAATTCATACTAAGAGCCGCTCTTCTTGCGTTAGCAGCCAACAGCCCGCCCGCATTCTCGTTTACAAAATTGCTCATTATGGCTCCAACAATTTATATGCAACGTGATCCCTTGGTAAAGCGATAACTGACGCAATTATATAGATATATCCTCCGCTTCGCACGTTCGGGACTAAATTGTTTATCATATACAACACACCTTCTTCCTCAAAGTACACTATATCTTTTTCTCGCGGAGAAGGATAAAACGGCAGTAAGAAATTACGCATAGTTCTATCTGATGACACCAAAGAGTTATCATCTGTAAAAACTTCAGGGTCTGGATTAATCCATATCTCGACAGGATCCCAATAGCCACCTTTTTTCCGCGAGCCTAAACATGACTCGCACTCTTCAGCTATCGGATCACCAGTCCTAATATCTACACACTCAGGACAGGCACCTTCGGTTATTCGTTGCATATAAAGACGCGCCGTCTTTCGTAAAACATATTTCATCGCGATTTCATATTTTTCTCTAAAAACATTTGCAATGCCATCAGGTTTAGGCTTTAGCCATATTAACTTTGTTTCAAGCAGCTCTTGCCCCCTATACAACTCTACTTTCCAATAATATAAAAAACCAAGCTGACTCAAATGTTTCAGCCCCTCAAACTTTACTTCTTTATCACTAAGGTCTACTGAAATTGGTTGGCTATAGCCCACCTCAGGATGCTCAGAATAAGACACATGGACACTATAGTTTGAAACATTGTCTGCAAGATCGTAAGGATCAAGCCAATATGCCCAGTTTAACACCACTGCATTGCGACCGGCAGAAGCAATGTCAATGTCAACTATTTTACCTGGCATAACCAGAGCTTATCCCCCCAAACGCTCCACGAAGATTTTGTTCTTTTTTGAATTCCCGAGTACTAAGTATCGTTGTTTGCATAAATTGCTTAATCCACATCATCGTCGAATTATCCTTGCCCTCCTTATCTGAAATCATTACTCTCGCATCTTGATAAGAAAGAGAATTTTTAGTATAAAACAGACCTTCAGAAATAAGCAACTCCAACAGAGCTAAGTCAACTAACAAATATTTTCTTGGGAACGTTTCGACTGTTACGTTTGTAGATGGAGGTGTCCCGTTAAATTTTTCAAGCCCTGTTTCTATAGCCATCGCAATCATTGCATCTGAATTTATTGCCTTTTCGAATTTCTCTAGGCGATTTAGCTCTGGGTAATCCCTAATTTTAACCCGAACAATAGCGATGTACTTTTCCATCGTCATCTTTGACTTACCTAGAGGCATTAACGAGACACCTTTCTACTTTGCATTCTACTTTCTTTTCCTTCTGTTCTTTTTCTTACTGCCACCAGTATGGCC
>CAZUXE010000004.1:16007-52374 GCA_964624585.1 uncultured bacterium | reverse complement strand
CCAGTTTCAGGACCAGTAGAAATAATCTTGTTCTTTTTACTTTCGTTGAAAGAAAGTATCTTTACTTCACTGTCATCTTCATTGGAGAACTTTTTCTTTTCGTCTTTCAGTTTCTTCTCTTTCTTCTCTTTAGAAGAAGCTGCAATAGGTGTTTCATGTACTTCTATTATTCCCCTCTCTACACTTTTTCTGATTGCTCTTGACGACTTCGTGGCCTGCGCAGCAGATACGGTGAACAATGTCTTTTCTTCAGTAGGACCCTCTAATAGGATTCTTCCTATAACAAGAGTACCTACGCCCCAACTGCTAGGCAACACCTCTATCGTAATCGGCGTTGGGTATGTTCTTTCAGGAAAATTTGGCGACATAATTATCCTCCAGATTTGAGGCGGCCAAAAAGCCGCCTCATTGTTTTAACATTCTAGGTCAGTGTGCCTTCAATTACGGGCTTAGTGTTGACTATACCAAGTCCGCGTACCATCCATGCATCAATAATAAGAGTATCAGCTTCAACTCGTACAGTTACAGTCAAATCGTCAAGGATTGCATTGACTCCCAAATATTTAGGCGGACCAAACAGCCAGATCTTATCTTTCGGAGCATCAAAACTCTTGGCAAATCGTAGACCCATAAAGGTAGGCCATGAATAACCGTTGATGAAAAGTTCTTTTGTAATATCATCACCTACGGAATCTGGATCCCAATTTTCGACATCGTAGAATCTCGATCTGTTGAAAAGCAAACAGGCGGGAGTACTATCTTCTGCCTTAGGAACATTGCTTGGTATTGGATCGATCCTGAAATCTGCCATCTTTTTCTTTAGCGCAACAATATGCTGTTTCTCTAATGTTCCGCCACTGAGAGTAACAGCGTTTTCGGAGTGTTGTGAGATTATTTGCCCGGCTATTGTTAAAAAGCCTGAGTCAACGACCGCACGGATCGCATCAAAGATAGCTTTATCAATCAGGCTCATCAAATCCATCTTGTAAGCATATAGGTCAGTTTTTTCTTTTCGAATGGTTTTTATTTTTATCTTTTCCATAGGAATAGGCAAACGTCTAGATGTCGGGTTAATTTCACCAACAGATCCTGCCTCAAAAGGTGTCCAGTATGCTTCGGTTTCTGTATCATCTCGTTCAACCATGAAATATACTTTGTCTTCATCCTGCATGGGGATAAGCTCATTAGGAAGAACCTTTACGGGCGGCAGAACAATGTCGGTGAACATTTCTTCGCGCATTTTCATCGATACATAAGACGCTATACCGTTAGATATCTTGATTGCTGAAGCAGGTTCGGCTGCGGCTTTTACAAAATTATCCCAAGAGCTAGGGGTACCGTCTACGAATTCCCGTAAGATACTTGCTGATTTAACCAAGTCGTTCTGGTTAAACTCATGTATATGACTTGTTGCTTCTTTAGTAGACATTATTCATTCCTCCTAGGACTTCACGCCATAGTGGCCGATTTCAAGTTCAATGTAGTTATTGGCTGCAGCCTTAGCTACTACAGCGTGGATATACTGTCCAGTCGCTGCAGCATAAAGTTTACCACCGCGAGCAGTAAGAGTGTCGCCTACTGACAAGCCGCTTGCACTATCAACAAAGTCGGTATGTAGGGCAACCTTACCCTCTCCTCGAAGAACGGTGAGCATATTGGCGCTAAAATGAGCGCCTTCCTCACCATTCAAATCTGAAGCCATTGGGCCATGTCCGATCTCATCATAACCGTAGTAGGTTAAAAACATCTGTGCAGGCGGTGTGGTTCCAGTTATATCCAGCAACCCTGCAGTGTCGTAGCCAACAGTCGCTCCAGTCTTGGCTGTGCAAGCGTTCACGCACTCTAAACTATAGAGGTGCATTGTTTTACCTAAACCTTGCAAAGGTTCTATTTTTCTTTTAAAATTCATAATAATTTGCCTCCTAGGCGTTTCATCATGTCAATCAACTTCATCTTCATCGGTTGGCAGACAAGGCTTCAACAAGCCCTACCATCTGACGAGGAATTCTACCAGCAGAAGAAGATGGTCCAGCACTAGGGTCTCCTAAAGGTTCTGGGCCTTGCGCCTGTTTGACGATCTGCGCAACGCCATCCTTGCCTAGTGAATTAGCCACCTTTTGCAGCTGCTCATCGCTCATGGAGCTAAATGCTGGATGAGCTTTAAGCAACGTAACCGCTTTGTCAGTGGCTACTTTCGTTTCATTGCCACTCGTTAGTTCTGCGAGCTTTTTCTCAAGTTCTTGCACTTTTTGACGCTCTTCGGTCAACATAAAGCTTGCTGTTTTGAGCAAAACACTCAATTTACCGAGATAGTTACTGTCTAAAGAAACTTCGCTCATTTTTCATTCTCCTCATGACGTACCGAGTCATTAAACAACGACGACAATTTCAAAGCCGCTCCTTTTATTTGCAAATGGGGCTGAGGGTCTACCGCCTTGTGTTTCGGATTACCGCTAGGGTTACGCAACCATGCCGGCGACCTTTCGTATTTGGCTTTTTCCTTTAATTTTGTTTCTACATATTGGTACGGCATTGCTTTATTGTAGGCTTCTTGTTGCATCCTAAGTATGTTTCTGTCATGTTGCAGCTTTCGTTTCAATTGCTGTATCTGGAATCTTGCCGTGTTTTTACCTTTTTCTCCACGTGCAGTATTTACAGCCTTACGCAAGAAAGCCCCAACACCGCCAGCTAAAGTCTGACCAGCATAAAGAGCTCCAGAGCCAGCTAAGTCTATCGCATCAAATACGAGTGCTTGTTTCAATAAAGGATTATCAACATATCTTGAAGATATCTCTCCAAGAATAACCTGTGTATCTCTCGCAAGGTCATTAGCAATTAACTCACTAAACTTCGGCACAAACAAAGGCGGGGCATTCATTGCGACGCACCCGAACTGAGCTCTTCTAAGAACTCACCGTGCTCATGCAACAATGAGGCTACTTTCTCTATTTGACTAGTCTCAGTTATTGTGTCGTCAGTTTCAGGTGCGGGTGCAGCATTGTTTGCAGTCTTATTAAGACTGTTACCTTTCAAGAGGTTGGCTAATGTTTTTGTGGCAATATCGTTAAATGCACCCACGTCGACCACCTATGCGCTAACAGGCGGTTCTTCAGCGCCTCCTTGACCAGCAGCGTCGACCCTAGCCTGGCTTTCTTCCATAAGACCAGCCCCGATCTGCTCGCCTATTGCTTTCATGCTCTCCGCAGCAAGACTTGCTCCGGCCATAGCTCCCTGCACGGTAGGATCTTCTGGGGGAGCACCGGCTGAAATAATCTGCTCTTTAGCCAACTCAAGGCCTCCATCGGCAACAGTGGTGATGACTTCAGTTAGCGCATCAGGGTTGCTAGCCACAGCTTCCTGCATGTTTTGATCTTTGTCTATCTCTTCAGCAGCAGCTTGAACAACTCCCTGAACGTCGTTTTCGCCCAGAGTCTCTTTAGCGAGCTCTTCGCCTTCTTTTATTAGCGCAACGTAATAACTCGCTACTTCGCGGCTCTCAGGAGTTGACCCTGCTGTCTTTATCTGATAAATCTGTTCCGCACCAAGTTCGCCAGAAGCTATCTTAGTCTCGACATCGTTAAGAGTTGCCTTACGGTTAAAGAAAGCTTTTTTAACCGCTGTCTTTGCCATAGCACCTATACCATACAACAACATAGCATTTCTGAGATTACTGAAATCCTGCGGGGTGTATGAACCTGTTTTTGAAAGTTCTGTGAAAAACTGAGCCATAGCCTCATCGGCCTTTTTCATCTTGTCGGCAGCAGTTTTACTCATATAGTTTGCATAAGGGTCGTTGACACCAGCGTTCTTTGTAAGGTTTGCATTTGCTTTCAATATCTCACTGAGAGCTAGAATCTCGTTCCTGTCAACTTGGTTTTTGTTCGAGGGCTGGAACATCATAAATTCCTCCTTGTAAGGATTATGGTTGCTACTAAGTAATATTGTTAATACTAGCCAACTTATTGCTAGCTTGGTTTAACAACATTAAATCGGAAACTGACGGTGGCACCAACCTTTCAGCACGGTCTCTACCAGATTTAAGGCTTGCCACCTTGCTTATATGCCCCACCATTCTTGGTGCTAACGCCTTCGTCAGCATGGCACGGGCATCTTTGTTAATCGTACTCAATTTTGTGTACGCAACAGGGAAAACAGCCGTCAAAGGAGTTACTGCCCCTAAGTGCGGCATCACATCTTGATATAGCGAAGAAAATTTCGTAACATTAGTTGGGCGCATTATAGTCGAGATCGCCTTTTCTCCACGCCCTGGTGCAAAAGCTAAAGCTAATCCTAACGTAGCAGGAATAAGCCAAGGATGTTTTTTCATTGTGTCTTGGGCTTTGTTTACAAGCCCTCCAATCACAGGCGCCTTTTTTGATAAAAGGTACAACCCTCCAACAGTCAAAAGATCTGTCGCTATCCCAGCAGTTTTATCTAAGGTTGCGAGACGTACCACAGGTTCGGACGCGGTTATCGTTCGGTTCCCAGACATGAATTCGGCTAATCGCATACCTGGGAATGGATAAGCAAATGATCGTTCTTTAATGGCGCCGATTTTTGCCAAATACTTTACTATTTCCGAATTAACTGCACCTCTCAACGACGCAATATTCCTAAATGCTATGTCTTTAGTTTCTAGCATAGCTGTCGCCGAAGCTGCAGCTGTGTCGTCAATAATAACCTGCGGTACGCCTCGCGTAGCTGGGGAACTAAGGTCAAATTCTTTTATCAATATTATTCTAATAAATTCACGTGGTTTTAATGGTATCCCTATCGAAGCGCAAGACGATACGATTTCGTCAGTTGAATGATATGGGACAACCTTTTCGAAAAACTCTTCAGGCAAATCCTTATCGATCGCTAAAAATACTGGCGCATGTTTAACAACTTCATTTATTGCTAAATTCGCTTCAGGAACCCCTGCAACTATGTTTTCAATTTTTTCTTCAGTAACACTTGACGCTTGCTTCTTTTGCGAAAAATCCCAAGGCGTAACAGTATGACTGTTGGGTTTCGCGCCAACAGACGCTACTTTCTGTAATCCCCAAGCCGTCTCGTCAGCCCCAACACCGACAACGGATAAGTCAAAAAATTTCCCTGGTGGGTTTATGGCGCAAACCTGTCTACCATCTTCGAGAATCTCGCCCATATGGTAGGCCAAATGTTCGCAGTAAAACTTCCTGGCTTTAGCCCTATTCCCACAAATAGAACAAATATCATATGGAACATGGATGCCCATCGACACGGAAAAGGCCTGTCCTTTATTTATTTTATCTACAATATCCTTGGCTTTATCTTTGTATACAGCTATAATAAGTTGCACCCTTTTTTGAGACCAAGTATAAAAGGACTTAACAACTCTACCTATAGCATTATTTTTATCAGTGTGTTTATGCTCTCTAAACACATTGCCGTACAACTCAAATGTCGAATGGCACTCCCTCAGCATTTCCTCTGGAAACGCATCTCCGTTTTTGTTTGCCCCCCACGCTTCCCAAGCCGCAACAGCATTAACTAATATATATATTTCATTTGGCTGCTTGCCGTTTAATAAAACGTTATTAACGTAATCTATTATGTGCGGACCCAAGCCCTCTAAGCTAGGTCTACTCTCTCCGCTATTTGCAACAATTTCGCCAACTGAACTTGCCCCTTTTATTAAACCTTGCTCCAAAACGCGAAGTAGAGGTTTCCCATCCCCCTCATAATTTGCGGTAATATATTTAATCATTTTTGGCCTTAGTTCTTATTCTTTTCTATCTGGCTTAGGTTTTTCTCAGCATCTGTCCAGTCTTTGACTTGCCCAGGCACAACCTGGCCGATGTGTCTCCCTTGTTCATTTACTGAAGTCGCTAAATATTGACGCACTACTGTTCCGAGAGTAACATGGTCAACAGCTAACCTTGGGGCAAACCTGGCAAAAACTCTAGCCCCCTCCTGAACAAGCTCGACCGGATGATCTAAAAAGTCAGGGTTGGCTTCCATCATTTTAGCAAACGCCTTCCCAAACTCTTTCTTAAACTTTTTCTTTTCAATCGCCTCGCTGGCAGCCTTAACCGCTTTCGTCCCCACGTGCTTAACTACCCCTAAAGCCCCCTTAACACCTTCACGTACCCCCGTAGAGACAAGCAATGGGGCCAAGCCAAACCCTTGGTCTTCCTCGAGTTCAGCCTTTTTTGCTAACCCTAACTGTTTAAGCTTTTCAGATAATCTTGCTATAAACGATTGCTTGCTTTTGCCCGCTTCATCTAAGCCTCTTTCAAAAAAATATTGCATCCTCATCTTTTTGCCGCCCTCGTCTGAAATTCTTGCTGCAACCACCTCTGCAGCATCTAATCCAAGGCTTAAAGGAACTCCAACGCCAGGGATAAAACTTGCGGCGATAGAGGCTGGTGCCGTTATTGCACCTATTGCACCCAAACCTTTCATAGTCTCTGGCGGCGTATCATATAATCGTTTGTCAGTTTCTTTAATCGCCAGCTTCTTTAATGTAGCTTGGGAATACGCAACCTTAGTTGCTACATCTGCTCCTAAATCGTTAAATGTTGCGTTCGACATATTACTCCTTTGTCCAACGCTTTCCTCTTCACTCTCTCTATCAACTTTTTCTTCTTTTTTAGGTTTAGGATATGCTCCCTCTAAGAGATTAAGGAACCGTTGATTAGATATCCGTGTTTGCTTATCACTAACATCAGCCAAAAGACTACCTGTAGCAGCTTCTGCTGTTACTTGACTTGCAGCTAGTGCTGCTGGGACCAAGATGTCAGCTACGCCTGCGCCTATTTTATTCGGCATTTTCGGCCCCTTCTGCTTTTGCTACACCATTGGCAATAATTGTCTCCGCAGGGGAAAGCTCGCCACTCCTCTCCCCAATTTCCCTCATGCGCTTCCGTATCAGAAGAGCTTTATCTAATTCCGATAAAGGAATTTCTTGGTTTTCAATCTTTTCCTTGTTAATCACAGTAGCAGCCACTCGCGCTGCCGATGGAACAGCGGCAATTAAAAGATAAGGGGTTGCGTCTCTAACGAGCGAGCCAATAGGAAGTTTTTTTCGAGAGGCGCCCCCAAAAAGCGAAGAGGATGGAGATCTTTTTTTACCCGCCTTGCCTTTTCTTAAAAATGATACTTTCCCAGCAATCTTTTTTAGTCCGTCAGCTACCAAACCGTTCACTTTAACGCCTCCATGATAGCAATAGCCTTTTTTACGTTTTCTATGTTTTCAAGCAATATGGATGACTCGTGATAGGCCTCGGCAAGTTTAACCATGTTCTGCGCAATGGTGTTGTCGTAGTTAACTGGGGCAATCTTATATCTCAAGCTTGCAGTCTTCCCCAGTAGCGAGAAATCATTTGGCAAAAATCTCCTCGAGACAAGTTCAGAGAGTCCAGCATCAATACTAGCTTTAACTACCTCAATATGTTCAGCAACTTTTTTATTCTCCGCAGCTATCTTTTCTAACAACCAGTACGGTTCAACAGGATTAGCTCCGTCGTCTATCAAATTAAGAACATAGGCCTGCTTCAGCAAACTATACAATTTCCCATGCTTGTTCAGCGCAACTATATACTTTCGCTCTAAGTCGTTCAGCATAGCCTTAGCTTTTACTGTTGCAAACCCAGTACGATCTATTCCCCTAAATCCACCTACGTTACCATTTTTACCAGCTTCTTTAATGAAAAAATCAACGACAGCTTGCGCCTCTTTGCTCATAGAGCCACTGGGTGGCTTCACGTCGAATGATTTTAACCCCATCAGTGCTGTATAATCTACTTCCGGTGAACGAATCCCGCCAGATTTAACTATTTTTCTAGCTAACTCTTTGAGGTCGGCTTCGGTCTCTTTGATCATCCCTCCGGTAGGCTCTAAGCTTGGTTCAATTTCTTTCCGATGCCTCTTAACATTGCGACAAACCTCGGCTGCGTTAGCCAGTTCGAATCTAATATCAGCAGGTTTATTCCTGTCAAAAAACTTTTTATAGATCTTAACGTTCACTTGTTCGCAAACACGTTTTATTTGCTCTTCTGTTAAATTGTTTTTTACAGCTTCGGCAAAAATTAGGGGATTAGGCTCAAATGCCGGAGAGCTGTCTTTTGTTATTTGGTCGGCAACAGAAGTGCTTATCTTATCCACAAATTCAAAACCAGCGCCTCTACTAGTAGGCACCCCTATTCCTACCTGTCTTATTGTCAAATTAGGCATTAAAAGCCTCCTGTTGGAATTGATATGCGCATACTTAAGTATGCGCCAAAACTGAAAAAAAACGTTAAACACTTACCCTACCATACCTTACACGAAAACAAGTCAATTCAGACCTTAAGTTAGTCTCTATTCGAGAGCAAGGCTCCTTAAATAACTTGACAAGTGGCAAAAAATCATTAAAATCAGGTATGAACAAACCTGAAAATAAAAAACATGCAGGGGAACGCTTGTATTCAATAATTAAGAGCGCCATACATGCTGCTGGATATAACTTAAGTTCGAACAAGCTTCCCTTGAAGTCAGGGCTCAATGATCAGTCTAACCTATTTAAGGTGTGTACTGGGAAAAGAGTTTTGCGCTCGCCTAAACCTTTATACGAACTAGTAACTTTACTGAAGCTTACTCCAAGTATTGTTTTTTCTTTATACAACAAAGTTGCTGGCACCCACTTTGTACCTGAAGATATATATACAGCCTTTGAGACTCATCCGATACAGCTGTCTAAACTTGCGAATCAAATTAATCAACAAAAACTTACTGATCAAAATATAGAGCGAATCATAGCCTTTGCAATGCTTTTAACAGAAAACAAGGAGCAAACCAAATGAAACCAAAATTTATTACCGTTGGGACAAACAGTCCCGTAATAGCTGAGCTTAAGATAGCTTGCAAGCTAAGAGGTTTCAATGTTACGAGTAACACTATTTACGACGAGAAACTTGCTAAAGCTATCGTTAAACTAAGACCAACGCAAAAATTTACACCTAAGAGGGTGCAAGAAGAAGCTGCGGAAAAAAAGATCACTGATAAGTGTTTACTAGTTAGGGATTTCACCCAAAATCCAAGCACTAAACGTTCTCCAAATGTTGGGCCAATATTCGAGACGTTATTGTTAGCTACAGATAGAATAACTGAAATCAATCTAGGTTTTCAGTTTAAGACACCTGCCTCTAAAGATCCCCTAAAGATAACGAAAGAAAATGTACGTGCATTTCTTTTAGATACAGCTCCAGACTTTGCTGCAACGGCCGAAATCGTTACACGCATAGCTTTTAGACTAGATATCAACGCAGGGCTCTTAGCTTGTGTAATAGCTCTTCCAGATCAAATACTAGACCCAAACAAACTCGAAAGCGATACTCAAGACGGATACGTTAATTGGATTTTCGATAAATTTGCCGAAATAGCTCGGAAGAATTTTTTCAATGGGAACAAGCGTTTTTACGGCAAAACATTATCTGGCTTAGGCGTTTCTCTTGGGCTTAATATGTTCTGGCCGGAAAAAATGGGTCTTCTATTTAAGAAATTTTTAGAGTTTACAGACGTAAACCCTGAAAAGCACAAAATAGATTTCCGCGCTTGCGAAGAATTCGCGGAATGTTACAAGCCTACGCCTGCTGCTCCTGTAGATTTCAAGGAACATTTATATCTCCGCGACCCTAGAGAAAAATTAAGTGAAGCCTTGTATGGCAATAACAATAAGGAACAAAAGTAATGCCTACAGATTACATGGCTCCGTACTTGAGCTTCAATTATTTGTTTAGTGGTGGGAAAGACAACTCAAACCCTCTAGCCTCTCTTGGGGGTGTTATGTCTAATCATCACGCCTTTTCAAAGGCTATGTTTTTGACTTCTATAACAACCCCAAAGACTGGGGTTGCAACAACTTACCAAGCATTGTTTGTCTTAAACAACACCGATTCGGCTATAAAAGACATTAAGGCTTCTCTTACTAGGGAGCATTTGAACATCAGCTTACCTAATCAACTTGATTCTTTTGAAATAGGATATGAACAGGCTGTCAATCAAAATGGTGACTGGACAATACAAACCATTGCAGATATTAATACTGAGCCTAACAATATAACATGGATACAAGCTGGAAGCAAAGACAACCCTACACTTTTATCTCCAGCACCAATAGATGCGGGAGCACCTTTCGGTTTGTGGATCAAGCGTACTTGGGATAAAAATTTAGTCGGCGGAACAATGTTCGTCAGCTGGGAATTGCGCATTAGCGCAGACAAGAATATTTAACACCTTAGGAGGTTTTTATGGATTCAGAAAAAAAAGATTCCTTCACTACAGTTATTCGCAAATTAAACACTGCGGCTGAGATAACAACTAGCGTAATCAAGGGCGAAATAGCCCCAAAAGAGATAACCGAAGACTTAACTGAAAATTTAACCAACAACGTACCTGTTACCGGCGGATTAAAGCCTGGAGAACCTATTGTTGAAATGAGCACTCTTGCTACAATGATGCAAAATGTTTTAAGCATGTTTGACGAAGGGCAAACTTCCAGTGGAGAAAGCAGGGATGCTATGCTTGAACGAGTATTTAATAAAATGTGCAGTTTCGTAGCGCAAAACCAACGATTGGCTTTTATAGGCTCTATCAATATCGGTTTATTCCTATACCATGCTGATAAAAATAAAGTTTGGGAGAGTGAGTTCGGCAGGCATTTTGGAATAACAAATTTCAAGAGCTTCATCTCTCAGACTGGTATTACATCTTACTCATGGGCTAAATATATAAAAAGATCAGCCGAAAACATGGTAACGCTTATAAATACTGGTAACAATGATGTTTATCAAGCGTTTGACAAGTATGTCCAAGATACGTCACATAGGCGTTTAGCGCAGTTAGGAAAACACATTGATGAATGGGAAAAAACAATAGAGCCATTACCACAGAAATGTAGCAGTGTTGCTGAAGCTAAGGAAAAAGGAGTATATAAACCTGTTGCTAGCAAAAAATTAGCCGAGATTATCCATCGATACAAAACACTTACAGACGAACAACTGCGTGCTGAAAATAAAAATGTCTCGACAACTAGAGTTGCCGGTGAAATCATTGCCGTTTCATCAAGCTCTATAACCATAGATATGTCAAACAACCCATCTATGGATCACCTTGAATGGCCCATAGGTACCAAAGTTTATCTATCTCTTGGCGATTTCAAAAAAATAAGCTTGCCAGCATGGGATGACAAGGGAGCAAGAAGTATAAAGATTAGCGCTGAACTCCCCAAACATGTGATTAAAACCGATATAGACGAGCAGGAATGTTCGGAAATAGGAGATAAAGTCGTCAACCTATACATCGAGAGCAATCTAGACCCAACGTACTTAGGTAATAAGAAAGGACAAGAAGACGTCGCTAGGTTCGTAAAATACGTAGAGCTAACCTATGGCATTAAAATGGAAATAGAAGCCCATCCAGACCACTCTACGGCTGCCCAGAGGGCTAAACTGTATCGACCGTCAAGGTCGCAAGTAGACCAAGTGGTAATGTTAGTTCTCCCATATAACCAAAATAAGCTAGAATACGATAAAGACAATAACGCGATCACATTTAACACTTAAACCTTCTTAATAGCTTCTTCATAAAGCCTTCCTTTGCTTTGGCATTGGAGGGCTTTTTTATAGGGCCACTCAGTGGCTGAATTTTACCAAGAAAAGCGAGCCTAGCGGGACGGACGAATAACATCTATTGGGAAATGATATAGAGACACTATGGAACGCTGAAATGCGATGGCTAAAAAATAAGGATGCAATCACGATAAAACTAGAAAACTAAATTAATAACTGAAATTGAAAAGTTGAATCTCAAAAAGAAATAAATTGTTGAAAAGCTGAACTTAAAAATTTTTAGATAGTTCTATCCCATACAAGAGCAATCCCTTGCTACAGGTTTTCGTGACCGCAAGAAGCTTTTGGCTAAACTTCTATTATTGGGCGCGCAAAGATTACCGTGACTACGAAAGCCAGTAATGCACTTTAGCTGCCAGCTTGAGGGCTACCTACGATGCGCTTTTTGATAGATCTTGATACTGTTAAGTAGGAACCTTCCCCTAAACGCTTAAAACAATACCTGAGGGCTCCTCCGTTGAGGATAAATGGTTGGATATTCATACGCCCTAAGGCGGTAAAGCATTTCCTTTGTATTTTGTCACAATTTAGGGTGGGTCCAACGCCGGTTATTAAGGCGTGATGGTGCGGGTATCCGCTTTTGTGCTGCTCGGTTGCGCGAATAAAGTCAAATCTATGCCTGTGCGGGAGTTGATCTCTAATAATGTTGCAAAAAATAGGCCAGCCTTTGTTGTCAGCCCAATCTAATGTTGGTTTTTTTGCATAAGTTATTGTTACGAAGTATTCCCATGGTATAATGTTAAATGAATCAGCAAATTGCTGACGAGCTATCTTGATCTGTCCCGAGCTACTCAACCTTAGTTCTCCTTTCCGCTAGTTGCGTCCTTAACAGCGGACTGCTATTATAACACCAATTTTACTTTTGTCAAGAAATTAGTGCGAGGCTCGAAGAATCAAAAGAGAAACATCAAGCCTCGCAGAGCGAAAAAGGATGGTTGATTACTGGTTGTTAATCTTCTCCACTAATTTGTTAACACTGGACATAAAAAAAGCAACACCTATGACGATTGAAACTGCACCCAAAAGAACGATAGCTAGCCCAATAATTTTACCTATGACGAGAGTAGGTACTGTTATAGCTGTTAAAGTGCAGTACACAGCCACTAAGTGGCCAACTATAGCCCATAAAACTCCTGCGACAACCCATTCCCACCACTTTGTCCATAACTTTAGTTTCATTTTTTCTCCTGTCAATACCTATGCTAATCGTCTTCTTGAGGGTTCCATGAGGAGATCGCTGGTATTCCCTCAACCAACGCTGCGATAGGATTTGCACCAGTCACTTTAGATGACCAACCCTCGAGAGCACTTCTCTGAACTACGTGCTTCAAGTTCCTATATCCCAGCCTGTCCATCCAGTCTTTGTATGCAGTAGGGACAGCTGTCATTCCTAGTACAAGCGGTTTATACTTAAGCCCAGGATGTCTTTGCGATAAAGCTTCTAATTTAGTAAGCGGCACAACATCTGCTGGAGCGAGCTCGTCCATTAAGCTTTCTGGAAGATGTTCTATCTCTCCAAAATTAGTCATCTGCCTAACTATTGTCTCCAGATAACGCCTACTGATCTTTACGCCAGCATCCTGATAGGCCTTAGCTAGCTTGTCTGCTAAGTATATCCTTGTAGGGATTACTCCCTTAAGTTTTATCATGTGATTAAAGTTTATTTTTCCAGTTGACAACTTATCACCACGTGAAACTGTTTGTCCATCTTTAACTAAAATGTTTGTTCCTGGCGGGATATCTACTTGGTATTGTCCAACAGAGATAATCCCTCCGCCATCTCTATACTTGACGACCTTAGCCTTACCAGAGATAGGCGCCAACTCCGCAGGTTTAGACCCTACGCTAGTGCTTAGCAGTTCAGCTATGGCCGGGAATCCTTTATGCTCTTTTTCTCCGCTATGGAAACTGGCAAGTGTCATCTGAGTCAAAGGCTCGGACATTGTCTGCGCAGCCAATACACCAACATTCTCGCCTTCTTGCGGAATCCGCTCATCTTCACGAAGACCGAAAGATTTAGCCGTAACACCTCCTACAGTTCTATCTGTAAGCGGCGATCTTACCTTGACGCTCTTATGCTTTGCGACCTTAAGTGTTTCTACGAGATCTGGTGTGATTAATGTGTTTTGCGGTATAGTCTTACCGCCTACATTGACAGGCTCTGCCAGATACCTTCCGACAATATCATTGTTTTTAATAGATAATGGGATACCAGGGTCTCCATCGGACTTGTTGTCTGGGACTATGCGAAACGGTAGCATTGCCGCTACGGCAACCTTTGCAGACTCCCCTGGCATACTAGTTTGAAGAGACTTGGCTATCACAGCTTGCCTGCTGCCGTATTGAGCTGCAAAATGCGAAACTGGATCTAGACCTTTTGTTAAGTTGTTAGTCCCAAGGTCGATTATTTCCCCACTTTCGCCAGGTACGCCACCTATTCCAGCAAGTAGCTGTCTAATCTGAGATGGCTTACCCCTAGAGCCGCTTATAGCCTGTATGTACAAAGAATTTGTCCTTGGTAAATGCCCCATTAGTAACTCTTCTACTTTAGATTTGCGTTCATCTGGCGTAACGCTTTTATCCTTTAATATTTTAGTGAAAGCGTTTTCAACCTTGCTGTCTACAACAAAATCGTCAAGTCCGATTGAAAATCCTGTCTTGTATGCCCAATCGGCCCCATGCCTTACGATAGCATCTAAAGATTTAGCTAAACTATTCGGAGCTGCTTGGTTTATTTTCATTATTAAAGAGCTAATGCTTTTAGAGTTTAGTGGACCATCAATCGTAATTCCTTGCGGAAGATTTTTTTCAAGCATCAATCGGCCCGGGGTAGTTTCTCTAATTTTACCCATATCATCTTTTAGGCGTATAACAGCGTCTCGTTCCAAATCCCCTCTGTTAAACTCTTTTATAGCCTCTTGTGGGGAAGCAAATGTTTTACCGGAATCCTTACCTAGTTTGGTACCCATATAAAGCCCTACTAGCAAATCCTCCTCTGGCTCAAGTATCGGCCTTGTCGGGTTGCCTGGTTTTGTGAGGTTGGCGCTAGGCAACATTCTCTTAGCGTCTTCAATAGCCTTTTTGGTAACGGGAACATAAACCGCCATTGTATCTCCGTCATAATCAGCATTAAACCCAATCGTTACCAGAGGATGCAGTTTTATCTGCTTTCCAGTAGTTAATCTGGGTTTCATAGCCATGATGCCAAACTTATAAAGAACTGGTGCCCTATTCATTATAACTGGGTGATCATCCATAATGCGTTGCAATGTTCGGATTGCCATCGGGTCATTGCTATTAAGCAGCTTTTTGCCGTCAAGGAAACCGACTCCTTGCTTACGGAGATCTCGCAACACAAATGGCTCATAAAGCGTTTTAGCCATATCCACCGGAAGGGCGACGTGATCGAGTGGAATATCTGGCTCTAACCCTATTGTTGAGCGAGCGGATAAATCTTGCCTTCTCTTTAGTAGCTTGCTTTGGAAATATCCTTTTTTAGGAGATGTCCCGGCGACTATATCAAGGATGCCCCTCCATTGCGCTTGAGTACCCTTAGAACCTAATATCCCTACCGTAGGCTCACCTAGCCCCATCAAGGCTTTTGTCGATTTATATAAATCAGCCCTAAGCTTAGTTGCAAGTTCAGGGTCTGCCTCTAGCAAGGGTGCGTTACGAAGTTGCCTGTTAATATGCCCAACGCCCTGATATCCGTAATTTATTGGAGATGAATTAAGATCTCCTGACTCCAACGGGTAGACAGGCCTAAATTTTGGAGGCAATACTGGTAAATTATGCAGCATCCAATCGGTAGGTTTATGTTTCGCTTTCTTGAGCCCATGCAAGTACCTTAACTTATTAGAAAGTATCCCAATTTTACTTTTCGGCGCTGAAAGCAGTTGCTTCTTGGTCTTCTCAAGGGCGTCGTCAACATCTATTCTAGATAACAGATATTCTATGGCTGCACCACCGATGATCCCTCCACCTTCTTGCTCTGAAGGCACTACCTGTCCATCTGTTGTTACTTTTGTTTTCCCGCTTACTAAATTATCAAATTGCGATTGCGTTAAGCCGAGAAGGCGTTTGATCCCGGACTCAAAGATTGGATTTGGTGTCGGTTCACTTAAAGGGATGTGCGACCAATTGCCTCCTCTGGTTCCTCCTGTGATAGCTCTATCAAAAAGACCTCCTTTGATAGGAGCTAAATCCTTAGCTCTAACCATTACGGCAGGATCTTCTATTGCTCCACCAGACAATTTAAGTATTTCCGAGTCTGTCATCGGCTGCAGGAACTTCTCTCCCTTTTTAGGTTCATGTATCGTTAGCCCTAATCCTTTAAGGTGAGCCAAAAACTTACGATAAGCAAACGTAGGCTTCCCTCGAGGAGTAAGCTGCCCTGTTTTCACGGCCTGCCAAAACTCTGGGCTCCATTCGCTTTTATGCGTCATAGCTTCCTGTAAAACGTTTTCAGCCCCATGAGTCAATAACGCCATTATACTTTGATAATCAAGGCTCTGCGCCCCACCAGAGAGACCTCCGAGAGGTTGCATGTTCTCATCATATCCTGCGCTACCACCTCTCGCTGCAAACTTTTTTCGAATAAGATGTTTCAATTTGAGCACATACTGTTCGCCCACCAAAACTTTATTTTCTAGTTTGTTCCCAGTCTCAGGGTCGTAGACAATTTCTTTATCAGAAACATCTGCAGCTTTCATTGCCAGCTTGAGATCCTTAATAGGGTCTCTGCCGGAAAAATTCTGCGCCAGATACTGTGTGCCTAATTTTTTAGCTACCTTACCACCAATGGTTTCGAAGATTTGTCCAGGGTTACCTCGGGTGATTACACTTAATGGGCTGAACAATAAATCGATAGCGTGCTTGTCTCCATTTTCATCGACAGTGTACGGTATTTTGTCATCTGGAACGATCTTTGTAATAATAGATTTATTGCCATACCTACCAGAGTTTCCAGTAAATGAAATTTTCCCATTTCTTTTTGTGAGAAAGATGCCGCTTGATACAGTTAAGCCGTAAAAGGCTTTACTATCCTTAACTTGCCGGAGACGGGCTAATTTATCCGAATCTGCTGGGTTTTGAGTAACTACTACCCTTAAAGCGCTATCGCCATCTTCTATTTTAGCAGCCCAACCTAATTTGAAAGCTAGCTCGATTAACCATTCTGCTGTCTTTTTATTTTTTTCACTAACTTTAAGTTCGTGTTGACTGTTCCCTGGCGAAACCATGTTCAGGATACCAATCCAGACGAACATCTCCGCCAAGAAGTCTGTTGGCAAAGTAAGCAGCCACTGAGGAGCCTTTAACGACCTTGAACCTTGGGCAGTTCCGCAGTGCTTTAATATATCTGTCATGCAAGGGTGTTTAACGTCGATGTAAAAGCCGTCGTCATGATTCGTAAAGTCGTTTCCGAAAGCTTTTTCTAGCAAGTCAGTGGTTCCCTTCTCGAGACATGGGGTATGTTCTGGCCTCTTCTTAATAATAAGAACATCTTCCCGTCTTTCTCCATCCATAGCAACAAGAAGTGCCAGTTTCCAAAAAACTGAAAACTCTAATTTGCTCTTAGGGGCATATCTATGCCGATCTTTGTCTAACTCGGACGGCTGAAGCAAGGCTGGCCAGTCAAGAGCGCCAAGATAAACTGTATTCCACAGTTTGCCAGGGTTGTCTTCTTTGCTTATCATGTGTAAATCGAAATCAATTTCAGTAGCGTCCTTGTCTATTGCAGCAAAAATCCTATGCTTGTCGGAAAACTCCTGGTTTACATACACGCCGTCAAGCACCCAGCTTTCTTCTTCGATCGTCGGCTTAAAATACTTGTGCCGCTTTTGTGGATATTCAAATATTACCTTTGTGCGAGTTTTGTCTAAAATAGCTACAGAATCGACAGTTGATAGTTCAGCAATAGGAATCCAACCACCAGGAGTTAACACACAGGTATCCCCTACTACACAAAGCTTGTCTCCAACTTGAGCGGGCTCCTCTGTCCGAATATAAATATCAAGACTATCCTTCCTCTTTACTAAGTCAACAACCTTCCCAGGCACTTCCTCGTCCCAAAACAACGTACTGTTCTTGTGCGGGTTCTTTAATTTATGGCTCAAGTTGCCTAAAAGAATATCTTCTGTGGTTGGTACACCTTGGCTAACGGCAGCAACTAAAATTGATCCTGGGGTTATTGTGCTACCAGGCTTAACCACGCCATTGTCATCTAAGTGTTCTGCGTTAAATTCCTGAGCGTGGGTCGGGAATAGGGCTCGAGCTTTACTTTTAGAAATTTCAGTGGTCGGAGAGAGGGGTAAACTCACTTTATGCAGATGCATTGAAGTAAGCTTCTTTGCTGCACTTTGAGAGATAACTACGCCATCCTTAAAAGTGTAGCCCTTGTGAGGCAGATACGCTGTACGCAGATTTGTGCCTAGCGCCAAACCTCCGTCTTTAGTAAAGTTAAGCTCAATCAACGGATCATCTTTTGTTACAACATCTCCAGGGGAGACAGTTGGCTTTGCGTCAATAAATGAACCCTCCGCTAACGGATAATTACGGTGGATTGGAAAAGAGAAAATCTTTTTGTCTCCAGATACTGACTGTAATTGAATTAATTTTTTTCCAACATTAACCACCTTAAATTTCGTGGACTTCTCCCCTTTTGGCAATCTACCACTCAGCGTAGTAAATCTTTTCCCAACTATTTCATCCCAAGAGACATCCTTACTAGCAGCGCTGGCGACTAAAGGTTTTTCTCGGTGTTTTAATGGAACTGCTTGGGTTAACATTTTGTCGCCCATCATAGCCCTTTGCCCTGCGTTGTGCGACAGGAATGGAATCAATAATGTAGTATGGTTATATAGTGAAGCTGCAGGAATAGTGTGCGTAACCTTATTCACTGAGACTTTTTTTGGAACATTGCCGCCAATCATCGCTAAAACTTTACCGTCAGCAGGGACGTTTCGTAGCTGCTCTCTAGTAGCGATGATGGCTCGCTGAGCTTCCGCCGGAGACAATACTGTCCTTCGTCCTGTTTTTCTATCTCTAGTCAACAGTTGCAGAGAACCGTTATTCACGCCCAAATTAATTGGAGCAACATGAAGATTAATTCCAACCTTTTTAGCTCCTTCAGTAGTATACAGTGGGTCAACATAGCCAAACTGGCTTTTTTCGAGCAATCTCATCCTCATCGGAATCTGGTCAATATCTGTAATGCCGCCCTCTCCAAATGAGGTTAATCGTTCCATAGAAGACAGTAAACCAATTGGATTGACATCTTCAGAAAGACCTGAAATTCTAGTTTGAGTAAAGAAAGAGCGAATTGGCTTTTGCAATTGCTTTCTATCAAATATTTCGTTAATGGTAGGTTTTGTTTTTAACCTAAAAGCAAACTTGCGCTTAATTTGCTTAGAAGCCAGGCCAAGCCGCTCTCCAAGCATCTCAGCGGGGCTATGTATTGACTTAAACGACAGATCAGTGTCGCCGTCAGGTTTATCTGCGCCCTTGGTGACATTGACAAATTTTTGCATAGCTAACAACAAGGCTTTAGGAGAAAGTGAGCTGAATTTGGCTCCTAAAGTTCTTTTTGTTACTTCTGGGTCCACTTTTGTTTTAGCAAAATACTCCATCAGGTTGTCATACGCTTTCCTTGGGTCAACTTCACCGTTTTTTCGAGAATCAGTTATTAACGAGTCATGAAATCGCAAAAAAGCCAAGTTTCCGTTACGGCCAGCAGTCTTGCGAGAGTTAATATCATACAACGCTTTCCCGAACACTGTTTTGAGTTGTCCTTCTGAAACACCAAGCCTTTTTAACACCGGCATAGCTGGTATCTTGCGAGCTCCAACGTTAAACTGGACGATATTATTTTCGCCTGTAGATATCCAAAAGTTCTTTCCCCATCCTAAATTAAACCTGGTTGCCACAGACCCATCATCTTTTTGCAAAGTGTAAACCCCAGGCTTTGTTCGCTGTAGATATGGGACAGAGTATTCGGAACCGTCGACTAGAACTGTGCCCCTGCGGGTAACCACAGGGACATCCACTAATTTTGTTCGCTTGCGTTCGATTGTCTTACCGTTCTCCTTTAACGCAAGGGTTCCCACTACTCTATGGGAATACGTTTGGCCGTTTAATTTAGCTTTTTTCTGCTTATCTATGTTGTCCTCAGCTGCTTCAGGAGATTGAACTTCGATATTTTCAAGAACAAGTTCTCTTTCTCCTACTTGCACCGGAAATACCTGACTGATCTGCTGAGTTACATGATTAAGATACTCTGGATTATTAACTAAGCCGTCATTGAAGCCAAAGATATCATCTTCCCACGGCTTAGCCATCAGTAGCCTCTTTCCGCTCTTCATCAGCAGTAATATCGCGTGCCAACTTGGCTCTCCATAAGTCTTGATTCAATCTTTCCTCGTCAGGTTGAGAAAAAGAAATCACAATATGCAAATATGAACCAAAAAGCGTTTTGACAATCTCCTTTTCAAAAAGCCACTGTCTCCAACTTTCTCCAATATGCCTAGAAGAATTAATCACCTCAGCAAGCTCTTTATCAAACCTGCGGGCATCTCTCTTGTTACGTATCTTCCAAGAAATTGTGCGGTATCTCAACCTGTCAGGTATATCTGTAATGCCTGCAGGGCTGCCAGCAGGCACAACCCTAGAGACAGAAGGCCCATCATGCTTGTTTAATACGCTTCTAAGTTTTTTGTTTTGACTAGAAACGTCTTGAAAGCGCTTGAAATCATCCTCAACTAAAGGAGATCCCGCAAAATTTCCATTGTTGTCTTTTGTTTTATCAGCCAACTCTTCTTCCTCCTATATTGTTGAATTTGGCGTTCTTGGAGGCCTCTGATTAGGTAAAGGGTTTGTGTTTACCCCTTGGCTAGGTGGTGTTGCCTGCGGTGCACCTATCTGGGTACCAGGTACACCTCCACTCATTTGGGTCACTAGCTGAGTGAACTCTTGAGTAGTCCTTGCTTTCATTAAAAGTTCGCCCATCTGGGAATCGGTAGCAATACCCCATAGGTTTTCAAGAGTATCCGCAAGTTGAGGTGCGTATTCCTTTATTGCTTTAAGCTGTTGAGTAGCTTCTTCTCGATTCATCTCCAATAGCTGCTGAGTGTACTTTGCTAACATCAATGCCACTGGAAAGGCTTGCATCTGTTCCGTTAATTCTCCAACCTGTTCCTCTTTGTACCCGCTTTCACTTGCTGCTTGTTGTTTTCCAGCTGCTTTCGCTTGTTCTAAAGCAATCTTCTCTCCAACTTTCAGCTCTCTTAGAATATTCGCCTGCTCATCTTTGAAATTTAACCCAAGTTCTTTGAAAAGTGTCGTATTAGAAAGCTTGTTCGCCGCAGCGAGGTTGGCTAGCATAGTTTTTTTCTGTAAATCGTCAGCTGTCTTAGGTTGTTTGATTTTCAAAGTTATTTCAACGTCAGGATCGTTAACGCCCATTAATCTCAAAAGCTTTGGGACAAGAGTGTCATTCAGGAATCGCTCAACTTCATTGTTGAAATTGGCGCCGAAATTTTCAAAGAGTCGCATATTTACTAAAGTTCCAGAGAAGGTTCCTCTTCCATAGTGGAAATCCTGCGGCATCCCAATTGCTGCGATAACCTGTCTGGTTACAAATTCCAATACAGGCGTTACGAACATATTGTTACCGTTTCCACCAAACTGTTCTTGTCCTATAGGAAACGGGAGGAATAAAATGTACAGAGGGTCTTTCCGCCACTGAGAAACCCCCTTCTCTACCATTTGCCTCCAAAGTCTAAGGTCCGTATTGCTCGTAACGTCTCCAACAGCCCCTTCGGCTACCGTTGGGAATAAAACACGTAAAGGCAATATGTAGTCGAGCGCAATCGCTTCCTGCTCCTTAAATAAGAGCTCTCGGAAGGCTAATAAGCGAATAGCGGGGAGAATAACTGGGACGCCAAACCCTGGAAAGCCGTTTGGTGCAGCCCGTTTTAAGTGAGCTGCATCTTTTAGTATAAACTTTTTATTCTTACTAGCAGTTTCAAGTATTTCAAGTGGAGTCTCTTCGAGAAATTTGTGTGGCTTGCCTTCCTCTAAGATCTTTCTGAATGTACTAGGGGGATTGTAGTAGTATACTATATTCTGGGTAATAGGGTTGGTTTCCATGTCGATTTTTGTCAAATCCCACCGAACCAAATAAAACTTATCCTTTTCCACAGAATCTAGTACTTCAAATCGATGCCATGATTTGCACTGAGGACACTTAGCCTCAAAGGACTGTTTGTTCATATCCCATTTGTATTCTTTGAAATTCTGAATTGGAGCAACATAACCTGTTTTCTTGCATATAAGGTGTCGCGTAAATCTTTGCGCAGGAGTAAGTATCGCGTTTCCACTCCCAGTAAAATCAATCCCTAATTCCAACAACATTCTACGCGGGTTAAGTTCTTTGAGAACTTTCTTGAATCTTTCAATGATCTTTTTCTTCTTCTTAAGTTTTTGTTTTTGCTCCGCAGACTCTTCCGACTCTTTATCAGAGTAATTGTCTAAAAGATCATCAATATCATTTTCCCCAACAATTATGATATCTGTAGCCCCATATTGGGCAATTTTATAAATCGATGGGCCTATAATGTCATTACTTACTATCAGTTCACGGCAAGTCTTCATCAGTTTTCTGAAATTTTGAGGGCCCGGTTCATCTATTAGTCTTTTTAAGATCTGTACGTGCGGGGCATTCTCCGTAGGACCTATATTCTCTCGTTGGGTTAAGTAGCTACCTGACATTTTTCCTCCTGGTATCCCATCAAGGGATTTCAGCTAATTTATCGATGTCAGCAACGTCACAGCCCAATCGTTGAAACACATCCACTATGCGAGGCCACTGCTGCTCAAAGAAATTAGCTCGTGCAACCTGAGCATATTCGGCTAATGTGTTTACCTTTTCGATTTGGCGAGCGACTGCAGGATCTTCAGCTTCACTAGGATTCGGCTCTCCATTATAATACTTCAAGAAAGCATTAAGTGTTTTTTGCTTAATAGCCTTAGCGTCAGGAGATAAAAATGAATCCATTACATCGTTTATCGACGCAAGCTCCTTTGGTAGAACCAAGTTTTCATGAAAAGTAAAGGTTTTAGCCACGTAGTGGATCGCTGCATCTGACAGTACATTTGTCCAATCCCATGCACCAGCTTCAAAACCAGATGGCCTAAGCTGATCGAACATGAAGAACAATTGCTCTGGGGACGATGCCTGTACTTGTCCGGTGATGAGCGATTGTCTACCATTTAACGTAGCTGCAGTCATGCTAAATGCCGTAACATCTCTAAAAAATGGAATGTCTGTTCCTTCCTTTAGCCCCAGCATGACGTGCGCCAAGGAAAGTCTGTTAAGGAACAATATCGGGTCTTTGACTTGCCAGTACCCCTCTGGTTTTCCGAATGGAGCAATTAATTCCCTTACTTTTTCAATAACTTGCTCTGTTGTCGCCTGTATTGGGTTGACGCCTAGAATTTGCAAAGCGGAATCCTGGGGGTGCCAAAGCTCAACCCAATTTTCCTCTTCTATAGCCGCAAGAAGATAATTGCACAAAGGCCCAATAAACACAGGAGCTGAAGATGAGTAGATGTCAGCTATTGTGCCAAGCGCGTAGTCAGATGTCACCGTATCTTTTGCTGGAGGATCTTTCAATTCAGCATCATCTGGATTGACCGGCGGGGCTTTAGGGATATCCATAATGTTCAAGCCTGCGGGGAATGCTGTTTCTTGAGTCGCATTTTTCTGAATGCCAGTTTCAGACTTCTCATTTTCGGGAATGGCAGGTTCAGTCTTAGGTGGGGCATTGCGTTTTTTGGGAGGTTTTTTAGGAACGGCAGCTTTAGTTTTTCCAGGAGGAATATTACCAAAATCACCAGACTTTCCCTTAACGGAATTAAAAAACTCGTCAGCAGATGTCCTCTTATCTTTGGACACTTTTCTAATCCTAGCGTTAACACCACTGATGTTTTTGATAATCTTATTCTCAGTATCGCTCATGACTTGACAATCCTCAAAACAACTGACTTGAACCCATCGGGCATAGCATCAAAAACAGCTTCTGGGTTTTCCTGCAACTGATCTGTAATTGAATCAGCAAAATATTCGCGGAAGGTCGCTTCTTTAGTTAACAAGGCATCCCTTAATTCATTACTAGTCAATACATCGTCACCTACATTCCAAGATGCAGCCATAAACGCTTCAGCATCAGGGTATTCTTCACCAACTTTTGAGAGCATATATGGCACAGGTTCGTTTAATTTTGAACCATAGTATTCGGTTAACCCAAAAGCGTCATCATATAAGGTAGTTGCCATCGCAAGTTTGACTGGATTAGTCCGAGGCAGCAGCTCTTGAAGTCGCTGGTAAGCGAACATGGCTTCAGGAGATAAATTAACCGCAAGCTCTGCTCGTTTTTCTAACTCTAATTCTGCAAAAGGAGAGAATTTTGTATTCGCATACTTTGCAAAGGCGGGAGCCATGAGTGCGTGATTTGTTTTTGCAACAGATGCTAGTTTGATGCCAATCTGCGCTCGAACGACTGGGCTAAGGCTATCTCTGATGCCTTGAAACGTTTCTATCGACTGTTCTATCTCCTGCCTAGTTCCTACTGGTAAAGAAACAATCGTGGCCCCAGCTTCTTTAATTAGAATTTCATCTAAATGATTAGGTATCTCAAAGCCTGTATCTAAAAACGAATCAATCGCCTCAAGGGCGGCTCGTTTTTCCATATCTCTAAAAGTTTCATTTGGCATAATTACTTACCTCTCAAGTATTGAAGCTGAAGAAACCAAAGCATGTAGAATAACGCTTTAGTTGCAGCTTCTGGGTTGACATGCGAAAGGAAAACAGCGCTCATCATTTTATCGAAAACAACAAGACTGTCCTCGCAAATTAGATTTTCACTTAACTTAGACATGCTAATTATAGCCCCACCATGAAAACAACTTGGCAAATGCCTGTGTGCGGTACCGGTTGCGTACATAAGATGGAAGATAGCCCATAGAAGATGAACCTTTTGATTCTCTCCGTAAGCACGCAAAACACACTGTTGAGCTTGAGCTACGTGCTCAATTTCAGAGAAGTTTTCAAGCTGGTACTCTAAGGTGTTGTCAGTATCAGTAAAATCAAACGCCCCTAATGAATATAGCTTATTATATTGCTCAGAGACATACTGTATTGCACGAAATGGCAAGCTTCCCCATGAATTCATTTTTTATTTTTTTTCTTCTTGCTAGATTCTTTAGGTTTTGGTCGATCTTCAGCAAGCTTCCTCCACCAAGGGAAAATTTGCATAACACGCTTGTCTAAATAGAGATACCAAGTCTGCATAGCCAACAACCCACCGAGGATGCCTGTAGCCCAGTCCATAAAACTATGCCAGTTTTTATATTGCCCAGTTATAAATGCAGCTGCAACAATGCATATCAAAACTGTAGAAGGTGGAGCGACAACCTTAAACCATTTTGGGAAAGGTTTAGCCTTAAACATTACCTTTGCAGCAATAGACACTAAAATGCCCCAGGTTATTGTTATAACAAAAAAGGTTCCATTGTTTGCTAACTCTTCGGGTATCATGTAAGCCTCCTTTTTGGCTAAAATAAACTATTTAAGTTTAACGTTTGACGCAGCAGCCGTCCTGATAATAGGTGATTTACCAATCTCTTTAATCGAAAGCTCAAATTTGTTCGTTGCTGCGCGATATGCTTCCTTAATCTCGTTTGGCATGTCAGTACTTATGACAGTAATACTTCTCGATGGTATAAAAATACAGCTTTCTTTGTCTGAAGGATCTTTGAACATTACCGGGAATAGCCCAAACAAATTGGTGGATTCAGTTAGATTTACCCTACCAGCTATCTGTACGCCTACGCCCATAGGCTGATATAATTTCAGTTGATTATATTTTCCGATTTTTGCTGCAAAATCGGCTGCAGAGAAATCAACATCAGCCTTTATTACTTCTACCTGACCTATTACCATCCCTAATGCTCCGCATTGTAAAAATATAAGTTTTCTCGTTGCGCTCACTCTGGCCTCCATGTGTTTAGTTTATTTGAAGGTGTCAACATAGATCTAAATAAGATCATATCAAACAGTCTTCCAGGACAAGTTTTTTTTGCGTACTTACGGTGCGGTTCAACCTTATCTACTGTTATTCCTGGTTGATACCTTCTTATTGTATTTACAACGTTCGCCCCAAACTTAAGCAGTTCTTTGCTCGGCACTTTCTTGTCAAAATTACCAACGACACAGATGCCTATATGGGTTCTATTACACCCTCTGGTGTGCGCCCCTGACATCGCCTTGCCTGTTTTGGGGTCTGTTAGTGGTCTTCCTATTTGCAAAGTGAAAGTGCTTTCCTTAAGGGTTTCTACTACAGAAACTTTTGGCACCCAGCTACTGTCAAAAGTCCAAAATGTTTCCTTCTTTATGCTATCGACCTGCTCTATTAAGAACTGATAACCCACATCTCTCCACGGGGCTTGAATATGACACTTTGCAGCTAACTTTTTACGCTCTGTCTCAGACGACGGTTTTTTCTTGAATTTAGCGTAAATTTTCTTGTCCACTTCAGCTTTAGATAAAATCCTACCCTTGATACGGTAAGAGGTATGAAATCTTTTAATGCCTGTCGTGTCCCGATAGTGTACAGCGTCTTTTGTTGCTGAATGGTGCATAATAATCCCTTCAAAGGATTGCAATGCTTTGTAATTTTTTCTCAAGTATTCATTAAGCTCATAAATATCGTTCGTAGCAGATTCTGAGGAAACTAAAATCCGTAAACCACCTAAGGGGTTAAACAACACTACGCCTCCTAATTAAATCACAACACCAGTTTGCAAATTGAAGATCCCTGTATCTAAAACGATAACAGCAGGATAAGTTGCTTGGTACGCAGGTTTGAGGTTTAATGCGCGGACCTCAAAATCAGCAATAATTGGCAAGCTTTTAGTGTAAAACTCTGACGTGTCGGTTGGAAGCAAGGTTATCCTAAGCGTTGGGTTGCTAGTGTCAGTTAAATCAACTTCAAATTGACCAGGCTTCTCCGATCTCTTTATAGCTAACAATGGTTTAGTTGCATCAGCAGATTGAGTATGTGCAGTTAATACAATTTCGTCATAGATATCAGTAATAGACGGGGAAGCCACTGGGTTGCCTTCTTTGTCTCTCAAAGGTATCTCAAGAGAAGATTCTGTTCCAACAATCACTGGCCAAATTTCAAAATGGCGTTCAAAACCCTTTTTAGCGCTCATTCATCAGATCCTTGTGACAAAGCGGAAAAGTAATCCCTCTTCAACGTCTCTGTTCCAATGTTGATCGTAGCTTGTGTTATACCAAACAACGTTGGTTCAAGCAAGATAGACGCATCTGCCTCTTCAGTGATGGCTCGACAAAATGAAACGTTTTCATCCATGCAGTCATCAGTTACCCGAAAGAGATTTTTGTTTTGATAGCCCTTTAGTTTGCGCAAAACATTTCCGCTTATCCACATAAAGTTAGGAGCCGCAACATCAACTACTATCGGACGTTGATGCTGGCGAAGCAAATACTCTCTTGCAGATAACGGCATAAGCACATTTTCTGAATTTCGCTTATACGCATCCATTTGCCCTACCGATTCATTGTTATACTGTCTCGGAAGAAGTAAATATGCAGGAACAGCCATTACATCCACGTTCCATGCTAGTAATTTATAAAAAACTGCTCTACTCCTTACGTGCATAACGGATGGGTTTATAATAAACGCACCGGCTAAGTTTGGTTTATCTAACGCTAAAGTAATAAGTCTTTTGATGCCAGTATTTTTAGACGCAGAACTAGTTTTTGCAGGGACATGGAAGAGTGAAGTCTTAGATGGAATAATTGTACCTAGATAAGACATTAATGTTTCGTAAGGCACTTTAGGGTATGTTTCGTTTGAAGTAAACAGGATTGCTGTTTCCAGCTTTTTCATTTGCTTCAATCCGCGAAAATGCTTAGGCTCAAAGCCATATATCGGCATGGCGAACTCAGGCCCAAGATGCTTGTCTCCACGGATATTCCCAAAACCATCAGGGGTTTTGTAATTGTCTTGTTGATGCTTATCCATAAGTTAGTATATGTACTTGAGCGCTCATGTCAAGGCCTTTCATTACCCAAGCGCGGAAACAAAATCAATTAGCATTTTAACACTTAAACCAATCAGCCCTAGCATTTGTGCAATTAAGCCAGCCAATAAGATGAAAATAACTATATTTTGATTACGAATTTTTTTAAGCAGCGAATTTCGTTCTTTCAGGCTTTCAACTTTGGTTTCTATGGCTGCTAATCCACAACGATTATTGGTTAGCAAGTTTTTTGTTTCTATAGCCAGCGATAAAATCCCACTTGTATCTTTCGCATTAAGATCAGCGTTAGCTTGAGACTGCGAACGGGATTGTTCGAATAGCATTTTAACCTTTTCGATAACCTTGGCAACTATTTCGGATACCATCCCGTTGTATAGTTTTGCGTTAGCTCGTTCGATACCATGCAAAATCGTCTTTTGTACCTCGGTTAAGCGTACCTGCTCAGTTGTCGTATCAGTATTTGCTTTAGCTATCGAAACAATTAGCTCCATAAGCTTTTCTCCTAAGTCTACGCCTGCAGGCTGATCCCCCCGCTGGTTGCTCATATTGCACTCCTTTTTATTATATTATAGCTAGTCAGAACATTGCGATAATTGATTCTCAGTTCTTAGTTTTTTAACCTTGTCCATTATTTCGTTAAAATGTTGTATTCCAACATCTACTTTAATCAAACTTACAAGTTTTCTCCACCCATCGCGTGTAACCGGCAAATTAACCTCGATAATATATTCCTCGCCATCCTCTCCTTTTAGAATAGAAGAAACAACTCCAAGTGAAATATGCCCATTTATTTCAATTGGCTTTGTAATATGTTCGTACGGCTCATCCCTATGGAGAGTTAGTAACGCAAGCACTGGACACTCACCTAAGCACGGAGCTTTTTCACCATAGAAAAAACTGTAACACTTTTGCCCAACAGGATTACCTATCTTTCTTATCTTATCTTTATACAAAGCCAAAGCCTGTTTGTTGGCGTACATCAGCTCGAAGCTTTTGCTAATAACCACTACTGGAATCGGCATTGATTCTATCGCTGCAACACTAGCTTTAGAAAAAACGCGGCGCGAACGATCTTTGTATTTGTTCTCCTCACCACCTATTTTTTTATTTTTTTTAGTCATACTTGTCTCCAATTTATTGTCGAAACCCTTTTAACCACATACATACAAAACCCTCATGGGGTCTTTATTACTACCTTACCTTTTGTTAGCCACTTACCGCCACGAAGCCTACCATCTAACGGGAAATCATTTGTCGACGTGTAGATGACCAATATTGGCCGATTTGTTTGAGTAGAGCTTTCTCTAGAGTAAAATACTATTTGTCGCTGATCTGAAGGAGTGAAATCCCGCAGATCATTGCGTTCCAAAATTGAGAATTTATTGCACCCACCAGAACGCGACAAGCCGCTTATAGCTGTTGAGTCAAGCCAAAATTTGCCAGCTCCGGTGCCTGTGATACTATCATTGCTACGGAGGGTTGTAGACAGTAGCCCAGGATAATCACCGTCAGCGATAGAGCTGCTATCAGCCGCATAACCGTCTGTTAAAAACGCATAAGGAGAGTTACTGGAGGTTTTTACTGTTATTTGTACTAAAACGGAATCTATTGTAATATCAGACCCTATTCCCAACGGTGGAAAGCTTATTCCTGCACGAGCTATCCCGTAAGTCGCAGGAGTGGTAAAACCATCGTAAGAGGTAGCTGCCATCAGAGTATCTCGTCCATTTTCAGCCGTTCCGCTACTTGCATCTCGGCACGATGACCACGTTAATCCTTGATAACACACGCAACCATCGCCCGAGTATGAATAAAGTGTATCCACATCTTGTATTAAGAATAATAAGCCGATTAAAAAGCTCATCTATTATACCTCAGTCTAATATCACCAACTCTGGCAAAATTATTAGTTTTACTTCCGTTAACACTGTATAGCGTCAATAAAATCACTCCGTACTCTTCGGCGGCATTTAAGTCGCCAAGAGCAGAGTCATCAATCACGATTGTACTCCAAGCATTATTAGAATGATTTCCTGTAGATGTCGCGTCAGCAGAAGAACCGCTTTCTTCGTAAACTGCCACGTTAACTTTATTGCTGTCCGCAGAATCGTATTCAGTCATAAACCAAATCGTTATCGCTGAATCGGAATCCCACGAAGAGAACTCTGTCGGTAGTTGGAATCGAATTGTTATGCCGTATTGCTGTAAGGTGGAGTTTTCTGACCATAGTTGATAATAGTTTCTACGTTTACTTGATGATGAACCAGTGTTGGTTGCTATAAGATCACATGAATCTTTGGTGGTGTCGGTAGCGTATAAGCACGCACCTGGATACTCTGGGCAAAGAGTAAGATCGACGGAAGCTTTGGACATCCACGCATTGCTGCTTCCTTCAGGAATATCGTCAGAGTTAACTTGATCAGAACCTGTACCCCAGTCTATAAATCTATCATCAACGCCATCTAATTTAACAGAGAGACTGTCATCATATAAATCAAGCGTACCATATGACTGATCTATGTTCAGGTGGATACTGTCTTCGGCGTCGACAGAAATCCCCTTCCCTTGAATTCCTCTAAACTTTACAACTGAATCTTGCGTAGCTGAGACTAACTCTCCCCATGTTACTTCATCTATATCGGTTTGCACAGCAGCAGACAGATGGGCTGCCGCAATACCACCTTGTTTAACCTTTAGACTGTCATTGTCGTCGTCAAGTGAGCCGTCAGATATATCTAAAATTACACAAATAGTGTCTTTGGTCAAAGAGTCTTGACTAATACCCCTACTGGCTATTAAAGATGAGCCTGCACCTGCAGCGTCCGGCTCCCACTGCAACTTGCTTGATGCCTGATCATATTTTAAGATATAGTTGTCCGACGGGGCTGTTTCTACGACTGGCAGACCTTGAATTGTTGAATCTGTCATGTTCTTTGCAGCAGCAGTAATTTGCGACCAGGGGATGGAATCTTGTATGGAGTCTTGGACAGAGCCAGCAAGTTCTCCCCAGTTAATGATGGAACCGAACCGCAGTATAGAATCCTTTACGGCTTGGGTAAGTCGTGGCCAAGCAATGGAATCTTGTATGGAGTCTTGGACGTTCTGAGCTAGTTCGCTCCAGTTAATCTCGCTGCCAAAAAAACTAGCATCGGTCAAAACTATACGGTTAGTTCCTTTCCAAAATATTAAATCGCTTTGGTGATAAAGCATAGTTCCGTCTGACGTATCTGGCAACGACGCACTCAAATTATTAAACAGTATAGATGTATCTACCTTTAGAATTCCTGCTGATACAGTATCTATTGATTGTTTTCCAGCCTTTAAGTATGTAGCAAAGACAGAGTCAACGCAGACCCTAGAAAAAGGTCTCATTGGGGTGCCTATATACACAAGTTTCCCAGAGACAGGGCGTATACCCTCATAAATTCTCAACCTTCTAAATGTTGCGTCACGAGCCCATGAAGAATATTGTGCAAACGCAATATAGGGAAGCGCTAAGAGTAAAACAATGCGTTTCATGGCTATTCGCTCATCTTAAGAGTTGAGCTAGCACCAAAGCTGATACTTCAGCGTCACTGCTATTGCCTGTTACGCCAACAATTCTAAACCCTAAAAAAGCTGAAAATGGAATAATACTACTATCAATGGTAACGACCTTCCATTTGTCTTTTTCAGTCGACGTCACAACGTCTACCCAGTCCGTCCATTTGCTATCTGCATTGTCAGGTATTTGTCCGAAATTTTCAGCAAGACCTGCGTAAGCTCTAACTTGGATCGTAATGTTAGGCGAGCTCCCCGTTAATTTGTAGAACAAAGACATCTGTCTCGCCCTGTCTATTGCGAAACTTGAAGCCAAAACGTTGGTCACGCCATTCAC
Organism: uncultured bacterium; assembly: GCA_964624585.1. Lineage (GTDB taxonomy): Bacteria > Hydrothermota > Tepidihabitantia > B3-TA06 > B3-TA06 > CAZUXE01. The sequence goes on along the minus strand of CAZUXE010000004.1, from coordinate 20,736 downwards.
TGAAATGTTATCAGCGATCTCAAATTGACTTGTTTTATGTGGATACATTTTTATCTCCTAGTACATATAGTAACCAATTCGCTGGCCGAGGAAACGTAATGTAACAGCAGTATCTGATCCGTTACCCGTTATTCCAACGGCTTTGAATTGAAGAAAAGTTCCATAACTAATGCCTACAGGCGAATGTTGCCAAACAGTTTTGACTCCTGAATAGGTTTCAATAAGTTCCCATGCCCCCCAATCACTGTCAGACGCTAAAGGCACTTCGCCTCGGTCTTTAAGATTTCCATAAGGACGAACATACAGTTCTATTTCAGGGGCGGCGCCGCTTTGCTTAAAGTAAAACCCCATAACCGTAAGATCTCCTACATGAACAACGCTGCTCAATGCTTCACCGCCAACACCATTTACGCCAGCGTTGTCAAACAATAGAGAAGCTTCCGTCACTCTAGGGATTAAAATCACTTTTGCCTCCTAAATGCAAAAGGCTACTTGGTGGCCTTAACATTACTTTTGTATTTCAGGTTCAATATAAGTAATACTCAAAAATCCAGCCAGGTCTGGCGTATGAGATGTGTCGTAACCATCTATCCTTAAGGTTAACAGCTCAGACATCGTTAGATCTATCTCAAACACCTTGTTCTTTCCAATATCAGTGTCGACAAAATCTAAATATTCAGCGAAGCCAGGTCTACCATCTGGGAACACACGGATTCCTGCTTGTGTATCTCCAGTCATTTTCGTCAAAGTTACATCAACAGCAATTACTGTATAAATCTGACGGATGCAACCTACGAGAGCTATAAACCTATCTGCTTCAGTGGTGCCAGTCAGGTCAAATTGAATGGGTCCCCAAACCTTTTGAGCCTTTAAGGCCATCGCTCCAAGGGACGCTCGTTCTGAAGTCAAATGAGAGAATGATCTCCGCCCTAAGCAGTCTATGGCCGCAACTTTCACCTTAACAAATCTTGAAGGCTTGGTTGGGACTATCATTCTTCGTTTAGCTGCTGGAGCAATAACTTGTCTAGAATCTTTTGAGAAGTCTGGAGTCGATGTTTCCCCTTCTGTTACACCATCGTCCTCGTAGATTAGCTCGTATGAATCAACAATATTTGAATTTGAGCTTGGCTCAGGAATCGATACTTGGGCGGAACCAGGTTCCTGCATTTCCAGCGTTAAGGCTTGAGAGCTATCCCACTCAACTCTGGCTATTGAAACACCAGCAACTTGTTCGTACCAAGCACTATAATCACTCTTAGTTACCCCGTTAGCATGAACACTGCGCACTTTATACTTGTATTTCACGTGCGGCACTCGCGAGTGAAGTGTTTTATAAGGCGGTACCGGCGAGAATTTACGAAATAGAGCAATACCGGAATGCAATTCTGGTAAAATATCATCAGAAGCATCCAGCACTTCTTCTTCTAGCTCATAAGCTTCTGCATTTGGCCCCAGAACATAGTGGTGACCTGTTCCAGCTGGCAGCTCATTCCCTGAATGGTTTACTTCCACCCAGTTAGAACCGCTGTCGATAACATCAAATACATTAAGTCCGATAACTAGTTTTTGCCCAATCCACCAGTCATCCGTCCATCCGCCCCATTTGCTTGAAGTGACATTCAGCTTGTACGGATTGGTGGCGTCCTTATCTCCTTGCCCCTTGTCTCCCCACCAGATTGCATGAGACACTCCCTGGGCAATGCTTCCTGCGTGCGACATAAGATTGGTTTGTCCAGTTGCAAAGACTGGCTTAGTGGCAGCCCCTTCACCTTGATAGGTATATTCCCTAACCATACCTGTCGACAAAAAATCTCGGCTACATTTCTCTTCAACGCCTATAATTTTTGGCTGAGGAGGCGCAGCGATAGCGATACTTGGAGTGATTTGCGTCCTGGCAACGGAAAAATCAGTCTCGTACTCTCCGGCGGGAGATAGGGATTTGACCTTAGCTTTATACGTTTTACCAGGCAGCAACCCCTGAACAAAAGTTCTGGGAGGAGTAGGGCTGTCTGTATTGTCTCTACTGTCTTTCGTGATAAAGATTTCTTGCTGTGATTCTTCGATTACCTTGTTCGATTCATCTTCGAGCCATTGCACTAACTTATATCCCCAAGCCCCTGGCCCTACGACGTAGTCCACAGTACCTACCGGGATATCTTCCTCTACATAGATACTTGCAGTGCCTGAGCTTGTCGCATCGTTAGCTGTTACCTTAGTTTTCTTCCATACGCCAGCGGCAATGTCGTGATATGAGAGATATTGCCCAACCCAACAGTTCGCGATCCAAGATTGCCCAACGTTTACACAATCGACCCGCTTGGCGTTTCCCGAATTTCGCGTTGCATCAAGTTTCTCTCCCCATTCCCATTGTATATAACAAGTCTTTGGGGCTAAACCTTCTTCGTCTGATGAATAGCCTCCTGCCAGGGACAACTCAAATGAAGCAATAGAGTTAATCAACTTTGGAGCTGCTGGATATGCCTTATCCTCAGTCATTGCCACTTCAGCTGCAACTTCAAGAGTCGGGGTAGCCACATCGATAGATGGGTGAGAGGGTGTTCCCGCGTAATCTGCTGAAAATGGGCCTAGGTATCCATCCCTAGATATTCCTCTGACGAAAATGTCGTGCTTAACATTAGGTTCAAAAGGTTTCGCAAGGTAAAGTATTGGAGTAGGTACATTGTCGTCTCCATTTTTTATTTGCCTGAAACTAACAGCCTTGTTATACTCTCGAGACCCAGTAGAGTCTTTGGGGATAATCAGGTATTCGTAAATTTCAGCGCCTGGGGAAATGATAATATCATGAGGGCCACCAACAGGCAAATCTTCAGTGCATGTAACAGATGAAGCATCGTTGCCAGCTATAGTAAATGGAACCCAATTGCTTCCTTGCTTAATGTAAAGCTTATGATTGTACCACATATCTATGCCATACGCAGGATCAATGGTCGTTGTTATATTAAGCTTCTTCGTATTAGAGCCATCTCGCGTACCTTGCCCTTCGTATCCAATTTGCAACTGAATATAACAATCATCTCCCAATTTAGCTTTTTCTTCCGGTGTTGCATTGGGGTGTAAGGTCTTGATAAAATTGCTTTCAATCTTGTAAATTACTGCTTGAATTGGAACATCTGGTCTATATCTCGGGATGAGGGTGTCTTTCCAGCGGAAAATGTTCTCTTGTCGTTTATCTACAACCGTAATCACACCAGAGCCACTGGAGAGCTTTGCCGTAGCTAACCAGACCTCACCAAGACCAATATCAGGGGCGGCACCAGTAGCCAACCTCATCTCTGTCTCGTAACTGTCAGCGTAGCGTAGTTTGTCTTCGCCATTGTAACAGTTATTGCATGTCTTTGCATGTGGCTCAGTGTAATTTTTCTTTGGCTTTAGAATTAAGTTGTATTCTACATCTTGTGACGGGAAACTAACCGTAACATTTTCAATGACAGGGATGCATTTGGTAGACTCATACTCAGTATCTACCGCTGGTGTATTGGTTGGGAAGTAAAAATGGACGACACCTTTAACGATGGCATATCCGGGTTTGATAACAATATTCCCAGAGCCTTCCACAACTTTAAGCTCGTCAGACAGGATTTCACCAGTGTCCTGTCGCTCTTCTCCTACAATAACACCAAAACTTTTCACGAAAGGGATGGCGTGTCGAGCTACGTTCAGGTTGTTGATATTGTTACGTAACTGTTCTAACGTGGGCGCAACAACAACCATTCCACGTTGCAGATTAAGTTCGTCCATTATTCCTCCGTTAAACTACTTAGCTGGCATTGGATTTATTTGCTTTTGCACAATATTCGCCCTGGCGCCTCCGCTATTCAGCATGTTATGCCGCTGAGTTTCGAACCTAGAACCTCTACTAAGGGCGCTAGCTGCAGCAAGTCCTCCACCTACAAGAGCAGCACCACCTAAAATCCTAGCCAATAAACCACGTTTCACCTTCTGTGGGCCGTAGAAAGTATCTACTTTCTTTTTCCCGAACAGCAAAGCGGCTCCAAGAGCAGCGGCACCTGCAGCAGCAGCGCCTCTACCTATATTCCCGGCTTGTCTTGAGAAAAACCCTTGGTTGCGCAATAAAGAGTCAGCGACATAAGCGTTTGTAGGCCTGCCTGCCTTACTGCCATAATTTAATGGTTTTGCGCTCAATGGAGCATAGGGATTTTTTACGGTTTCAGCTAGCTTGTTTAATAGCGAAGATCCTGTTTTTTTTGTTCCAGTCAATTTCACTGTGTTAGACTGACTATTTTGCTGGTTTTCTCTAATTCTTTTTGAGAAGGCATCCGTAGTATCTTTATTAATCTTAAGCGGCTTTACGGTAGGCAATTTAACTGGGTCATTAACATTAACATTAGGGGTTGCAAGGTTTTGAACGTTAAAGTCCGGTATTGGGTCGGTTACTGGAGTTAAAGTGAAGCTAGTCTGACCGGTCTGAGCCACCTTAGCCATATCTATAATGTGGAGCGACTTAGAAAAAGCTCTAGATAAATCAGATGCAACTTTAGAAGACATGACTATACTCCTAACTCTTTTTTTTCCTTATCCTTATCTTTCTTCTTCTTAAGAAGTCTTGCTAGTGCGCCGCCGATTAAAGCAGTGCCCCCAAGACCTATGGCTAACGCTGCACCAGGCTTGTTTTCGACAAACTGCCCAACATTGCCGCCCATATTCTTTCCGATATTTTGGACGCCGCCTAGTATTCCACCTCTGTTGG
>CAZUXE010000004.1:0-15907 GCA_964624585.1 uncultured bacterium | reverse complement strand
ATCGATTGAGCCTGTCTGCTATCCCAAGGTGTTTTGAACGGACCAGCAACTTCAGGAGTAACAGGATTTGTTGGCGTGGCTCCAACACCTCTCGGTATACCGAGCAGTTTGTTCTTTACATTGTCGGCTACTTGTGCGCCTCTCGCATTAAGCTCTTGGAGAAAAGGGGAAACCCTAGTTCTATATGTTGGCACTACTGTTTCGTTGTAGAACTTAGTTGTTCCACGCAGCAAGTCTGCTCCACCGGCTCTAGCGGCGTCAACGGCTCTACTAGAAAACTGTACCGCGTTTTGTGCTAACGGACTAAAGGTTTCCTTGAGAGAGTTAAAAAAATTGGGCTGAGGCCCAGCTCCTTTCAGTAGTGAGCTTTTCTTAGCCAACGGGTTGGGCGTCTTGTTCTTAGATAGATCTATCTTTTTCTGATACCCAAAAGTGCTTCCAGAGAGAAGCGGCCCAACCTTAACTTTTGGATTCGTGCCTGATTTTGGCACCGCTTTAGACATATCAATTTTGTCAGGGCGAACAGCAGAAGGAACGTTATTCGAGGTAGGGACTGTTCCTTTTGTAAGACTAATAGGCTTGGGTTTAGCCTTAGGCGTTATCGGTTTTCCTGCAAAGCCAAGTTTTTCTATGAGCGCTTGGACGCCTTTTGGTTGCTCTGCTTGATTGCTGGCAAGCTTTGTCTGCACCATATGCAGAGCGAGGTTACCTAAAAAATCATTAGCGTTGATTGATGCCATCTTTATCTCCTTTTTATTTAATTCTTCTTCTGGCGGAGCAATTACCACCATAGGCTGTCCGTCTCCACGAGCGGCTCTAGCCCCAAGTATCCCTGCGCCTAAAACCCCAGCGCCAACAGCAGCCCGTATGCCGTACTTTTTCGCTTTGGCTATGCTAAGCGCTTTTTTAATCTTTTCCGCATGTTCAATCTCTTGCTGCATTCCGAGAAATTTTTTACCTGCAATAACAGTGGCTTTTGCTAAACTTCTTTCTGGAGTACTTGGATCATAATGTTTCACAACTGCATTGTTTATAATCAATCTGTCTTGCAAGCCTAGCATCTTAGGATCAATTCCAGCCTGTAAAGCCACTTGGTCGCTTAATCTGCCGAGCGTCTTACTTTCAGGCCCTTTATTCGCAGGTTTCTTTTTGCTTGGGTGATTTACGCTAGGTGGTTTATGCGTCGGCTTTTTACTCTTTCGTCGCGTCCTTTTCTTCATAAAAGGGCCCGCTACTTTTTTTAACGCAAGTTTTTCTGCTAGAGTATCTATAAACATTACCACTCCTAAGGTGTAGGTACTTGGTAATGTCGTTTGACGTCATCACCATAATACCTGGAAGTATGGACATTAATCCACATTGTTCCTGTTAAATTTGCATTATTGGTTTCTTCTGTTCCACTATTCGAGTGCATAATTTTAAGAGTATCCCCCTGCAAGATTTGCTGTCCAGGCCTAAGAGCTAGTACTGTTTTGAATAAAACCGTCGGCTCAGCGTTTTGCACAAGCTTTATGGGCATTGACTCAAAGCGTAAAGCAGCCCTATTAATAAATTCCATTGTATCGCTTATGCTAAAGATCGTGCGACTATATGCTGTTACTGATGACGTGAGGACTACTTCAAATGCCCTATTAACGTCAAATCCCAAGTCAGACGAAAGCAATAACTGAATTTCCCACAACCACGTTTCGTAGTGTGCAGCTGATTCACTGATAGTTATCGTCGGCTGAGCGTTGGCTTCCCACTTTGCAGAGTATGAGCCAGAAGTATCTAGCCCTCGCGCTGTATTAGCAAGCGTAACATCAAGCCAAGTGCTTTGTTGAGTATAATCTGTTGTTCCCATGCAATCTCCTAACTAAATACCAAAGGCCTACCGAGCGAAATTATCGTCGAGTAAGGCGCAATGTTTGCGGGATTCATTTCCGTCTCGCCAACTATACACATAGGGCAAAGCGGATCATTCTGCTTGTCGACAAATAACATCCTCCAGTCTCTACTGGCAGACAGTATATTGTCTAAAAATGTCTCCGCATCCTCTAGGGTGTCAGATAAAAACGGGACATCATTTCGGATGCGTACAAACACAGTAAATCTATTTTGCGGAATACGAAGATGCCACATTGTGTGCTTCCAATTTTCCTCTTTGTTAGTACCAATATGTACCGCATTTGTCAAAGGTTCGAAAGTAACTACATGATCACCGACAGCGACTCTTGGGTCGAACCCCTCTGGTAACACCTGCTCAAATTCCTCCTTACCGTCATCAGCAATGATTTTGACGGTGTAAATGTTGCCATTCTTTACTATTTGACTAATGACACCATCAGCATCAGCTGTTGGCAAGTACAACATTGCACTAAGACCAGAATAAATCGACTTAAAACAAGGACCGTCCAAGTAGCATCTAATCAACGTAGCAACTGCCTTCACATATTGACGCTCTGAGAACTTCCCTTTTGAGCCGCCCCAATTTTGCACTCTAGCGTAATCTACGAGCATACCAAATAGTTTTGCCGCCAACGCTCTATTATATTGTACTTCAGGGGACCAGTATGTGACAGGTAAGGTTGGCGCTGTCGCAAACGTTACTCTCGAAGCCTTAAAGTTTCCTTCCCAAAATCTTTCGTAACTATCTTTAACTTTTGGCACCCAAGTTCCAGGCTCAAAGGTAAACTGTGAACCCTCATCAAGTTTGTCTTTTGTATCTAGAAGATTGCTCTGCAACACTGCCAATTTAGCGATACTGCCATCAACCTTGAATACTTTGCCTGCCGTATCGATTTGGTTTTCGCTAGTAAACTCAAATTTTACCCAGTACCTCTTCTCGTAAAAAGCGTTGTAAAAAGACTCGAGAGCCCTACTATACAACACCCTTATGTACTTAAAGCGATGTGTTTTGCTAGTCTCAAACATTGAATACCAAACATGCTCCATTAAATCAATGTCCGAGGCTTTGAACATTTGACGCCAATAAGACGCAAGAACCTTCCAAAGGTTAGCTACCTCGTCTGGTAAGTATTTATAGTTACCGTAAGCCAATGTTCTAACCTGCCTTACTAGTTTTGGCGCCTAACACTATTTTCATTGCAAGTTTGTCAATAAAAGTACTCGCAACTTTAGGTGGGGTTATTTTTACTCCCTTAGCAAACGACGGTGGAGTCAATGCAGTTTGCTGTTGATTCACAGCTGGATTGTTACCAGCAGCAGCTGGTTGAATGGGGGTAGGCGCTCCAAAAGCTACCTGTGGAGCTGGGCTCGATGGTTGCACAGGCTGCTGTGTCGGAGGCTCTTGCTCAAGCAGTGTAGGCTTAAGGCCACCCAGTGCCGTTAAGATTGGATTACTGTCTGTCATGTTTCCTCCGCAAGCCGGGTTACATTTACTTTATCTGCAATAAATCGCTCTATACGCTGAAGGGTAACAGCGTCAGCAACAGTAAAGGTGTCAATTCCGCCATCTTTCTTGGTTACAGACACCACAACGTCCATCTCATCCAAATTAACGTAATCTGCTCCAAGTTGATACATGTAAGCCACCAAGTCGCTCTTCTCAAAGCTTGTTGTTAGCGTAGTGTTAATCCACGAAATTATCGAAGCCTTTACATCTGCAGGCTCAACATCAGGCCCTCTATACTCAACGTTAACGTCTATAAAGGCGGGAATGAGCTCCTTAGCTAGAAAATCTGTTCCAGGTTCCGCCAACCCTGTCACGGATGTCATTTCCTCATTAAGCGCGTTCTGCACGTCTTGAACGCTATCGAAATATTCATATTCAATCTTAATAGGGTTATACAGATAGGCATCGTCAATAACGATAACTAGCAGCTCTTCAGTAGAAAACCTTGTTTCTTGATCAATAACCTCTAGTGTCCATTCCGAACTAGTAAGCTCGCCTATCTCGCTTAAACTGGCATCAAGCAAGACTACCCTTTTTATTCGTGCAATAGGCAGGTTGAATTGTCCTTTTACTAACTTGATTCTTTTTGGAGCTGATAACACTGTTTGAGAAGTTGCTGTACGGTTGGTTGTTCTCACGTATATGTCAACTTTCCCTCCAGCATGAAACCCTGAAGCTATATACCCCGCTATTTCAACGTAGTCTAACCCAACTTTAGATTGTATAGTTACATCGTCATTGATAATAGATGGGTACCTTGATCTTACCATCAAGAAGATTCGCTGCGCTCCATTAGGTGACATATAATCATCAGCGTTTTCTCCGTAAAACTGGAAGTCATTTAGCGTTATTGTCTTATCTCCTACGGATGACATCTCGCTTGCCGAGTTAGAACCTATTAATTCCCACTTGTTTTGGGTGTAATTAAAAATAAGCAATTCGATACCATAGCCTTCGGCCCCGGAGTTATTGCCAACACCATACCCTCTAACCATAATATCAGCCGTTACAGGGATAAACGATGTCTCAAAAGAGGCTATGTAGGTTGCGTACTCGGGGCCTAAACCATATATTGTCAAGTCGTCAAATTGCCATTCTCCACCTTCTGTACCCAAAACTCCTATTCCAAAGTAGGTACCAGACGTCAGTGCCCGATAGGCGCCGTAAGTTAAATCAGCAACTATCGGGCGACTGGCACTACTTTCCCAGATGCGGAGCTGAACCGCGTTTTGGTTGTTAATCGTTAGCTCAAACTTATAGTCTGTATCTACTAGGATCTCCTTGTAAGCGTGAGCTAGATATTGCCTCTGCGCTTCACCCATAGCAATATCAGCTCCGTCAACAACCATTTCTGGAATATCAATAGACTGATCAACGACAAACAGATTTGGACAACCCGCCGAAGACTTGCGCCAAGCAATACCAAACCCTTGAGTCAAAAGATTCTTCCCATCAGAATCAACCTCGTTTGGCCTTCTGATAAGAATGTAACAGGGGCGACCTTCAGCACTTTTATCAGAAGTCCTGAAGGTTCCTGTTATTTTGACGTTATTGTCCCGTGAGATATCACGGAAGACAACAGGGAATAAATCCAGTATTTGCTCAGCCATTGCAACAGGTTACTATTCTACCGGAAGGTTGCCGGCAGCAGTCTCAACTACGAACGCAGCTTGGGTTAGTGGGCCAATAGTCGCCTGTTGTTCTTCAGCTTGTTGCTGCACCTCTACGCCAGAGGCCGCTAATTTCTCAATCCTAAATACTTTATCAGCGAGAGTCCTTCCTTGGTGAGCAAAATACATTGCCACTTTTGCAACATTGTTCATCCAGTCATCTTGCTGGTTCTCTTGCGCTCCGGCTATTTTTTGAATGTTTTCATCTGCAGCTGCAGTCTTCTGGGTTTCTACTAAAGCTGTAAAGAGACTCATTTCTGCTCCTTGTTTACCTAAACCCTGATTTTGGGCTTGTTTTTTTGTGGGCTGCTGCCCGTTCTTTTTTTCTCGTTTCTTCTTGCCAGGAGAATCCTTTTCTTCCTTGGCTTTAGCTAACGCATCTCCGGCTTTGCCAATTAATGCATCAGCTGCCGACCAAACCGCAACATCACCTGCAGTCCTCGCGGCTCCTCTACCTAAGGTCTTTAATCCTCCTTTAGCAATAAATGCTTGTATCTTTCCACCTTTGCCAAACACCTTCTTTGCAACTGTGCCAACGGCTTTAATCGCGCTTGAAGCACCTGCAAATTTAATAGCTCCGCTAACCGTCAAATCTTTTTGATTTAACAGGTCGGATGCTGAGCAAAGTGTCGTTCGGTCATTCATATCGCTAAGCTTTAGCGCATAATTGAAGCAAGGGTTTGCAAGGCTGATGCTATTTTACTGGTTTCATTCTTAGGGGTAGGTGTCCCTGCGTTTATGCCTCCAATGCCAGGGATGTTTCCACCCTGAATCATTCCACCTTTCTGAGTTGGAGATGAAGCAACAGCACCGGAACTGTCCACCTTTGGCATCGCCTGGCCGTTGATATTCTTCTCCTGTTGAGTTGTCTGGTCAGTATGTCCAGCCATAAACCCTGATACGCCGTCTATGGCAGCCGCATTCTTTTCAAGACGAAACACATGGTCGGCCAACCTACTGCCTTGATATGCAAAGTAGACGGCGATTTTAGTTATAAACTCTAAGTCTTTACCTTCCACTACTGGATTGTTATGGTTTTGCGGACTCATTGTCGCTCCTTAGTTGGTTGTTATTGCCTGTCGCCAGTTGCGCGACTTAAATTCTGAACTATGGTGGCAGGGTCTTTCCCACTGAGAATAGATTCCCCTAAAGCCCCATAGGCTTTTTCCAAGTTCTTTTGTTTATCCTCAACGGTCTTAATTTTGCCAAAATTGGCAACCCCGCCATTCTCTCGCCTTGCCGCACTTGCTAAAGCGAGTAATTCGCTGCGAGTAATTTTATCACTGTCGGAAGAAGCCCCCTTATACAAACCAGCCACCTTGAAAGGAACAGCTGTTGGCATAGGAGGAGGTCCTGCCGCAAGTTGGTGCACAGCCTTGTTTTTCTTTTTAGTTAAATCGTTTAGCGTCATCTGCGCCCCTGCAGGCCCTAGCTTAGCAATATTCTGCTGCCTTGCAACTTCCCCTATCGAATTGTAGACTCCACCTGGAGGCAAAGTCCCTCCACCCTTAAATAAGCTGGCTACCTTAGTTGCCAAAATCCTTTTGGTGCGCACAGCTTGTTCAGGAGGGGTTAATGTATAGCTTGCTTGCTTAGCGTCTTGTTCTGGTGGTGTTCCAGCCATCTCAATACCGCTAATACCCCCTAGCCCTATGGTTATCTCGTGAGGAGAACTGCTCAAGTTAAGTGCTTGAGCTATATACATCATGTTACCGCCCATAGGGGTTGTCCCACCAAATTCGTATATCTTGTTCTGTGCCCATGCCATAGCTCCTTCTAAGGTGCTTAATGAGGATAGCTCTTCCTTTGTTTCAACAGGCACTGCAAATTTCTCTTGCAAATACTTGGCTAACTCTTCCCCTTGGACTTGGGCTATACCTTCCTGTATAATTGCCGCAGCATTCATCCTGTTCTGTACGATGCCTTGGACAGCCTGGATATCTGTCAACAACTGCTGCTTCGCTGGATCCACCTGTTGCTGTTGTTGCTGCTGTTGTTGTCCAGCTACCGGCGGCGCTGGTTGAGAGCCGAAGGGGCCTGTTTCACCAGCCATCTCTACCGCTCCTTTGAACAGTCTCTTAGCCTCTTTCGATACGTCCATGGTACTCCTTTTCTCTGCTTGAGATACTTTCTTTCTCTCGAGTTTTTTATCCTTCTCTTCCTTCTCTTCTCTGAAGAGCTCTTTCAACCTTTCTGAAAGCACGTCGCCAATCGAAGATCCAAATTCATTGGCTCTCACTGACCTCAATACTGTCGTTGCGTGGTCAACCGGGAATCTCCCGCCCAATAAAGCCACTGAGTGGCCTAAACTATGAGTCAAGGTTAGCGCTCCATTTGTTTAAGTATTGCTCTTCCTCGTCAGTAACGGTTGTTATACCCAATATCAGCCGCTTGTTCTCTACGCGACATTCACGGCCCATCAATTCTTTACCCCAGCTTAAGTCATTTTCTCCGCTAACCCAGTCGTTGCCAACGGCATTATCGTCTAATCGACCAAAATCGTCTTGGAAGATAATATTTGTCTCGTAAGTGATATGGCTTAAATTCTTTTGCCCAATAATATTGTAGTCATCTTGAGAAACTTCGTTTTGTGGCAGCGTTATTATCGTCGGTAGAGGTAAATCCCCTTCTTCTAAGGTTGCCTTATATAAGTAATGCGGGTTAGGGTTGTCAGTCCCTTGTATCTTAGCAAAAAAGTTCGCTTCTTCTTCTGGATCACGGGAATCTAAAATTACCTGCCTTGCTATGTCTCTCTGCATCTCAGGATCACCGTACCCAATAACAACAACATCCTTAATTGCATCAAATTTCTCGAAAAGGAATTGACGAATACCTCTCTTGTGAGCTAAAGTTCGAGAAGTTAATCCATCACGAGATCGTGTGAACAGTTCCTGGTTAGTCTCCCTGTTAAGACCTGATGAAATGGCATAGAGATTGTCGACCTTAACCCAAGGGACATTCAGACCTTCTAACGAGATAATCTTATGCGCATCAATATTGTACGATTCACCCTCTTCCTCAGCCTCAACGACAATATCCACATAATAGAGCATTCCATCTCTCTTGTTCATTACCTCAGAGATTGGGTAGCTATATGAATTTGCAGCAACAAATCTTTGGCCTAAGTCATCAACCGCTACCACTCCAGTAGACACCGTTACGGATAAAGGCTCTTCAAAATATATGCGAACAACACCTCTAGCTTTACTTCCCTCGCGTCTGTAAATAAAAATAGTTGAAACGATCCTGTCCATGTCGGCTTCAGCCATAGTCTCGTAATTAACCAACGAAAGCCGATCGATGAGCGTTTCAAGGTTCTGAAGGATAGTAGCGTTAGTTACCCCTATAGGCTTAATCATCAACTCATGAAGAGCTGTCCCCTGTCTAACGTCAAGCTCTGGGCTGTATTCTACTAAGATTTCAGCAATGGCATCAACCCCATCCCTAAACCCCTCTAGTACACTATCCTTAAATCGATCCCAGTAACTAGCCATCAGCTCCGCTCTAAATGTATTCTTTTGCGAGAGTTATCGCCTGTTATTACGTCTATGTGAATTGCTATTTTAGGCTCCCCGCTCAACAAATTAATCTTCTTAAGTTCAGCCCTCAGTAGGGTTTCGCTTGCTAACAACTTTGTTGCCTTTGGTTGACTTGCAATGATTTCATCCCTCACAGAGCGCATCCTATCCACAATATCAGCTGTAAAAATCTGCAATCCCTCTTCTCCGGCTGAGTAAGTGTTTATTCGCATAGTAGATAGCCCGCCACCAAAACCTGGTCTCATAAAGTCGCTGCCTTTATCGGTCAACATTCCCATCACAAACTGTTGCACTACCTTTCGGTTTCCAATGCACGTTCTGGGTTGAGACCCAAACCCAAGACTAACTTCTTCGGTTACCTTGTCTATGCGAATTACATTAATATCTATCACATATAAGCTTACCTGCAAAAAAGACAAAAGAAACCCCCTCCAAGAGGCCTTTATGGCTTAGGAGGGGGAAGGAAGAAGGTTGCTCTAGTGCTCAAGCGAATCGGAAATAACTTGAAACCCTTTCTGCTCAACGTACTGGGTCACCTTGTCAATTAATTCGTCTCTTGCGTTTTTCCTCAGTACCATCTTTCGAGTCGATGAGTCCTTAGTTAATTTATAATGTCCGCATACAAAAGCTTGTTGAGCTGTTATTTCGTACTGCGGATCGATTTCAATAGGTTGAATCCGTACAAAACGTACAATGTTGGCTTTAGCTAAGCTATCGATAGTCGTACGCATGAACATGAATCTGCCAGTGGCAACAGGTCCAAACACTATTTCAACCTTAGCTCCTCTTGCAAGCAATGATTGGAATGGCTGAGACTGCAGCATCTGAATACGCTCAAATGGGGATGGACAGCCTGTTTCATACATGGCATATAAATCCCAAGCGGTAAGATAAACTCTGAAGATAATATTATTCATTTCAGGGCAGGTTGCTGCAAAGAGGTTGGGTACTTTAGCTTGTCTAGTTGAAATTAAGAGTTTATGCTCTTTTAAGTTTTTATTTTTGTCAGCAAAAGCTGTTATGACCCTCACCAACTCCGCAGCAACCGGCTCAAGAAATCCATCAATATTTACAGTAGCATCAAGAACAACTGGTTTTGTTTCCTGTCTGAGGAATTTACGAACAACTAAGTCAATATCATTTGGCTTATCTGACAAGATCAGACCTTCACCTGCACCAGACCGACAAAAAGAACACTCTTCCGTGCAACCCTTTGCCCAAGTTAATATTTTTACCCCTTCCCGGAATGGGTCATCGCTAATTCTCGGGCTTATCTTTCGAGTGTATATTACGCTGTTGCTCATCTTCTGCCTCTTTTAGTCTTTCTCTGCAAGCCTTGCAAAGCTGTCTTGCTGAGTCTCCATCTTCCCCAATTATATTCCCACAATTAGAACAAATGATATTTTGCCCTGAAAAGCTTTCAGAATTAAAGTATTTAATCATTATTCCTCTTCTCTGTATTCACATCAACAAGGTCCGATTCATCCATGTGGATATGCTGAAACGATGGAGACCTTACAGTTGACAAGTTAGGGTTGTCTTTGTTTTCGTAAACACCTTGTCCAGTAAAGGAAATCTTCCGGCCTAGATACTGATCCGGTCTTGCAAGCATATCCTGTCTTTGCCGCCGAGAAAATCCTGTACCAATTCGAACAACTGGCTCTGAGTGTTCTTTCCATGAGACCTGTAAGCCTCCTGCTTCTCCTTGCTTTGTTGATGGAAATATTCCTTTGATATACCCTGTGTACTGCTCGCGAAACTTCATCTTACGTGGGGCAGCAGGCTCGTCAAGCTTCCAAAATACGAGACCTTCGCTTGTGTCTGGAAACTTGTCCGCCCTTATTTGATCGTAAAGCTCGCTCTTATGCTCTGGGGATATTGCGAATACTGGAACGTCCAAATGAGGAACGGTTATGCTAGTCTCTCTTAATAAGTCAAGCTTCTGCGAGTAAGGCGTCGTTCTCAAATTAACACCGTCAACCGACTCAACATCAAAAACCGCAAGCCTCATTCTTACTTTCTGTTTCTTTTGAAGTTCTCGACTTCGCACTACCCCAGAGTTAAGGATACCACTTATCTTTTCCGAAGGTAACGCTTTCCCGTCCTCTCCGAGAGCATACAACTCACCCCTTAAGATTATTTCTTTCTTTCCCTTGGGTAGCTTGTCTATAGGCTGACCTACTATCTGTGGAATTCTATAAGTGTGTTGAATTAATTCATCAGGATTCCCTTTCGGTGGACGGTAAGAAAAAACTTGCATCTGCTTTCCTGGTCGCAATCGTATGTACACTGCAGCTCCGTCAAGTTTTGGCATAGCTAACCAATTATCAGCCGCTATAAGCTTATTCGCTTCCTCTTCCGTTATTGATTTATAGGCAGGTTTATCAGCAGGTATGTTGAGCTTGCTCCTCGTAGGTGTAATGTTCCGTAACATCCAGCTATCTGCGACGTCCCTGTCTTTACCCTTAATGAAAATAAGCTCATCTGTTCTCTTGCCCTTATGGATAGCTAAGCGCATCTTTTGTGGGCCAGAATACAATATATCTGCATCAGCATCCATAATCTTTCTCACTTCACCCTTACCGTACCCTTCAGGGATGCTACCTTCAAACTCAGCCGAGGCCACTGAGTGGTCTGGTTGCCTAAACGCTCCAGTTATTTGCCCATTAGCAGGCAGTCTGCGTGCAGCCCAAGAGTAAGCAATCTTCCCCTTTGGGTCTATTACACGCACGTCATAGTGCCTACCAGCTTTGTCGGCAACATGCTCTTGTATAACAAATCGCCATTTTTCAGGACGAGCCAGAACAGGTAGATCAATCGCTTTCTTGTCAGCGTTGAAAGGCTTTGGATACTTAGACTTAGGCATTGCCAAGCTCCACTAACGTACTTTCGTCGCCAAGAATTTTGATCCGCTTTCCCTTTGTTATTACAGTGTAAGTTCCATAACCTGGAAACTTAGCGCTAAAAGATCTCCATGTTGAGGTTCCAGGCAGTATGATTATCTTGTTCCCAACTAGTTTGCATTGAAGAGCCTCTACATTTGCTGTGGATTGCACAATCTCAAACACTTCTTCCTTTTTTATTTTATCAATTAAGACTAATTCGCTCAATCTATCTATTACCCATTTCGCTAAACCTGCTCGATTCAAATGTTGTTCTCCTTCGGAACCTTTTTCCTTTTAGTATTAACCACCCAGCGAGGCAGATAAGGGAACCTATTCGCCCACTGTCTTTCAAGTTCTTCGTCCCTTTTTTCTTCCTCCTCTTCCTTTTCCTCTTCCTCCTTTTGAACTTCAATTTGTTTGCGCTCTATCCGTTCTTTGACAATTTCGTCCTCTTTAACAGGCTCAGGCTCAGGCTCAGGTTTCTTAGAGTTTGACTCTGCTTGCGTCAGCTCTTCCTCTTGTTGGTTAGCTGCAATATCCTCAGGCTTCAAGTCTTCTTGAGGTAGCTCGTTAAACTGAGGAGGAGGAGGAGCCCCATTTTCTATAATATCCCTATATGATCCGGTCGCTGCAGCAACGGCTCGCTGAGTCTCTCTATGGGCAGACATTAATTCACCAACAGCTTCGTTTAGATTATTGATATCTCCCCTTGGGTCCCCAATCTCTTGCAACCTCTCCCATGAACGCTGAGCTAGTTGTCCAGACTTTTTATAGTTAACAAGTTGGTTGTCATGACTAACTATGAAATAGCATAACACTTGTATTATTTCGATTAGGTTGGGAATACCAGAAAATGCTGCTGCTGGCCCAACTGCTTCCTTGATATTTTCTTCTTGCGTGCCTTGATCTTGCTGAGCTGGCCTAGGTTCCCATGTAGGGGGTTCAAGCTCACTATCTATCGGCGTCTTAGGTTCTATGGCTGCTATGTTATATAGCATGTACAAAATTTCTTCGCGAGACTTATTGGAAAACATTCTTGGAAGCATCGAGAGGAGAGAAAATATGCTGCCCTCACCTAAAGAATTGAGGCCTAAGCCTCCCAACCCAAATTGCCCACCATTAAACGGTAAGGTTTGTCCATTGTCAGAAGGGTTGTCCTGCTCATGATTCTCGCCCAAACTATTCTCCTTGCTTATTGATTTATTGTTGAGAATGTCATATCAAAGTATACCCGAAATAGGTAAAAAAAAAAGCCTCTCAGTAAGAGGCTGCCCCCACTAAGGAGGCAGCACAATTATCATTGCAGTTATTTCGCTTCTAAAAAAAGCAGAGAAATTCGCCAGAAAGAAAGCGGTATCGCCGCTATGCAGTACGCAACAAGGATCCAAATGCCAACCATCTTCCAGTGCAGTCGTAGTATCTTTCTCTTTTTAGTTTTGGCAATCTCTTCTGAGATCTCAGGTGGCTGGGCGCGTAACGTTGCTACTTGTTCTTTTTTTTCCCTATATTCATTTACACATAAGACAATGACTATCATTGCTAGGAAGAGCGTGAATAGCCAAAAGAAACCCTCTGCACAACGTAATACTCTCGGAAGCAAATTATTCATATTTCACCAGCGGCCTTCATCCTTTTAGCATTTCACAAACTTCTCCGAGGGTGTTCTGACTTTCTGAGATGCTCTTAGGGAGATTTTTGACTTTATCGATATTCATCAAGGCTGACTTAGCGGAGATGTAGGTTCTATGTAAGGTTTTTATTACTCGATCGAATACAAGCAAAGATTTTAGCAACATGTGGATATCGTCAATGAGTTTGTTGTTTATCTTAGAACCTTTTCTCATCTCACCTATTACCTGTTTTACACGCTTTTCTGGCCAAGCATAAAGTTGAGTTGCCAGCGCCTCGCTAATCTCAAAGTTGAGCAATACGTCAATATCTTCAGTGCGCATTCCGGTTTCAGAGATCATTGAAATAGTACTCCGCAATACCGAGCTGTTCTTGAGTTCTTCAAAAATATGGTATATGCACTTGATTTCTTCTGGGTCCCTTGCAAATGTACTGAAAATTACAAGATAGACATCAATTATATCGACGTGGTTCTGTTTTACTAAAATCTTATGGGAAGCCATTAAGGCTTCCCTTTCGTTAGAATGTTTGTTTGTAAAAATAAACATCAAGCCTCCTAGACGCCGCTACAGCTAACTCCGTAATCACCTGGCTTACGTTTATCGTTGCCCTTGCCTAAAGGGGGGTCAATAGAGTGGGGTTCGATTTCGACATGTCCTTCGACATGTCCTTCGACATGTTCAGAGAGGGGGTTAATCTCGTCAACTTTAGGATTAACAGGTAAATCAACGCAAAAATCTCGCCTCAGTTCAGCGGCAGTCATTGACAAGTCTTCGGCAGATTCATTAAGTAGATGTGCCCATTGAACTACGTTATCAAATTGGTTAGCAAACCGTCCAAGGATTTCTTCGCGCGCTCGTTCTCCTGACTTTATAGTTTCTGTACCAATTATTTTTTTCAGTGCGTACCTGAAAAGCTCTCCGTCAACACGTTGATTAAGTTTTCTGAAACCCAAGCGCCAAAGACTACTAAGAGATGCCCAGAACTCAAATTCTTCGTCGCTGAGTGAAAAGACAAATTGATTAACGCCTCCTATCTTAAATTCAAGACGACCTGCGTCGTTATCTAAGAATATATCAAGCAACCTCTTAGCCGCTCTCAGCGTTTTATCTAGTTCTCTTTTTACAATCACGTCTGCCATTTTTTCTCTGGCAAAGGCGCTGCTTAGATCGCTGACACAATACTCGTCGCGAATCTTGCGCGCTTCACCGAACGCCATTCTTCCAGAGTGCTGAAAAAAAGACATAAGACGTATTACTTCATCAACTCGACGGAGGAATAAATCAATTTTACCTGCCTGAACATCTGACGGTACAGTACCTACGCTTGGGTTTGTTATTTTTTTGCGAGCATACATCATTAATTCGCCTTCAAGAAGGTTGTTAACGTCTGTAAAAATTATCTCAGCGTTAGTAATCAGATCAATAGTCTCGTAGAAATTATTTTCTTCTTCAGCAGATCTAAAATCTAGTTCAAATTTACCCATGGTTGTTTCACGATCGGTTTGTGGCACGAGTGCGTCTATTACTTTTTTGTATGCCCTCTCAATGCTATTTTTGCGAGCGATAACAAGGAGGTTGCAACGCCGGCTGCTGAGAGCGATACTGCCTTCAGCTTTAGCAATCAACACGGCTATCCTCCTTTATTGATTTCCATGTCTCTTGAGAGACAAAGATTACACAGTTAGGGATCTTTTTCTCTAAAGCTTCGATTCCTGCTCTCGTAACCTTTGTCTGGTCTATATGAAGCTCCCTTAACTGGGTTAGCTTCTCGAAATATTTCAAGTCTTTGTCTTCTAGGTTGGTATGATCTAATCGCACCTCCTTAACATTGAGACAGCGTGACACAAAGTCAAGCATATCTTCGGTAAGTTGCTGCTGATTGATCTCTATAACGTCCACGTTGCCAACTTCTTGAAATGTTTTGAGCCTACGCGAAGTCAACCGTTGAGTATCGCCGCCAGCGTATTTACACGTCCTGCAGGGCGGCCAAAAAGTAACTGTGGCAACAAGTTTTTCTTGATACGTCCCACCAGCTAGCTGTTCATGTTTTTCGTGATTCATCTCATCACCTGTACTTATATGACGCACCTTCCCTGCTATATCAGCTAGCTTTTCTAGCTCTTCCTCTTCACGGGTTCTTAGATGCATCCCATCATCGCTATTTTTATCAGGCATCAGTACTCCTTAATCTGTGATTATTGTTTTAGCTGGGGATTCCGAACGACTGACAGGTGGCCCCTCAGTGGCCTCAGTCTCTTTCTCCGACGATGAACGCTTAACTGGTTGCACTTCGCCAGTAGTCTGATTGAGATCCCCAACTTTAGATTGCAAGCTTTCACGCTTACCTGTATTGCGACCAAAACGAAGCCGCGCTGAATCAACAGTCCAAGCACCAAGACTTATGCCGGCGCCTACCGCGAAACCAATTATAACCAAAATAATGACAATTACAAGGAACATTTTTCTCCTTTATTGTAAGTTTATACGCAGGAATGCTAAATTTGCAGAGAAGCCAAAAACCCAGAATTTTAGCCCAAAATCACATGATTAGCCGTCCTGCCGTTTTTCTAGCCTTAATTCACCCATTACCAACCACTTAAAACGCCCATACATCGTCATAGACACCCCTCTACTTAACTGTACCATCAACCTTAATGGTGTTGGTTGCTTATTGTGGATTAAGGGTCTCTAAGGCGGTTTTAATGGATTAGCGCTTTATCAGAGTTAAGTTAGATCCACCCTCATATCAGTCGCTAAATAAGCTGAAGTAGAGTAACTCCTATCAGGG
>CAZUXE010000003.1:91122-97791 GCA_964624585.1 uncultured bacterium | reverse complement strand
TTAATAAGGTTGACAGTGTTATTTTAACTCCTATGATTAGAATCATGCGGAAATCGATGCAAAAAACTACTGCTCCATTGGGAGTAATGATTCAGGAAGGAATGTTTACCCCGTCGCAGATTGTGCGGGAGTTGGATAGATATATTGTAGGTCAAGATGCTGCCAAAAAGGCGGTTGCTATTGCGCTTCGGAATAGATGGCGACGTCAGCGGGTCAAAGGCAGTATAAGAGATGAAATATATCCTAATAATATTTTGATGATTGGTCCTACAGGTGTTGGGAAAACAGAAATTGCTCGTAGGTTGGCTCAGCTTGCTGAAGCTCCATTTGTAAAAATAGAGGCATCTAAGTTTACTGAAGTGGGATACGTAGGACGGGACGTTGAATCGATGATTCGTGACCTTGTGGAAATTGCCATAAAAATGGTGAAAGAAGAGAAGACTGCAGAGGTGCAAATAAAAGCTGATAAAAATGCAAGGGAAAGAATTATCGATCTGCTGTTGCCTTCAATGCCTCCGCCTAAGGAAGGGGAGGTTGATAAACGAGCAGAAACCCGGGCTAAGTTGAAAAAATTACTTGATGCAGGGCAGTTAGATGGAAGACAAGTAGAAATTAATACCGTAAAGGAACCTGCAGGAATGTTCGAGCTTTTCAAGATGAGCGGTATGGACGATTTGAATGTTGAAATCCAGGATATGCTAAAGAACGCTTTGCCGCGTAAACAAAAGACTAGGAAAGTAAGTGTTAAAGAAGCCTTGCAGATTCTTATTCAAGAAGAGGCGAATAAACTCATTGATATGGATGAAGTAATTGCTCTTGCCAAAAAGCGAGCGGAGAACTCAGGAATTGTTTTTATTGATGAACTTGATAAGGTTGCTTCAAGGGAAGGCGCACAAGGACATGGGCCTGATGTTTCGCGTGAAGGTGTTCAGCGTGATTTGCTTCCAATTATCGAAGGTTCGAATGTTTCCACGAAATATGGACTTGTGAAAACAGATCACATTCTTTTTATTGCCGCAGGTGCCTTTCACATTGCAAAACCGTCAGATTTGATTCCTGAACTTCAAGGACGTATGCCAATAAGGGTTGAACTTGAGGCCTTGTCTAAAGACGATTTCAAACGTATTCTTACCGAGCCGGAGTGCGCTTTGGTAAAACAATATCAGGCACTTGTGGAAACTGAAAAGGTAAAACTAAGTTTTACCTCAGGTGCAATATCAGCTATTGCAGAAATTGCCGCTTTGGTGAACGATAGGGCCGAAAACATAGGCGCTCGCAGGCTGCATACGGTTATGACTACTCTTCTTGAGGATATTTTGTATAGTCTTCCCGAAGCAGGCAGTGCCTCCATAAAGATTACAGAAAATATAGTACGAGAGAAGTTAGATGCAATTGTAGCTGATGAGGACCTCAGTCAATACATACTGTAGGCATTTATAATTATTTCCGAACAGCATAACAAATCGCAGTGAGGCAATTGGCTCTGTGTAGTTTAGGACTTCCATGAAGCGAAAAATGGATTTTGTATCGTTTGGAAAGAGAAGAGTGTATCTATATGAAGGAGAGAGGAGTGAAGATATTAGTTTTTCACAAATGAAGGTTTGGAGCATGTAGCTCTTAAAAAGCGTCAGAAGATGGTTGAGATTCCTTAGAGTTAAGCATATTTATTCCTTAAAAACTGCCCGAAGATAGTTTAGTTTGTTGTAAAAAGGCTAATCTTTAGGTCTACCTCTACTAATTTGAAACAAAGAGATTGTTTCAAAGGAGCCGAGTCTCCATTATTATAATTAAACTTAGAACTTAACTTGCACTACTTTATCACTTGAGAAGGGGATTAGAAAGAATAGTAATATACGGATAAAAAACCTAGATGCCATAGGTGGCAACTTTTATCTCGCTCCCAACAGACTGCATAGGCTGACCTTTAGGTTAGCCCTTTTACGGAAATTCCGTTACTTTCCGCCTAAGGCTTTTAATTTAGATTGCGCACGTGCAAGGTTCTTTCTGGCGTTGGCGTGGTTTGGATTAATGGCAAGAACCCTTTGCCAATAATTGATGGCGACTTCGTAGTTATTCTCAGAGTAAGATTCAACGCCCAGGAGGTATAATTTTTGAGCATCCGCTGCTGTTTTGGCTGTTTTTTCCACCTTTTTTAAGTCTTCTTGAGCCTTGAGATTACCAGGATCTAACTGCAGGGCCGCTTTGAGTTCCTTTTCAGAACGAGCAGGGTCGTTGGTTTCCTTGGCGCGAGCAATTCTGCGTTGTACATCCTCGTTTAATTTTCTGTCAATTTCACCGAGTTTTTGTAAAAGTTCAGTGTTCTTCGGGGCTATTTTCAAAAGTTTACGTACTTTAGTTTTCGCTTCGTTGTATCGGCTTCTTGCTATAAGAGAGTTAACCTTTTTTATTTCATTATCAATGTATTCGCTTACCTGCGCTTGAGTTTTACCGATGTAGTCTTGAGCAACTTTGTTGCCGGGGTCATAATCCAGTACAGTTTCAAAAGACCGCATGGCAGCAAGATAATTCTGTGCGGCAAGCGCCTTGATACCTTTTCGTAAATCATCTTGAATAACTGTTGGCGCGGACGCAATGAGTTCTTCCGTTACGCCCGTATTTGCCTTTTCCAAGTAGAACTTTGCTAAAGAATGGGTTGAATCCTGAGCAAGTATTCGTTCACTAAGGACGAGTAGGGCGACGTAGTTTTTACTCACATAAGCCTGCTTAGCTTCATTGACCATTGCCTCAAGCTCCATGCTTTCTTTTTCCTGCGATACTTTTTCAATCATGGTCTGTGCTTGAGTATTATCCGGCCACCAGATAAGGGCCAAGTCCCAACTGGATAGAGCTTCGTCGTAGCGACTCATATTGTATTGACTCATTCCTTGTTCATACAAACTTTGACTTGTTAATTTTTGTCGTTCCAGTGCCTCTTTTTCGGCTTGAGCCCGTGCTTCAGCTAAAAGTTTTTCCCTTTCAAGTTGACTGGTTCCAAAGTGGAATCCAATATCTATTCCGTGAATACCGCCATTTCCAAGATATCTATTTGGCAGGTAGGAGTAATTAATTTCTAAGTTGGCAAGCCTAAGGCCAAAGCCTGTTGCCAGTCCGTTGATTGCATCTTCGAATCCTGAAACCCGTTCTATATTGTAGCCAATTCTTAGAGCCAATATTTGCCATGGCATATATTCAAGGCCGCAGTTGATAAGTAGGCCTCTACTTGTTGCATAACCTGTTCCCGCCAAAAGATTGAGTTTGTTTTCAAGAACTGAGTAGCGTACCGAGGCTATAACGCACAGTGGTTGGGCGCATCCTTCGCTTTGCAAACTTGAATCAGTATCGTTGCCTAAGCCTGAAAAACTCAACTTGGTGCCAATGTTTTGGGCAACCAAACCTATTCCCAAGTTATCAATTTCATAGTAAGCGCCTAAATCGAAGGCTAAGCCGTAGCCTAACATTTGTTGCTTGGTATAGTAGTTGTAGCCAAGAGAAACTGCGGTAATTTTGGCTGCAAGGCCAACACTCAAGGAAGCGAATGTGCGCGCGTAAGACATTGCAGGGGTTGCAGATAGTACAGAGGTATTTTCAACAAACGCATCGGGGTTGCTGGGATCGGGACGTATTTCGATTCCGTCAACGGCTGCTCCTTTGATACCCAGGGTGATGGTTCCGAATTTGAACGGGAAGACACCAATAAAGCCGATGCTGTTCAAAAGATTCATGTTTTGGCCGCCGGCGATTAGAACCGTTTGTTCGGCTAAGGCAGAGCTTGCGGGATTGTTGTAAATGCTGAAGCGATCGCCTGGAACCGCTTGCATAGCCTCGCCCAAAGCAAGGCCACGTGCGCCGAACGATATATCAAGGATAGAAAGTCCAGGCGATGATGGAGCGTTTGTTTGTGCATATATTGTTGCCGATGAAACAAAAATAATCAAGAAAAGAAAGAGTCGTCTGGCCTTCATCGTGCTACCACAAATGGTTTATTGATTTCTACAAAGGAAGGTGGCCTTGAGTCTTCAGGAAGATCTGCAAAGGCCTTATTATAGGCGGCATTGTTGGGATCTGTTTCTACCTGTACTACCAGACGGAAAAAGTAAATATCCGCTCCTAGTCCAGAGATATCTATCTGTACCGAATTTTTAAGTCCTGCGCTTACCGGTTCCCCGTTATTTTCTTCATTATACCAAATTTGGCGCCCTCTGGCATTAAATATCTCAACGCTAACCCTGGCGTCATAGCTTAGGTCATAATACAAGCGAACGGTTTGTTGTTGGACAGCCGGATTCGGCACTAAGAAAACCTTCTCAGGATCAACTAATACTGTTGAGTCAGCTTTTTTGGTAACTTCAAAAGCAAGGGTTGTATCGTAGGAGTTACCTTTGTAGGAGCCTTCAACGGTGAGCTCATAATTCCCTAAAGGCCATTGGTTTGTATTATAGTATTGTGCAACAAGGGAGTCGTAATCATTCGTGTCCTTTGGCCAAACGTAATCGGGAGCGGCCCCTTCAAGCTCTCCGCCATGTAGCCTGAGCTGTATTTCATTCATAAGTTTATTAGAAGTAACGGTTAGCTTGAATGTATCGCCCTGAGAAATTTTTGTTTTGTAGTCTACAGTAAAATTAACAGTATCTTCGCCTGAAGGTTCACGGATATCTAATCCCTGATAGAAAACGCCTTCGGGCGTTGCAACGTAGCATTGAGCAAATGTATCTGTTAAGCCCAAACCGCAAGCCTGAATTTGTCCGGGAACGGTTCCATCAAGTTCTTTCCATGTAACCGCGCTGTCATTGGTGCAAAAAACCCTGTGATTTTGTTCAGAGTCGCCTGTTGCCACGGCCATCATAAAAGTTGCGGATTTATTACTGGCTGTAATGTTTGCCACATTTTCTATGTTGGAAACCCTTGACCAGCTCTCAGCCCCATTATCTGAAAAGTAGATATAGTTGCTGGATGTTAGACAAATTAAACCTCCCTTTAACGGTACAATCTTTCTGATTTTTGCGCCAATCGGTAATCCTTCGTCGGCTGCGTCTTTTGGAGCGAATCCTTCTGCCGGTTTATTCAAACGATAAGTATTTCCGTTTTCTGTAATCCAATAAAGACTGGAATCTGTTGGTAAATAGCAGAAATCAAGTACCTTATCAGTTCCTATACTGCCAAGTGTTTTAATGTTATTCAAGAGATTTGTAGTTTGAATTATGTAATATTCCTTTGGATTAGTTGAAGCTCTATTAATCCACCATGCAGTATCACCGTTATGAGTGTTGGCGGTTACAAAAACGGGTTCTTTTGCGTTCACTAGGGTGTTTTTTCGTAAATCATGAATATCCCATTGGTTGCCGTTATTTTTTGTACAGGCCAGTATTCCCCTCAAATCCCCTGCGTAAACTATGTATTCAGTATCCTTAAAAGCTCCGTCAATACATGTTGTCGCTGGTATATTATCAATACCGGTTTTATTCCAGTTTTGCGCAGCGTCGCTGCTGAATGCAACTCCGCTACCCAAAGGTGTAGTAAAAACTTGCTTATAATTATTAGGATTTACTGTCATATCCATAAATATCTGTGCAGGCATATCAGGTTCCAATACCCAATTATTTTCAGTTCCTTTACCTCGGTAAAGGCCATCGGTGGTTGCAGTCCACATATTAGCTTCATCTGTACCGGTAATATCGTATGTGTATTTTGATACTAAACCGTTGCTATGAGGTATCCACGATTGCCCTAAGTTTGTAGACTTAAAAATTCCTCTTCCAGTTAGAGCCGTGAATATGTTATTTGCAGAACTTACGTAAAAATCTACTACAGGCCCTGCAAGGGTATAGGAACTAGACCAAATAGGGTGATTTATTGTTACTCCTGCAACGTTTAGAGCGCCCGCTTCAGTGCCAATATGCACTAATAATCCCAGGCCGCTTTGCCATTGCACGGCGGTAATTTTAGCGGAGTTGGCCCATGTTGGAAGTGTATATTCATAACGAAGTACAGCTGATATTCGAACTACTATCTTGTTCACGTGATTTTGACTATCCCATACACCTACAACCATAATTCCGTTTTCACTGATATCTAAATCAGCTATCAGATAATTCGGATAATCCCAGTTGGGGAAAGGAATAAAGCTGGCGCCTTCTCTTCTTGAAACCCATAAATCATTGCGCGTGGCTACGACTATCTCATTTTTTGATGAATCGATAGCGGTTACGGTTCTTGCGCTTCCAATACCTGAAGCTTGTTTCCAGTTTGGATGAGATTCGTCAAATATCCATAGGCCGGCTCCTTGGGTGCAGGCCCAAAGCTTGCCGCGAATAAAAGCTATTTTATTTACCCAATTATCTGCAAACGGAATAGGATTATTTCCCAATTTCTGCCATTCGGTTCCTTGCCTTCGAAAGAGTCCCTGATAGGTGTATACAAGCGGTATACCTGCCCCGTCTAAAGTTAGTGCCTGAACTAGGCCACCGTGGGGACCGCTGGTTTCCCAGTCTTGCGGCTGGGGGACTGTAATAAGTCCTAATAAGACAAAAATGCTCACCATACTATATAATGTACGGTTGAATCAAATTTTGTCAAGTCTAAGTTGATTAAGATACGTTTCATATGATAGAAAAGTTCGTTTCACATTGCGGTAGGAGCTATCCAAAGATTTGAGAATTTCTTTCTAGTTTT
>CAZUXE010000003.1:40261-91022 GCA_964624585.1 uncultured bacterium | reverse complement strand
AATCCGGCGCTTCTTTTTTGTCACAATTCCTCCTGAGTAATAAAGTTATTTCAATTACATAATGGAACAGGCAGTTGCGATGTTAAGACTCTAAAAGATATTCGTGAATTGACGATATCTTTTAGCTAAAAGTCGGTATTGTTGACATCAGGCTAACAATACCTATCATCGGCCTTTATGATAGATGATTTATTGAACCTTGATCCAACGAGTTATGAACAGCCTAAGGCTGGCCGAGGGTTTTTTGATAAGCTTGACAGGATAAAAAAAATAACTGCAGAGATAGAACAGAATGCGCCTGAATTTCCTGTAGATGACGATTATGCGGAGAATTTGAAAATAGACTATCGGAACGAGTTGAATCTTTCTCAGTTCGCTGCGGTAACCACGCTCAATGGTCCAATATTGGTTATTGCTGGAGCAGGTAGCGGAAAAACCCGTACGATAATATATCGTGTAGCGTATATGCTTGAGAAAGGCGTAGCGCCGGAGCATATTTTGCTTCTAACTTTTACTCGTAAGGCTGCAGGTGAAATGCTTTCCAGGGCTGCCAATTTGCTGGCTGATAATAGGGCGCAGAAAATCACTGGTGGCACTTTTCATTCTTTTTCAAATAATATGTTGCGAAGGTACGGTAAGCTTTTGGGCATAGCCTCTAATTTTACAATTATAGATACCGGTGATGCTGCAGATATTATGGGTACGATACGCCGCTCTCTGGCGTTAAAGAAAAGGAAACGTGCTTTCCCGCGTAAATCGAAAGTCCAAACCATAATATCTAAGGCACGCAACTGTGAGTTACCTATTGCCGAAGTGGTAAGCAGAGAATACGATGAGCTTATTGAGTTTGTTCCCGACATAATAAATATCGCTAAAGGCTACAAAGACTACAAGCGGGAAAATAATGTATTAGATTTTGACGACTTAATGGGTGAGCTGAGAATAAAATTGAAGGAAAACGACGAATTCCGTTCAAGACTGCAGAGTCGTTACCGCTACATAATGGTTGACGAGTATCAGGATACCAATACCGCTCAAAAGGACATTGTAGATTTATTGGCTGAAAAGCACCGTAATGTTATGGTCGTGGGGGATGATTCGCAGTCAATCTACTCTTTTCGCGGAGCTAATTTTGAAAACATCCTCAGCTTTCCTGAAACCTATCCGGATTGTAAGTTCATAAAGATTGAGCAAAACTACAGGTCATCAACGGAAATTCTGTCATTTACCAATTCCGTAATCGAAAAGGCCACTTTTGGTTACAAAAAGAAACTCTTCGCGGTAAAATCGCACCATCAACGTCCCACGGTACATCAGTTTTTTACTCAGGAAGAAGAAGCAAAATTCATAAAGGATGAAATAGAAAATCTTACATCAAAAGGTGTATCGCGCAAAGAAATTGCTGTGTTATACAGAGCAAGTTTTCACGGTAACTTTATTCAGGCAGAGCTTCTAAAAGCTAATATTCCCTATGTAGTATATGGAGGAATTAAGTTTGTAGAACGCCGTCACGTAAAGGATATTCTGGCGTATTTAAGGATTTTGCTGAATTTTGGCGATGCAGTAGCCTGGGTACGAGTGCTTAATCTTTTGGAAGGTGTAGGTAAGGTATCGGCGGCAAAGATTTTTCAACATGCAAAAACTGTCGGAGGTACTGACTTCAGTAAATTTAAGAACAGAAAATACGGTGAGCATCTTCAGGAATTAGGGAAAATGCTTAGCAGGGCAGCAGATGAAAGTCTATCTATTGAAGCAAAGATTGAGCTTATCAAGGATTACTACACTCCTCTTTTGATGGAGGCCGAAAGCGATTATGAGAATCGACTTATGGATATAGACGTACTTGCCAATCTTGCCGAACGCTATAATAGTCTGGAACAATTTTTATCAGACTTTGCCCTTGACCCACCTTCAGATAAATTTAAGAACTCAACCGTACCGGCAACTGGTAGCATTGAAGGTAACCCTGTAACGCTCTCTACAGTGCATTCAGCTAAAGGGCTTGAGTGGGATACAGTATTTGTGCCACATCTTTTGGACGGAATGTTTCCTTCCTCAAGAGCCATGCGTGATATTGAGCAACTTGATGAAGAGCGTCGCCTGTTTTATGTAGCCTGTACTCGCGCAAAGCAACGTTTATATCTGACACTCCCTTCCTATGTATCGTCGTGGGAGTCGTTTATGACCCTGCCATCAAGATTTTTAGCCGAGGTGGCTAAATCAACCTACAATCTTGTACGTTAGAGCCTATATTTTCCATGAATTATAAAGGGAATGCTGTTCGATATCCTATAGCTACAATTATTCCCTAGCGGATACCTAGTAGCAACTTTGGTAATACTGCCAAACTTGGTCAGGAATAGATTTTTGAATAAGGTATTCATTACTACGAAGAGGATTTATCTTGTCTCTATCTCACCTAGCGGATAGGTTGATAGTTTTTTTATAGACTATGCTAACTTAAGAGGTCTTTCTGTAATTGACGCACTGGCCTAACCTACAGGTTTCTTAGGTAAACACCAAGTCGTTCATTGGTTCCCTCTTCGCCGTCGTAGAACATATTGACTATTGGAATGCCCAACTCGGTTTGAATTTGTTCAAACAAGGCCGCAGTTACCGTACCCGGCATACAGGTAAAGGGAGAAACATTGACTACAATAGATGCTCCTTGCTCTGCAAAAATTATCGCTCTACCAAGGGTTAGTACCGATTCAGTGCCACATTCAAAAGGAAGGTAGGGTTCGGTTTTTTTATGTATTTCGGCAATAGAGGGTTCAATGCGGTCGTGAAGGAGATTACGAACTGTTTTTTGAAGCCTATGTTCTGCACTAGCAGTTATCCACGCAGTTGCCTTACCTGAGATAAGGCTAAGCGTATCTTTTTGTCTTTTTGCCCTTAGATTTTGAGAGTAGGTTGAGTACAGTAGGAATTCCGAAGCAGGTGAAAGCCATACCTCAGCACCTAATGATTCAATGTAGTCAATTAAACCTTCATTGGAAAAAGGATCGCAGCGTACATAGATTTCACCAACTATTCCAACTAATGGTTTTTTTAGTGAATTTGTGCGAGGGATTGATGCGAAAGCGTTAACTATTCTGGTAAACTGTTTTTGGTGATTGCCTGCCTCAATTGCTTGCTCCATTTGTTTAATTGACTTAAGGAAAAGTTCTGTTGTTTCACCCTGATTTTTTTCATATGGCTTCACCTTACATCTTAATTTGACAAGAAAATCGGAATACAATGTAGCTTGCCATAAATCAAGACGTATCTGCTGGGTTAATCCAGCATACGAGTTGTAGGAAGATGGGTTTATTATGGCTACATCTTTATATCCTTCACGGTCAAGAATTATGCGGTGAAGATTTACGTATTGACCAAAGCGGCATGGACCATCGGAGGAAGGCATAAAGAAGGCCTGAGCTGCTGGTTCAAGGGAGTCCTCCCTGAGTTTTTTTACAAATGAACCAATGGTTACCACGGCAGGTATACACTCCTTGCCAAGAGTAAGGGCCTTACCTATATTGAGCGCTTCACGGTCGGTTTCTTCAAGCGCCTGAGCATCTATTCCGTGACGACGGAATACCGATGCAAAAAAACGTGAACCGGCAGGGTGCATAAGCGGTACCCATACTTTACGTTTTAGATATGAAGGTATATTCTTTTTCCATACGGGAAGAGCAAAAGAAACTTCTGCTGAAGACTTGTAGGAACGTATAGATTCTGCAAAGGCTTCAATTCTTGTGGTATAACCTGTAGATGAAGAGTGTTCATCTACTTCAAGAATCATATAAGGTTTCGATTTCATTACCTCCTCGGCCATAGTAATTATGCAAGAATCAGGACCGCAGGCAAAATGAGTTATGTAAACAGGGAAAAGCTTAGGATGTTTGGAGGCATATTTTAAGGCGTTGAGAATCTTTTGCCCATAGTCCCAAAACATTCGATGTTCCTGCCAGTTGATTGAACTATCGGGAGGAATGAATTCCGGTGGAATAACCAGCATTTTAAGATTGGCGGCTATCTGGCGGGCAAGGCTTGATGAAATTCTTGTATCATACAAACTGTAAGGTCTGCCCAAAAGCACAATTGCGTTTTCCGACAATTCAGCCAGAGCCTTTTCCCCAGCCTTAATGCAGTTCTTCTTGAAGTTATCTTGCCGCTTCCAACCCGCTTCCCAAGCTTGCTTTATTTCAACCGGAGGAATACCCAGTTTTTTACCTATAGCTTTGTTCAACTCTTTGATATTTTCCTTCTCAGCCCATGTTGAATCCAGTATGGGAGAAAGTATTTTATCAACTTCAATTCCGGGAATAGATTGAAGCAAGGCAGGAAACATTTGTCCGTAAGGACATACGTGAGAGTAGTAGTCGTCTGTATCCATTATAAGCATGTGTGGAAGAAGAATGTAATCAGGGTTGATATCAAGTAGTTTTGCCATATGACCGTAGGCAACTTTAACTGGAAGGCAGAAATCTGCAGATGCAAGCTTACCGCCTTTCTGAATTGTTTCCTCAGTAGTTATCCCTGAAGTAACAACCTTGTATCCGAGATGGTTAAAGAAACCCTTCCAAAACGGTAAATAGGTATAGAAACCCAGTACCATTGGAATGCCAACTTTTTTAGTATACATTGACTGATCGCCTTCGTTGAGAAAGGCTTGACGCTGTTCAAAAAGCCGATAATTCTTTTCCTTACGCTTGCGGTGTTCCCCAGGTTCTTTGCCGCACATGTATCCCCACGAAGGTCGCTCACTTAGGCCTTCTACATCAGCATAGGTTATAGTACAATGGTTATTGCAATAGGAACACTCTTCTTCAATCAACTGTATTTTTCTTTTTCTTAAATCAAGCCCACGGAATTTACTTTTCTTCCCTACCTGTTCTGCGGCTATGAGTGCTGCACCGTACGCTCCAAGGACATGGCAGTGCGGCGAAACAACTATCTCTTCACCCAAATATTGCTCAAAAGCGGCAACCAAGCCAATATTTCGTGCGGTAGCTCCTTGAAAGGCAATTTTAGGTTTTATAGAACGGCTTTCAACTACCTTAGTAAGATAATTTTGAACAACCGAATAAAGTACGGCAGCCATTACCTCTTCTTTGCTAAAGCCTTTACTTAACAGACGTTCAACATCTTCTTCCATAAAAACAGTGCATCTGTCAGAAGTGTATGGAGCGAACTTACCAAGAGAAGATGGGCCTGACTGAGAAAGCTTGATACCTAGTCTTGCAGCCTGTTCCTCTACAAATGAGCCTGTTCCAGCGGCGCAGATATAATTGAGGTTAGATTCCACTATATTGCCACCTTCAAGTCGGATATATTTGGAATCCTGTCCGCCTATTTCAAAGATGGTTTGAATTTCAGGGTCAAGCTTAAGCGCCCCTCTTGCATGACAGGTTATTTCATTTACAATGGCGTCTGCACCTATAATTAGTCCCACCATTTTTCTTCCCGAACCTGTAGTGCCGGCAGATGTTATTTTTGCTTGGAGATGATATTTGGCGGAAAAATCCCCAATAGCTGTAAATAATGCTGTTGTTGCAGCTATTGGATCACCTGAGGTTTTACGGTAAAAATCAGCTACAATATCGCCTTGTTCATCAAGCAATACCGCCTTTGTTGAGGTTGAGCCAATATCAAGTCCAAGGGAAAAATTGCCTGAATTCGCTTTTTTGTTCACCCGAACTTCAGTACCTTGAGTATCTATCCATTCATCAAGAAGAGCAAATGAGGGATAGTTCGACTTTTCAAGTTTAAGTTCAGGTCTACTTGGAGCTTCGGTATCATTTTCCGTAACTTTTGTAATTGAAATCTGCTGTTTAGTGGAATTATCGGCAGCCAAGATGGCAGTTCCAATTGCTGAAGCCATGTGCGCGTGAGGCGGTAACTCTAAATTTCCTAAATCCCTTTTCAACCACTCAACTACCCATTTATTTAAGGCAATGCCTCCGGTTAGAACCTTCTTGCCATCAAGTTCCCTTCCTCTCAGCAGGGTTTGAACCAAAGTAGCGGTCATTCCCCGACACAGGCCGTTCCACATTTCAGGCTTGGAGTAGCCTTCCTGCTGTCGGTGAATTAGGTCTGTTTTTGCGAAAACAGAGCATCGGGCGGCTATTCTGGGAGGATTGGGAACAAAAGGATAATTTTCCAAATCACTATAATTTAAGCCTAATCGATTCATCTGCTGATCTAGAAAGGAACCTGTACCTGCCGCACATAAGGAATTTTGAGAAAAATTCTTGAACTTACCGTTTTTTAACTCAATAAGACGTGAACCCTTGGCCCCAACATTTAGGGCATATTCTGCGTCCGGTGAAAACCGATTTAAATAGGCCAACAGAGTTTGAATTTGGTCTAGTTCTTTAATTTGTAAAGATTGCGAAATAATACCAGAATAGTATCCTGTAATAGCTGCGAGATATTTTTTATCAGAAAATGAGCGGGTAAGAAAATCTTCTATTACCTTGAGTGGGTCACTTTTATGAGGTGTATATATGATATCATCTACTTCTCCTGAACTAAGAACGGCAATCTTCACATAGGCAGCTCCGGCATCAATACCGATTGTTGGGTACTCCAACTTATTTTTTGACCTTGCTTTTGAACACATATTGACGCTAAGCTTAAGTATAGCAGGTGAATTGTCAAGCTATCTTGAAAGATATGCCTTTCAGAAGACAAGCCCAGAAAAACAGTAACTTAGGCTTTACAGCTGTTTGAGGCGTTACGGGTTATTACGGGTTGTGGCGGGTGTTATGAGTGTTAGGGATGTTATTGTATTGGTGGTACGGGTGTTATGGGTGTTACGGGTGTGGCATGTTTTTCAATACTTTTGCTTTCAGTATCTACGAAGATTTTTGTTGCACTTCAAATTAGAGCCGTAAATTTTTAGTCTTACATCCAGTTCGTCATATTTTGACTAACTTTTGTCTACCTTTTGTCCAATTTATGATCAGCTTTTAACAATCAATTAAGTAAGTGGTTTTGAAGTAAATTTCAAAGCTTATTGCTTTATTTGTGTTGTAGAGGAAAGCAGGGTTAGGAGAATTTCTCTTTCAGGGCCTTTTCAACCGTTGGATGCACTAAGTCGCTGACATTGCCTCCCAATTTTGCAACTTCCTTTACAAGTGAGCTTGATACAAAGATATAACGTTCGGCAGGCATTAGGAAAATAGTCTCAATTTCAGGAGCAAGATTCCGATTAGTTAACGCCATTTGAAGTTCATAATCAAAATCAGATATAGCTCTGAGCCCCCTTATTACGAATGTAGCTTGTCTGGATTTAGCGAAATCCGTTAATAGAGAATAAAAAGGTTCAACCTGTACGCGCGGTTCGTCGTTAAGAATATCTTTTATAAGCCTGGTTCTTTCTTCAGGAGTAAAAAGAGGGTTTTTGCCGCTTCTGGAGGCTATTCCTATTATTAATTTATCGCAAAGTGAAAGTGCGCGTTTTATAACATCCAGATGCCCGTTAGTTATAGGGTCAAAGGTTCCGGGATATATTGCGACAAGCATATTAGTCCTCATCCAAATCTTCTTTAGTTACGAACAGCAGAGTAGTTTCGCCATATGAACGTGAGTCAACAGCCTTTAGTGTATCCGGTAAGGTTATTTTCCTGCCGGTATCATGTTCAAGGATAATTAATGTGTTGTGTTCCAATCCTGGGTTCGTGGCAAGTAATGCCAAAGTTTCAGCCTGCATGTTCGACTGGTATGGTGGGTCGCAAAATATGTGGGTGGCAAAAAACTTAGATTGCTTAAGATAGGTTCGTACATTTTGTCTTACCGCAAGACATCTATCGGTAATTCCAAGGCTTTTTATATTTTCTTGAAGCATTTTGTAAGCCTGAATATCTTGTTCAACAAAAACTGCTTGACGGGCGCCGCGCGATATTGCCTCAAGTCCCAGACCGCCTGCGGCAGCAAATAAATCCAATACCCTTGCGTCAAGGATATCTTCTCCAATTATAGAAAATAAGGCTTCCTTGACTTTGTCCATAGTTGGTCTAAATCTACGGCTTTCGGGATACTTTAAGCGTTTTCCGCCGAACTCGCCTGCTATTATACGCGGCATTTTATTCCTCTGGAGAGATTGAACTAAGGCAAAAGCACGCGGATATTGTCTTAGCGGAGTTTCTCATCTTATTCCTTTGGAGAGTATTGAAGCAACTCAACTCCTGCTGTGGCAAGCATCTCTTCACCCATTTTATCGGCGTATGCTTCAAGATAAAATATCTTGCTTATGCCGGCGTTTATCAACAATTTAGAGCAGGTAACACAAGGTTGAGTGGTGCAGTAAAGCACTCCGCCTTCAAGTGAGACTCCAAAACGGGCGGCCTGTACCAGTGCATTTTGTTCGGCGTGGATACCTCTGCAAATCTCTACACGTTCACCTGATGGAATGCCTAACTGTTCGCGAAGGCAGCCAATGTCTGTGCAGTGTGGTAGGCCCTTAGGCGCTCCATTATAGCCTGTGGTTAAAATATGTTTATCTCTGACAATTACAGCGCCGACTTTTCTTCTAATGCAGGTGGAGCGTTGCGCAACCAGTGAAGCAATTTGCATAAAATAGGCGTTCCATGTCAACCGTTTTTGTTCAGCCCCGTTCATTTCACTTCTTCAGGTTCCGGTACAATGGCAATTTCAGCGACTTCATCGCCTTCTCGTGGATTAATAAGTCGTACGCCAAGGCTTGCACGTTTTTGATGCTTAACCTGTTTGGCTGAGATACGTATGCCTGTACCGTGTTTGGTAAGTATTATAGCGTTACCGTTATCTGAAATTACTTTAGCGCCCACAAGAACGCCGGATTTCTCATTAACAGCTATTGCCTTGACGCCTTTGCCGCCACGATGAGTAAATGAACGCAACTCTTCAAACTTCATACGCTTGCCATACCCCTTTTGAGTTACGAAAAGAAGAGAAGCCTTTTCCTTGACGATACTTGCCGCAACAAGCCTATCGTCTTCGGCCAGATTGATGCCTCGTACACCGGCGGCGCTTCTGCCCATAGATCTTACTTCGTCCGTTGAAAAACGTATGCCTTGTCCTTTGGCTGAGAATAGACAGATATCGGTATTATCTTTAACCAACATCACATCCTGCAATCGGTCGCCTTCTTTAAGTGTTATGGCGGTTATTCCCGAACGTCGGGTATTTTCAAGCAGTTTAAGCTGAGTGCGTTTGATAATTCCACGTTCAGTTACGAAGACTGCGTATGAGTTTTCGTCGAATTTTTCAACCCTTAGTAGTTGGGTAATGCGTTCGCCTTCAGACAGATTGAATAACTGATATACTGGTCTTCCCTTGGCTGTCAGCGAACCTTCTGGAATTTCATAGGTCTTTAACAAATAGGCGCGTCCGAAGTTTGAGAAGAATAGAATAGAATCATGAGTGGAGCCTGAAAGCATGGTTGAAACAAAATCTTCTTTACCTAAATCTATTGTTCCTCTGCCTGTACCGCCCCTGCCCTGCTTGCGGTATACAGATACCGGTGTACGTTTGATGTAACCGCGTAGGGTTAGGGTCACGGTTACATCCTCTTCAGAGATTAAATCTTCAAGGGTAATATCTTCGGGCTTTTCAGCGCGAATTTCTGTGCGGCGTTCATCGCCGAATTTTTTCCTTAACTCCTTCAACTCTTCGTTAATTACACCAAGAACCCCTGCGCGGGTGGCGAGAATGCTTTTTAATCGTTCAATTTCCTGAATCAAGGCGCGGTATTCGGCTTCAATTTTATCCCTTTCCAGTCCGGTCAAACGCGCCAGACGCATATCCAGTATGGCTTGAGCTTGGGTATCTGAGAAGCTGAATCGGGCAATTAGGTTTTCCTTAGCCGTTTTAGAGTTCTTAGATTGTCTGATAATTCGTACCACTTCATCAATATTATCAAGGGCTATCTTTAAGCCTTCAAGAATGTGAGCGCGTTCTTCAGCTTTGCGTAAGTCAAACTCAGTACGGCGTTTAACGCATTGATAGCGGAATTCCAGGAATTCCTCAAGTAATTTTTTCAAAGGGAATACTTTGGGGGTAAGGTTAGATATAGTAAGTAGTATTATTGAATAGGTCGACTGCAAGGGCGTGTGCTGGTAGAGTTTGTTAAGCACTACCTCACGGTTGGCTCCCCTTTTGAGTTCGATTACTATTCTAATGCCTTCACGGTCGGATTCATCCCTTAAATCTGATATATCTTGGATTTTTTTAGACTTAGCAAGGTTGATGATTCTTTCTATCAACTGCGATTTGTTCAATTGATAGGGAATTTCGGTAATAACGATAGCTTCTCTTCCGGGCTTTGGTTCCTCAAAACGGACCCTGCCCCTAACTATTATTTTGCCTCTTCCCGTTTTGTAGGCATTCCTTATGCCTTCTTTACCTAAAATCAATCCACCAGTGGGAAAATCAGGTCCCTGGATTATATCGCATACCTCATCGTCTGTGAGTTCTGGATTTTTAATTAAGGCAATAAGCGCGTTAGTTACTTCTGTAAAATTATGAGGCGGTATAGAGGTAGCCATTCCCACAGCAATACCGGCTGCTCCGTTTATCAGTAGATTTGGGTAGGCTGCAGGCAGTATTTCAGGTTCTTTACGTGAACCGTCAAAGTTATCTCTGAAATCTACCGTGTCTTTATCCAATTCCTCAAGCATGTGCATTGCGAGCTTTTGGAGTTTGGATTCAGTGTAACGGTAGGCTGCCGGAGGGTCACCATCAATGGAACCAAAGTTTCCCTGACCGTCAACTAGAGGGTAGCGTAGGCTGAAGTCTTGGGCCATACGGGCCAAGGCTTCGTAAACAGCCTGATCGCCATGCGGATGATACTTACCCAATACGTCGCCCACCACAGTGGCGCATTTACGGTAACCTTTTGAAGGGTCAAGCCCTAAATCTTTCATGGAATACAGAATACGACGTTGCACTGGCTTAAGGCCATCCCTTATTTCAGGTAAAGCGCGGCTTACTATTACGCTCATGGCGTAATCCAAGAACGAGGAACGAACTTCGTCCTCAATGTAAACGGATTGAATATGGCTATCGTTCATAACTTCAATTCTACGCCTTAGAGGCCGGAAGTCAAACCGGTAGCTTGTAGTTAAGTGAAGAAGGTACGCGTTTTAGCTTAGGGGCAAGTTTGAGATGTCTTAATAGATAGTCTTGATTATCAAAGGGAGAGGTTCTCTATCTTCTGTCCCGATGCTAAAGCATTGGAGTAACTCTTCTGCTATTACGAGTCCCTTGGATTTGTTATTTGCGTGAACAATGGCTAACGTTTCTCCCTGTCGCAACGTATCGCCTATTTTTTTGAAAATTTCAAAACCTACAGCAGTGTCAATTACGTCATCTGTTGTTTTTCGGCCAGCACCCAATTCAACTGCCAACATTCCAATACGGTAGGTATCTATTCCATTCAAGAATCCTTTTGGAATTCCGCCAGAAAGCTTAACCGGAATTTTATAGCTAGCTTGTGGCAAGAGAGAGAGGTTTTCTACCACAGCGGCTTCACCGCCTTGGGTTTGAATCATTTGCCTGAATTTATCCAGAGCGTTACCTGAGTCAAGCGTTTCTTTTGCTTTAGCGTAAGCTTTGTCCTGATTCTCCCAGCCGGCTAAAAGCAGCATCTCTTTGGCCAATTTTAGAACTAATTTACGTAAGTCATTAGGTCCCTGACCCTTAAGGCAGTCTATGGCTTCTTGAATTTCTAGAGAATTTCCAATCTTCTCACCCAAAGGTTGATTCATGTTTGATAAAACCGCGGTGGTTTTAAGGTTAAACTTCTTTGTTATTGAAATAATTGTTCTAGCAAGCTTTTCGGCTTGTTTTTGATTAGTCATGAATGCGCCGTTGCCAAGCTTGGTATCAAGCACCAATCCGTTTGTTCCCTCGGCTATTTTCTTTGCCGATATTGAAGCTGCAATTAGAGGAATTGACTCAACCGTAGCGGTTACATCTCTTAAAGCATAGATTTTTCCGTCTGCAGGGCATAAGTCAGAGCTTTGTCCCATCATGGCTAATCCTGTTTTTTCAAGGAATTGTTTGAACTCATTGGCAGTTAAATTTGTTCTAAACCCTGGAATTGCCGCCAATTTATCAAGGGTTCCGCCTGTATGCCCTAGACCTCTGCCGGAAATCATAGGAACCGGCGTTCCACAAGCGGCTACAAGTGGCGCGAGTACAAGGGATACTTTGTCGCCAACCCCGCCTGTAGAGTGTTTGTCAACCTTAACTCCTTCAATTGCCGATAGGTCGAAACGACTTCCCGATTCAATTAAGGCTTCGGTGTAGGCAAACAATTCATCGTCCGATAAACCGTTGAAACAAACCGCCATAAGCCAGGCCGACATTTGGTAGGCGGCAAGCGTGTCGTTCATGTAAGCTGCAACAAATTTCTTGATACTTTCAGGGCTGTTAGCATTACCCGATTTCTTTTTGTGAATGAAATCATACGGATTCATAAATTATACTACATCGTTGTCTTCGTATGTCAAACAACTTGTAGGCAGGGTTTTGAGAAGCTGAATTCACTTGACACAATGCATATCGCACTTAAAGTTTAACAATGAAAGCAGCACTTATCTGTAACCTGACAAGCGGTGATTTTCAGGCCAATCAACGAAGGATTTTTGAATTGGCACAGCAAGCTATACAGATGGGTGCGAGATTTTTGCTGTTTGGTGAAGCTGCGGCCACCGGCTTGTGCAACATAGGTAAGCCTGAGCATGATTTGAAGATTGCTGAAGAGATACCTGGTTGCAGGAATCAGCAATGGCGAGAGTTTGCCAAAAAACATGAGGTGTATTTTTCGGCAGGATTGCTTGAAAAAGAGGATGGTAGAATGTATGATTCAGGTTTGCTGTTCAATCCGGCAGGAGAGTTGATTCTTCACTACCGTCGTATTCATTCAGGATGGCGCTGGCCTAACGATAATCCACAGATATATTGTACAGGTGAGGACTTAGCAATGGTTGAGACAGAAATCGGTAAAATAGGAATGCTTATTTGTGGGGACCTGTGGAACGATGATATCATTAAACGATTTGCAGAGCAGGAGCCGGATTATCTTCTTTATCCCTTTCTCCGTAGCTTGAAGAAAAACGCATCGGTTAAGGATGTTTGGCCGCACGAACTCCAACGCTATACTCAACGCTGGAGCCAGACCGGTGCAGTAACTCTGGCAGTGAATCTTTACCAAGGCACCAAACCTGAATGCTCGTTTGGAGGTGCGTGGTTCGTCGGCAAAGACGGTAAGATAATCAGCGAACTTTCTGTTTGGCAACAGGGTATCCTGCTCGTGGATTTGCCTGAGATTTCTGTATAACTTGACACAATACCTTCTTCAAGATAGACTTCCCAAAGAGGAGAAAATTTGACCTACGTTTTAGATAGAATTTTTGAGCAAGTTGAATCGCTTGCTACAAAAGAGTTTGGAGGACCTAACCCTGAGGTGCGTCGGGCGCCGAAGGGGTCTAGTGCAGTATACGCTGTACCTTGTTTTCAATACGCTAAGGGACGCGGTAAAAACCCCATGCAATTGGCCGAGGATATTGCAACTAAGTGGAACAAGGGATTAGCAGAAGGTTCTCTAATTGAGCGTTTCGAAGCGGCACGCGGCTACGTAAATGTTTTCGTTAACCAGCATCAACTGTTATCGGAGATATTATCCGACCTTAAAACCGGTGCTGAGGAATACGGTAACTATCCTAAACTTAATAAAACCATGGTAGTAGATTATTGTTCGCCCAACATTGCCAAGCCTTTGTCCGTAGGGCATCTGCGTTCCACAATAATCGGTCAGGCACTTATTAATATTCTTCGCGCCCGCGGATATAAAACTGTAGGCATAAATTTTTTATCCGATTGGGGTACTCAATTCGGTAAGCTACTTTATGCTTTTGAGAACTGGGGGAACGCTGACCTACTTCAGGCAAACCCAATAAAATATTTGGTTGACCTTTATGTTCTCTTTCATAAGGAACTTAAGCTGAATTCTGAACTGGATAAAGCGGCACGCGCAGCTTTCAAACGTTTGGAACAGGGGGAAGAGAAGGAAAGGAAGTTGTGGCAGAAATTCAGAGAAGTTAGCCTTGCAGATTTTGAAAAAACTGTGGCAAGGCTTGGCGTTCATTTTGATTATGTTTGGTATGAAAGTGAGTTTGAGGCCAAAGCTCATGACCTTATTGATAAACTTCTAAAAAAAGGCATCGCGGAGTATTCAGAGAACGCCGTTATAATACGAACATTTGAAGACACAGATAAACCGCCTTTCCTAGCACGCAAGTCAGACGGCACAACCCTTTATGCCTCAAGGGATTTAGCTTCAGCCATTGAGCGTATTGAACATTTTGCGCCTGTTTCAAACTTAATTTACGTGGTGGCTACAGAACAAAATCTGCATTTTACGAGTTTGGCCAAGGTTCTGGATAGGCTTGAATACCCCGATGTACTTAAACATATAAGTTTCGGTATGGTTTCTCTTCCTTCTGGTAAGCTATCT
The DNA here is from genome assembly GCA_964624585.1 of uncultured bacterium. Lineage (GTDB taxonomy): Bacteria > Hydrothermota > Tepidihabitantia > B3-TA06 > B3-TA06 > CAZUXE01. Next base: position 76,531 of record CAZUXE010000003.1, on the reverse strand, counting down.
ACCCGCGAAGGCCGGGTGGTATATTTGGATGATTTGCTGGATGAGGCTGAAAAACGTGCCGAAGAGATAATCGCCGAGAAGAATCCTGATATGCCCGCGGATAAACGTAAAGAAATCGCACGGCAAGTTGGGATAGGTGCTGTGATATATGCTGATTTATCGCAAGATAGAATAAAGGATATTGTCTTCGACTGGTCAAAGATGTTGGCCTTTGACGGTAACTCCGCACCCTACCTGCAGTACGCGGCTGTACGTTGTGCCAGGATACTTGAGAAGTCCGGATTTGATAAAGATTCGCGGATTGACGGAGCGGATGCAAAAGAGTTCTTAGAACCTGAAAGCATTGATTTAGTCAAGGCCTTGGGACGCTTCCCGCAGATTATATGCGAAACTGCCAACCGTTACTCGCCGCATATACTGGCAAGTTATTTATACAATTTAGCATCAGCCTTCAGCCGTTTCTATACTCAGGTTCCCGTACTTAAGGCTAAAACCGAAGTTAGCAAACAAAGCAGGCTTTGTCTTGTGCAATCTACAGGTAATATTTTAAGAAAAGGACTAGCTCTGCTCGGTATTGCCACACCTGAGATTATGTAGAGAAGTTTTTCTCTAAAATGCTTCTGAATTATTACTACTAGAGCAAGCCTTATTCAAGATGAAATTTAATTAACCCGCTTGACTTTTTTGTCAATGGATATAATATTATCAGGTGGCTAGAACTATTGAAGAACAGATACTTCGTCTTGAAGAGTTAGGCAACATTCTTGTAAAAGGTTTTCAGCTTGTTGGTTCAACAGGTCCATTTGGCAGCGATATCTCATTTTCCCAGTATATGATACTACAGGTTCTACTTAACAAAGAGGTTTTAAGGATGAATGAGTTGGCCAGTATGCTTGGGGTTTCAAAAGCTAATGTTACCGGTCTGGTTGATCGTATGATTAGAAATAGACTGGTTGAAAGAATGCGTTCAGACGAAGACAGGCGTGTGGTGTTTGTAAAACTTTCTCCAAAAGGCCAACGGATTGCCAATAGGCTTATCAATGCACAGCGCAGGGAATGGAAGCGCATTATGCAAACAATTCCAGTTCATAATTTAACTATTTTTATGGATTCTCTGGAACAATTGGCTAAGGCCCTTGCCGATAGAACAAAAAACCAACGAAAAGGATTACTTGGTGAAGTCAAATAGTGGTCGGATTCTTTTAACAATCTTAGTAGGACTGCTGAACCTTTCTCCAATTATCGCTTATTCATATTTGACAAAAACCACCCCACCAATAATACTCGCGCACAGAGCAGGCGCTGTTATTGTTCCTGAAAACACTATTCAGGGCTGGAGTCAAGTACGGGAAAAGTACGCTCCGCAGGTTTGGGAACTTGATATATGGCTTTCAGCCGATGATTCGCTTATGGTATTCCACGACAAGATTGTAGATAGGGTAACGGATGGAACAGGAACGCTTAAAGAACTTAGTTACGAACAGCTTCGTCAACTTGACGCCGCATATTGGTTTGACCCTGCAGGCGATTCAACATTTCCGTACAGAGGTAAAGGATTCAAGATTCCAACCCTTGGAGAGGTCTTGGATTCTTTCCCAACCGACTTCTTTAATGTAGAGGTGAAGGATTCTACAACAGACATAGTGTTCAAACTGGTGGATTTGCTGAAGAAAAAAGGTGCTGAAGATAAGGTACTGATAGCCTCAGAACATACAGAGATTCTTGAATGTTTTCGCGATCTTGCTCCTAACATAGCAACCTCAGGCTCAGCAGACGAAATAAGACCCTTGGTAATTTGGGGAAAACTTGGACTTGCTTTTCTACCAGCTGCTCCAATGCAGGTGGTTCAGGTTCCTGAATACGCAGGAGCAACCCATGTGGTTACATCAGCTTTTGTAAAACAATGCCACAGCAGGGGGATTTTGGTTCACGTATGGACGATAAACGATTCTAAAACCATGCGTAAGCTACTGGAATTAGGTGTGGACGGTATAATTACCGATAGACCCGATATTGCGCTAAAGGTTTATAAGTTTATGGGTTACCGCTAAGGACATTTTGCAAAAAGTTGATAATTCGCGAGTATTTGCATTCCAAAAAGTATACTTGATACGGTAAAATATAGGATAAGACAATGGTTAATCCATAATGATAAGGACTAAGTGTCTGATTAAAATAACCTACCTTTCTTGACATCTGCAATCTAACTGCTTAAGCTTAATGTAAGGAGGTCAAAAAAATGAAGATATTATCTTTCTTAATTGTCCTGTTTCTGTTTGCATTAATCATAGCCTGCGGTAACAGTGAGTTCGTAACCGTTGAAGGCAGGGTAACCCGACTCGATAATGGCGCCGCTATAGAAAATGCAGCTGTTGGCGATTCATTAACGAATATGATAACGCATACAAACGATAAAGGTTATTTCGTTATGGATAGTATTCCCAGGAAACCGCACCCCATATTCTTTGCGCACAATGATTTTCATCCATATACGGTATATTTTAAGCCTAAAGGGCGGGCCGACACCTTTGAGGTAAACGTAAAATTAGATTCAAAGCCTATTGAGGTAACTTACTAGCAAGTTAAAACGCATAAGTTCAGGATAAGCCTAGAGATATAGCTCAAAACGGGTTTTGCTGAATATAAGTAGACCTAAGATTAAGTTAGTCAGAACCTAGTCAAAACCTGATCAAAAGTTGATCAAGTAGAGGCAAAACTTACTCCAACCTTTGTTCCATTCTTGGTAATTAACATAGCAAATTCTCTCTGATATATTATGTGTGGTGTATATGTGTAAGTACGTTAGAGTGGCCTTTGGATTAGTTGCTAGTAAAAAGTTGACGTATATCAATTTAATAGTATAGTAGTATAAGTTTATAGTTTAGAAAGATAGGAGATTTAAGGAAGTGTAAAATTCTTATTAGCTTTAACTTGAAGAACTCCAAAGGATCTGATTATAAAAAGATAGAAGAGTTTTTTTGAGAAAGAAGGGTTTAGGCGCTACTGGGACGAAAATAATGAAGGAATAATGCTGCCCACAACTACTTATATTATTTCAGAAGAGTGTCCCTCAATCTCTAAGGCTTCTGAGGCTATAAGTGATGCTGTAAAGGGGATTGCTAAAGAAGCCAAAGTTACTATCGATAAATATTTTATATTTATTGCTTCAGATGAGACTTCAGACTGGAAGTTGTTTTCATAGAAATAAAATACCCTGAGTGATTATCCTTAGAGGAAGTTCATGAATTGCCCTGCAAGGTATTATTATTGTTAACTATTTTACCAGTCTCCGTAACTCATCTAGCAGATTCTCAAATCCTCCCGAACCTCTTGTGGTGTGTCTTGGCGTTAGTATAAACCAGTTGTCTTTTCTAAAACTTACCTTGGTTACCCGCTTATGCCTTGCAAGCACGCGCAGCTTTGCAATATCCAGTATCTTTTTTGCCGAGGCGGGCATTTTGCCGAAACGGTCTTCAAGCTCATTCCTCAATTCATCCACCTGTGTTTCTTCATCCAGCGATAGCAATCGTTTGTATAAAGAAACCCTTTCGGCATCGTCAGATATGTAGAATTCCGGCAAGTATGCGCCATAGTCAATTTCTAGCACAGGTTCATCGTACCAGTCATCGCCTTTCAGACGCGCTACGGCTTCGGCAAGAAGTTTGGTGTATAAGCTGAAACCAATTGAGTTGACATGACCGTGCTGTTCTGTTCCCAAAAGATTTCCAACGCCTCTCAATTCCATGTCTCTCACAGCTAGCCGGTATCCAGCTCCCAGACCTGCATAGGCTTTAATTGCGGCAAAGCGTTTTTTGGCGTCTTCAGAACTCTTTTTTGGAATTATGAAAAGGGCGTAGCCTTGGCGTGAGCTGCGGCCTACCCTGCCTCTCAATTGATGAAGGTCGGCTAGCCCGAATAAATCAGCGCGGTCTACTATAATTGTATCCAGACCTGAGATATCAATACCTGCTTCAAGGATAGCCGTGGCAATCAATATGTCGGTCTTGTGAGCAAGGAATCTATCGTAAATGGAGGCCAAATCTTTTTCCGGCATTTGACCATGGGCTATCTGCATTCTTAATCCGGGTAGTAAACCTTCCAGTCTTCTTCTCAGGGCATCAATGGTTTCTATACGGTTGTGTACAAAAAGAACCAGACCTCCTCGGGAGCGTTCCCGTAATACCCAGTCCTTGATAATATCGTCAGACCAGCCGCTTACTTCGGTAATTACATCCTTTCTTCCCACCGGCGGAGTTTCTATTCTTGAAACATCCCGTATGCCAACCAAACTCATATAAAGGGTGCGGGGAATAGGGGTTGCGGTTAGGGCCAGAGTGTCAATTGATGCTTTCTTTTTTCGAATGCGCTCTTTTTGCTTTACACCGAATCGATGTTCATCGTCAATAATTAAAAGTCCTAAATCGTTCCACTCTACGGAATTGGCCAGAAGTGCATGGGTACCTATAAGGATATCTATTTTTCCTTCCTTAAGATCTGCCAGAACCTGTCGGCGCTCTGAGGTTTTTACGAAACGCGAAAGCATTGCCACTCTAACAGGTAGGTCTTTAAGTCTTTTAACAAAGGTTCTGTAATGCTGAAGGGCCAGAATAGTGGTTGGCGCCATCATTGCCACTTGCTTGGAATCAAGTGCGGCTTTAAGTGCAGCACGCAGCGCAACTTCGGTTTTGCCGTAGCCAACCTCGCCGCATACTAGCCTATCCATGGGATGGGGCGATTCCATATCACTCATTATAGATTCTATTGCACGAAGTTGATCAGGGGTTTCTTCATAAGGAAAAGTAAGCTTAACCCACTCCAATTCGTCCCTATGGCGGCCAAAGGAATATCCTTTTGCCAAAGAGCGTTTAGCGTATAGTGAAAGAAGTTCCTGAGCGTAATCGTATGCAGATTTTTTTGCGCGTTTACGCACCAACTTCCATTTTTCAGATCCCAGTTTATTAATTCGGGGCGGCCTTCCTTCAGCTCCGATATATCTATCCAAAAGACCAAGATTTTCCACAGGTAAGAACAACAGGTCGGTTCCAGTATATGCAATTTTAAGGAATTCTTTTTCCTGTTCTGCAATTTTCATCCTCTGTAGTCCTTTGTAGACTCCAATGCCGTAGTCAATATGCACTACATAATCGCCGGGATGAAGTTCGTGCAGGGCGTCTCTTGGAATTCCTTTGAAGTGGCGTGGTATTTTACGCCTATGACTGACGCCAAAAAGTTCGTTTTCTGTAAAAACAGCGTATCCGTCGGAGGTTTCATTGCTTGAAAGAGAGTCGTGCCTTGCAAGCCAGCCTCCTGAAAGATGGGCGTCAATTATCTTGAAGTCTTTAAGGTGATGCGATAGATATGTTTGACCGTGGTCGGCGTCAAGGGCGAAAAATAACTCCAGATTTTGCTTCTCCAGTTCCTTTAATTCCTCAAAGTGTCCGAGAACCTTTTTGGCAGCTATGAAATTGAATGGAAAATGTTTAGATACATTCTCCCTGGCAGCTTTTTCTGTAATAAGTATGTGAGGCGATATATCCTTATCCCTAGAAATTATGATAGCGTTGTTTAGATGTTCCCTGAGACTAGTTCCTTGTCCTTTGGAATCCGGAGGGCTGTTTGATATGAGTTCTATTGAAGTAAGCGCATCCAGTGAGCGTTGTTTCAAAGGATCAAAGTGTCGTATAGATATAATTCTGTCGCCTTCCAGTTCAATTCGGACAGGGCTTTCCCATAGGGGAGAGAAGATATCTAAAATTCCTCCCCTTTGAGCAAATTCAGCAGTTTCGGTTACAAGTGACTCTCGTTCAAAACCGTTATCGCTAAGCCAGCCCAGGGTTTTCTCAAGGTCAATTTCCCCTGAAACTTCAAAATAAATGGAAGCGGTGCTATTTTGCCACGAAAGTTTGAGTTTAAGGAATTCCTTTAGACAGATAATTAATCTTGGGGCTGCTGACGGAAGCCTTAGGGGGTTCAGTGCGCGCTTGTTTTCAATAACTATCAACGAGGCTATATCCAAGGCTTCCAAATCGTAACGTATGCTATCAATTTCATCCTGATTCTTGGCAGCGTAGAGAATTTCACCTTTGTTTGAGTTGAGTGCTGCAAGGAAGAAGGCGAGAGTTCCTCCGGGCAGTCCTGATAGCGATTCAGGCAGCTTGTTTAGTCTAAAGAAACGAGCAAGGGAATCGGATTCCAAAAAACGTAGGTAGAGTTCTTTTTTAGTTATACGTTCAAGCATGTAGTGTCAAAAGCGTTTTTTTATTAAATAAAGTCCATATTGCTAGGTCTTGAGGCCTCATACAAATTCCGTTTATAATTCTATCCGTTTCAAGGTCAAGGTTTTTAATAGGGGGTCTGTGCGAATTTCATCCTTCATTCAAAAAGTCACTTTCAATTCATGTATTTATTGCGGGCAATATTATCCGCCACGTATTTCTTGAAGCAGAACAAGCCCTCCCAATCAGTTGGTTTTGAATCTCCAATAATAGTAGAACGAGAATATTTATGGTTAATCCTAGGCTTCTTGCATATTTATCGCTGTCTTGCAGGAGTCTTTGAATGAGAATGTTTATGGTGAATCCTAGCCGAAGCTCTCTTCGTCTGATGGGAATTGCTGGTTAAAGACATCGCTGCTGTACTGATTGAGAGCTTGTTGGATTACAGAGGCCAAATCGGCATAGCGTCTTAGGAAACGAGGCTTGAATTGAGGATTAATTCCCAAAAGGTCGTAGAGAACTAGTATCTGTCCGTTGCATTCAGACCCTGCTCCAATACCAATGGTGGGTATGGAAACTGTATCCGTAATACGTGCTGCCAGTTTGGATGGGATTTTCTCAAGCACTATTGAAAAACATCCAGCCTGTTCCAGTAGTTTGGCTTCGTTAAGAATTCTTTCGGCGTCTGAAGATTGCTTCCCCTGAAGCTTATAGCCACCAATACGGTGTACGGATTGTGGCTGAAGACCAAGATGTCCCATTACAGGAATACCTACCTCAACCAATTTGGTAATTATCGAACGAATATGGTTTCCTCCGCCTTCCAGTTTTACGGCATTGGCGCCAGCTTGCATAAAACGAGTAGCATTTGCAATTGCTATCTCAGCCGAAGCCTGATATGAACCAAACGGCATATCGCTTACCAGTAAGGCCTTGTCTAGACCAGATGCTACTGCTTTAGTGAGCATAAGCATTTCGTCAATAGCTATTGGCAGTGTTGTATCCATACCGTAGATTACATTTGCCGCTGAGTCGCCAACCAATACCAATTGAATTGGAGTATTATTAATTATTCGGGCAAAGCTTGCGTCGTAGCAGGTAACAGAGGCTATTTCCCCCCTACTTTTCATTGCGCGAATATCTGGGACAGTGTAGCGCGTTTTTTTTGATTTTTGCTCAGGGATGTAATCCATATCAGGCCGATCCCAGAAAACGTCTGCCTTGACCGGTCATATTGATTTCTGTAAGTAGGCGTCTGAAATGAGCAGGATTATTATATAAGTCAAGATTATCCGTATTAACAACCAGAAGCGGTCCCTGGTAATAGGTTAGAAAAAAACTGTTGTATGCTTCAACAAGACTTTCAAGATATTCCCTTGCAATACCGCGTTCCATTGGCCTGTCCCTTTTTGCAATACGGTGCATTAAATTATCAATTCTGGCTTGAAGAAAAATGACCAAATCAGGTGCAGGAACCTTATTCAATAGTTCAAGATACATTTTTTCATAAGCTGAGAAGTCGTTATCCGAGAGGTTTATAGATGCAAAAATCCAGTCTTTCTGAAATGTGTAATCTGTAACAACGACCCTATCAAATAGGCTGGTTTGCTTAAGCTTAGAGAGTTCGCGTGAACGCTGAGTTAAAAAATGTAGTTGAGCAGGGAAGGAAAAGGTTTCAGGGTCATCATAAAACCTTTCCAAATACGGGTTATCAAGCGCTTCTTCCAAAAGTGTAACCGCACCCCATTCTTGAGCTAACTTGAGCGCCAGAGTAGTTTTTCCTACACCAATTACCCCATCGACACATACCAAATGCTTGCCTATAGCCACTTTCGTATTCCCTTCGGATCTGTTCCTTTGAGTATATCTAATATGGGAATTCCTGCTTGAGGATGAATCAAGCGCGGAGCAATTTCTGCAAGCGGAACTAAAACAAAAGCCCTTTGGTTAATGCGAGGGTGGGGAATAGTAAGGGCTGGAGTATCCATAACGTGATTATTATAGAAAAGTATGTCAATGTCAATTATTCTTGGCCCATTGATAAACAATCGGATTCGTCCCATTTTATTTTCAATATCTTTAATGATATTTAGCAAACCTTTCGGAGTCAATTTTGTGCTTACCTCAATTACCTGATTCAGAAAACGCGGTTGTTGCCTAAAACCCATAGGTTCAGTTTCATATATTGAGGACTGTTTTATTATTCTAATCCTATTCTTTTCAAGAAATCTCCGCGCCTTGGATAGAAACCGCTCTCGCGCCCCCCAATTTGAACCCAATCCCAAATAAACAATTGTCGGGTTAGGTTTATTAAGCCTAGACTTTTTTAACCTGAGTCGCTTTTCGGGTTTGGCCGGTATCAGAGACTTCAAACTCAACTGCGTCACCTTCGGAAAGGGTTTTGAATCCTTCTTCAAGGATATCTGCGTAGTGTACAAAAATATCCCCGGAGCCGTCATCTATTTCAATGAAGCCGTACCCTTTTTTATTATCAAACCATTTAACTTTGCCTGTTGGCATATATTATCCTCCTTAACAAACGAAGACGCGAGCAAATAGCCTAAATTAAGGTTATCATATTACACTAACTGATTTATTTGTCAAGCCATTAGCTATTTTGTTTAGGTTTTTGTATGTTGCCTATATGACTTGCAGGAGGTTTGTCAAAACTTTGTATAAATTCTCCGCCTGAATAACTGTTCTAATTTAATTAGACTGTAAGTTAGATTTTGGTTTAAGACGTATTGTTAGGGGTTGCTAATAAAATGCAGAGCGTCATTTTCTGAAAGTCCAATTTCAAAAGGCATCCATGTTCTCAAAGCTACGTATGGTTTGAAGTTTCCTTCCATAGTAATACATCCGCCAAATATTGGGGCAAGTTTGAAGTATTCCCACAAAAGGTGTATCTCAGGGGATAGCTCTATACCTGCAGATGCTCCAAGAAGATTTTGTGTGTCAAATGCGGCGTCAGCAAAGATGTTTACATACAAATCCTCAAAAAATATATTAGGATTCCATATGCCGAAACGCATCTTTATTAGTTGATGTCGATATTCAAGTGTAGTTTTGTTGAATATATTGTTTCTACTTGTTAGGCTGTCATATCCCCTTATAGGTTTGCGATACTTGAATGAATCGGGAAGTTGGGCGGAAAGATGTAGAATGGATGATGCGTCTGCAATCAATATTCCACCAAAGAGGTCTACAACTCCTGAAGCCCTCAAGCTAAGCCGTGACGCTTCGTAACTTGCGAATAGAGGAGAAGTCCAGTTATGACTCATGGATAAGCCCATTTGGTAGTGATACCAGGAGAATGATGCAGAGAGCTTGGAAACAAGAACGCGATTTTCCAATTTCCGACCATTAAGTTTGAAACCTTCCTTCCAACTAATATTTTGCAGGCCAATACCTTTTCTGGAATAAATCGGATAGCTAAACGAAGGGTATATACTGTAGTCGTATTCGAATCGCGTCGCTAGACTATCCCATTTGGGTTTATGAGAATAGTCCAGTTGTAATTTAAGCGGTGCAAGGCTTTTATTTTGCCAATAGAAATCAAGTGTGCTGGTTTTTGCTATAAAGTCATAATTTGTGTGTATGTTATATGAATTTTCTCCAAGTACGTCGCCTCCGTACAATAGGATACCGAGATAAAAATTGCTTAGACTCCAATTATCGTTGAATTCAGGCCATACGTATGGTAATCTTAGCCAAGGGCGCAGTAAGGAAATATATGGGTAGAAACTGGAATGGGTTTTGAAATCACCGTCATATTTGGGTTCGTTAATATTCCCTGCGGTTTTTTTGGGGAATGTTGCAAGGGAGCTTTGGGGAGCCATGCAGTAGATATCTTCCCCTGAAGAGTTTAGAGAAATAAAAATTAATTTATCTTTAACAATAGCCGGCATAAGGGCATAGCTAGGGCTTGAGAACTGTTTAGAAACGGCGGTTTTTTTGTTCATCTCGTATATGCCTATTCTACCTTGAGGACCATATGGGTTTGCAGAATAGAGTAAATTACCTTCCTCTGTTAAGCTTATTCCCGCTTCACTCCATTCCGTAGAGGTCAACTGCGTCCATTCTTTACTATCTGGTGAAAATTGGAAAATATCCCAATCCTTTCCTTGTTGCCTACAGGTTGTATATATATCACCGTTATTAGAGATAGCGATTTCACCAATTAAACGCTTACCGGAATAAAGCTCGTCTTGTTCTTGACCGTTCTCATCAAGCAAAATAAGTCGTGAGCCGTATTTGGGTGTGCGGTCTATAGAAATAATAAACGAACCATCCGGTAATTTATCAAATGCCCTTACCCTGCCTTCGTAAATCTTCTTTAATCGTCTAGATATTAAGTTTAGAGAATTAATCTGCACTAAGTCGCCGAATCCATTATTGTTGATGTTGGCAAAACCTCGGGCTGTGGTAGAGTTAGTATAATAAAGAACGTTATCGTGAATCTTAAGTGATTTTACCCAAATGTTAGGCCTAAGTAATACCTCTTCTTGACCGGTTTCAGGCTCAAGTTTTATAATGTCTATATACCATCTTGAATTAAGGGCAGCTCTTTTTTTGTTTTTTATGCGAACGTAGTACAGATACTTTTTGTCAGAAGTTAATGTAGAAATATAGTATCCCTCGTTAGTCAATTTGGTGGCAACAGAATCCGGTAGTATGAACCCGGTGGATTGTTCTTTTTCCCATGTCTGCCATTGGCGTATAAGTTCCGGGAAGTTTTCACCTATGGTTTTTTTCGCAGCGCCGTTTACAAAGAAAAACGGTATGTTTCTTCCATTAAGACGGTAAAAAGCCGATATTTTATCTTTGCCCTTAGTTCTTACCATCCATTGGTAGAAGGGACCGCCATAGGCGTATATTGCTCCGGCAGGATATTTAGTTATAGCTCCCTGCATATCCCATTTACTGACGTAATCTTTTTGGGCAATGCGGGTTATATTAAAGGCACTGTATTCTCCTGCCTGAAGTCTGCCTTCATAGGGTTCTATTTGCGATTCCTGATAAACAGTAACACCTTCAATCATCCAACCTGGTAAGGCGACGTTAGGCATTATCCATGGACCGGTTAATATGTTAAGGAGTTTTGGGAAACCGTACACCGGTTGTAGCGAGGAAATGTGAGTGTATTCGTGAACCCCCACTGTACGCATCCAGTCTTTTGTTGAAAGATTGTAACCTGTAGGTGGAGTGGTGAAAAGATGAATTTCTGAACTTACAGGATTTGCAAAGCCGTTGACGGACATGCCGATATCTTCAAGTACCAGCCATACCTTTTTCGGTTCCCATCCGGTAAGGGCGTTAATGCTGTCACGATATGTTTCAATCCACGATGCGGCATGCTTGGCTTGAGCTTCAAATCCTGCAGGATAGGCGATTCGGAAATTTTCGCTTTCTATTGCCCTCCATTGTACTCCTTCCATCATTAAAATCGGCAGCAATGCCAAGAATATAATTTTTCTCATAACCAAAGTATAAAGCATGTCTCAAAAGTGTCAAATCTTATATTTTAATCAAGGCATCGCTTGTATCCTTTTTACATTTACTCTCAGCAACAGTTTTATCAAAAGGTTTTTGTGTACCTAGATTGCGGGCGTTTGGAAAAACTTCCGACGTGTATTTTAGAGCGCGATAAGTAGTTGTTAAAAGAAATGTCTCGCGCTTTATGTTACGGGCTGTTTCAGTACAAAGGCATTTATTATGTATCCGTTAATAAGACAGAGTAACCTATAGTGTCAACTGTTAGAACGTATAATGTTGGGTCATATCAGGGGCTTAGGACGAGGCCTACGGAAAAGAACACAGACATCTCTTCACCGAAAGATTCATTTTTGTTCCTGGGATCGTCAGGTTTATTATTCAACTGTACAGCAACTGTCGGCTTGAGCCATAGTAGGGGCATAAGTTGAATACCCATATCGCCTTTTAGCATGAACCCGACATCGGGTTCCAAATTGTCTTTATCAAAATCACCCTCTAGGTGAATAATTATATCATACTCGTAGCTGCCGGAATTATGGATTATAAATGAAGGGCCCAAGCCCGCGCCTATACGAATTTTTGGCGAAGGCTTAAGGTTAGCTTTAAGAAGAACAGGTATTATCAGGTTATTCATATGGATTTCTAAATCATTACCCTTAAAAAGTAAATCTTTTCCCTTGTAGTCCGCTTTCTGAAGAATGAATCCACTTTCTAGACCCACATAAACAGGTAGACAAGACGGAGTAATACCTATACTTCCTAAAATGCCGCCATGGGCGCTGATTCCTGAGGCTTTATTTGGTTCGGAAGCATTATCCTTCCAGCTTTGGTTATTCAAACCCACGTAGGCGCCTACTTCAAATCCGAAGGCAAGACCTATTGTAAGAATTAACGTTAAAATTATTTTTTTCATAACTTACTCCTTTGGTTAGTTTATATTTATGATGAATATAAGAAGAAGCGTCTATCTGTCAAGGGATAACTTTAATCAATTTTGAGAGTTTCGTGTGATGATAAGTTCACGTTGCTTAAATTCTGTTCTCTGACGGACAGAAAATAAAATTCACCGTAGTTGCAATATCCGTATAGCATAAGCTGTAATAGAAGTTCGGTGCAGTTTCTCCAAGTATTCTTACATACCGTATTGACATTTATATAAACTTTTTGTAATCTACATGTATGATATTTATTTACGAAGATGCGTGGGAAAATTTTCAGCCGCTTTCTTTAATGCGACCGGTTTCAGAAATTAAATGCGGTGCATTGAGCTTTCGTGAGAAAATCGAGCGGCTCTTAAATACCAGAACGCGCCTTATTGTTCGCGACGAACTGCTTGATTTACTGCCAGCCCTTTGGCCTCAAATTGCTGCCGGAGCAAATCATGTTCCTGAAGGTAGGCATTTGTTTGTTGTAGCAGGAACACTTTTAACCGAACCCTTGCCTTTTTGGAATAAAGATGAAATTTTGCTTGACGCCAATGAACAGGTAATAGGCGTCGCTACCGATAAACTTACAGGCTACCAAACTCCAAAAAGCATTGCCGATTTCTTGGATAGCGCCAATATACCGCAATACAAATTACCTGCACGGCGTATCAATTATCCATGGGAAATTTTCCCCAGTCTGGAACTTGAACTTCGGAGGGATTTCAAAGGAGTTGGAAGATTTACCTCTATAGATACTAATGTAATTATCTATGGCGATGCCCTTCGTGTAGAAGAGAACGCTGTAATTGAAGCAGGAACGATAATAGATACAAGAAAGGGGCCTGTAACCGTTGGGCAAGGTTCTGTACTTAAAGGTCATAATTTTATTGAAGGCCCATGCTACATTGGCGCAAATTCTGTAGTTGATTCGGCGCGTTTACGTGCAGGAAGCGTTTTGGGGCCTGTATGCAGGGTTGGTGGAGAAGTTGAGGCCTCTATTTTTCACGGCTATGTCAATAAGCATCACGAAGGCTTTATAGGTCATTCCTACCTTGGCGAATGGGTAAATCTTGGGGCTATGACTACCAATTCCGACCTTAAGAACAATTATTCCGAAGTTAAAGTAAGGTTTAGGGACAAGATTATTTCTACCGGTACAATTAAATTCGGTTGCATCATAGGCGATCATACAAAAACCTCAATAGGAACTTTAATACCTACAGGTGCGATAATAGGAATTTTCGCGAATATATTAGGCGGCGGCCTATGTTCAAAAAACTTAGCCTCATTTTCATGGGGTGAAACGGAAAGATACAATTTATCCCAATTGACTAAAACTGTTGAAAAAGTTATGTCGCGGCGTGATGTTGAGCTGTCAGAAGACCTACTTTCCTACATCTCTTCACTATATCAGAAACGTGCCTTCTCTGAGGTTAAAAACGATGAGTAAGAATACAAACGCTTTGTCTCTGGGAATTGACATCGGTGGTACCAACACTGAACTTGGCTTGGTTGATGAAAATGGGGTTATTGTCGCTAAAACAGCTATCAAAACAGCAGCCTTCAAAGGAGCCGAAAATCTGGTTGAACGTATCTGGAAGCAGAGTTTGCAATTAGCTGACGGAGGTAAAATAACCAGAATAGGTGCTGGGATTGCAGGTCTTATTGAACATAAGGAAGGCATAGTGCGCTTTTCCCCGAATTTGGAAGGCTGGAAAAATGTAGCGCTTAAAGATATGTTTAGTGAACGTTTTAGTGTTCCCGTAGCTTTAGGTAATGACGTAAATGTTATTGCATGGGGAGAATACAGCTTTGGCGGATATGAAACTGAGAATCTTTTTTGTTTTACTTTAGGAACAGGAGTTGGCGGCGGAATAATTGCCGGCGGACGACTTATTCTTGGAGCAAATGATGCAGCAGCAGAGTTTGGCCATACCGCATTTGAAGGCGAAACGGAATGCCTTTGTGGACTTACAGGTTGCTTGGAGACCTATGTTAGCGCTAATGCCCTTATCAATATGGCTGCACGTAGAAGTCCACTTACTTCGTCATTGACAAAACTGGCCTGTAGCGGAAAGCTTACTACTCAGCGTTTAGCCAAAGCGGCTCATGAAGGTAATCGAACTGCGCAAGGGATTTTCCGTGAAGCAGGTCAACGTATCGGCAAGGCTTTGGGTAATGTGGTACAACTTCTTGACCCTGAAGTTATTGTTATCAACGGCGGAATTAGCAAAGCCGGAGAGATATTAATAGAACCTATAAAAGATTCTCTAAAACGTTATATTATGCCTCTTCCAGAACGCAGGCTAAGGGTTGTTCAATCCAGTTTAGGTGAAAAAGCGGGCATACTTGGAGCATCTGCTCTGTTGGAAATTTTCAATTAACTTCTTTCGTAAGAGATTACTGTAATAACTTATAGATGAGAAAGTTTTGCATATTCTCCACCTATGCTTTATTTCCTTGGCGTGTAAATATTCCATCGGCTGAAATTATTATAATATTACTGACTTTAGTTCGCGAATTTTAATTTTGAGAACAGGTTGTAGCACTTATTCTTCAAAATACTGTTCTTCTTGACATTTCAGGTGAAAACTTTATGCTTCGGTATGGATTATAAGAAAGCTGGTGTTGATATTTCAGCTCTGGAAAAAATTAAGAAACGTATGGGAAAAGCGGTATCGTCTACTTTTAACCAAAACGTGGTAACCGAATTCGGTCATTTCGGAGGAGGATTTAGGCTTAGCGGATATAAAAAACCCGTACTGGTGTCTTCAACCGATAGTGTCGGTACAAAAGTTAAGCTTGCCCAAATGCTTGGTATATACAACACGGTAGGCGCTGATATTGTAAATCACGGGGTCAACGATATCTTGTGTACAGGAGCAAGCCCACTGTTTATTTTGGATTACCTAGCTTATGCAAAGCTTGAGCCGGAACAGGTTGCACAAATTGTAGAAGGATTCGCAAGAACATGCAAAAAAGAAGGTATAGTTCTCATAGGTGGTGAAACCGCTCAACTTCCGGGTGTGTATAAACCAGGAGACTTCGATTTAGTTGGTACAATTATAGGAGTTGTTGAAGAAGGAAAACTCATCGACGGTTCTGCAATCAGAGCAGGTGACCTTGTTATTGGTTTTCGTTCAACTGGTTTGCACACCAACGGTTATTCCCTTGCCCGCAAGGTTCTTATTAACGCTAAGAACGCTCCTGGGATAGATGCTATAGTGCGTGGAACTAAAAAAACAGTCGGTCAGGTTTTGCTTGCAGTTCACAAATCCTACCGTAAGGAAATTGAAGCTGTTAAATCCAGACTAAAAGGTATAGTTCATATCACGGGTGGCGGCTTCAAAGGAAATATCTCACGGGTAATTCCTGATAACGTTGACTGTATTATAGAAACCAAACACTGGAGACCGCTTCCTATATTTAAGATGATTGCAGAGCATGGCGGAATATCTGAAGATGAAATGTATCGCGTATTTAACATGGGTATTGGAATGCTTGTTTTCGTTCGGAAGAAGGACGCTAATGAAGTTAAGGAAAAAACCGGTGGTAGGATTGTCGGCTATGTAGAAAAAGGTAATGGAACTGTTCAAATAAAATGAGTACGCAACATCACCGACTTATACGAATAGCCGATATACTAAAAAAAGACCAACGTTATCGCCTGGAAGCTTATTTATTCGTAATAGAAGGCTTGAATTTTGAGCTGAAGAAAATAGGACTTAGCGCACCTGATAAACATCGCCACTTAACCGCTTGTGAACTTCTGGATGGAATTAAACAACTGGCATGGGAACGTTACGGCAGGCTTGCAAAAGAAGTTTTTGCCTACTGGGGGGTTCGCTCTACAGCCGATTTTGGTGAAATTGTGTTCAATCTAATTGAAGCTGGAGAATTTTCTAAAACGGAAGACGATAAGAAAGAAGATTTTGCAAATATCTTTGATTTTGAAGATTTGATTAAAACCTATCCAATAGGTGAAGGAGTCGCTAAAATTTGAGCGACTTTTTAATTTAATTCCTCTCTTGTGTATAATAAAATAGAGCTTGAGTTTACAGGCAAGGGTAGAATATTATCAAATCTACCTCGTTATGAACAACGTAAAGGCCAATTGCAAATGGCATTAGCGGTAACAGATTCCTTGACATCGGGTAAAAATTTGATGATTGAAGCGGGAACAGGTATTGGTAAAAGCTTTGCATACCTAATTCCACTTATCTATTGGACAATGAAGGAGAGCAAAAAAGCTGTGGTAGCTACAGGTACCAAGGTGCTTCAGAATCAGCTTGCTTCTAAAGATTTACCCTTTCTTGCAGAGAACTCCGATATACCATTTAAGTTTGAGGTTTTATACGGACAAGAGAATTTCTTTTGTCCCCGCCGCGCGGCGATGATTACGCAGTACGGTCTATTCGATGATGATACTCAACCCGAACAAGTGCAAAGTATTGCCGAATGGGCAAGAACTGAATCCGGTGTATTTGAAGACTACCCTGAACCAATTCCTCTTGGCTTAAAACAGCAGATATCAAGACGTTCAGAAGCCTGTCCTCGCAAGAATTGTTCTTTTTATAATGAATGTGCATATTACAGAAAGAAAAGAGAAGCTGAACAAGCCGATATCCTAATAGTAAATCACCATCTTTTCTTTGCCCATATTCAATCTGGAGGCAGGCTTTTACCTGAATTTGGAGCGGTTGTGTTTGATGAAGCGCATCGTTTGGAACAGGTTGCCTCTTCTTATTTTGGAATAAGACTTTCATCTGCAGGGCTCTTTATGCTGCTTTCAAGAATATATAATCCTGTAAGGGATAAAGGGATAGTAACTAAACTTAACGATTACCCTATTCTCAAACCCAAATTAAAGAATCTTATGCTTGAAGTCCGCGGTAGGGCTCAGAATTTTTTCTCAAATCTTGCTAATCTATTGAAACCTTATGAGTACAAGAAGCGCATTCGTCATCCCGAATGTGTTCCTAACGAACTTGAACAACCGTTAGACAATTTAGCCGAATTCCTTTTTGAGAAAGCTAGAGACCTTGATGATGAAAACTTATCGTTTGAACTAATTTCACTTGCTGAACGAACGGCAACAGCCAAGGAAGCAGTAATAAGTTTTATGGATTTCGCAGACCCAAATTCGGTATACTGGATTGAAGCTGACGCACGTACTGATAGGGTTTCCATAAATTCAGCGCTTATAGATGTTTCTGAAACAATGGATAATTTAGTGTGGAGTCAGGAAGCGGTTAATATTGTAACTTCCGCAACCTTGACTGTAGGTTCAAGTTTTGAATTTAGTGCCACAAGAGTTGGGTTTAAGGGAGGATTGATGAAAATTGGTTCCCCCTTCGATTATCAAAACAATGCTTTAACCTATGTTGGGCATGATATAGTTTCTCCCAAACATGAAGCATGGCAGGAAAGAATGGCGACAAGGGTTAAAGAATTAATAGACGCTTCAAATGGTCGTGCGCTAGTGCTGTTTACAAGTTATGCTGTTTTGAATAAAACCGTCGAACTGTTGAAGGAAAAGTTGGAAAAAGAGCATACTATTCTGGTGCAGGGGAGTCAAAACAGAAACGCAATACTTGATGAATTCAAGCTGAATGAATCTTCCGTATTATTTGCAACCCAATCTTTTTGGGAAGGTATAGATGTTCCCGGGGAATCACTTGTGATGCTGATTATTACAAAATTGCCCTTTGAAGTGCCGGATGATCCTAGAGCGCAAGCAATTCTTGAGGATTATCGTCGTCATGGGCGTGAACCTTTTATGGAATACCAGCTGCCTCTGTCTGTTCTGCGTTTCAGGCAAGGCATTGGACGTCTTATCCGTCGCGATAACGATTACGGGGTAATAGCGGTGCTTGATTCCCGTATTGTCAAAAAAGCATACGGTAAGTTGTTCATGGATTCAATGCCTCCATCTCCGGTTGTATTTAATCTGCTGGAAATCAGGAATTTTTTCAAAAACCATTAATTTAACAAAATCTATAATTATGCCTACAGGAAGCTGTAAGTTAAGGAAAAAATTTACTCAATCTTTAAGGCACTATTTTGAGATAATCAGCAGTCGTTTATAGTCTTTATATCTCCGCTCTGCAACCTTCAATGCAAATTTATTTTGAGATAATCAAGCAGTTGTCGTTTATGCAGAAAGGTAGTGTGTTTATTTCGTCCAAGAACGGATTGGCGGAGTTAATTATGGTTGACATCTGCTTCACTTCCTTATATCATAAGGCATGATTAATCCCAAGAAGATACGTGAGAATCCTGAAGAGGTTCGCAGCTTACTGACTCGCCGGAAGTGTCCTGTTTCAGTTGATGAAGTGCTGGCAATAGACGAAAAGCGTCGTGAATTACAAAAAGAAAGAGATAAACTCAGGCACGAACTTAAACAAGCCTCTGAATCAATCGGGAGATTGAAGAAAGAGGGTAAGGACGCATCTGAAGCCATAGCTAAAACTGGAAGTTTGAAGGCTAAGGTTAAGGAGTTTGACGCAAAACTTACAGAGACCGAAGCTAAATTTCAGGAAATGCTTTGGAAACTTCCGAATCTTCCTGACCCCTCTTCACCTGATGAAGATACACTTTTGAGAACCTGGGGTAGCAAGCCGGAGTTTGATTTTGAACCGAAAGATCACGTTGAGATATGTGAGACCCTAAAACTGGTCGACTTCCGCTATGCCGCATCATATGCAGGAGCAAGGTTTGCAGCCTACACAGGTGAAGGCGCGCGTCTTGTGCGAGCATTGCAGTCGTTTTGTCTTGACCTTCACACAAGGGAACATGGTTATACTGAGGTCTACCCTCCGGTTTTAGCTCGTGAAGAGATTATTAAAGCGGCAGGACAGCTTACTAAGCTTGAGGATATGTACGCACTTAAAGATGATCCACTCTACCTTATTCCTACTTCAGAAACAGCACTTGTCAACCTACATATGGATTCAGAAATCAGCGAAAATATTCTACCTCTTCGTTATGCCGCCTATTCTATGTGTTTTCGCAGAGAGGCTGGTACTTACGGTTCGGACACAAAGGGTCTTTTCCGTATTCATCAGTTTGATAAGGTGGAACTTGTGCAGTTTGCGCATCCTGACAAATCGACACAGGTCTTTAATGAGATTCTTTCACATGCCGAAAAGGTACTTCAGCTACTTGAACTTCCCTATCAAGTGAAAGCCTTGTCTCCAAACGAAGCCGCCTTCCAGTCATCCCTCACATACGATATTGATGTATGGGCTGCCGGAGCAAACGATTGGCTTGAAGTATCATCGGTCTCCAACTGTAGGGATTTTCAGGCACGCCGTAATAAAACCCGATTACGTCTGGCTGATGGCTCTCTTGTATATCCTCATATACTTAATGGTTCAGGTACGGCTTTTCCAAGGCTCATAATCGCTATACTTGAAAACTACCAACAAGCAGACGGTAGGGTTAAAATTCCTGAAAAGTTGCGTCCATATATGGATAACAAGGAATTTATAGGGAAATGAGCGATAAGCTTTTCCCAAACTTCACCAAGGAAGATGCTGTATATATGAATATGGCTCTACAGTTGGCTGAACGCGGGAGAGGTTCGGTATCTCCAAATCCTTTGGTAGGCGCTCTTGTTGTTAAGTCGGGGCAAATATTAGGGAAAGGCTACCACGCTCGTTACGGTGGACCACATGCTGAGGCTATTGCTCTTGCTGACGCCAAAGGGAAAACAGATGGCGCTACCTTATATGTAACCCTTGAACCATGTGTACATTACGGTAGAACTCCACCTTGCGTAAATCAAATTGAAAAGTCAAGAATTAAACGTGTTGTAATTGCCTGCAAAGATCCTGATAAGCTTGTTGACGGTAAGGGAATTGAACATTTGATAAGGGCGCATATTCAGGTTGATGTAGGTTTACTTGAAAATAAAGCAAGAGCTATGAACAAGGCCTACTTTAAGCATCGCGAAAATGGCTTACCTTATGTAATTCTTAAACTGGCAGCTACACTTGATGCAAAATTGGCTTCCGCGTCAGGTGCATCCCGTTGGATTACTGGTAAACAGGCAAGGGAGTATGGGCATAAGTTAAGGGCGCAATCAGACGCAATAATGGTTGGTGTTCATACAGTGCTTGCCGATAATCCTCGCTTGACAGTAAGGCTTACCAAGGGACGTAATCCACTCAAGGTCATACTAGATTCTCAACTCCGTACCCCTGTTAATGCCAAATTGTTTGACGAAGGCAAAACCTTAATATTTACCACCCGTGCGTCTCTATTGCAAAGGAATAAGTACAATCCGGTTCACGTATCATTTACCGCTGTAGATTTAGACGGCAAAGACAAACTGAATCTAACTCAGGTTTTGGCAGAATTGGGCAGAAGACAGGTTACTCAGCTTTTAGTGGAAGGTGGTGGTAGGCTTGCTTCAGAATTGCTCCGTCAAGATTTGGTTGACCATTTCGTATATTGTATGAGTCCTTCATTTTTAGGTAAAGGTATAGGGTATACGGAAACTATGGAGTATGACGATATCAATCAACGACTGCGTTTGAAAGGCATTAATATCTCATGGCTGGGGCAAGACTTGAAAATTGAAGGCACTCCGTATTCCCTTGAAGAGGAAGAGGGTATTCCTCAAAATAAAGAAGAGAGCGCTTAATGTTCACTGGATTAATAGAAGAGCTTGGGAAACTGCGGCGCGTAACTTCAAAAGGAACTAATAAGATTCTTGAGCTTTCTACAAGCCTTGAGATATCTGAAGGAGACAGCCTAGCTGTTAATGGAGTTTGCCTCACTGTTGTGGAACTTAGTGCAGATTGGGTAAAACTTGAAGCAACTGCTGAAACTATGAAGAGAACAACGCTTTCATTACTCCATAGTGGTTCAAGCTTAAATCTTGAGCGTGCGTTAACTTTGCAAAAGCCTCTGGGAGGGCATTTAGTGCAAGGTCATGTGGATGAAGTGGGTAAAATAACCGCTGTCAGGAAGTCTCAGGACGCCTGGCAAATGGAGGTTTCCTTTTCCAGAGAGTTTTCGGATTTAGTAGTAGACCAAGGCTCAATTGCTTTGGATGGAATAAGCCTGACAGTTTTGAAAAAGTCCCAGGGCCCTAAGCTAACCGTTAACGTAATTCCGGAAACACTGCGTCGCAGCACACTTGCTGAACGTCGAGTGGGTGATAAGATTAACATGGAATTCGATCTTATTGCAAAATATGTGCGTGAACAAACCCTTAATATTACTTATAAGACTTAATTCGTAACATTTTATCCGGAATATTCAAGGTATTTATTATTGAGAGTGGGTATTTTGAGTATTCAGGAATGTGCGTTTTGACAACAATATCTTAAGAAAAAGTAAAGAAAACAGGAACGTTCTGTTTATTAATACCATCAGAATAAATGCCACATTTAGTTAACTTGTGAGTTAATAAGAGAGGGGTAATGTAATTGTTTAGGTTAGGTGTTGAAACCTTCAAGGGCGAAGTAGGCGATGATGGTTATTCTGAAATATACGGCTTGACAGTCTTAAAAGGCGCGTTATACTTGAGTTCGGATTATTTATTCTAGGGAAAATATTGTAAAATGCCGTTTGTTGTGTTTTGAGATGAACGGAGAAGAGTTTTTAACTTTCAAACCTTGCAGGAGCCATTGATGAAAAAAAAGTTATTTATTCCAGGACCAACAGAGGTTCTGCCTGAGGTATTGCAAGCGCAAACCAAACCCATGTTCGGCCATCGTATGAAAGAGGCTTCGGAATTGGGAACATCTGTTATCAACAAACTAAAGAAAGCACTTGGGACAGAACAGTACGTTATTGTATGGACTGCTTCGGGTTCTCTTATAATGGAAGCTTCTCTTCGTAATTCTGTCAAAAAGGCTGTTCTTAATACAATCTGCGGAGCCTTTAGTGAACGTTGGCACAAAATGGCGAAGGCCAACGGTATCCCTGCCGGGAAAATAGAAGTTGAATGGGGTAAGGCTATAAAACCTGAAATGGTTGATGCTGAACTTGCTACAGGTAAGTATGACGTCCTTTGTTTAACACATAATGAAACATCAACCGGCGTTATGAATCCCGTGGAAGAGATAGCGGACATGGTTCATACAAAATATCCAGATGTGTTGATTCTGGTTGACGCCGTATCTTCTCTGACCGGTGCCAAGATTGATGTAGATAAATTTGATGTAGTTTTGACTTCAACTCAAAAATGTGTAGCCCTTCCCCCGGGCCTTTCTTTCTGTACGGTTTCCGATAAGTTTTTTGAGCGTGCAGCTACGGTTGAAAACCGCGGTTTCTATACAGATTTTCTACAGATGAAGAAGTATATTGACGAAAAGGGCGGTCAAACCCCTTCCACTCCCAACCTTGCTCTCTATAACGCGCTTGACTTTCAGCTTGATAGAATGCTCACAGAAGGCATGGATAACCGTTATAAACGTCACTCTGAGATGGCAACTAGGGTTCGCGACTGGGCTAAGAAGCATTTTGCGCTCTTTCCTGAATCTGGCTATGAATCTGAGACTGTAACTGTGGTTGCCAATAATAAAGGTATTAGCGTTGCTGATTTGAACAAGGCGCTTGCTGAAAAGGGTATGGCAATTGCAAATGGTTATGGTAAGAAACTTAAGGAAAAAACCTTCCGTATCGCTCATATGGGTGATTTGCAAATGAGGGACATTGATGAGGTACTTACCGCAATTGATGAAATTCTTGGTCATTAGGAGTTAAAATGAAGGTATTAGTTAATGATGCAATTGCCGAAGCAGGCATTCAAAAACTGAAGGATGCCGGTTTTGAAGTAGTGGTTAACCACTTAGAACCGGAGGACCTGAAAGCTCAAATAGGTCAGTACGATGCTTTAATTGTACGCTCTGCAACCAAGGCTACCCGTGAGATAATAGAAGTCGCCAACAACCTTAAGGTTATTGGTCGTGCAGGGGTTGGGCTTGACAATGTTGACCGCGAAGCAGCCAAGGAGAAAGGCGTGCAGGTTCGCAATACTCCCGCTGCCACGTCAATCTCTGTTGCAGAACTTACTTTAGGAATGATGCTTGCCGCTGCTCGCCATATTGGTCAGGGAACTGTTAGTCTTAAGCAAGGTCGCTGGGATAAAAAGAAGTTCAAGGGTATAGAGCTTTTTGGTAAAACCCTTGGTATAATCGGCATGGGACGAATTGGCACAGAACTTGCCAAACGTGCTAAGGCGATGGGTATGACTGTAATATTCCACGATGCCGTTGTAAAAGAATCAGCGGTTGCCACTTATAAATCCATTGATGAAATATTAGCTGAATCCGATTTTGTTTCCCTGCATCTTCCTCACACCGATTCAACCCATCACATGATTTCGACAGAACAATTCAATAAGATGAAAGATGGAGCAATTTTGGTAAATGCCGCTCGCGGCGGGGTTGTTGATGAAGACGCTCTCTACGATGCCTTAAAATCTGGAAAATTGCGTGCTGCAGCAATTGACGTGTATGAAAAAGAGCCTGTTACTGAACATAAGCTTTTTGAACTTGAAAATGTAGTACTTACCCCACACGTTGGCGCTCAGGCAGTAGAGGGTCAAACAAGGGCTGGAATTCAAGTGGCTGAAGAAGTTATCAAGGTTCTCAAGGGTTAAGGAGGACTAAAAGCTATGGCAACAATTAGACCATTTAATGGCCTGCGTTTTAACCCTGGGAAAGTTGATGATTTATCTAAAGTTATCACCCAACCATATGATAAAATTGATGCTCAAATGCAGTCTAAATATTATGAACGTCATCCCTATAACTACGTTAGACTCATACTGGGACGCGCCGAAGACAGATACAATGAATCTTTGGAAAACTTCAATAAATGGTTTCAGGATAAGGTAATTATTAAGGACGACAAACCGGCATTCTATCCATATACACAAACTTACACTTGGGATGGAAAAACAATTACCCGTACAGGATTCATAAGCGCCCTTAAGCTGCATCCCTACGAAGACAAAGTGGTTCTTCCTCACGAACGTACCCTATCCCGCGCCCGCGAGGATCGCTTCAAGCTTTTTTCAAAAACACAGAAGAACTATGAACAGGTATTCATGCTCTATGGCGATAAAGATAGAACTATTGAAAAACTTTTTGCCCCGTTTATGGCAGGGCGTCCTCTAATTGAAGCCAACGATGATCTTGGATGTACCCATCGCGTATGGAAGGTATGCGATAATGACGTTATCGCTAAAGCGAAAGAAGTTCTAAAACCTCTTTCGGTCATGATTGCAGATGGACATCATCGTTATGAGACGGCGCTTGCACTTCAGGAAGCTCTCTCTTCTCAGCATCCAAACGCTCCTGAGAACGCAGCTTTCAATCACCGTATGGTTACTCTAGTTAATCTATTTGACCCGGGTTTGCTTGTTCTACCCACGCATCGTTATGTTATCAAACTTAAAGGCGATTTTGCAGCTACCAAGAAAGAACTTGAAAAATATTTTGACGCCACTGAAGTTAGCGCCGATGCCTTGGCTACAAAAGTTAAAGAAAACGCCTCAAAGCACGCCTTTGGTCTTTATCGAAAAGATGGCGCATGGCTACTTATTCTTAAAGACCAGTCTATTATGGATGAGCTTATGCCTAATGCTCCATCGGAGTTAAAGGCGCTTGATGTTTCTGTTCTGCATAATTTAATTATTGAAAAGTTGCTTGGAATAGCCAAGGAAGAGATAGAGGACTACATCAAATACGAACGCTATGCTGACAAGGCTTTTGCTGATGTAGATGCCGGAAAATTTGAAATGGTGTTTCTTATGAACCCAACCCGTGTGCAGCAGGTTGAGGCTGTTTCCAAGGTTGGTGAGAAAATGCCGCAAAAGTCAACCGATTTTTACCCAAAACTGGTTTCCGGATTGGTGGCTTTTGACGTTACACCAGATGAGCTTTTACCGTAATAGTTGCTTCTATTTTATTATCAAGTAGAAGAATATGATTGCGACAAGGGGCTTTAATAAGCCCCTTGTTTATTAGGTAGTAGTTTAATAAAATAAATTTTGTGAGTTGCGCTATACTCTTAAAAGTGTATACTTTGCCATGCGGATGGCGTTAACATGATTACTTCAGAGAATGAACGAACATTCCAAATCAAACTTATCGGCTGGATTAACAAAATAGTTGCTGCTGGTAAGTATGTAGTTAAAGAAGCTGACGGGGAGACATCTGTAAAAGTAGGAAAAGGGACTAAATTTCCTGACGTAATCCTGTGGGCGAACAAAGCTCAGGAAAAAGCTGTAGCTACTATAGAACTTAAAGATACCAATACTGCTGTAGATAACGCTGAATTTCTTTCGAACGGCATTCTCAAAGCTAAATCACTTAGGGCTAAATACTTTGTAACTTGGAATGTTCGTCAAACAATCCTTTGGGATATTTCCGGCTCAAAACCTAAACGCTTACAGGTCTATCCCCCTCTTCTAACTGTTCGTTCTATTGAAGATATCAATATCCCGCAGGTTCATAAGCAGCTATATGAACGTACTCAAGAGATAATGTCCGACTTTAACGATATTGTTTCTACTGGCAAGCTGCACCCTCACCAGCTAAACCCCGAAACATTTGCTGCCTCGCTTCACTATGCGGTAGAGGTACTGACCCCGGGAATGAAGCGCTCTCTTATCCAAGAATACACTCAGAACAAAGCATTCCAAAGAGAATTTCAACTCTGGGCGCGTGAGCAGGGTATTGACAATTATGACCACAATGAGTTCTTTACCAACGCCTCCAGACAAATTATTTACAAAATGCTCGGGAGAATTATTTTCTATTTTGCATTAAGACGATTCTCACCGAACTTGCCGGAACTTGCCCTTCACGATTCAGACCTAAAAGAAACTCAAAAAGTTTTATGGGAGGCATTTGAACGGGTAAGGGAAATTGACTATCAGGCAATTTTTGAACCTGACCTTACAGATCAAATTCCATGGAGTGTGGACTCGGCAACAGTACTTCAATCCCTGCTTAACAATCTTGCCTATTATAACTTTAGTAATATACCTCTTGACGTAATTGGTGCGGTATTTGAGAATCTTATCCCGCCTCACGAACGTCACGCTTTGGGGCAGTTCTATACTCGTGACGATCTTGTAGATTTCATTAACGGATTTGTTGTTCGTTCAAGGGATGATGTGATCTTTGATCCAACTTGCGGTACAGGAACTTTTATGCTTCGCGCCTACAATCGTTTTTGTTACGACCTTAAAGAAGGGCGTCACAACAAGCTTTTGGAAAAATTGTGGGGCAACGACATTGCTCAATTTCCAGCTGAGTTGGCTACAATTAATCTTTATACTCGTGAAATGAAAGACCCCAACAACTTTCCGCGAGTTCTTAATCTCGATTTCTTTAAGCTTAGACCAGGGCAGGAAGTTGAATTCCCGCATCCTCGAAAAGGCCTTGACCCACAATACAAAATTAAGGTACCTATCCCTCAGTTTGACGGCATGATGGGCAATTTTCCTTATATCCGTCAGGAAAAAATAGAGAAGGTCAACAAAGGTCATAAGCGTGCATTGGAGAAGTTACTTGCAGAAGAATGGCTCGCCGACTACCCTGACCTTTTTGAGAAATTTAGGAAGAGGAAAAAAGACGTTTTAGATCCGCTAGAGAATTGGCTGAGGAATGGAGCCGATCCTACAAAAGCAGGTAAGCTATTTGAAGAGGCAAAAATTAAGCTCTCCGGGCAAGCAGACATCTATGCTTATATGTTCTTTCACGCGGCCACTTTCCTTAAGCCGGAAGGCCGCATGGCATTTCTTACTTCAAATTCATGGCTTGATGTTGCCTATGGGTATGAACTGGAGCGTTTCTTTACCTCAAAGTTCAAGATAATTGCTATTATTGAGAGCCGTTGCGAACCTTGGTTTCCCGATGCCGCGGTAAATACTATAATCACCGTTCTTGAGCGTGCAGATGATTCAAAGCATCTTGCAGAACACCCTGTTAGGTTTGTAAAAATAAAGAAACCGCTTGCAGAACTTTTGAAAAGCGATTCCACGCTTAAGCATCATAAGCGCCATATGGCAGTCAACAAGCTGGTGAGCGTTATTGAGGCGGAGCGGTTCATGGGTAAGGAAATCGCCAAAGGGGTACATTCTTATGAAGATGACAACTTTCGTATCCGCACCGTGCGTCAGGGTGAGCTTAGGCGTCACCTTGATGAGGCTGGCAAAACCGTTAAATGGGGCAAGTTTTTGCGTGCGCCTGATGTCTACTTTGAACTTATGGAGAAGCTCGCCGACAAGCTGGTTCCCCTCTCAGAGGTTGCCGACGTTCGCAGAGGCTACACCACCGGTATAAACAAGTTTTTCTATCTGACCGAGGAGAGGGCTGAGCAATACGGAATTGAGGATGAATATCTGGTACCGGTGGTAAAGTCCCCAAAGGAGATTTCCGGTCTGGTGGTTGAACCTGAGAAACTCAAGTACCGGCTCTTCTTGTGCAACCGTAGCAAAGATGAACTCAGAGCCTTGGGGCATATGGGGGCGTTGAAGTATATCAAAGACGTGGGTGAAAAAGGCGCAACCAATGAAGGCGTTAGGTGGCCGGAAGTGCCGAGCGTTCAGGGTCGCAAGCATTGGTGGGC
This sequence comes from uncultured bacterium, assembly GCA_964624585.1. GTDB lineage: Bacteria > Hydrothermota > Tepidihabitantia > B3-TA06 > B3-TA06 > CAZUXE01. The sequence goes on along the minus strand of CAZUXE010000003.1, from coordinate 48,291 downwards.
AATTCAAGACCGCGAACCTGCCAAAGTTGTAGGTCAAATGATAACAGGAGATCGTTTCTTCGTTGCTTTGAATATGTCTAAAGCTTATATAGATCACAATCTCTTCGAGTTCTTTCCTAAAAAAGTTAAATCAGAACAACTATGGGCATCACTGAGTTTCGCAGGAGCATTTCTTTATCGAGAAATCAATGGACGCTCTAATCTAGGAGATGGGGCACTAAAATTCGAGGGAATTGATTGGAAGGCTTGTCTTATTCCCAACCCACAACTTATCCCTAAAACGAGAATTCCAAAACGCTCCACTACTTCTATATTTAAAGAAGTAAAACGCAAAGACCGCCAGGCCCTTGACGCTGCAATACTTGAAGCTCTTGGCCTTGACCCCAAGGAGTGGCTGCCCAGAATATACGAGGGGCTTACCGAGCTTGTCGCCGAACGCCTTCAACTGCCCAAAATGCGAAAAAAACAGCGCAAAGAACGCAAGGCGCGCTCCACAGCTCAGATTATCCAAGACCTCGTAGAGGATTTCGAGACCGGTATCCGTATCTTCCCCGCCGACTTTATGCCGCCTAAAGTTAAAACTCATACAATTGACTTACCACATCAGTCCTTTGAACGGTTGGTAGAAAATGGCATGTTCACCTACCTTGAGACTGACGGCCAGCAATACGACTTCAACTCCGTCCATGAGGCCAAGTTTGCATACTACGCTCAAAAACCGGACGTGCTTGTGGTGGCTGCGCCTACTAACTCGCTTGTAACGGCTAAGGTGGTTAAGGACTACGAGCTATGGGCTAATGGGATTCGCGAAAAAGTTTTTGAAATAGTTTTTGGGCGGGTGAATAATTACGATCAGGCTGAGAGAATTACAATTCAGGTTATGCAAAAATTGGGAATAAAAATTCTACCCTGAACTTTAACTCACAATAAAGGGTAGATTAGGAGACAATATGACTTTTGCGCTTTTGCTAGTTTTAACCGCCACTCCTGATAGTCTGTGGCAGGTTGAGTATGACCACATAGTTGAAGCCCTTGGGCTTATGAATCTTGATGTTGATGACCTTGGTTATGAAAAAAAGATGCGTGCCGATAGTTTTAGGCTTAAAGTTGTCAATCGTCTTATGGACAATCCGCTTGAAACACCTGACTATGTATTGAATTCAGGCCGCAGGCTTACTGAAATTGAGCAAGCCTCTTCCTACCTAGACTTTACCTGTAAAGAACTTATTGGTAAGTCCGTTAAGCCTGACAGATTTAAGTCAAACAATATTGAAGGCCTGATTTCTGAACTCTACACATCTAGCGCTGCGCATCTTGAAAAAGCGTTTGCATCACTTTCGGCAGCTGAGCGCGATAGTCTTATATACACTGCGCCAACTTTGTGGGCAGATGAAGCCGATTCTCTTGAAGGCTCCTATGCCGGAGCCTTGCATAAGGAATTTGGAATGGAGAGGGATACTACTTATCTTCTTAATACTCTTGATGTGCTGCGTCTGGCGCGTAAGGTCAATATGTACGAACTTCATTGTGCTGGTGCATCGCTTGCCGCTGGCGCTGAACGTCTTATTCCGCTTGCTCAGGAATTATTGAATCAAGAAAATCCACCACAGCTTCAACTTGAAGGAGCTTCAGGCATTATTTACGCAGTTTATACTTTTCCCGATGGACAGAAAGCAATAATTGGCGGGCCTTGGGATAATGTCTATACAGGGGATTTTGCAATAATAATAGACCTGGGCGGTAATGACATTTATGAAGGACGCGCCGCAGGCGCCGTGGGTGAATTGGGATATCCGATAAGTTTACTTATAGACTTAGGGGGCGACGATGTCTACCGTAATTATAATAAATTGGTAAATCAAGGAGCGGCACTTTTTGGTTCAGCACTGCTGTGGGATATCAGCGGTAACGATTTCTATGCCGCATCACATATCTCAAACGGTGCCGGACTCTTTGGGACAGGGATGCTTATTGATGAAGAGGGAATTGACAGCTACCGTTCAGGTTATTTTTCTCAAGGTGCAGCTAACTTTGGTTCAGCTGTTCTTGTAGATAAAAAGGGCGACGACAACTATCGTGCATGGGATTGGACACAGGGTCTTGGTGGGCCGTGGGGTTATGGTCTTCTGTTAGATGACGCTGGGAATGATGTATATTATGCCGGCGGTGTACATAAGCATAATCCTCTTACGCCTGACCAGTATCGTTCATTTGCCCAAGGTTTTGGTTTCGGTTGGCGTGATGTTTCCTCAGGAGGTATAGGTTTTCTATGCGACCGTGATGGAAATGATAAGTATATTTCCGAAGTTTTTGCGCAAGCGACATCATACTGGTTTGCTTTAGGGATGCTTTTGGATGAGAAAGGAAACGATTTATACACCGCAGCGCAATATTCTCAAGGGGCGGGTATACACCTTTCTGTAGGTGCATTGCTAGATTTGGAAGGCGACGATCATTATTTTTCGCGCTACGGCCCATCACAAGGAGAAGGACACGACTGGGCTGTAGGTTGGTTGCTTGATAAGGACGGAGATGATGTCTATTACGCCTCAGGAGGTCAAGGTATAGGACTTACCAACTCTGTTGGAATTTTTGCAGACAGCAGAGGTAACGACGACTACTGTTCGCGCGAAGCCCTATCTGAAGGTGGGGCAAACTGGGCACGTGGTACCGGTGGGGTTGGAATTTTTCTAGATCTTCAAGGAAACGACCGCTACGCTGAGAAAGATAAAGGTGAGAATAACCACGTATGGACTTCGGGTTCATTTGCATTGGGTATGGATGTTGAGGCGATAGAGCCTAAGAAGGAAGTTTGGCAAGATACTATTACCAGCTTTCCTGAACTTGATACAATGCAGTCGGATTCTGCGAAAATGGCACAGCTGTTTCATTACGCATCAATGTGGGAAGTCCGCGGCGATATCCCAAAGGTTCGTACCGCACGCCGAATGCTCATAGACAATTACGCTGAACAGGCTGTTGACTACATTTTTAACAACGAATTTTCAACCACAGGAGGGCTTACTTTACGGGCTATAGAGCATCATTTTAAGGCGTTCAAGGATACAGCATCCTACTACCTTTACAAAGGCCTGCATTCTGACAATGACACCATAGTGCGGAATTCAATATATCTGCTGGGGCAACTTAAAACTAAAGGTGCGGCTGACACATTGATTAAGAAATTAGCAGATAAGCGCAACGATTCACTTGCAGGCTCTCTAATATCCACTCTGGGTAAGCTTGAGGCTAAACAGGCCGGCCCTGTAATTCTCAAATATGCACATCATAAAAAGGAACGAATGAGGATTCTGGTTGCCGAAACATTTTCCAAAATAAAGGATGAACGCGCAATACCTGCGATGATTAAGGATTTGTCGGATAAATATTTTACCGTGCGGACAGCAGCAATGATGGCTCTAGCGCAAATAGGTGAAGCCTCCCTTAGACCTTTGGAAACAAGATTGGGAGCTGTGCATAATCCTGAAGAGCGTACCACAATTCTGCGAACTTTGCACAATGTATACACAAGATTGGATGAAAAGAAGAAAACCAAGAAGCTTAAAACGAGCTTGGCAGCCTTGGCAGCATCTTTTATTGACAGCCAATATCCTCCTCTGCAAAAGCAAGCCCGTGAGCTATTGGACGAGGTTGAAGGAAAATCAATTTTGCCGCCTGCCCAACTGCTGAATTATCAAGCTACAGAAACAGATTGAAAACCCTCTCTGTTTACTTATCATAAACCTCTGAAGCTGCTCAAAAGAATTAAAACTACTTTAAGTTTGGTTACCTGTATTTCTCTATCCTTCATGGAAATCTACTTGAGGATATTTAGGCTCTCAATTAACAATATAGACTTATTTTCGATTACCTAGCTTGAAGACAAGACCTTTGTGTGTTACGTGTTGCACAAATATAATACAATTTTAGGCTTTTAATTCAGAGGTGCAATGAGGGCAACGGTTTGCTTTAATTGGTATGGCCGATAAGCAATAGGGGCATTCCTTAGTTGTGGGAGCCGGGGTTTCTTCAGCGCGTTTAGCTTTGTTCATGCCGCGTACCAGAAGGAATATAACGAAGGCAACTATAAGAAAACTAATTACTGCCATCAAAAATATACCGTAATTGATAGTTACGGCACCTGCCGCTTGAGCGTCTGCAAGTGAAGCATAGGGACCTGATGCTGAAACGCCTTCTTTTAGAACTACAAAGAGATTTGAGAAATCTACATTGCCTAACAGAAGGCCTATAGGCGGCATTATGACGTCGGCTACGAGGGACTTGACGATGGCTGCAAAAGCAGCGCCTATTATAATACCCACAGCCATATCAATTACATTGCCGCGCAGGGCGAATTTTTTGAATTCCTTAAACATAGGTATATCTCCTTTTAGTTTGGATTTAGTTAATATTTTTTCTAAAATGACTCATCAATGGGAGTACTTTTCTCTTGATTTTTGTATACTTTATTCGATTGCAAGTATCTTGGTTATTAGCTTTGCTCATACAAAAGATTAAAGCGTTAAGCAGTTTGTATCAAAAGAAAATTCCCCAACCACGTCAAATTAGCTGTTAGATAAATTTATAGCTTAGGCCAAGCGCTAGAACTTCTTTGAGACGTATCCCGGGATCAAGTTCCCTGTCGTATAAAAGCTCAACAGTAAGATTTACGTTCAAGTAATCTGTAATTCCTGCGGTAAATACATTTTCCCATTTTGTGTCAAGCGATTTCCAGTAATCCTGATTGGGCTGGCCGATAAGGGAGTTTGCTTCTGAATAGAATAAAGCTTGGAACAGGCTCAATTTGCTATTGAAAGTAATGCGGTCGTTTAGGAGCGGTGTGAAGAAATCGCTTGCAAATAGAATACCGCCGTCGTTAGTAAAACTTGTTTTTCGCGTATTTGTTAAGGTATCATGGGCATTTCTATCAAGATACTGTCTGAAACCCGGGCCAAGGCGAATACTCCATTCAGTTTTATTTTTTTTGATAAGAATTTTGGCTATACCGAAACTTTCTGTAAAAGTAAAAGGATTAATGTATACCGTAGTTCCTGTATCGCGAGAGTCAGTAAACTGGCTTTCAATTTTTGCACCGGCAAAGGGATCTACAAATCCGTTTAATGTGAAGCGAAAAATAGACTCAAGGTCAATTATATCAACAGATTTTATGGGTTTTGACCATATTTTGGTTTCTTTATTCTGACTGTAAGTTTGACCAAATGCCAATTTTGCAGTATTTTTAGTGTGTAACCAATCAACAATTTGTCTCTTGGCAAGTGCATTAGCAGTTAAAGCCCACGATAATGCTCCGGTTTCGCCGCCTGTCCAGTTTTTGCTGTAGGCGTTTTGAGTAAGGGTCAGGTTTGCATCTATGGATGTTTCCCAGTGGGCGTCAAAGGGCTTTTCATTTTGGTCAGCCATCAGGATTGTAACGAAGAAGATTGATATTAGTTCAACAAAAACGGCTTTTTTTGTCATTATTGCTCCTTAATATTTAGATTAGTCCAACAAATTATTATAGTAACAGGTAGTGAGGTGTCAATGATGATAAGAATAGGTTTATTTACGTCTACATTGTAATATTTCCGTTACCTATTCTATCCATCAGAGAGGGTTGATAGTTAAAAGCTAGAAAAATTCACAGAAAACAATATAAAAGCGTATTTAGCTGTATAAGTTGTTGGAGCTATTGCCCTCTTTAGTCTTAGAGCTATCAGGACTTAACTCTGAGACTAAAGATAAAAGAAATATTTAGGTATTAATCCCTATCCGATACTAACGTAATAAATATTAAAAACTTGACAAATTATAATAATTATGTATTGTTTCCTAAGTGTTTCTGAGAGGGAAAATTAAATTTCAAAAATCAGGGAGCAATAATGATAAATACCAAAAAAATCGTTTTTAGTTTGATTGCAATGGGGCTTCTATTAGGAGCAACGCCTGCGTTTGGACAGTTTGTTGGAATGTGGTTAGGAGACGGCAGTGGCAGTTGTTCTCCCGCTCCAGGAATTGTTATCTATCCATGGCAAGATTGGCGCGGTAGTATATCTGAGTCAGAAGACATCTTCAAAGGTGAATGGCGCGATAAAGCTGGTAATCATGGAACTTTTTATGGAAAACCGACTTTATCTTCAAGTCAAGAACGATGTTTTGAAGGCGAATGGACCTGGTATGATCCCTTTGCTCCGTCTAGCAAACCAGTAGTAGGGGGTAAGTTTTTGATAACTTTTAATAGGTTCAAGGAATGTAAAGGAACGTGGAAAACGCATTGGATTTCTAGTAGTTCTGTCGGCAATATTAAAGGGTATAAGCTTAATTAAAATATAGACTTACTACGAAGATGGAATGTTTTATTTTTCGTAGCAAAACCAAATAAACTTAAAAACATAGGAGTAAAAATGAAGAACATTAAAAAAATCGTTCTTAGTTTGCTTGCAATAGGGCTTTTATTAGGAGCAACACCTGCCTTGGCAAATCTTAATGGACCATGGAAAGGCGACGGTAAAGGAGTATGTTCGCCTCCTCCAGGAGTTCCCAATGAGTTTCCAATTTATGCATGGCAAAGTTGGGAAGGTAAAATAGAAGATATAGGTCCAGATGAGTTCGGTAAGGTATTTTTCGGCAATTGGAAAGATAAAACAGGTAACTACGGAAGTTTCAAGGGAAAAATTATATGGATGACGCAAACTCAGGCTTATTGTGAAGGTGAATGGACATGGGTTTATGAAACACTTGAGTTTATAAAAGTGTACGAAATGGGTAGGTTCACCATGACGTTTGAGCATTTTCCTGTAGAAACACCTTACTGTTACGGTTCGTGGTCATCTAAGTATGGCAATGAAGATGGTGCTATGAAAGGCCATATGGTCTTTTAACCTTAGGTCACCCTAAGTGTCCTTTTAGTGTGTTTACGGGGGCAGAATTTCTGTCTCCGTAAGCCGTAATAAATCTAACAAACCTAAAACATAGGAGTAAAAATGAGCAACATTAAAAAAATCGTTCTCAGTTTAGTTGCAATTGTTTTGTTACTGGGAGCAAGTTCTGTTTCGGCTAGTCTTGCTGGAACGTGGAGAGGCGAAGGTACAGGTAGCTGTTTCCCTCATCCCGGAATGGAAATCTATCCTTGGCAGGATTGGAAAGGCGAAATTTCAGAGAAAGAAGATATATTCAAAGGTGAATGGCGCGATAAGGCAGGGAATCATGGAACTTTTGAAGGAAAGTTGGTTCCGTCACCTATTCCTGAAGAGCGAAGATTTGAAGGTGAATGGACATGGGATGATCCTTTAAGTATGTCAATTCTGCCAGTTGTAGGCGGCAAGTTCAAAATGATATTCTGTATTTATTCTAAAGAATGTAAAGGTACGTGGATGACTCATTGGATTTCTATAAGTGCTGTGGGAAGTATGCAAGGTAAAAAGGTAGCGGATTAAACAAAAGAGATGAAAATGTAGTATTTTCGTCAAAATAAACAAAAAAGGAGTACGCATGAGAGTAAGCAAAAAAATCATACTAAGCGTTTTGGCCATAGCGATTCTTTTGGTGGCGTCGCCAGCGTTGGCTGCAGTGGACAGTCGCTGGGAAGGTGAAGGCAAAGGCGTTTGTTATCCGCCTTTCCCAACACCAGATATTCACCCTATTTATGCTTGGCAAGATTGGAATGGTGAAATTAAAGAATCTTTGGACCAGGCTAATCTCAAAATATTCTCTGGCGATTGGAGAGATAAAAAAGGAAACCACGGTACTTTTAAGGGTAAAGTGGAATACATTAGTATTACTGAAGCTTATTGTAAAGGTACATGGACATGGGTTTATGAAACACCTGCGGCTATCAGAGTGTACAAAATGGGTAATTTCATTATGAAGTTTCATATGAGTACAGGAAAATGTAGTGGAGAATGGTACATTGAAGACGAGATATCTGCTGAGCCAAGAGGTGTAATGAAGGGTTATCTGATAAAATAGGCTAAGCAGTCAGATAGCGTTAGTAAATCTTTTAGAGAGGCAAGTTATTTGCCTCTCTAATTTTT
>CAZUXE010000003.1:28062-40161 GCA_964624585.1 uncultured bacterium | reverse complement strand
TTTGGATTTTTAGCAAAATTGTTTTGGATTCATTGTTAGACGTCTATCATAAGTTCCAAAATTACGTTTCTTAGTTCCTCTAAGCTTGACACTAAGCTTTAAGAACCTATAATTCACGCTATGCCTACATATGAATATGAATGTACAGAATGTGGATATCGGTTTGAAGAATTTCAATCGATGACTGCCAAACCGCTTCGTAAATGCCCTAAGTGCGGCGCGAAGTTGCAACGTTTATTGGGTAATGGAACAGGTATTATATTTAAGGGAAGCGGATTCTATGAAACCGATTATAAGCGTAAGTCTAATAATGAAGTAAGCGTTGGGGAGAAGAAAGAAAAATCTTAACCCCGCCCGCATTGCAAGTTTTTCCTTAAAAATCCTTAAGTACCTAAAATAAGGTATAGTTCTGACTGACACCTTAAATTCTTCAATCTGTTTGAAAAGTTAGCTGTACTAGGTATTAAAGCTTTCAAATTTTTAGATGATAGCTTGGTTTAATTGATATTTGAGATAGCATTATAATTTCTGAATACCTTACTTGTTATTTGTTAGGCCTATAAGTTATTTCCTCAATAATTAAATTTGAATTGAATAACCTAACCTAGATTGGGTCTTTTAAGATAGGTTCAACCTAAGACAAAATTCTAGCTTCTAGGGTTGGTGATATTTTTTTCTATGGGGTGTAAATATTTTGTTAGCTGGATTGTTATTTTATTTAGGAAAAAGTAGCGGCAGTTAGTTGGAGTTCAACGAGTTATCCTATCCATCAGATAAACTAGGCTAGTGTCTCCCAGGCTCCCATAAGCTTCCGCTTTCAATTAATCGATAGGATAAAATTTAGGCTGAAGGATATTATTTATCAATGACAATAATAACCCTGCATTCGGATAGCAAACGCTGATTCAGCGGTGATTCACTGATGCGTTCAACGTCGGCGGAAGGGATAACCAGATCGCATTGATTATTACCGGTTGCTCGTTCGGCAATTATACGAAGAGGGTTAAGACCCAATTCTCGCGACTGAAGCGCTGCACGTGATGAGTAAGCGTAATGTATATAGCCTTTTTCCAAAAGCAAGTTGCGGTCAATAGTCCCTGCATCAAGAATTACATTGCCTTCAGAGTCCATAAGTCGTGGAAATATGCTGGGGCTAAATCCGGTGCCGCGGGCGTCTATTATGAAGCCGGTAACCGGTATAGCCGGTAGAGTTGAAGAGGTATCAGGTTCGTAGGATTTTTCTTCCGTTGATTTAGGTGTGTATTGTGAGCTAGGAATGAAGTCTTCAATAAAGGGGCCTGTAAGCGGAATTACATACTCATTTTGAACTTCTCCTGATGTAGAGTAACGGGTTGAGACAACCTGGGGGAAAGATATTGTTGAACGAAAATATTCTTGTGCGTTCCGTGAAGAGGATACAGCGTCGGCAAGGGTACGATTAGCATCTAGAGGTATAGCCGCAAATAGTCGGTTTAGCTTTGAGTTAAGCTCATTAGTGTAGGCGGTATCTAAAGCAATGTCTACAGGTCCGTAAAAATGTATTGCCTGCTCGCTCCAATCCACGCTTATTCCTTCAGCGCTTGTAATCGCAAAAAGGAATGTTAAAACAAAATGAGCCATTCAGCCTCCAATAGCTAACACATTAACAAATATCTATTTCATAATAATTGCAAGCGGACGACGGGATTCGAACCCGCGGCCACAGGCTTGGGAAGCCTGTGCTCTACCAACTGAGCTACATCCGCATTGCCGCTTGCCACTCTTAAGATAGTATAAGGCAGTTATGGAAGGTGTCAAGCCCTTTGGGCAGGTTAGCAAGCAGTAGTGCAGCGGTATGATATATGGTATAACCCGCGTAGCGCTTATGGGAAAAGACGATTAAGTTGTTTGAAAGTTGCTCGGATATTCAATTTTGGGTCTAGAAGCTTTAAGCTGAACTTTGAGATCCTAGCTTTGTGAATTACAAAAAACGGTTAGCGAGTAAAGCCTTTGCTTAGGTTTAAGAATTAGCTAGTGCTGTTGTTCCAGGCCTGTTGTGTAAAACTTCATCAATATGCTTTGGATTTCGAAACTTCGTCGACACGGTTTATTAAGATGTTGTCAATTTAAGTTAGCTTTGCGATTTACAATTTCGCTTTGAGCTTAAAAAAGATTGGAAGAGGAAAGGTATGTATGAAACTCAATCTCCGCCGTAGAAGTCAAATTCCTTCATGCCAAACCAGAATCCGGATTCCGATACCGAATCCAATTCAGCTTGCACTAAAGCGAGGTGTCCTTCCTCTATCCTTAAAAATTGGGCAAACATCTTTTGGGAGTCTCCTGGAAGTTCTGCAACCATTTTTTTATAGAATTCGGAGGTAACTTTCTCAGCCTCCAGCGCTTTTTCAAGCATAGTTATTTCTACTCCGTAGTCTACTGGACTCATTTCACTCTGCATATCTTTTGCTCCCTGGAGTATTTTTTCCTTGGCGGGTAGGGCCGTGTGCAGGCTATCTACCGTTAGCTTACCTGAGGCTTGAAGCTTGGCCAGTTTTGCGTATAAATAATCAAGGTGCTGCTGTTCCTCTGAAGCTAAAAGCTTAAATATTCGTTTGCCTTTATCATCAGTGGCTTTTTCTACGGCTTCAAGGTAGATATCACGTACCTTGGTTTCGTAATTGATAGCAGTTTTAATAGCTTCTTCTACAGTCATTTTATCTCCTTGTCTATCAATGTATTCTATTCCATATTTAGAATAAGACAAGTTTAATTATTGAAGATATTACTTATTGCTTGCAAATATGCTTGACAGCGCTTGAAGAAGTTCTATAATGAGCATATGCTCAAAACGTATAGGGGGGCAAGATGCCCAGACCACGTAAGTGCCGAAGGATAGTTTCGGAATTTGGGACGGGTTTCTTTGGCCCTAAGGGTATCCCAATGCGTGAGTTGGAGCGTGTAAATTTATCTCACGACGAGTTAGAAGCGCTACGCTTGGGTGACTTAGAAGGTTTATACCACGAAGAAGCGGCGCAAATGATGGGTGTGTCTAGAGCTACTTTTGGCAGAATTCTGGCTACTGCGCGTCAAAAGATAGCTAACGCTTTGATTAACGGTAAGGGAATTTTAATTGAGGGCGGCAATTACATGATTGCCGATAATAGGCCTATGTGTCGTTTCTGGAAGAACGGCGGTAGGCATGGATGGGATAGAAGTAATTAGTTATGGATATTGTACACAAACCTAACAGCGAGCAGAACGACTGGCGGGGCAGTCTTGCCTCGCCAGCCTTAATGACGCATGGATATTTTAGGTTTAACAGATTGTCAACCTTAAATTACAAAAACTTAGCATGAAGGTTTAGGCCTTTTCTTAAGTAAAAACTAAAGACAATTTGCAAATACGGCCTTGCCTGAAATAAAAAAACAGGCAAAGGTTTTTTTAAGAAATTACTTGAAGTAAATATAAAATGAAAAAAAGGAGGCAGTAATGCCAGGCGGAAACAAAAGAGGACCTGCAGGTGGCGGCCCTATGACCGGTAGAAGAGCGGGTTTTTGCAGCGGCTCAGACGCTCCAGGTTATGAGAGTTCAAGAGGCTTTCGTGGCGCTGGACTGGGCAGGGGCGCTGCTCAAGGTAGAGGTTGGGCTAAGGGCCTAGGTAGGAGCCATTGGCACGCTCATGGCCGTTTCAATTATCAACCTCACCGTTATTCTGTACGTGAACTTTCATCGTCAGACGAACTCATTATGCTACGCGATGAACTTAAGCGTGCAGAAGACAATATAAAGGTGATGCGTGAGCGTGTTGCCGAGCTTGAAAATTCAAAGAAGGTCAACTGAATAACAGGGGGAGACTATCTCCCCCTATCTTAATTAAGGAAAACTTATGCTTGCAGATGCCTCGGGGGCAGATGTCTGGAAACGACTTTTTGGCAAACATTCCGATACCTTTCTTGACCATGCCTATGAACCGCGTAAGGTTGGAATAGTTGCAGATGCCGATGTTGATATATGCCTTACCGGTACGTGTGGTGATAGCATTCAACTTTCGCTTAAGGAAAAAGACGGCAAGATTCAGGAACTTCGTTTCCTGGCCGAGGGTTGTGAAGGAACTCTGGCATGTGGCAGCGCTATGAGTGTTCTTGCCGAAGGTAAAACTATTGAGGACGCAGCAGGGATTAGCGCTTCGCTAATTAAAGATTTTCTTGGCGGTCTTACACAAGAGCATGAACATTGCGCTGTATTGGCTGCCAGTTCTTTGCATAAAGCTCTCGCAGAGTTAATTCGTAAAAAAAGGAAATTGATTTAGATTTTTCTCCAAATATTATTGGAGATAATGCTTAAGCTAATGCTTATCTGCAAAAACACAAACAAGACTTGTTATTTATAATTCAAGGAGAAGTATCTTATGAAAATAGCTGTACCTACAAATGATGGAATAAACATAGCCTCCCATTTTGGCAGAGCGCGGAATTTTGCCATATTTGAGGTTGAAAATGGCGAAATTGCTTCAAAACAGATAGTTGATAGTAATTCCGTACACGGTCGTCATGAGTCGGAGCATCATCATCATGACGCTGGTCATCATGATAGATTCAAGGCTGCAATTGGTGATTGCGAAGTGATTATTGCCGGTGGAATGGGGCAGCGTGCGCGTAGCTATTTTGAGCAAGTTGGTATTAAGCCTGTTTTTACCGATATAAGTGATGCAGCCGAAGCAGTTAAGGCATATTCGCAAGGCACTCTAAAACCTTGTGATACACCCGACTGCGGGCATCATCATTAGTGCAATTGGATTAGGAAAAAGAGGCCGGGTTTTTTGCAAACTCCCTTAGTTTATTTTTAATATCGTCGCGTACTTTGCGGAAGCCTGCCAGAGCATCAGGGTTGTTTCCTGCTGCACTTACCGGATCAGGAAAAGGCCAGTGTAGGCTTTTTCCAAATTCTCCAAGAAACGCAGGACAGTTGTCTTCGCCGCATAAACTGATGACATAATTGAAACGTTCGCCCGAGAACTCCCTTGTGTGTTTTGAACGTTGAGATGAGATGTCTATGCCCAGTTCGGCCATTGCATCAATTGCTTTGGGGTGAACATGGGAGGGCGCTGTTCCGGCTGAGCGAACCTCAAAGCTGTCTGGGTCAATATGTCTTAACAAACCTTCAGCCATCTGTGAACGGCAGGAGTTGGCTAGGCACAGAAAAAGTACCCTGATTTTTTTGCAGTTTCTTTTTAGAGGTATGGTATGTCGTGCCTGTGTGTTTAAGGTTTCCGTGCTTCCCTCGCCATCGGCTTTGGCGTTGAATGCGGGATTTTCGCGCTCAAGCTTCCATTGCAGCGGATTGCCAACGATGTATTCAGGTATAAGGTTCAGTTCGCGTTCATTGCGAATGATGTGTTCGTAATAGTTACCTTTCCATAAAGTTGCCGTAAGTATTCCATGTACGTAGTTGGGCATTACCACGAACTGGTTTAAGCTTGTGTGGTCATGATGTATTGGAATTCTGTTCCAGCGCTTGTTGACAATTTCTTCTATTGCCGAAAGATGTATCTGCTCATCAATTACTTTGTCAAATACGTATCTTTTGTTGTGCGTGCAAACAGTCGCGTAGTACATTCCATCTCCGGTGTAATCCTTCAACCTTAGCGATTCCCGATGGCGAAGGTCTGGATTAAATTGTTTCATTTTCATATTCCTTTTGAATTGTAGGAGGCATACTATGTCGAATGCCTATTTTTGTCTCTGCTAAAAAGCAAGATTTTATCATAAGCTTTTCCTTGATAACCTCAAGCTATTGAGAACTACGGTTACGGATGAGAAGGCCATTGCACCTGCAGCCAGCATGGGGTGGAGGATGAAGCCTGGCAGAAGTCCTATAGCGGCGAACGCGCCTGCTGCTAGTGGGACTAGAGCGGTGTTATATGCAAATGCCCAAAAAAGGTTTTGCTTAATTATACTCATGGTTGCTCTGGATAGGCTTATTGCTTTCGCTACATCTCTTAGGTCTCCTTTGATTAAGGTAATATCCGATGTTTCCATTGCGATATCGGTGCCTGTCCCAATTGCTATTCCTACATCCGCTCTTGCTAGAGCCGGTGCGTCATTTATGCCGTCGCCAACCATGCCTACCTTTATTCCATCCTTTTGATATTGTTTGAGGATGGCTTCTTTTTCATCAGGAAGGGTTTCGGCAACCACCTTGTCAATTCCGACTTTTGCAGCAATTGCACGTGCAACCTGTTGATTATCTCCGGTTAGCATAACCGTTTGCAGACCAAGTTGTTTTAGTTTTGCTATCGCTTGATGTGAAGAGGGCTTTTCATTATCAGCTACTGCCAGTAATCCTACAATCTTTCCATCAATCTCGACGGCTATCACGGTTTTGCCTTGCGCGGCCAATGTGTCTAGTTTTTCACTGACTTCAGCGTTTAACTTGAACCAGCTTGGTTTGCCCAGCTTTAGGCGTTTTCCTTTGACTCTTGCCTCAACACCGAAACCGGATATTGCCTTAAAGCTTTCAATGGTTTGCAAGTTTACGTTTTCGGCAAGCGCTCCGGTCACAATTGCCTGAGCAATTGGGTGTTCAGAGCCTTGCTCTGCTGAAGCTGCAAGCGTAAACCACTCCTTGGAATTATCCAGCGACAGCTTGTCAGTCAAGCGCGGCTTTCCCTCTGTTATGGTACCTGTTTTATCGAAAACTACTACCTTCAGCCTATGAGCGGTTTCCAAAGCTTGAGCCGATTTGAACAGTATACCCATTCTTGCGCCTCTGCCGGTTCCAACCATGATGGCTGTAGGAGTAGCTAAACCCAGAGCGCAGGGACAAGCTATTACAAGAACTGCAACTGAACGTAGCATTGCCGGAACGAAGTTGCCGCCAAGGCTCCACCATAAAACGAATGTCAATACCGCTATTGCTATAATTACCGGAACAAATACAGCGGCAACCTTATCGGCTAATCTTTGAATGGGAGCCTTAGAGCCTTGAGTTTCTTTTACCAATCTTACAATTTTTGCTAAAGCGGTATCTGCACCAACACCTGTTGCCTGTATTTTTAACATACCCTGTTGGTTTAAGGTAGCGCCAAATACCTTGTCGCCTTTATTTTTATCCACCGGAAGAGACTCGCCGGTAAGCATACTTTCGTCAATTGCCGATACGCCCTCTATTACAATTCCATCTACCGGAATGCTTTCCCCAGGTTTAACTATAAGCACATTGCCTGTTTGCAGTCGACTAACAGGAACATCGATTTCTTTTCCATTTTTATCAATAAGGTGTGCGGTTTTGGGCGCTAAATTCATGAGCTTGCGAATGGCGGCTGAGGTTTGTCCTTTTGCTCCGGCTTCAAGCATTTTACCCAAACGGATAAGGGTAATAATCATTGCAGCGGTTTCAAAGTGAACGTGGTTGCCTATGGCTTCTCCATTAGAGAACAGCGGTATGAGGATTACTGCAAGGGAGTAGAAAAACGCGGTTGATGACCCAAGGGCAACAAGAACGTCCATGTTTGCAGATCCTGAACGAAGAGATTTGAATCCGCCGGTATAGAACTTTAGGCCGGTGTAGAACTGTACGGGCGCTGCAAGTGCCATAAATAACCAGTTTACCCATGGGGCTTGAGACCATTCTCCAAGTAAGCCGAAATTCCGGCTCATGCTTAAAACGAAGAGAGGAAGTGTGAAGGCAAGACCTACCCAAAACGCCCTGCGCTCTTTTTGAAGCTCTTTTGCTCGTTCGGCTTCCTCCTCGTCAGCTTTATCCGGCAGAACAGCATGGTAGCCTGCCCATTCTACAATTCCTGCAATTTCATCCAAATTAGTTTCATGCGGGTTGAATTCAACAGTTGCAATTTCAGTTGCCAAATTTACGTTTACTGAAATTAATCCCTGCACTTTTTTCTTAAGAGAACGTTCAACAGTTGCAGAGCAATTGGCGCATGTCATACCTTTTATTGGAAATTGAATCTTTACTGGTTTTTTACTCAAAGCCTTCTTCCTTCAATTGATGACCAAATTCTTTAGGTCAGAAAGTTGAATTTGGATGCGTCGGTTAAAAATATTACATTAACGACGCTTTGTTATTCCTGAACAGGGTAGCCTATTTCTGCAAGTTTTGCAGTAATCTTTTCCCACGAAGCCGGAGCTTCCCATACTATACGTATTTCCTTGGTAGTGATATCTATTCTTACGTCTTCTACTCCATCAATAGCGGTTAGTGTAGTTCTTATGCTTATAATGGAGTGATGCCCTTTAATGTTTGGAATCATGGCGATTTTTTTCATAATTTTCCCATCCTTATTTTCGCCTATCGCCCTGAGTTGTTTATTCCTCAGGAGGATGACCAATTTCTGATAAAACGGTCTTTATTGTTTCCCAGTTGGCTGGTTCACTGTAGCTTACAGTAAGCGTACTTGTTTCAACATCCACCTCAACCTTTTCAATACCTTGTATTCCCGAAAGCTCTCTTTTTACAGTTGCCGAGCAGTGTGGACATTTAATATTCTGCAGTTTAATTTTTTTCTCATCCATCCTGAAACTCCTTTGTTTTTGCGAAGACCATATTTGTCAGCTAAATTTTGTCTTTAGTTATCCGCATAGCATAGGAGTCTTTCTGATTCGCCCCAAGATTACCAGACAAGACCTTAAACTTATGCGGTTGTTTTTATAATAATGTCGTTTTTACGCCAAGTTGAGCATCATCTTTAATTTTCCTAAGATGATGCCTTTTAGCTATATCTACTATTTTAGAAGGCATTTACTCTATGTCAAGCGCCTTTCTTTGAATAATCCACCGAAGCCTTTATTGCAGTTCTATGAGAAAACCCTAGTTCTTTAAGATATCGCTCTATTTTTCGGAATTCTGCAATCCTAACTGGAAACTTACAAATATCCAGCAATCCCTTAGCTAAGTTTGTCTCTGTTTTAGTGATACTTCCTTTAGCCTCCTTCTTACAAGAAAGTATAGGTAATTTGTTCCAAAGACCTGAAAGCCTTAGAAGGCATTATGACATCTGTTCATCCGTTTTTAGGCTTTTCTGCAAAGAAAGTTCCAAGAAGAGGGGGCGTAATATCTATATTTTTTAAGAACTTTATCCAATCATCCGTTAGTCAGTTGACTTCCATGATTATTTTCCTAAAATAATTAATATGGAGGCGAGCTTTTTTCAAACCTGCGGTGCGACAGCAATGTTAATTATTAGTAACCGCTTATGTGATTTCCTGAACATGTCAACGAAGAGCAATAAAAATTCGTCTGTAAGGTACAAGCAGCTAGGAAGCAAATCCCAGGCTTTGCCGTTTGATGAGGCATCACATGCTAGGAAGCCTGCAAGCGAGGAGGCACAGCTTACAGAAGTTTTAACCGGCGGCTTAGATGTTACCGATGCTGCAGTAGTGTTAGCAAAGGTGTCACGTGGAGCAGCAGATGCTGCAACAGGCGATACGGAGGCTACGGGTGTTTCCGATGCGGATATTCTGGAAGGAATTCGTACCGGAGAGCAAAAAGCTTTCCGTATGTTGGTTCAGCGTTACCAGCGGCTTGTTTATAGTATAGCCTATGGTTTTACTGCGAATCATGGCGATGCTGATGATGTTGTTCAGCAGGTTTTTATTCGGTTCTTTGAAAAAAAGGATAGAGTACGTAAGGCTTCCGCGCTCAAGACTTATTTAGCTAGAATGACTACCAATTTATGTATCGATCGCTCAAGAAAGGCTAAAAGGCGCAAGACGGTTTCTCTTGACGCCATAAATACAGAAGACGCTTTACCTCAATGCGATCTTAAAACGCCTGAAGGTTTGCATAAACGTCAATTTGTAGCTGAGAGTATCAAAAAAGCAATGGCTCAGCTTTCATGGAAACAAAGGAAGGTTGTTGTTTTATCTCTTCTTGAAGGCTTCACTTATGCTGAAATAGCCGAAGTTCTTAAGTGTAGGGAAGTTACAGTGCGTACTCACCTGTATCGGGCAAGAAAAAGACTGCAAAAGATGCTAGAGCCACACCTAAAGGAATTTGGGGTTGGTTTTTCCTCAGGAGAGCAAAATGCAGGTTAGACCTTGGCTCTGCTCTGCTGCGGTTAAACTTACATCTTATCGGAGATTAAGAAGCAGCGGCCTTTTGCCTTGCTTAGAATACAGCAGCCTGCCTGTAGATTTAGGGGCGTAGGTATGCAGGATAAGGCAACTTGTGGCGTTACGTTACTTAAAGCGCCTAATGCGCAAATTTGGAATATTATAGCAAGTTATGGTTTTAGAAGCCCAGGTTATGGTTTAGGTACCATGGAGGCGAAATTGTGCAAGAAAAACGTTCATCAAATTGACATAAAACCCAGGGGTAGACTAAAGGAAGGTGTGTTTGCAAGTGGAGTGAACTGGATAGTGGGGAAAAAATGAAACAACGAGATTTTTCTAAATGTAGTTTTGTAGAGAAATACCTTGTTGCCTATCTGGCGGATGAAGTTGCAGATAGCGATAAGGTTGCTATCCTTAAACACTTACGCAACTGTCCTTCTTGTAGGCAGGCACTTGCGAATCAGGTAAACCTCAACCGCTTCCTTCATCAAACCCTATGTCCTGAAGTTGATTCCAAGTATTGGGAACGGCTCTGGCTTCGTCTGAAGTCCACTAGCGGCGCTATCCTTAATGATGTTAACGTTACCTGTAGTAGGCGTAAACAAGGCGGCTTATTTCGGTGGATTTTTGTAACTGCGACAGCATTTGCAGTTGCCGTGGCGACTTTGTTCGCTGTAGTTCTTGCAAAACCGGTTATTGCTCCTGTTTTTGCATATCATAAGGTTTCATACTTCACAAAGCTTCCTACCGAGCCGCCCTTGATGGTTCAAAAAAATACAAAACAAACGTTCTCACTTCAACTTGCTTCATTAAGCATGGGGAATCCAATCCCTAGCGAACGAGCGGAGTTGTGGCGTTCTGTGGAGGGTAATTGATTATGAATTATAGTTACTGTAGAACTGTAGCTATTCTTACGGCCATTGTAGCGTTTTTGACAATTCCTTCATGCGCCCCTAAACCGGGAAAGCTTCGTTGGAAACTTGAGGTCGGGAAAACCTATGTTTATCGTACAGAGGTTACCGGTTCATGGAAAATTGAAGGTTGGGAATTAGGTGAAAGAAGCGGTAATTTTGGAAACTTAGTTGAAGTTCGTATGAAAGTTGCTTCTAAAGATGATGAAAAGTTTTCAATTTCAGAAGAGGTGGAATTAATTCGCGAGGGGCAAAGCTACAAACCTTCGGTTACAAGTTATGTTATGACGCCTGCAGGTCGGGTATCGAGTTTAAGTGAACTTGTTGCTAGTGATGCTCCTAGGGTATTAGACGACATGAAGCGTCGCGAACAGTATTTTGAGCAAACTCAGCCTACATTCCCGAATAGAGATTTGGCAAAGGGTGATAACTGGATTCAGGAAACTAAGGTTGTTCTTGAAGACAGAACGCTTACCGCTCAAACAAATTACAGTGTTAAAGGTTGGGAAAAGGTTGGTGACTATAATTGCTTGCGCATTGATTATTACGGTGAAGCCTATGTGCCTTATCGTGATGAGAACATAAACAGTAAGCTACTTGATAGGCGTGAGGTAATCGGAACTTGCTGGTTTGCGCCCAAAGAGGGAGTTTTGATTCAACAGCGTGATTCGATACGCACGACCACTTTCCGCGTAGCTAAAGAAAGCAAACAGCAAGCGCCTGTTACATCATATATTGTGGAGTCAGTTCGTCTTCATAAGTTGATTGATATCAAATAGCTTATCGTTTATTTCGTTTTTTCCATCGTAACAAAATATAATCTTGACAAAATGAACATAAAAGGGTATTCTTAAAGCATGACAACAAAAATTAAATTACATATCGTTTTTGGGGTTGTCGCTGTAATCGGCGTCGCTTTTGGCCTAACTGCTTACAAGATAGAAACTTCTCCGTTCTTTGCTTAACTCACTTACTAAACGATAGCGCTAATAGTGAGGATGAGGATACTTATTTGCGGCCACTTCCTTTGCTGGGAAGGGGCTGTGGATTCGGACTCAAAGGATACTCCTTCCCCTGAGCTTATCCTTATCCACTAATTGAAGAGGGAAATCATAAATTCTACGCAACGTCCTTGCGTT
>CAZUXE010000003.1:25142-27962 GCA_964624585.1 uncultured bacterium | reverse complement strand
ACGAGATAAAGGCATTAGCCGTGAAATATACGCACAACTTTTTCCAAAAGGAATTGAAGGAATGGCACCAAGCACCAAGTGCATACTTGCTGAAAAGAATCTCAATTTTAAGCTATGTCCTTATTATGAGCCAGCAAACTAAAAGATTGCAAGACAAAAAATATACCAATACTTTTTGAAGATGCTATAGTGAGTTTTATCCCCTTCCTTGGTGGAGGGGACTGCAAACTAGCGGGGGAGGGGAGAATTGAACAGTCCTTCAGGTCTATCTAAATGTCCGCCGCTAGGTTTTTAAGCGGTTCAGCGCTCAAACCTGAAACGAACTTTTCTCTGTCCCCAAAAAGCTTCCCATTCCAAAACCCCAAACAGATTTCAACAAGCCTCAGAGTTTAGTCCCTTTCGTCAGTTAATCCGAGAACGGAACGGTTTTTTTGATAATCTTTTGACTACCTTTTGACTATCTTTTGATAAAGTTTTGACTAGCTTTTTGGAAGGTGTTACAGATAGCTCTTTTAGCGTCAAGCTCCGGAAGTTTTTTGTTAAGTGCTGGAGATACGAGGCTTATAATTCGGCAAGCAACTTATCAATAAGCGAATCAGCCGTAATGCCTTCGGCTTCTGCCGCAAAAGAAATTACAAGCCTGTGCCGCAGCACCCCCCCCGCTATTGCGTGCAAATCTTCTTTAGCCGGTGTAGGTTCACCGCGCAATATTGCCCTAGCTTTTGCTCCCAATATTAAATATTGGGACGCTCTTGGTCCGGCTCCCCAGCTTACGTAGGAGTTAATATAGTCGAATTTGTTGTTTTTGCCGGGGCGGGTCATGCCTACAAGTTTAACCGCTTGTTTAATTAGCGCATCCGATACCGGTACCCTTCTCAATAATTCCTGAAAGTCAATAATTTCCTTTTTGCTTATAACTTCATTTATATCAGGCACATATGCCGAAGTGGTTTCTTTTACAATTTCTTCCTCCTCATCCGCTGAGGGGTAGTCTACAGGTATTGAGAACATAAAACGGTCGAGCTGAGCTTCAGGTAGGGGATAGGTGCCTTCCTGTTCGATGGGATTCTGGGTGGCAAGAACAGTAAACGGCAGATCAAGGTTATAGGTAACGCCGCCTACGGTAACTTTTCTTTCTTGCATAGCTTGCAGTAGGGCAGCCTGAGTTTTTGGTGGGGTTCTGTTTATTTCATCGGCCAGGATGATATTAGAGAATATAGGGCCTTCAAGAAATTTCATACTTCGTTTCCCGGAGCGTTTATCCTCTTCCAAAATTTCAGTGCCGGTGATATCGGCAGGCATTAAATCGGGAGTGAATTGGATACGGTTGAACGAAAGGCCAAGCGCACGAGAAAGTGTATTTATTATAAGGGTTTTTGCAAGTCCGGGTACTCCAATAAGTAAACTATGTCCCTGACAGAGTAAGGATATTAAAACACGTTCGATTACTTGTTTTTGACCCACAATACGCTTGCCGATTTCTTTATCCAGTTTCTGGCTTGCTTGGCGTAAACGACGTAAAAGCGCGGTATCAGATTGATTTTTTGTGGATAACATTCCACTGTGTTCTTCTCGGGATTTAGCCAAAGGGAGTCCCTACGTAACTTATGCTGTTTTCCACTGATTTGGAAAAGTTATTCACATTGGGTTTGTGTAAGTTGTTCATGTTTAACGTAACTTGCGTGATTGCTCTTGATTATCTAAGACTAAAAAGTGGATTAGGCTAGGTTGCTCAAAATGGATTTTCATCCTCAATAACCGTTTTCATAGGAGGTAATTTTATCTACACGACGCAGATGACGTCCAGCTTCAAAATCATGCTTTAACCATGCAAAAATCATATCTTGCGCAAGTTTTACATCAATTCCGGTATCTGCCCCAAAACATAGCAGATTGGCGTTGTTGTGTCGTTTGCTCATTTCAGCGTCCCTAACAGTGCATACACGTGCTGCTCTGATATCTTTAACCTTATTAGCCGCAATTGACATACCTATGCCTGTTCCGCATATTAGTATACCTAAGTTGGCTTTTCCATCGGCTACAGTTTTACCAACATCAAGGGCAAAATCTGAGTAATCAACGCTTTCTTCTGAATCAGTTCCCAAGTCAATTGTTTCGTATCCTTGTAAATGAAGCCAGGTTTTTAAGGATTCTTTAAGGTTAAAACCCCTGTGGTCTGAGCCTATGGCAATAATCATTCCAACTCCTTTTACCCCGTATGATTTTAGATTTAACAGATACTCTTCTATTAAAGAAATATTCCCAATTACGCATTATGCGAATAAGGTTCGGACAGCTGAATCTATCTCGAACACATAATTAGATATTAGTCCCCATAATTATCATCCAAATGATGCTGGAAGGACAGATTTTGTTTACTTTGGGGGTTGCGTAACTCCCAAAGTAGTACCTTGGCTTAAACCTTCGACTTATTAAGATGCTGTGCATTTTTTACGCAAGGCGTTTTCTGCAGTTGTAGAACAACTGCCATGGCTTCCTAGCTACGAAAGATGCACCGGTTTATATTTACTCCCAGTTAGCTAAGTGACAAATGGAGTACATAATATCTAACATTCTGAATCGCGGATTATGATAGCGTTCTTGTGAATTTCGCTTCGCGTCCGCTACTCTGTCAACTGAGCATTGTACAACATATTATCAAAAATGGCGGTGGAGGGGCTTGAACCCCCGACACGCGGATTATGATTCCGCTGCTCTGCCAACTGAGCTACACCGCCAGACTATTCTTAAAGCAGCGGCACTTCGTGTCCGCTACTCATACATCCAATCAAACATCGCCAGACTATTCTTAAAGCAGCG
>CAZUXE010000003.1:9410-25042 GCA_964624585.1 uncultured bacterium | reverse complement strand
GCTACTCATACATCCAATCAAACATCGCCAGACTATTCTTAAAGCAGCGGCACTTGTGTCCGCTACTCACACATCCAATCAAACATCGCCAGACTATTCTTAAAGCAGCGGCACTTTGTGTCCGCTACCGATACATTCAATCAATACTAACCAAATTATCCAAAAATAGCAGTATCCTATACCTGTTGCTTTCAGGCCAATCCCACAAACTGAAGTTGACGTATTTCAACATAGTATATCAGTTCCTAGAGTTTATGGAGGCTGATGTACTCCGTAGGCGTAAGTTTATTGCAATTATTAATTTTGTCAACTGTTTGATTAAAATTATTCGTCACTAGAAAATAAACAATGGCATTGTAGGAAAATACAGTTTAGCAAAAAAATAAGTTTAAACTTGACAAATTTCTATTCACGCTTATATTTATTTTAAGAGGTAATAAGAGATTTAAAAATGTATACTATACGTCAAAGCGATACAATTTGTAGCCTACACCAACCTTGCTGTAGAAAAGCAGTTTTGCCGCTTTGGTAATTTAAGGAGGAGTAAAATGAGACGAATATATTTAATTTGCTTGGCGTTTATGCTTATAGTGAGTCCTTCGTTTCTTGAAGGTTCATGGGAAGCGTTGAACATACCAACAAAGATAGGTTTTGGCAAGGTATGTGCGATTAACGAACAGACTATTTTTGTATGGGGCGCAAAAGGACTATGGAAAACGTTTAACGGAAAAGATTGGTTGCTTGATAGTAATTATTCACCTGGACAGATACTCTATTTTGTAGATGATACCCTTGGATTTCTTAGCGGTTACGTGATTACTACTGACGGCGGCAAAACCTGGCAGACAGGTGATACAGTAAACGGTATTGTTGGGAATATTTCTTTTCCAAAGAATCAAAACTTAATAGGTTATGGAGATGCTTATGATGATGTTCGTAAGACAACAGATGGCGGATGGCATTGGAAAGAGCTTCCTCCTTTTCCTAAGTTATTCCCTGGTTATGAGCAAGATATATTTCCAAAAGACGTATGTTTTCCTACAGTTGATACCGGATACGTATTAGCTGAGATATTAAAGGTACTTACGCGAGATCCGTATAACGTTGAAGCTCACTATGGTTACTTTAAGACAACGGATGGCGGTCAGAGCTGGGTTGTAAACAGGGAAGTAATGAATGACTCTACTTTTAATCCTTATGAGATGAGTTTTCCTGAGAACGCAAGCGTAGGTTATATGGCAGGCGGTTCATGTAAAGGTGGGGGTAGACTTTTCAAAACAACTAATGGCGGTATTACATGGGATACAGTGTTAAATTATTCCCCGTATCGACAGACTATATATAGTATAAGCTTTCCTGAAACAGATAAAGTCGGTTATGTATTTGGAGACTCTGTTGCCCATCGCACAACCGATGGTGGTAAAACATGGCAAACAGTGAGAATTACACACGATTCTACATTCTTTCGCTGTTATTTTATTAATAATCGTGTAGGTTTCATTACAGGCCATAATAATGATAGCGATGTATTTATTTCATCTCTAAATTCCGCCCATCCTTATATACCTGGTTTTGTTCTTAAAACAACAGACGGACTTTTTGGTATAGAGGAAGATTATACTGAATTGGAATCTTCAAAATTAATAGAAGCATCTGTTCCTGCAATCTTTAACAATAACCTAGCTATCAGGTATAATGTAGAAGAACCAGGTGAAATCCGCGCAAGCTTATACAACGTTTCAGGCGTTTTAATGCAATCATTAGCCCCAATTAATACAACTTCGCTTACAGGTGTACTGAATTTCAATGCAGAATATCCATCCGGTGTTTATTTTGTGAAATTGGACTTTTGCTGCAGCAAAGGACGCCAAAGTAAAACCTTAAAAACAATAAGTATTCGTTAATTATATCTTCTATAATTCTACGGAGGAGTATTATGAGCAAATTTAAGCGATTAATATTTTTAAGTGCGCTAATTCCCGTAAGTCTTATGGCTCTTGAGACAGTCAACCTTATCAAGAACCATAGTTTTGAAAAAGACGATAGCTCGTGGCGTGTGTATACGGGGACTTTTCAAGAAATGGAAGATGATTCTGCAAAAGCAATATGCTGCGACTCAACAGCTGCATTCACAGGTAATTATTCAGCTTCAATTTATACAAGTTCATTACCAGGTGATTCTACACCTCCGGGTATTATGGCAGATTCAGGGGTTGTAATACAGGCATTATCCATTCCAAAAGCATTGAAAGATTTAGATAGTTTTACTTGTATGATGAAAATAGAGCCGTCTATTTCAGGTTTTGAGTTTGAGAACCATATTTTTTTAAGTTTTCTTTTCGATATGAGAAAACCTGACTGGTTATGGTGTTTATATAATTACCGTAACCCTAATTATAAACCATGGGGTAATAAAAAACATCGTAAAGTATACAATCTTAAGCTTCAAACAGATACAGCTTGGCGCAGTATTAGGAGGTCAATTAAAGTAGACTGGGTAGATGAAAACTATCTTTCTCCTGAATTAATTTTAGATAGCTTTGCATTGGTAGGTGCTGGTGTGAACTTAAATACTGGCTGGCATGGTCAGAAGGTATACTTTGATGATATACGCTTAATGGGTTATGCAGACTATGATGTAGGAGTGAAGGAGATACTTAGTCCGGATACAATAGGTACTCAAGTAAACTCAGCAGCTTACTCATATACACCAGTAGCGCGTATAAAGAACTTTGGCAGAAAAGACGCCAATAGTTTTCTTGTGATTGCCGAACTAAGAAATAATGCAGGAACTATCTTCTACACTGACACAGTATCAAAGTCTTTGTCTTCTGATACTGAAGACACTGTGGAATTTACAGCATTTGCAACAATGCCTTCCAAGTCAACCCTTGTTATCAGAACCGTGATGAATCCTGATGAATCAGATGCAGATGACGAATTATCAAAACAAATTATTAAAACCGGTATTGAAGATGATATTGAGACTTATGAGCTAAGTCTTAATGTAATTCCTAATATTGCGGGATTTCAGGTTTCGTATTCTCTGCCTTGCGGTGAGCATGGCGTATTGAGTCTATACGATGCATCAGGAAGACGGATTGGGCAAGAGGATGTGAACGGTACATCAAGCGTCAATTTTAATGCAGGCTATTCATCAGGTGTTTATTTTGTTCAATTGAAATCGAGACTGGGAAAAATAAGTAAAAAAGCTGTTGTCATTCGCTAAAACGCACTTTTATTAAATTTATGATGTCTTTTTGCTAATGAAATACACGTAAGATGAGATTCATCTGAACGTTACACCATGCTTTCTTTTATTGCACTTCGGGATTAAATGTAGGATGTTTAGTATTCATCTGCTCCCCTCTAACACGTCACTTTTCCATATCTTTTCAAGCTTCTCAGGGGTTATGTTGTAGATATCCTGAAGAGCTTTGACAACAGGTCTTTCATCGCTAAGAAAGAGTTTTAGCTTATTAGCTCCATAAGTTTCATATAGAAATCGAATTAGGTCAGAGGATGCGTACAAAAATCTAATTTTAACCGTTTTATTGTATATTTTTGAAAAGCCAATTGCTTTGAGAAGTTTTTCTTTTAAGTCCAAATTAATTTTACCCTGAAGCATTTGTTCAATATCGGGAAAACCGTAAATTTTGTGCATTTGAAATATTATTTCTCTACTAGAACGCCATAGGTCTAAGTTTATGTAAGTTGAATAATTGTACTGAACCATGTATGCCCAACCTTCAAGTCTAAGGATATCACTACTTAGGAGAGCCGTTTGAATAGAATCGCGGGGCATATATTTACCGGAAGAAAGCATACGTGCAAGTTCAGGTTCATCAGTAAGATAAACTAAAGCTAAGGCATGAGCCAATTCATGCGGTATGCCAAAAAGTGCAACAGGGCCAGGATAGGCTAAATCAATCCACACAGCATAGGCAACTTTCTCTTCGCGCCATAAAGGCAGAAAACGTGTTTGCCCCATTGATATCTTCTCAAATGCCTTAAGGCTAGAACGTGAGGGATAAAGATTAATTAAAATCTTACCGTTACTGTTCACAGAAGGTTCAACATCTGTCCTGAGTATACTTTTGAGGTGCAATACGGCATCTTCATTTGGCTTAAGTATATTGGAAATATCGTTAAAAGCCTGCTCTGCTGTGAGTTCAATCAGTTTTAAGTCTTTATCGGCGGCGCTGTGTTGATGGTATCTTATAATAAAGTGTTCGGTTTCATAAGTCATCCACTTATCGCCTTGCGGACTTCGTTGCTCAGACCAATCGTAGAAATCAAAGTATAAAGCGCCGAATCTTTTATTTATATAGGAGTTAATTGTTGGAGATATTGAATCTGGAGTAGTAATTTGTGCAAAAATCCTCTCCCGTTTTCGCGAACCTATTTTTTCATCAAGGAATAGACCAAAGTCTTCTATTGTTCGTTGCAGTACCTCAGCGTCCACATTTCTTATCTGGCAACCATTTTCTCGTGCATTGCTTATCCAGCTTAAAGCCTGTTGGCGGAATTCTATTTTCAAGGAATCCTCAGTGGCAACTGCTGTTAAAAATAAAAGATATAGCATCTGCTCCACTTTAGTTTGATGCAGGCTAATGTCAAGTTAATATTTAAATATCGCAATTGCGAATTCAATATCTACATCAATATTCTCTTGTGTTCGCTTCGGAGATATGTCCGTTTCAAAGATGTGTTTGTTTCGAATATACAGTTGCTTAGATAATAAAAGTCGCCTAGCTTGACTAAGGCGAGAAAAACACTATCTTTGGGAATAAGGATTATTTTATGAAAGCAATGCAACTTTTAAGACCGGCGCAAATTGAAACGCAGCCTTTGAAATTGGTGGATATCAAAGTCCCTCAGCCAAAAACCGAACAGCTGAGAATTAAGGTATCGGTTTGCGGGGTTTGTCATACCGATTTACATACCGTTGAAGGCGATATTAATTTACCGAAACTTCCCCTTGTTCCAGGGCATGAAATTATTGGAACAATTGATGCTGTAGGCGATGGAGTAGATGAAAATAGAATTGGCGAAAAGGTAGGCGTCCCCTGGCTCTATGAAGTTTGTGGGAAATGCCGTTACTGTCTGAAAGGCGCTGAGAACCTTTGTTCTAACGCGAAATTTACTGGTTATCACGTAAATGGCGGATATGCTGAATACGTAGTGGTACCTGCTGATTCGGCCTATTCGTTGCCTGAAGGCATAAAAGATTCTCTGGCTGCTCCGCTTATGTGCGGTGGGGTAATTGGCTATCGCGCGCTTATGTTATCCGAGGCAAAACAAGGTGATATTCTAGGACTTTACGGTTTTGGCAACTCCGCCCATGTAACTATTCAAATAGCGCGTTTTTTGAAAATGAAGGTTTTTGTGTTCTCACGGGCCGAAAAAAATAGAAAATTGGCAAAAAAGCTGGGAGCGGAATGGACAGGTACGGTTTTTGAGCAACCGCCGGAGATGCTTGATACAGGGATTATATTCGCCCCTGCAGGTTCGTTAATTCCTAAAGCCTTGGGGCATATAAGACCTAGCGGAACTCTAGCTTTGGCCGGAATTACAATGACGGATGTTCCTTCATTTCCCTACGAACTTATCTATGGTGAAAAGAATCTGCGGACAGTGGCAAATTCCACTCATCAAGATGTAGCAGAACTTTTAGATTATGCCGCAAGGATACCAATACAAACAAAGGTTACTGAATTCCCCTTGCATGAAGCCAATCGAGTTTTGGGTATGATGAAGGAAAGTAAAATTCAAGGTGGGGCTGTGTTAAAGCTGTAGGATTTATGATAATACACCAAATAAGGATAACTGATGTTTAAGAAGATACTTGTAGCGGTTGATGGTTCGGAACATGCCCTACGGGCATGTAAGGTTGGCTTGGATATTGCAAAAGCTATGCACTCGGCTGTAACTTTGGTTTATGCAGCCTATGTACCTGCAATCTATGATTATGACTTAGGGCCTGAAATACGTGATTCACTGCGAGAAGAGGGCCGTAAAATTCTCAATACGGCAGAGCAGGTTTTTAAGGAAAGCAATACAGATGTTGAACAAAAACTTCTATTTGATGAAAAGGCGGAAGACGGTATTCTAAGGTTGCTTTCTAATGGAAGTTTTGATTTGGTAATACTAGGTTCGCGCGGGCTTGATGCAACTCGGCAAAAGTCGCTTGGAAGCACATCACTAAGGGTACTTTCAGGCGCAAACTGCCCGGTGATGATTGTTCATTAGAATTTAACCTCGTTTAAGGAGGACAATTAATGTCTGACAATAAAGAGACTTACAAACTGAAGAGACGGCTTGAGCCTGAAAGCGTTAAGGCAAAATTAGACCCCGATAGGTTCAGCTTTACATCAACAGAAGACCTTGATCCATTGCAGGGGACTATTGGTCAAGAAAGGGGAATAAGGGCCATACAATTTTCTCTCTCACACGGCATAAAAGGATTCAACTGCTACGTATCAGGAGCAATAGGTACAGGGAAAATGACTGCCGTAATGTCTCTTGTAAGCAAGAGGGCAGATGGCGAAAAATCTCCCTTAGATTGGATTTACGTCTATAATTTTGAAAAGCCTGATGAGCCTTTGTCTATAGCTGTTAAGAATGGAACAGCCCGTCAGCTGGCCTCGGCTATGGATGACTTTGTTAAGGCCTGCAGAGCAGATATACCCAAGGCCTTTAGCTCGGAAGAGTATCTTCAAGAAAGAAATAAAATTGAAGCGCAGTTTGAACCTGAGAAGGAAAAACTTTCAAACGCACTTACAGAAGAGGCGAAAAAGCGCAGTTTCGCGATACAAAGGGGTGCAACCGGTTTGGTAACAATACCTATAAAAGACGGTAAACCCTTGGAGCAAAAGGCATTTGAGGTCCTTCCTGAAGAGGAACAAAAAAAGGTACGCAAGAATGGTCAGGAGCTGACTGAAATTATGAACGAAACCCTGAACAAAATGCGTGCTATAGAGGAAGAGCAAAATAAAACCTTGTTAGAATACGACCGTAAAGTCGCCTACTATATTCTTGATATGCTAATCTCAAAGATTGTAGAACAGCACAAAGATGAAGTGAGACTAAACAAGTTCTTCAACTGGGTTAAAAGGGATATTGTAAAGCATCTTGAACTTTTTAAGAAACAGGCAGACAAGGAGTCGGTTTCCCACCTATTGGCGGTTCTTGAAAGATACAAAATAAATCTCTTTGTAGATAATTCCAAATGTCAAGGCGCTCCTGTAGTATTTGAAGATAACCCCAACTACTACAATCTGTTTGGAGCTATTGAATATCGCAATGTAAACGGCAACATGGTTACCAATTTCTCAAAAATAAAACCCGGCGCCGTACACATGGCTAACGGTGGCTATTTGATAATTCCTGCTCGTGAGTTAGTATCAGCTCCCTATGCATGGGAAGCCTTGAAACGTACACTGCTTTCCAACGAAGCGAAGATTGAAAACATTTCAGAAAAGCTGCGCGGCGGAGTAATTGAAACATTGAAGCCTTCACCCATACCTGTTGACTTCAAGGTAATTTTAGTCGGGTCTCCACATATCTATGCCTTACTTCACGATGCCGACCAAGACTTTAGGCGTCTTTTTAAGGTACGTGCCGATTTTGACGTAGATATGCCTCGAAATGCGGAAAACGAACTCGCCTATGCTCGTTTTGTTGCCGCAAGGTGCAAATCAGACGGCTTAAGACCTTTCGATAAGGGAGCTATTGCCAGTATGATAGAATGGGGTTCTAGGTTAGCCGAAGATCAAAAAAGGCTCTCGACTAGATTTTTGGATATCTCCGATTTGGCAAGTGAGGCAAGTTTTTGGGCAATGGACGCAAATTCACCACTAGTTCGTGCAGAACATGTCAATAAAGCCCTTGAGGAGAAGTTTTACAGAAGCAGGATGATTGAAGAAAAACTGCAAGAGATGATGGTCAGGGGCATTATTCTTATAAACGTTGACGGAGAGCAGGTCGGTCAGCTCAACGGACTCACTGTAATGAGTCTGGGCGACTACTCCTTTGGTAAACCGGTTAAAATTACCGCTAGAACATGGCTTGGAAAACGCGGAGTGCTTCAAATTGAACGCGAAACCAGAATGAGCGGGCCTATCCATAATAAAGGAGTGCTTACCATCACCGGATTCCTAGGCGGCAAGTTCGCCAAAAAAAGACCTCTTCCACTTTCAGCTAGTTTGACTTTTGAACAGCTCTACTCCGAAGTTGAAGGCGACAGCGCTTCCTCAACTGAACTCTACGCCCTTTTGTCAAGTCTAACAGGAATTCCATTAACTCAATCAATTGCGGTTACAGGTTCGGTTAATCAATATGGAATTATTCAACCAATTGGCGGAGCAAATGAAAAAATAGAAGGCTTTTTCCGGTTGTGCAAAACAATAGGACTAACCGGTAAGCAAGGCGTGATGCTTCCCAAAACGAATATTGAAAACTTGATGCTAAAAGATGAAGTGGTTGAAGCGATTAAGGAAAATAAATTCCACATCTACGCTGTTTCCAGTATTGACGAAGGAATTGAAATTCTGACTGCAAAACCCGCCGCTGAGGTTTATGCAAAGGTTGAAGATGTTCTTAATGAAATGTACGATAACTTGAATAGTCATGAAGCTAAGGACTAAAAACTAATTAACCGGTCGGTCTGCAAATATTTAATTTGGATACTTTAGGAACATAGGCTCTGCATGGAATTTGGAGCCGATTTCCGAACAGTTCTTATTAAATTCTTTCCTATAGAAGGGGATTGCAGGGAGATATTTATTCAAATAAAAAGGGGATTAGTGTAAAACTAATCCCCTTTGATGCCGAGAGGGGGAGTTGAACCCCCACGGGGTTGCCCCCACTAGCTCCTGAAGCTAGCGCGTCTGCCTATTCCGCCATCTCGGCTATTATGAATCTATTGAAGATGGCTTTTAGTAGAATCAACTTTGTCGATTCCACTCGCCTTGAGTTAAACCCGCGGCTCGTGTCCGCCATCTCGGCTATTATGAATCTATTGAAGATGGCTTTTAGTAAGATCAACCCTGTCAATTATACTTACCTTGTAGCTTTACCCGCAGTTTGTATTAGTCACCTTGACAATTACAACTTATTTTTAGCTTAACTATTAGTTCTTAACTAAGGAAAGGAGTTTATTCAATAGTGTCGGAAAGTCAATACATTGTCTTTCTTGCTTTGGAAGAGTGCACAAACATGTGCTATAATTATCTTGGGGGTATTGAGAATATTGATAAGCGCTGATTCTTAGGTGAACTTTGTATCTATCGTGTTGTTTGATTATTGAAATAGCACCTTTATTTTAGCTAAAATAAGGTGTGGGTAAGTGTTGACAAGCACAAGCTAATGGCTAGACTTCGGGCAAAGATAAAATCTGCTAACAAGGGAGAAGAAATGTCAAAAACTTCTGAAATTATTGCTCAAACCGAACGTTACTCTGCAAATAATTATCATCCTCTGGATGTAGTATTATCGAAAGGCGAAGGAGTTTGGGTATGGGATGTTGATGGGAATAAGTATCTGGATTGCCTGGCGGCCTATTCTGCGGTTAATCAGGGGCATCGTCATCCTAAAATTATTGCGGCTCTTGCTAAACAGGCTGAACGTATTACTTTAACATCCCGCGCCTTCCATAACGACCAAATGGGAATTTTTCTAAAGAAACTCTGTGAAGTAACTGGTAAGAAAAAAGCCTTACCTATGAATACGGGTGCTGAAGCTGTAGAAACCGCTATCAAGGCTGCGCGTAAGTGGGGTTACAAGGTTAAAGGCGTTGAGCAGGACAAGGCAGAAATTATCACATGCGCGGGTAATTTCCACGGAAGAACTACAACAATAGTCGGGTTCTCTACAGAAGCTCAGTATAAAGACGGCTTTGGGCCGTTTACCCCAGGTTTCGTTACCGTTCCCTACGGTGACATAGAAGCCCTTAAGCAGGCCATTACTCCGAATACTGTGGCGTTTCTTGTTGAGCCTATTCAGGGTGAAGGTGGGGTAGTTGTACCGCCTGACGGATATCTTAAACAAGCCGCGCTTGTATGCAAAGAACGCAACGTTATTTTTATAGCCGACGAAATTCAAACAGGCTTAGGGCGTACTGGAAAGATGTTTTGCTGTGAACATGACGCTGTTGTGCCTGATATGTACATAGTCGGTAAGGCCCTTGCCGGCGGCGTTTATCCGGTATCCGCTATCGCTTGTGATGATGTCATTATGGATGTGTTTAATCCCGGAGATCACGGTTCAACCTTTGGTGGAAACCCATTAGGTTCTGCTGTTGGTTTGGCCGCCTTGGATGTTCTTATAGAAGAGAATTTAGTTCAAAAAGCTGCAGAACTTGGCGCTTATTTCATGCAAGAGCTTCGGAAAATCAATTCTCCGCATGTTGATAATGTACGCGGTAAGGGATTGATGATTGGTGTTGTGATAAAAGACAGCTCTGGTCCAGCTCGGCCTTTCTGCGAAAAGTTACGTGATTTAGGTATTCTTGCAAAGGAAACTCATCATCAAGTTATTCGTTTTGCACCTCCTCTAGTTATTTCTAAAGAAGAGATTGATTGGGCGCTTGAGCGAATTAAGAAGGTACTGCTCTAGATCAAAACACAAGACAGAGAAATATAGTAAAGCCGACCTTTAGGTCGGCTTTACTATTTGAGCTTATCCTAAACTTTTCTGTAAACTCTACAATTGTTCCAATTTCCTAATTAAATATGTTCAGCTTTCTAAATTATAGTCTGAAGCGATAGCTCTGCTCTCCTTAATAATCTACAGAGTTAATGCTTCAGATTTGGATTTAACAATCTACAAATCCCTAAGTTGAGATATTGAATTGGAATAGATTGAAAACCTCTCCACCCCTCCTCTCTAAGAGAGAGGAGGGGGAAGAGGTAGGGGGGAGGAAGGAGGAGGGTGTTTATTGTAGGTAGCTACTCTAAAGTTTCCTTGTTATTGCTGTGTTAAATCTACTACATCCTGTTTTTAGCGTAATTCCTTTACACTCTCTAGCTACATTGTTAATTGCTAAATTCTAAATCTTCCACTGGAATTGGGCAATAACTTCATCGTTCTTTACGCTGTTAGTCTCTTCCATGACCAAAATGTAGCAAAGGTTTAGCTTAAGTTTATGTTTTGGCATGAAGTGAAGGTTTATACCTGCCGTGATAAGATTTCTGGAGTCGTTATTAGTTTTAGTGTCAGGATCAATCATTTCATAGCGAGCGGCAGGCTGAATTGCGTAAAGATAATTCTTGTCAAGTTCAAATGTCCATGCTGCTTCAAAGTAGTAACGCATTGCTGAAACGGTATCGTTGACACCGCCCATTAGTTCTCCTGCAAGCCACAGCGGGCCGGGATTTACAGCAAGTTCAGCGCCCCAGCGATTGAAGTTTAACAAAGTGTCTAATAATGGAGTAGTAAAGGAATACTTACCCATCATGTAGGCTCCACCTATGTGTAGAAACTTAAGAGGCTTAATGGTCAGGCGAGCGCTTAGGTCTTTATTTTCATTAAGATCTATCTTGTTACGTCCTTCACCGTTGGAAATGGCAAGCTGTAGGCCGATTAATTTTGTTTTTAATGCAGCCATTACGGCAAGATCGCGGTCCATAACGAATCCTGAGACCGCAGGACGTTCTGGGAAGAGCGTTGTAGAGCCTGAGCTGAGTTTATCCATACCCATAGGAATCTTAAACTGACCTATACGGAAGGCAAAAAGCTGATGCGGTTTTATATCAATATATGCGTCAAGTAGTGAAATGGAAGCTTTATGGGCTGCAAGGGTTAATTTGTAATTCAAATAATCGGTTAAGTTGCCTTTCAGTCCCAGAATAACGCGGCGGAAGCGGAAAGTATTTTCGAAGCTACTGTCAGCTAAAGTGGCCTGCCATCGAGGCTGAAAGTATCCGGTTATTGTTGGAAGATTAGTAGCTGCAGATGTAACGCTGAAAGCGATAAGCGCAGATACGAGTATTACTTTTATTTTGGTCATTATTCCTCCTTGAATACTTTTACCTTTAGCTATTTTTAGGCTAAAGGTTCCAAAAACCAAGCCTTCCTTACCACCTCAGGAATATAAATTAGCTGTGAATCCTTCAAACAAAAGATTCAGTAAGGGCATTTCCGGTATCACGTACGGGTTTGAATACGCACGTGATACCGAAAAGCGTAAAAGTTTTTTTTATTCTTCAGCAAAACCTCTAATGGAACGTACCATCAAAAGTGTTACAACGAATACAATTACGAATGTGATGGTGTTGGTTGCTCCTGAATATGGGGCAATAAACTTCCATGTTGTTGTGGCGTTAACCGAACCAAGAATATGTTGAACAATATGTCCAATGGAGCGGGCAACGGCAAAGGCGAACTCAGCTATGGCAAACCAGTATAGAAAGTACCATACGTTTGTTCCTACCGCACGTTTACGAATTGTATTGGCTGCATTGAGAATCATAAATGATACTATGATGACCAGGGTCGGACCAATTATATCGGCAATTTTTATAGCACTCATTGAAAGTTTCATTTTAACCTCCTACTCCGATATTTTCGCAAATGATTTAAGGGAACGATACAGAAAATAGAACGGAATTACATTTAGAATAGGTGCAATCAGTTTGGCAAAGTAGAAAAATGTACGCAGACCGCCTTGTGTATCTAAAGATAACGACTTACCCCAGTAACCTGTACCCACGTAGGCCGTTTCATGTATAAATTCCTGTATGCCGTGTACTCCCCAGGCAAGGAAATTCCACACAAGGAAAAAGAATGCTGCCCAATATAGATAGCGCCATCCGGCTACTTCGGTTCCAACGGTTCGTTTTAATACAACCATAAGAACAATCATCGCCAAAACAAACATCAGGTGAGCTATCTGGTGTACCACCAAACCTGTAGGCTCACCGTGTTGCTGGGTTGCGTGAGCAATTCCTGCAAAAATAAGCACCCCTAACGTAATAGCCAAGGGCGAGAACGCGGTTTTATATTTCATTCTGTCTCCTTATTAAAGCGTTTGTAATAATTACATCTTACGATGATAAAAGTTCCCGGACTAGCTTCAGGGCGTCATCAGGTTTTTGAGATTTAAGCCCTTCGATTACTATTTTGCCTGAAGCAAACAAGGTAACTGTAATTTTTTTATAAGCGCAATTCAAAAGATTGGCGGTGGATAGTTCAACTTTGCATCCTTGATTATTCATAAGTTCCACCATTTTTGATATATCAAGTGAAACGGCGTTCGCGGGTAGAAACTCAAAGTCGGCTTTCTTACCGGAAGAGTTGATGAGTTTGACAGTAACATCAACTTCTCCTTCAGGGTATGGGAGCTTTCCTGAAATTTCTGCACTCATCATTTACCTGCCATATGTTCTTTCAGAAGCTTCTCAAGGAATTGTGAAATTTCGTCAGGCTTCATAAGGCCTTCAAGTTTTTCACGCATAGTGGGTAAAAGTATGATGCGTACGTCATCTACGGAGGCTCCTTCGCCGATAAGTTCAAACTTACGAACAGCGGTACGCATTGCGCTTTTTGCTAAATCAGGACCATAGACCTTGCGTAATTTTTTAACGACTGCTTCACAAATAGCGTCAAAGTTTTTACGACTCATTTGGGCCACTTGCGGTTTATTCTCAGGTATAGCACCTTGTTCAAGAAGTGTTGCTATGCGTTGAACCACGACGTTGAAGGTAAGCTTCAAAAGCGCCAAGGAGAGTGTTTTTTCGCAAAGAACAGAAATTATTCCGCTTGCAACCTGGCGGGCAATAAGTCGATATTCGTTATATTCCCATTCAACCTGTGTGATTGCCTGATTTCTGGTAAAGGCGATACCGCGCATAAGTAATGACGCTGTTTGTCCAGCTTTAGCTAACATATCTGCAGAGTATCCAGCGGGCATTTTTGAAGCCAGCAAGTTGCCGTCTGCATCGGTTACAAAAGAGCCGAAAACCCCTGGAACATTTCCTAAATCTTCTAATGCTTTTTCCATAAATATCTTCTCCTGATTACTCAAGTTGATAGAATATTCTTGACCACGGCAATGGTTGACTTTATAGAAGCCTTACCGTCGACAATGAGTCCTATTGTATATTCGTTATGATTGACGGCTAGGAGCTTTTGTTCTCCAAAGGTAACTACTC
Organism: uncultured bacterium; assembly: GCA_964624585.1. Classification (GTDB taxonomy): domain Bacteria; phylum Hydrothermota; class Tepidihabitantia; order B3-TA06; family B3-TA06; genus CAZUXE01. Next base: position 10,889 of record CAZUXE010000003.1, on the reverse strand, counting down.
CTGCCTGTAGAGTTCCGAGACCGAGAATTGCGCTTAACTGCTTGCCGCTGGCATTCACAAAGGCCGCAACAGCGCCAATCTCATCAGGAGTGTCAACGCCATGATTTGCAGCCACGGCGCCGTCTTCCGTTACCCCGACTATGCCTATTATATTTGCTACCCCTGTTTCTATTTTTTGCAATAATGTATCCAATTCCGGCATTTTATTCTCCTTTATGCTGAGCTCTTCTTTATCAGCTTCCTCTGTAAATTCTTCAATATTTTCATTCTCAATTTCAACTCCCCCTTCCTGCTGCAGCCGCTCATCATGACGTCTTGCGCCTTCAAGCAACAAAGCGGTCATACTTGATTGTATTGTAACCGGAAAGTTTTCAGGCAGCGGCTTGCTATCAAACCTTCCTCCTTTCCAAAACTGCATTTCGTAGAACGCCTCTTCTCCCTGATTCGCATTGGTTTCAGCGTGTAAAATAGCGCCTTTGTCAAAATATATACGTCCAGTATTCTTTCCCTTTGAAATTTCAAGTACCGTACTCTTGCCTTCCATTGCATACATTTGGAGAAGATCTTCACAGGTAACTTTTATTGGTCCTGTTAGTTCATTTGAATTATCGTCGTTACGTAATGAAGCTTCAATAACCTCAATAAATCGCTTTGCCAAAAAGGGTTTAGCAAGATAATTCACAGAACCTAATCTGAAGGCTTCGTCCTGCGATTCGTGTGAAGGAAATCCAGTAAGTACAATAACACGTTGTTCGGAGTCAATTTCATGAATTCTGCGTATAAGTTCAATACCGTCCAGGCCAGGCATATTGATGTCGGTAATGATAAGTGAATATTTCCCCTTTTCGTATAGTTTAATTGCTTCTTCACCAGAATTGGCTAACTGGACCCTATAGCCTTCAGCTTGTAACACCATACCCGTTGTTTCTGTAAAATCTTTTTCATCGTCTACCAAGAGTATGGGTTTTATATCTGTTTTATTATCAAGCATTTATTGTCCCCATACTTGAAAAATAATCTGCAAAGATGTCGTTTTACCTTTTGTAAAATACAGCTTCGGTTGTAGCGCTATCGCAAGCTCAGGTGGTAGGACGTTTAAGATAACCATACGCAATTGCCTCCTGTTAGTAATACCCTAACCCATGCAATACATCAGATGCTCGGTTATCCCTTTTAGTAAGAACTTTTTTTGCGCCAAAGCGTCAAATAAACCCAACGCAAAATAGATACATATATATATAGTCATTAACAGAGGTTTGTCAAGGTGCTTCGGGTTTAACATGCGCTAAGTTTCACATAAACATATGCTTAAGGCGTAAAAATTTAGTGGGTGGCTGAATATCATAAGCTTGTTTATAAAGCGAATAAAGAGTAATGTATGTGTAAATTACGGAAAGACAGGTAAAAAACGCGCCGTAGCACTGCTGGGGCAATGCTACGGCAATGTTGTGGGTGTTTTTGTGAGGAGAGTGTTACGGG
>CAZUXE010000003.1:0-9310 GCA_964624585.1 uncultured bacterium | reverse complement strand
GGAGAGTGTTACGGGCGGGTGTTACGGGTGTTTTGTTGTGGGTGTTGCGGGTGTGTTATGGGTGTGGACGATGTGTGGGAATTTAAGTTGAAACTGAGCGATAATTTGATTATTCTTTATATCAGTTTCCTCTTCGTTAATTATCCGGTAACAAAGAGCAAGCTTGGCTTTATCTTTAGGAAGTATGTGTATATTGATTCCTGATGTAATAATTGTACGCGCACCAGTATTGCTTGAAAGATTCGGATCTACAAATTCATAACGAACAGCAGGTTGAATTCCATACATCCAAGTACAGGCGTTGGTCTTAAACATCCATGCCGCTTCTGCATAATAGGTTGTTTTTGCCGCGTAATTGTCTGAAGCGTCCATATGCATATATTCAGCGGCAAGCCACAAATTCCACGGGGTGAGTGAAAAATCCGCTCCCCAGCGATTTGTTGTTGTAACGGTATCTATTATGATAGATGTTTCTGTTGAATAAGAGGCTCCAACATGTAAGAACTTAAACGGTTTGAAGCTAAGGTTGGCGTATATATCCTTGGCTTTGTTGTCGTTCGTGACGTCTTTTTCAGAGCCGTTGAATAAGCCTAGTTTAACAGTGGCTATATTTAAGTCGCTGTAAGCCATTATACCTATATCGGTATTTATCAACGGGAAAAGTTTATGACCTGATGCAAAAGAGCGTTCAGGAAAGAGAACTGCTGAAGATGAGCGTTGTTTTTCGAAGCCAAAGGGAGTTAGAATTTGTCCTAGTCTGACGCCAAAGTACTTAAAAGGCTTTACATCAACATAGGCGCAGCCAAGCTTAATAGCGTCTCCGGGAAACAAAGCTACTACTTTGTAGGAAAATATTTCGCCAACCGAACCGCCAATTCCTATGGATGCGCGGCGAATACGGAATGAATTCTCCATGGCGGAATCGCCAAGAGTTGCCTGCCAGCGAGGTTGCATATAGCCGCTGATTTTCATGTTTAAGCATTTATTAGCTAGAGCGGCACTGCTAAGTAACAGAACGGTTGATAAAATACAACCTAATTTAGTCATCTTTCCTCCTTGAATTTTAAGGCTAGTGTTTACAGAAAATAAGTCTAGGGCTTGGAGAGTATTTGTCAACTGAGTTAATTGTCTCAAATTATAGAATAAACAAGGTATTTTACGTTCATGTATTAATGACAAGAGGGCTTGCTTTATAAGTTTTCAGCCTCCTAAAAATATCTACGGTTGACATTAGCTGCAACTGGGATATTATCCGTGGTGATTCACAGAATCGAGGTTGTAAAAAAGGGCAAAGACCCTGAGGTTCAAAAACTTAGCCGTCTGATGGCTGAAGACGGTCTGGTATCTAAGGGCCTTTCTATTATCAAAGTATACTTCATTAAAACCGATTTAGCAAAAAAAGAAGTTGAGGCGCTTGCCACGGAACTTTTTGCAGATTCAGTGGAAGAGAATCTGTCTTTTGGAAGAACCCAGCCCCAAGGCATGCGCTCGCTTGAAGTTTGGTTCAATCCGGGTGTAACCGATCCGGAATCTAACTGGATAAAGACACATATGGATAGGCGCAAAATTCCGGTTAAAGATATTAAGCGGGCAACCCGTTTCATATTTCCAGCTTCAGTTTCCAGAGCTAAACTGGTCAGGTTTGCAGAAAGGCATCTTTTTAATCCTCTAATTCAACATTTGGCGATTAGAGGAGAAGATCCATTCCCAAGGCATACAGGTGCGCGATTCAAAATTGAATATATCGAATTGAACGATTTATCAGATGACGAATTGCTTGAGCTTTCTGTAAAGCGTGATTGGCATTTTAATCTTGAAGAAATGCACGCTATTCGTAATCATTTTAAGAAAGAAAAAAGGCAGCCAACTTTAACTGAAATAGAAACTATTGCTCAAACATGGTCGGAACACTGTGTTCATAAAACCTTTAATGCCGTGTTTGAACTGCAGGGGGAAAAATTTAATAACCTTCTGAAAGACACTATTATGAATCCTTCAAAGGAATTACAGCGGCCATGGTGTCTTTCCTTATTCAAAGATAACGCGGGAGTTATTGAGTTCAATAAGAATCAGGCCTTGGCTTTTAAGGTGGAAACCCATAATCATCCTTCGGCTATTGAGCCTTACGGAGGAGCTGCAACCGGAACCGGAGGGGTTATAAGGGATGCGCTTGGTACAGGTCTTGGCGCGGATCCAATAATTAATACAGATGTTTTTTGTTTCGGACCGCCCGGGTATCCTTCACGAAAATTGCCAAAAGGAACACTTCCTCCACGTAGGATTATGGAAGGAGTGGTGCAAGGGGTAAGGGACTATGGCAATAGAATGGGCATACCTACGGCGTCAGGAGCTATTTATTTTGACGAACTCTACATTGCCAATCCTTTGGTTTATTGCGGAACGCTTGGCATTATGCCGCGTGACAAGGTAGATAAAAAGGTTTCGGAAGGCGATCTTATTGTGGTAGCTGGCGCAAGAACCGGTAGAGACGGGATTCACGGAGTAACCTTTGCTTCTACAGCTTTGGCTAAGTCTTCGTCCGTAAAGCATGGCTCAGCGGTTCAAATAGGCAACCCAATTGAAGAAAAACTGCTGAGGGATTTAGTTCTTGCCGCAAGAGACAGTAATTTAATATCGGCAATAACCGATTGCGGTGGAGGCGGCTTGTCGTCAGCCGTTGGTGAGATGACTGAAAAACAGGGTTGTAGAATTGAGCTTGAAAAAATTCCTCTTAAATACGCTGGCTTGACGCATCATGAAATATGGATATCTGAATCTCAGGAAAGAATGCTTTTCTTTATTAATCCCGAACGTATTGATTCATTTTTGAAACTTGCCGAAGATATTGGGGTTGAGGCTGCAGTTATAGGAGAGGTAACAAATGACAAGGTGTTGAGGCTGCGTTTTAAGGAAACACAAGTTGCCGCTCTGGATATGAAATTTCTTCATAAAGGTCTGCCTCCAAGGAAGTTTCATATATCCAAACCTAATAAGAAAACTTCTCGTGAAACTGAGGTTATTCCGCCACGCGATATGGGACAAGCTCTTTTGCGCTTGCTTGGACAGCTTAATGTTACCTCTAAGGAGTGGGTAATTCGTCAATACGATCATGAGGTTAAGGGCGGGACTATTCTAAAGCCTTTAGGGGGAATTGGGCAAAATGCGCCTATGGATGCTGCGGTAATTCAACCTAATCTTAATTCGCTTGAGGCAATAGCTATATCCGCAGGTCTTGCTCCGCGCTACGCTATGCTTGACGCTTATGCTTCGGCGGCAGCGGCAATTGATGAAGCTATACGTAATTTGATAGTAGTAGGCGGAAGGTTTGATAGAATAGCTCTGTTGGATAACTTTTGTGCAGGTGATACGTCTGATAACAGCATTCTCTATCAACTGTTGCAGTCGTGCAAGGCTTGTAAAAGCGCTATTGAAACATACAGAACCCCGTTTATTTCCGGTAAAGACAGCCTGAACAATTTCTACATTTCTGAAAAGGGAGAAAAAATAAATATTCCAACCACCTTGCTTATATCGGCTGTTACCTTGGTGAGAGATGTATCAAAGATAGTTACTAGCGATTTTAAAAAACCGGGTTCGCGAATTTATATAGTTGGTCAAACTAAAATGGAAATGGGTGGTTCGGAATATCTGCGGATGCACAAGAAAATGGGAGCGAATCCGCCAAGGGTTGATATGAAAACGGCTAAGAAGAACTACCGATTGATAGAAAAAGCGATAAGAGAAGATTTAGTGCTTTCAGCCCATGATTTATCAGATGGCGGTCTTGGAGTAGCGATGGCTGAAATGTGTTTAGGCGGTGAAATTGGCGCACGCATATACGTAGATGCGATACCGACTGACGGTAATTTTACCCGTACAGATTACCTGTTATTCTCTGAAACCCAGTCGCGCATATTGCTGGAAGTTGATGAAAAGAAAGCCAAGCGTTTTGAAGAACTTATGGAAGGAACTGTATTTGCCTCCATTGGGGAAACTGTAAAGGGACAACGTTTGTTGTTTTATGAAGACGGAAAACGTCCTATAGCTACAGCCTCTATAGATGAAATCAGAACCTCATGGACTCAGGGACTTTCGCGTTTCCTTGACTAAGCATTTCCGTATATCCTCAGTTTATTTCTTTTATTTGAGAGCAGCTTTCGTTACTGCATCCATTCCGCTTTCTTCTAATCATACCCTTTCCATTCCGCATCTTTGGCAAATTCCATTATTCCGTATTTCCCCTTCGTCTTCAAGCTAGGTTGATAGACTGCTTGAATTGTCAGGGTTTAATATAAAGGAGCGAAAATGAAGATAGGTGTTTTGCAGTTTTCTCCGGTTCTTGGGGAAAAGAAGAAGAATTTTCAAAAAATCACTCATTTATGTAAAGGATTAAAACTTGACCTTCTGGTTTTGCCGGAACTGGCAACAACCGGATATCTATTTGCATCTGCTAAGGATTTAATGCCTCTGGCTGAAGAGTTTCCCACAGGGGAGTCAAGCGATTTTTTCATATCTCTAGCTAAAGAAATCGGCGGATTTGTAGTTGCCGGTGTGGCTGAGCGAGACGGAGACGACTTGTACAATTCGGCGGTGCTTTTTAGCTCAAAAGAACACATAGGTACCTACAGAAAAGTGCATCTTTTTGATAGTGAAAAGAAGCTTTTTAAGCCGGGTAAGCTTGGATTTCCGGTATTTGATATAGGCATTGCAACTTTGGGAATGATGGTATGTTTTGACTGGATATTTCCTGAATCGGCGCGTTCTTTAGCTTTGCAGGGCGCAGATATTATTTGTCATCCGGCGAATCTTGTACTGCCTTATTGCCCGGCAGCCGCAATAACAAGGGCCATTGAGAATAGGGTTTTCTTTGCGCTTGCCGATAGGATTGGACGTGAGTCTATTGTAGGAGCGGAGCTTTCTTTTATCGGCATGAGCAGAATTATAGAACCAAATGGAAATATTATTGCTGAACTGGCTGATGAAGAGGGTGTAATTACTGCAGAAATTGATGTTACTAAAGCCAGAGATAAGCGAATTACCGCTAGAAACCACATCTTTGACGACAGACGCCTAGATTGTTATTCCTTGGACTAAAGTTATTATCCGTTCTCTAACCGCCTATCCTTAGTTTCTAAAGCGTTATGTTGTGGGGTTACGGAGTCTTACTAGGTATTACGGGTGTGTTAGGTGTTACGGGTGTGTTAGGGGTTATGGGTGTGTTACGGGTTACGGGTGTGTTACGGGTGTAAAAGTCCAGTCTCAGTATTGGGCACTGGTTTCATAATTCCATACCAGGGCAGTATTACAGAGAAACAATTTGTAAAACTTGACATCATATTGGTTCTCAATTATACTGTATCCAATAACTGGAGGATAGATGCCCGGATTAGAAGATAGATTACGTACAATACTTCATCGGCTTCACCAGACAGCCCCTGAAATACACGCTTCGGCTGTAGTAAGTATGGACGGATTAATGCTTGCCTCTGCTCTCCCACCTGGAACCAACGATGATGACGTTGCCGCTATCTCAGCAACCTTGCTTGGTTTAGGCGAACGTACGGTGCAGGAATTTCGTCAAGGGACATTAAAACAGGTATACGTTAAGGGCGATAAAGGATACACTATAATTACCAATACCGGTCAAGAAAACGTTTTAGTAGTAGTTACAGGTGAGCAAGCTAAACTGGGACTTATATTTTTTCACATAAAAATAGTTGCAAAGGAAATAGCTCATTCCTTTTCCCACCTTTTGGATACGCCAAAACAAATTCAACCTCCTCCTTCATTTCCAACGCAGCGTTAAGTTACTAATCTGCAGTCGGCTGTAGCGGCAATTAATTATTCTATCAGAATTAAAGCTCGGGCTGTAGGCAAAGACAGCTGTGGATGTCTCTTAAAATAAAACTGCATATGGAAATTCCTAGGCAAGCTTTCTTGAACCTTATTTAGCCCATACCCCTTAAACCAAATTGTATTTTGACTAAAGCCAACTGTGTTCATCAAGATATCTTTAACTGAAATTACAGTCTACTTCTCACTGGACTGGAAGATGTTTCTTAAAGATAAGGCGGAAACACTTCTTTTGAGATTTTTTACCTCCGGTTAAATGTTATATTATCAATATTTGCTAAAGATAACTAATGAGCAATTTCCAGCTTGGTTTTAGTTCCGCAGTTTACAGTAATCCTCCTGTGCAATTTCTGTATATCGTATACGATATGCAGTTGTAGGCTTCGATAAGCGAAGTTGAGGGTTTGAATAGCTTTTGATCATCTTTTGACTAGTTTTTGACTATCTTTTGAGCAACTTATTTTAAGATACTAGCTTGTTTGGACGCGGGGTTGGTGAGAGGTCTAAGTTGGTGTTAGAAAATAATTTAGAAGCGGCTGGCGGCTTCTTTAACAAGATTACGAAGTAGTATAAGGCCGTGCGGTTCGCCTTTAAATATTCCCCTTGCGAAAGCCGGATGCTGATGGGCTAAGATGAACCTTTCAGGATGAGGCATCAACCCCATAACTTGCCCAGATGGGTTGGTTATGGCTGCTATATGTCCGGTTGAACCGTTAGGATTATCTGGATATTTAGGTGTATCGTCACTGCTTGTTGAATAGCGCAACAGTATCTGGGCGCCTGATTCAAGGGTCTGCAAGGTTTTTTTATTTTTACAAATAAAGCGGCCTTCAGCATGAGCAACTGGAAGTGTGATTACTTTGGGTAGGCCTTTTGTCCAAAAGTTTTTAGCCTCAGGCTTCAAGTAAACCCATCTGTCTTCAAATTTTAAGGACTCGTTGGCCGCGAGGGTTACACTCGGAGAGTCAAAATGACCACTGAATCCCGGCAGCAAACCGCTTTTGACAAGTATCTGAAAACCATTGCAAATTCCTATGATGAACTTGCCTTCGGCAAGAAACTTTTCTATTTCATTGCCAAGAATGTGTTTGAAATCGGCGGCAAACAAGGTTCCTGCACCGACATAATCGCCATAGGTGAATCCGCCAGGAAGAACAAGGATATGGTGTTCATGAAGTTTCTCAGGATGCCTACAGAGTAATCGCAGACTCTCTTCGGAAGCATTAGCACCCAAATGCCGAAAGGCAAATAACGATTCCGCATCGCAATTGGTACCAGGACCAGTTAATACGAGAACTTTAAGTGAATTAACAGCCACTCCGAAGTCTAACTTAGTTTCCCATTTTGTCAACTCAGTGAATATCAGGTTTGGGATTATATTTCAAAATAATAATATTAGTAAACGATTTATAAGTTTTCTTTTTTATATTTTCCATAGTGATACAATTATCAGTACCTCGTTCAAGTTAGCAATAGAGATATGTTCGCGAAGCGTTAATTTATTTGCTTAGATAATCTTCAAGCATATCTAATATTTTGCTGTCAACGGAGATATCAAATCACTATACCTAATCGATCGATCAGTTCTGCAAGATTAATACATTCAACACCTTGTTCCTTACAAATTAAGGGTATTCTATAATTACATTTTTCCCCGGGGATAGTTGATTGATGGTTTTCCTGGGTAACAACCGTTTTATTTTTTTCTTTTGCATAAGAAATTAAAAGAATATCATTTCTGTTGGCTCCATTCCCTTTTTGTTCTATTTCATACTCTTTTTCCAGTTCTAAAGAAGTTTTATTAATATTATCATCTATTAGTGTTGTGGTAAACTTATTGTCTATTAACCACATTTTAATAGGGTATTTCTCTCTTTTTTTTGTAATTGCTAATTTATTATCTGAAGATGGTATGGGCTCAATTTCATCAAAAATTGGTCTAATTAAAATTATTTCCTTTTTTATGTTCGCAATCTCTTTCCAAAATGATGGAAAATTTTTGGGACTATAGTATTCTTGCCATGCGTCAATAAAAACATTTGCATCAACACAATACTTGTCCATTAGAGTATTCTCTTGATTTCAAATATATGGGAGGACTTTTTTAGATCAAAAAGACGAGTTAATTTATGTAATCCAATTTCTTTATTATAGTATGCTTGAAGAAGGGCTGCCGTATATATATGTCCATATTGGGTTACTACTTCTTTTGCCCTATTTCTTGCGGGACCACCTTTGCGGTTTTTACGCTTCTTTTGGTACAGTTGAAATTCCTCGATTAATTCTTCCTCAATATGATTATACACAGGTTGTGTTATTTTTCGCAATTGCCTTAAACGAACAAGACAGGCGTAAGGACTAACTTTAAAAGACTTTGCTAATGATTTAATATTACTTAAAGCGTCTGATGGATTGCCTGGCAAAGTAATATTTTGCAATTTATTGGCAGGCATTAATACATTGCCTGCTAATTTATCACACCATTTTTCAATCTGGATATTTTGATCCTCCCAAATATCCAGAGAGTTTTCTTTTCTAAGAATGTGTCCTAATTCGTGAAACAGAGTAAAAGATTGTGCTTTTTTTGAATCAGAATCATTAATAACAATAATTGGTAATTTTGAATGGTAAATTGCGAATCCTCTAAGTAATTCTCTGTCTATATGAGACCATCCTTTATATTTAGAGGTTAAGAAAATAAAAATTTCTTTTTGTTCCAGCAATGATTTCCATTCAAAGAAGTCATGATTACCAGATGTGCTAAGCCATTTGTAAATCTGTGTTGAAACATGCTCTGGGCTTGCGTTATTTGTTATTTGGGGAGACTTAAATACTTCAATGGGTTCGTCCATATCTTTTCTTAAATCAAGAATAAGATTGCGGTACTGTTCAATTTTGGCTATTAGCTTGCGGATTTTGTGGTTGTTAAAATTTTTCGGATTATTATTAGAAAATTGCCGAAATGCAGGTACTGATTTATTAAAGTGGTACTTTAGAGGTAATTCTTCAGAAATAAACACCCATCTGGGTACAGTATATAAATCTGCGAGAACATATAATTGCTTATAAGTAGGTTTAAGTTCGCCCTTTTCAATTTCTTTAATCTTAGGTATTTTTCTAGCGACTTCAGATACTTTGAGTCCTATTTGTTTTCGACATTGAATTAAAATTGTTGTATTTATATTTTCAACCCGCATAGCCATAATAACCTTCTATAGATTCATCATTTTTATACATGACGCCAAACTGGAGGCTTCATGTATGACAAAGTCAAAGAGCATATGTTCTTACACTTTAACATATTTTACAACATTTTTATCCTTTTGCAAGGAGTGTGGCAGAGTTAAATCTGTTCCAATATCTTGCTATCTATTTTTCTCATTCAGGCACTTTTAGAGGATTAAAAATACCGGATAATTTTGTAGCAATTATCGGTTGAGGAAATTTTCGTAGGAAT
>CAZUXE010000002.1:101317-122843 GCA_964624585.1 uncultured bacterium | reverse complement strand
ATCCCTCCGCCCTTCGGGCACCTCCCTTAGAAAGGGAGGCAACCCTGAGTGCCCCCCTTTCTAAGGGGGGATTTAGGGAGGATAGTCCCCCTTTCCAAGGGGGAATCAAAGGGGGATCAAATCAAGAAATAAACTACGACGCTGAGGAATTAAAAAAACGTGGCCTATCTGTTGGTGATTTTCATCTGCCTTACAACCCTAAGCTCGTCCCGCGAGCCAAAGAACTTCGCAAAAACATGACCAAAGCCGAACGCAAACTGTGGTATGATTATCTACGCAACTTCAAATACCGGGTGTTGAGACAACGGCCTATAGATAATTTCATCGTTGATTTCTATTGCCCTGAATTAAAGCTTGTCATCGAGATTGATGGGGAAACCCACTTTGCCGAGGAGAGCAAGCAGTACGATGAGGAGCGAACAAAAGTTCTGGAAGGGTACGGTTTGAGAGTAATCAGGTTCTTGAATACGGAAGTATTGAAGAACCTGGAAGGTGTGAGTGAGGTGCTGGATTCTGTCCCCCTTTTGAAAGGGGGATTAAGGGGGGATCAAATATCCAAGTGGGACATATTCCACTACATCTACGGATTGTTGCACCATCCCGAATACCGTGAAACCTACGCCGCCAACCTGAAACGCGAACTGCCCCGTATCCCCTTTGCCCCGGACTTTTGGGCCTTTGCCAAAGCAGGCAAGCGCCTTGCCGACCTGCACGTCAACTACGAAGACCAGCCCGAGTACGAGCTTGAGACAATCGAGAACCCCCACGCGCCGCTTAATCTCAAAGTAGAAAAGATGAAGCTTTCCAAGGACAAAACCCAGTTAATCTACAACGACTTCCTTACCCTGGCAGGCATCCCGAAAGAGGTCTACGAGTACCGCCTGGGCAACCGCTCCGCTCTTGAGTGGATTGTAGACCAGTACCGAGTCAAAACTGACAAGCGTTCCGGAATCGTCAGCGACCCCAACCGTGCAGACGACCCGGAGTACATCATCCGATTAATCAAAAAGGTGATAACCGTCAGCCTGGAAACGGTAAAGGTGATAAATAAACTGGAAAAACTAAAAATACAGTAACCTTATACCAAAACCTCCAGCTTTTCCCCTTTAATTCTATCCTAAAACTTATTACTCTCCCTCTGACTCTGCTTCCAAGGGGAAAGCAATAGGGTCAGGGTATTGCCTCAAACCCTAATTTGCGTAAACTTAGTTTTTGGAGGAATATTTGAATAAAGAAGCGTTGACAAATAAACCCGATTCATTTTACATAACTACGCCAATTTACTACGTTAATGCCGAACCCCACATTGGCCACACCTATACTACTGTACTTGCCGATACCCTGGCGCGTTTCTGGCGGCTTTACGGCAAGGACGTATTTTTCCTTACCGGCACCGATGAGCATGGCGATAAAATTATGCAAGTAGTCAAGAATAAAAACGCTGACGTAAAATCTTATGTAGATAGAGTCTCCGGCATATTTAGCTCAACATTCAAAGAACTTGGATTCACATATAATCGTTTCATCCGCACAACTGATGCCGATCACGAACAAACCGTAACAGATATCCTACAGAAAGTCTACGATTCAGGCGATATTTACTTCGGCGAATACGGCGGCTACTACTGTGTTGGTTGCGAACGCTTCTATACCGAAAAGGAGATGGTGGACGGTAAGTGTCCTGACCATCAGAAACCGCTTGAATATATATCTGAAAAAAACTACTTTTTCAAAATGAGCCGCTATCAAGATTGGCTCATTAAATATATTAAGGAAAATCCTTCGTTTATTGAACCGGAACGTCACCGCAACAAGGTTCTTTCATTCCTCAAAGAACCACTAAGCGATTTGTGCATATCAAGACCTAAATCGCGCCTACCCTGGGGCATTAGTCTGCCTTTCGATGAAAATTATGTAACCTACGTATGGTTTGATGCCCTCATAAATTACCTAACCGGAATAGGTTACCCAGATAGTCCTGATTTCAAAAAATACTGGGAAACAGCCCACCATTTAACAGCTAAAGATATTTTAATTCCTCACGCAATCTACTGGCCAACTATGCTAAAAGCAATAGGTCTACAACCCTATAAAACCCTCAAGGTTCACGGCTACTGGCAAGTTGACGAAACTAAAATGAGCAAATCGCTAGGCAATGCTGTTCGCCCGCTTGATATGAAGACTAAATACGGTTTCGAACAGTTTCGTTACTTTCTCTTAAGAGAAATGAGCTTTGGATTAGATTCATCATTTTCCGAAGAGTTACTAGTGGAACGCATAAACTCTGACTTGGCAAACGACTTAGGCAACCTGGTTTCACGAATACTCGGCATGAGCGAAAAATATCTGGACGGGGTTGTTAAAAAACTTGACGGATACGAAGGAAAACTTAAAGATATCGCAAAATCGATAGCTGTCGAATTACCAAAATTTATGAATAATTTTCGTTTCCGTAAGGCAATTTTAAAAATTTGGGAATTGGTAACCGCAGCTAACTCTTTTGTTGAATCGTCCGCGCCATGGACATTGAACAAAGAAGGTAAAACTCAAGAATTAGCCGGAGTTTTATATTCACTTCTGGAAAGCCTCCGGTTACTGGCGGTCTTTTTGACACCATTTATGCCTGAAACAGCTGAAAAAATTAACAAAAAACTGGGGGTTAGTTTGAAAGATAGGCAAACTTATACAGACCTTATCGAATGGGGCCAATTACCTGACGGAATCAAGATAAATAAGGGTGAAGGCTTGTTCCCGAGAATAGAATTTTCCAAAAACGCCTGATTTTACCAAGTCCCCTCTAAACTAAAAATGAATTAAGAACCTCCACAGGGGATTAGACTAAAATGCTGAACAAATTAAACATGCCGTCAAGTAGAGTAAGAAAAGGTCTGCGAATTTCAATCATTGAGGGTTCATTCGCCTCTATTCACCTACAATTAACCGGAGGAATATTCTTAAGTGGATTCGCACTTTATCTCGGGGCTTCCGATTTCCAAATAGGTGTGTTGTCTGCCATACCTGCTTTACTTACAATTATGAGCTTTTTGACTATTCCACTAGTTCGATTGTTCGGAAATCGGAAAAAAGTGGTAATCTTAACGGCAGGTGTAGGCCGTGGACTTTTTTTCATTCCGGCTATACTGATATTTCTTGGTAAATCTATTGATATAAGATGGATGCTCCTGCTTTTGGGAGCCTTTAACACACTACTTGTAATTGCCAACAACACCTGGACATCGTGGATGTCTGATATAGTTCCCAAAAACCGTTGGGGACGCTACTTTGGCTTAAGAAATATGATAGTTGGAGGAATAGGTATAGCGGTATCTTTTGCCGGAGGCCTACTGCTTGATGTCTTCAAAAGAAATAAGATAACAGGACAAGGATTCGCCTGGATATTCCTCATAGCGGCCGTAGCATCAACTATCTCGGCAATATTATTGATAGACCAGCCATATCCTGCAAAACCCCTACGACAGCAAAAGATTGTTGATATGTTTACCATTCCTTTCAAGGACAAGAAATTCAAAAAATTGATTCTCTTCCTCGCTTTCTGGCATTTAACTTCAGGCATAGCCTCACCATTCTTCGGGGTACATATGTTGGATAAACTCCGCATGACATATTCTCAGGCGGCAATTTATGCCGTAATCGCAGGCATAAGCGGTTTGGTTTTTCAGCTTATCTGGGGTAAGATAATTGATAAGTTTCACGCAAAACCTGTACTTCAAATATCATATGCCGGTGTTGCATTTATGCCTTTACTATGGCTTATAGCCAGTCCTTCAGCTCTATGGCCTATATGGATTGACTCTTTCTTTTCAGGAATCTTCTGGACAGGTATCAGTGCAGCATTATTTAACATATTGTTGGGATCTGTAGATAAATCTAGCTTAAAAGAGTCCTACATAGCCGTATTTACTGTAATTATAGGAATTTGCGGATTTTTATCAGGCATTGTAGGAGGTAGCATTGCAGAAATGATGTCTAATTTTCACTTAACAATTTGGGGACGAAACATAATTAACTATCACGTTCTTTTTGCGGCCTCATCTGTTTTCAGGTTTTTAAGCTTAATCCTACTTGCGCGCCTAGAGGATTCGGATACGCCAAATCTAAGGCTAACCCTAGCAGCTATAGGAAGTTACACGCTCAGACGCCTCTCCCCCGGGAAAGGACTACGCTTGCGCTCTATTAACTTGGGAAGTAAACGCCAAAATAAAAAGAACCGTGTTTAGCCTCACAGTAAGAAGTTAAAAAGTTCACTTTATGAATTTAGCTGCAATGGTGTTGACAAAGGAGACTAATTTCTGTAGAATTATAGTCCAACGTCAAAAGGAGAAAAATGCCAGTTACTAAAAGCGTAGTTAAAAATGTACGTCAAAATGAAAAAAAGAGAGCGGTGAACAAGGCGCGGAAAACCCGCCTGAAGACCACTATCGCTAAATTCAACGCAGCCGACAACGATAATAAGAAAAAGCTGTTCCCTGAACTTCAAGCGTTGATAGATAAAACTGTACGCAAAGGTGTAATTCACCGCAACAAAGGTTCTCGTCTTAAGTCTAAATTGATGAAAGACATTAAATAACTTTCCCATCCATGTCCAGACAAGGTGGGGGAAAAAACTTTAGGCCGGAGAAAATCCGGCCTTTTTAATTTTCTTACTACTTTTTGACGTGCGTTGAGGCAATTAAACTAAAGGTATTCTTTTAACTCAAGGCACAGACAAGTCAATAGACAATCACCTATACTTAGGTCTTGCAAAGACCAATCTACCCGCAGGCGTATTAACAACCCCCTTAATAATTACTTCAAGATATCTATTTATATGGGTTGCCCCACCTTCAACAACCACTTTTACGCCATTTGAAAAGTAACCCACTCCTTCATTCTGCTCTTTGCCGCGTTTGACTACTCGAACAACAGTTTCGTCTCCTGGCTTAAAATGAGGGACAAAACGCTCGAATAAAGCGTCAATATCTACTACCCGTACCCCCTTACGACGAAGTTGTTCTGCATTAAGTTCCTTAGATAACTTAAACAACACAGCTTTCTTACTACGTGCAAGCCTTAAGGCTTTTTCCGTAGAATCAAGAGCATCTACAAATTCCACTTTTACGTCGCTACACTTATTCAAACGGGCAATACCTGAGGCAAGTTCTTTACTTTGCTTTGGTACGTAAACCTTACCCCGTAAAAGCTGCATTTCGAATAAAGATAAAACGCGCCCGTCAATTAAGGCATCTTTTTCAATTATGTACTTTTCTTTTCTGAAAAACATCTATAAACTCCTTCACATTTTTTCCAACGCATCAAGCGCTTCACGAATGGATTTCACTCCCACAATTTCAATACCCTTTATTTTCTGCACATTTCTTTTCGGAATCAAAGCCCTAACAAAACCCAATCTAGCGGCTTCATTGAGCCGCTGCTGTGATTGTGACACAGCCCTTACTTCTCCACCCAAACCTACTTCCCCAAAAATAATCAAATCATTGGGCAGTTTCTTGTCTTGCAATGAGGCGGCAATGGCAAGCAGAACCGCTAAATCGCACGAAGGTTCATCAATTGAAATTCCTCCAACTACGTTCAAATAGGTATCAAGTGATAAGGCTGATATCCCGCCTCTGCGAGCCAAAACAGCAAGCAACATAGCGAATCTTTGTCTATTGAAACCGGTTGACACCCTCTGGGGGGAAGGAAAAGGAGTAGGAGCGGTAAGACCTTGCACTTCAAGCAAAAGAGGTCTACTTCCTTCCATCACTACAGTAACAGCTGAACCTGCAGTACGCTCATTGCCTTCGGAAAGAAAAATAAACGATGGGTTATTGATATCCTCAAGCCCAGCGGAAGTCATTTGAAATAAACCTATTTCATTGGTGGAACCGAAACGGTTTTTAACCGCACGAAGAATTCTATATTGCTGAAAACGTTCACCTTCAAAGTAAAGAACAGTATCTACAATATGTTCAAGCGTACGCGGTCCTGCAATAGTTCCAAATTTAGTAACGTGACCAATTATCAGGGTAGTTATTCCTTCAGATTTTGCCAATCTTTGTAGACGCGCAGCTGACTCACGAACTTGCCCCACACTTCCGGCAGCACCTGAAAGTTCAGAAATCACCATGGTTTGAATTGAATCTATAACAAGCAAGGTTGGTTTTATTTCTTGAGCCTTGAGTACTATTGAATCAACATTTGTTTCGGCAAATAACAAAAGATTCGCAGAATTAATTCCTAAGCGTCTGGCGCGAAGCTTAATTTGAGAAAGAGACTCCTCGCCTGATACGTAAAGCGCTGTGGCTTGAGCAATTACTTGAGAAAGCAATTGGAGAGCAAGTGTTGATTTACCTATACCAGGATCGCCCCCCAAAAGGACAACAGAACCAGGAACCAATCCTCCGCCAAGCACCCTATTTAATTCAGGATGCGCGGTATTAAACCTAGGTTGACGCTCCAATTCCACTTCCGAAAGTTTTACGACCTTACTTGATGCCGTGTTTATAATTTTCCTTTTCTTTGATTTTGGAAGCACCATCTCTTCGGCAAAGCTATTCCATTCTCCACAGGCAGGACACCTACCCAACCATCTGGGACTTTCATGACCGCAATTCTGACATACGAAAATCGATTCGCGCTTCAAACTTGACTTCCTTTCACCAATAGCTTCAACTTTAGAAAATCAGATTCAAGCTTAACTAGCACAAGCACAGCTGCATTTTTCATAGCATCTTCAATCATGAGGAAACCAGTTATCCGCAAAATAAAAAGAATCCCAAACAATGTTTCTATTCAAAGCTAAAGCGCTCTCTTATAGTAAACGCATTGATAATCATTCAAGGAAAAAGTTAAAAACTCAATTCGTTTAATCAAGGGACATCTCCTCCGGAACACTTTCATCGTAATCAACAAAATCTCCTTCATCTTTTCCTACATAACTTTCAAATCTCATAATTGACTTCAAGAAGACTAAATCAACTTCACCAGTAGGCCCATTTCTCTGCTTAGCTATTATAACCTTGGTAGGACTTCCCGCTTGCTCTTCTTCACCCTTGGTATCGTAAAATCCTGGCCTATGGATTAACAAAACCAAATCAGCATCTTGTTCAATAGCACCTGATTCACGTAAGTCAGCAAGTTGAGGACGTTTATCTTCGCGCATTTCCGGACGACGGGAAAGCTGAGAAAGCGCTACAACTGGAACATTAACTTCTTTAGCCAAAGCTTTAAGCGCTCTACTGATTTCTGTAATCTCCTGTTGACGACTACGTTGACCACCAAACGAAGCGGAAGCGTCCATCAACTGCATATAATCAACAATAATCATTCCTAAATCTTTTTCAGCGTCAAGACGACGCGCCTTGGCTTTGAGTTCTAAAATGGATAAGGAAGGGGTATCGTCAACAAATACGTCAAGTTCATTCAAAACACCCATAACGTTGGAAAGTCGGGCGTAGTCATTCATACTAAGATGACCTGAACGAAGCTTGGATAAACTCACTCCTGCCTCAGAACAAATAATGCGTTCAACCACCATCTCGGTAGTCATTTCCAGGCTAAAGATTCCAACTCGAATCCCTTCTTTCTTGGCAGCCTCCACCCCAATATTCAAGGCAAGCGACGATTTACCCATGGATGGACGACCAGCTACAATTATGAGTTCACCTCGCTGAAACCCTGAAGTCATCTTATCTAAATCTGTAAGCCCAGTAGATACACCGGTAACGTGCCTACCTTCCTGTTTAGCCTTATCTATTGCCCTCATTGCGGGAACAAGAAGGTCTTTTAAGGCAACAAAACCACCTCTTAACTTCGATTCTTTAATTTCAAAGATAAGATTTTCAGCTTTATCAAGCATATCGTCCACCGGCTGAGCTGAATCATACGCATCATGCACTACCTTGGTAGCCACTTCTATAAGACGTCTCTGTACCCATTTGCTATAAACTATCTTAGCATGTTCTTCAACATGAGCCGGCGCTACAACATTTTCTGTAAGAGATGACAAATACTCCAATCCACCGGCATCGGACAGTTTTTTCTGTCGACTCAACTCCTCCCCTACAGTAACCAAATCCACGGTTTGGTTCTGTTCAAACAACGACTGTAAGGCCTCTGCAATCAAACGATTTTTTCTACTATAAAAACACTCGGGACGAAGGGTTTGAAACCCCTTAAAAAGAGCTTCCTGAGAAATAAGCATTGCCGCTAAAACAGACGCTTCAGCCTCTGCTCCATGTGGAGGAACTTTTAGGCGACCTGTAATATCTTCAACTGCCATTAACTTCCCTCTCTTCAAGCAGTTCGGCTGTTACTTGAACAAGTTTAAGCGCCAACTCCTTTTTACTACTTTGAGGAATTTCTAGTTTTTTGCCGTTTGAATAGAATATAACAGCACGTGTTTCCTTAGAATCTATAACGTCGGCAGGGTTAGCTACAATGGCGTTTAATTTTTTTGAACTCAGCTTCTTCAGCGCCAAACTTTCCCAATTACTACTCGTTTCAACTGAAAACCCGATACGAATTGCCGAAAAATTGGATAAAGCTGAAAGAATATCCGGTGTTTTTGTAAGATTCAAGGAAAAACTCGAATCCTTTATCTTATCATCTGCAGGTAACTGCAGCCTATAGTCAGCAATTGCGGCGGCCATAATAAGAATATCTGTTTCAGACATTATCATTTTTAATTGATTCAGCATTTGTTCAGCAGAGTAAGTTCGAATTGTATGGATTCCTTCAGGCAAAGGCACACTGATTTGACCAGCAAGCAAAGTTACACAAGCTCCAGCCCTTGCAAAAGCGCGAGCGATTTCAACACCCATCCTACCCGATGACCTGTTAGTCAATACCCTTACGGGATCTAATTCCTCCTCCGTTCGTCCTGCAGTAACAAGCACCTTTTTACCGCTTATGAGAGGACACGCCCGAACCATTCCTTCAACATTGAGAATAAGCTCTTCAATATTGACAAGCCTACCCTTACCCACAACTCCGCAAGCCAATTCGCCAGAAGAAGGCTCTATAAATTGCACTCCCCTTTGTTTAAGCAAGGAAATATTCGCCTGAGTTGCAGGATTATTCCACATTCCGGTATTCATGGCAGGGGCGATAACTACCAATTCAGGATTAGCGGCAAGCAAAAGAGAAGACAATAGATCATCGGCTAATCCATTCGCACACTTAGCAATAATATTCGCCGTAGCTGGCGCAAGCAAAATTAGTTTTGTGTCTTCAAGCAAAGAAATATGAGAAAGAGCCTGTCTGCGCGCCCAAAGATTATCGTAAACCCCATACTTAGTAAGCGCCTCAAACGTAACTCTACCTATAAAACGCAACGCGGATTCAGTTAAAACTACAGGCACTCTAAAACCACGCTGGTTTAGTCTTCGGAGAATAAACGGAGCCTTGTAAGCCGCTATTGAACCTGTAACTCCCAAAAGTATCCGTTCATTCATTTGTTTTAATCCTCTTCTAGAAACCTTCTTAAGGCAAACTTAAATTGATTTAGTCTGTGGTGGCCAAAGGTTTCTCTTCTTCTAATGACTCCTCTACCTGCTCTTCAGGAACCACTTCTACAATATCATCTTCCGCTTCTCCACGAATAGTACGAAGCACGCCCAATCTGTACGGATTATCTATAGTTTCAATTCTGCCCTCA
The DNA here is from genome assembly GCA_964624585.1 of uncultured bacterium. Classification (GTDB taxonomy): domain Bacteria; phylum Hydrothermota; class Tepidihabitantia; order B3-TA06; family B3-TA06; genus CAZUXE01. Next base: position 113,185 of record CAZUXE010000002.1, on the reverse strand, counting down.
GCAACAGCTTCGATAAGCTTCCGGGTTTCACGGGAAGCCAATACCAGAAATCTATACTTGTTCTGGTAACGCTCCCAGATTTTTTCAAGCGTGGTATCTATCATGTTTTCCTCCACGATTTCTAAACAATTTTAATTTCACGAATCCGCAACGACCTACAGCGTTCCGCTTTGATAATTGATACTAATTTTTGAACGCTTTCATCAAGCAGATCGTTTACAATTATGTAATCAAATTCCTTTGCCTTTTCCATTTCAGCCATAGCCTGCGCCAAGCGAAACTTAATATTATCCGCATCATCACGTCCACGCAAAGTAATGCGACGTTCAAGTTCAGCCATACTTGGCGGAAGCAAAAACACAGTAACGCTATCAGGAAACCGACGCTTCAAGTTTACCGCACCCTTGATATCCAAATCAAACAGTACGTTATAGCCCTGGGCAAGTAACTCTTCGGTTTTGTCCTTCGGCGTACCGTAACGATACCGGTAAACCTCTTCCCATTCCAACAATCCGCCATTTTCAACAAGAAGGTCAAACTCCTTGTCGCTAAGGAAGTAATAATCCTTACCGTGTTCTTCTTCAGCTTTGCGGCTACGGGTAGTTACTGATATGGAGTAACGAATTTTTTCGTCACGTTTCAGCAAAGCGCGGCATAAAGTTGTTTTCCCCGTACCGGACGGAGCCGATATTATAATCAAAAAAGGCGAACTACTCAACATTCTGCACTTGTTCTCGTATTTTTTCAACTTCTTCCTTAATGCAAATAACCATATGAGTCATTTCGGTATCGTTAGCCTTAGCCCCTATTGTATTAGTTTCCTTCATCATTTCCTGAGTAGTAAAATTCAACCTGCGTCCGTTTGACTCTTTCCCATTAAGCGTTTCCTTAAAAAGCTTTATATGATTATCTAAACGTACACATTCCTCATGAATATCATAGCGCTCTGAAAAATAAAGCACCTCTTGAAGAAGACGGTTTTCATCAGGCTCCACCTGAAGCTCCTTTAGAAGTTCAATGAGTTTTGCACGCTTACGGTTATTTCTGATAGGGATACGCTTTTTAATAGCCGCCAAGTGCTTGGCAATAATCTTATGACGTTCTTTCAAATCTTTTTCAAGATTCCTACCCTCAGCTTTTCGCATTTTCACCATATCTTTTACAGCTTTATCTATCAACTTCTTGGTATGATTCCAAAGCTTTGCCGTATCAATATCCTTTGGTTTCTCTTTGACTAATCCGGGAATTCTCAACATCATCTCAGGCGTAAAACCATCCGACACATTAACCCTTTTCTTAAGTTCTTTGAAAAGATTCAAGAAATCATCAAGAACCGTTGTATCCAACACCAAATGCCTGCCGTTGGATTCCTCAACATGAATAACCACGGTAACCGAACCGCGATTAACATTATTCTTAACAACCTGTTTTATTTGCTCTTCGTAACCGGATAGTTGGTCAGGCAATTTGATACTAACGTCAAGATAACGATGGTTAAGAGAACGAGCTTCAACTGTTACACGTAATCCCTCAGGTTTCAATATTGCCGCCGCTCTTCCTTGTCCAGTCATGCTGCAAATCATATTATTAACTCCTTAGAATACGAACGTTACAGGTCCGTCATTTATTAATTCCACTTCCATATATGCACCAAAAATACCTTCTTGAACCTCAATACCACTCAAACGAACTTTATCTACAAACACAGATATCCACTCCTTTGCCTGCCCTGCCTCCATAGAATTATCAAAGGATGGCCGCAACCCCTTGGAAAGATTCCCGGCAAGCGTAAACTGAGAAACTACCATCATAGCTCCATTGATATCAAAAAGCGATAAATTCATTTTACCGGCGTCATCTGAAAAAAATCTGTACTTAGGCAACCTTTCCGCTAACTTCATAAGCTCCTCAAGGCTATCGCCTTTTTCAAGTCCCAAAAGAAGCAACAAGCCTTTAGATATCTCCGACACCCTACGCCCATTAACACGAACCTGAGCTTTCTTTACTCTTTGAACTACCGCTTTCAACTTCCCTCCGATACGACTTTGAGAGATACTGTTCTGCTTATTTGAAAAGATAATTTCTTAGCTAATCTGTAAAATCTAACTGTGAGGCCCAATTCTCGAATAGAGCATCCAAACCTACAACTTTTGTTAGAATAAGTTAGGAAGAGTTTATTTTCCATCAAGCCTACCAACACATCCAGTTTTAGGATGGTAAGCAATTATTGAAATATCAGACATCAAAAACTACCTGCGCCATCCAGGTTTCTCCCTCATGGTGATAAGAAAAATCCTGATAAGTTACTGTCTTAACTTCATGCAAAAGTTGATGCCTATTTTCGTCAATCTTCTCGCCGCCAACTTCAGCCTTCAGCTTAAATCCATTAGCTGACTTACAAGCAACAAGTCTGGATACTTCTTTTATTAAAAACATTCTAACGTTTACCAAATAAAGCAGTTCTCTCAACCAATCAAGTAACAGTTCTTTTTCAGTCTCAGAATTAAACGAAACTGTAATATATTCCTTAACCTCAACATCGTCAAGTTCTACAATTTGGGCAATCAGCCCATTTGCAGCATTTTTGAATAGTTCTGTTTGAGATTTGCCGAAAAACACCAGTTCCAAGTCGCTTGTATGTTCAAGCGACTTCCAACCGGTTTCGTTCACACCCTTAGAGGCGTTGGAAATATAACCTTATGCTGTTCAGTATCAACTATCGCGTATCTGCCCTTAAACATGGGACCTGGATTAACAACCGTAGTTGAAGCTAGCAAATCTTGTCCAGGGGTTCCATGAGCATGTCCGCAAAAACAAAATGTCGGCTTATGCTTTTCCAGTATTTCATTTATTACCTTGGAACCAACATGTTCTCCGATAACTGAATCAATATCAACTCGCGACACAGGAGGTGTGTGTACCAAAAATATGGTTTTTTCAGGATCAGAATCAAAACCGGAAGAGAATTTTTTCTTAAAATTCCTTTCCTTAGTACAGTAAAATTTCCCATCAGCATCCACAGGGCCAATAGCACCACCCCATCCCGTAAATGTATAGCCTCCAATTTGATAAGGCGCGTCCTGGATATTTATTACATTTGGAAAATCGGAAAGCGCCTTTTGTAAACGAGAGGTTGGAGAGTCAAGATGACCGGGAACAAATATCACCGGTACACCGAATCCGGTCAGATTAATGAAGAACTCACGGTAAGCCATTTCATCAATAACACCATCATCATCGTCGTCATCGTTTTTCTTCCGAGGCAACTTACCGGCGGCACATACATTCAACCATTCCTTTTCCCGCTCTTCGGAGTTGAGTATATCGCCTGCAAAAACAATAATATCTAAGCGTTGATCTTCAAGGGCATCCTCAAGCAAAGGCCATACCCTCTCCTCTCCGTGATAATCCGCAAACAGAGCTATTTTCATATCCTAGAGCTTATTCGGGTTTTATCAAATGTCAAGTTAAGAGACACCCCACATAAGTTACCCGAATTGAAGATTTAACTTACCTAAAGCTTTAATTAACCTTAAACTTTTTAGCATAATTGCCCAAATTATTCCTAAATAAAGCTAGTCAAAAGCTAGTCAAAAGTTGATCAAAAGATATCTAAAAGTTACTCAAACCTTCGGTTTGAGTTTAGGAGTTTTGTAGACCAAAACTCCACAGGTATATTAAAAGAGATATTTAAGGTTACTCAAACCTTCGGTTTGAGTTTAGGAGTTTTGTAGACCAAAACTCCACCGATATTACACATAAGCATCTGGGCAAGCCTACGGGTTGGCTTAGCAAAGCCAGAGGCTTTGCTTTAGGAACTTTGTCAGAACATGACGAACAGGATGCAAAACTGACGACTCTGTTCCGAAACTCAAGCTTATATTCACATAAACGTGGATATCTTCTCAATCGTGACGGACAACACGTAAACCTGACGCTCTTTTTCAACTTGATGATACAAAACTATGACGAATAAGATGTAAAGCTAAGGCTTTTGAACTTATAGCACAATAACCCCTAACTCAATCTATGATTAGTGGAATGCAAAGCTGGCTAGTCAAACCGTCCTCCCGTAACACACACCGTAACACATCCCCGTAACACTCAGCTACAAGATTCCCGATAACATTCCCTTTTTCTAAGACTATAACGCGAGCTTCCTCGTTAAGTCCTTGTGCAAAAGATAAGGGGTGATAGCCTCTAGCTTCTCATGAAGACCTGCGATACCGCAAAAGACAACACAGACATAGCAAGCTTACAATAAACCAACTTAAACACTGTTTTAGGTAAAAGTAGGTTTTTAGCCTATCACATTAGTCGAAAAGCGAACAAACTGCGGCATCAGTTGTAGACACTAGTCTTGACTCACCTTACTGATGGCGTAAGATAAGCCATGGAAAAATCTGCTTTATTTACCCATAACAGGGATGTAATTCATTTCAATCATGCTTCAAGTAGTCCGCTTGCTCTACCTACTAGGGAAAGAATGAAAAAACTGGTGGATGAGCTTGAATTTGGAGACTGTTCCTGGGAATTTTGGAGTGACACACTTGCACAATTCCGTAAACAGGCGGCAACCCTTTTGAATGCTGAAACCTCAGAAATTGCCTTTGTACCTAATACTTCCACTGGGCTACTTACCGCTCTCTATTCCATTCCATGGCAAAAGGGTGACAATCTTATTTTAATTAAAGACGGTTTTCCGGCGAATCGCTTGCCCTGGTTGAATAATATTGAGGCAGTTGATGCGAAACTGCTTCCACTTCAAGACGAAGCTCCTATTGAGGAACGAATAATGAAAGCTGTTGACAGTAGCACCAAAGCTGTTGTTCTTGACTGGGTAGATTTCTTTACCGGATATAAAATTGACCTCTCGCTTATCGGGAACTTCTGCAAAGAAAAGAACATATTTCTCGTTGTTGACGGAATGCAAGGTTTGGGCGCAGTTCAATTGGATTTGAAAAAAATCCATGTCGACTTCATAACGGCAGGTTCGGCTAAATGGTTACTTGGCCCTGTCGGCGCTGGCATTCTATATGTAAATAAAATAACAGAAAAAAAGCTTAAACCGGCGTTTCAAGGTTGGATGAGTCTGGATTGGCACGATTTTAATATATTTGACCCCCTACCTCCATTAAAGCAGGGAGCCGCAAGGTTTGAACCTGGTTCCTACCCTGAGGTACCGCTAGTGGGATTCCTTGAAAACCTTAAGATAATAAATAAGGAAGGAATTCAAAATATTAATGATAAAATCTTTTCCTTGAGAAAAATACTTGTTGACGGACTCAAAGTAATGGGCGCCGATATAATTTCTCCACTTGAACTAAAACACAGCTCAGGAATTCTAACCTTTAAGTTTGCAAATCGCGACTCAACACAGTTATGGCAGAAAATTGATGCAAACAACATCAAGCTTGCCGTTCGTAAAAACGCCATCAGATGTTCGCCTCATTTCTACAATACCTCAGATGAGGTTAAAAAGATGCTTAGCGTAGTTGAAGAGTTTTGTAAGTCTTAATTATTAATAGAACTTATACTAACATAACCTTTGCTTGACATCTCTCAACTAATCTGTATCCTCAACTATTTAGGAGGAATATTTGTCTGAATATCGTGTTCTTGCAATTAATCCTGGTTCTACTTCAACCAAGATTGCCGTATATGAGGGCGAGAATGAAGTATTTTCGGTAAATTTAACACACCATGCGGACGAAATAGGAAAATTTTCAAAAATAATGGACCAATATGAATTCCGCAAGGACGCAATTCTTGATACCTTAAAAGAAAAGGGAGTTAATATCTCCTCTTTATCCGCAGTAGTTGGAAGGGGCGGATTGTTACGCTCAATACCAGGCGGCACCTATAAGGTTAACGAACAAATGCTTCGCGATCTTAAGGCCGGACTCCAAGGCGAACATGCCTCAAATCTTGGAGGTTTAATAGCCTATTCGGTAGCTGAAACGGCGGGAATTCCATCATTTATAGTCGACCCCGTGGTAGTTGACGAAATGGAAACTTTCGCTCGTTACACAGGCAGACCTGAAATTAAAAGAAGAAGCATATTTCACGCTTTGAACCAAAAAGCTGCTGCCCGCAAAGCGGCAAAGGAATTAGGTAAGAAGTATGAGGAAATTAATCTTATAGTTGCTCACCTTGGCGGAGGAATATCTGTAGGGGCGCACAAAAAAGGAAGGGTGGTTGACGTAAACAACGCACTTAACGGCGATGGCCCAATTGCTCCCGAACGGGCAGGTTCGCTTCCCGCATGGGACTTGGTCAATTTAGTGTGGGAAAAGAATTGGGATAAGCAGGTTTTGAAAAAAATGCTGGCAGGTAAGGGTGGCGTAGTCGCCTATCTTGGCGTCAACGATATGAGAATTGTAGAAAATAGAGTAATTGAGGGAAACGAAGAAGCTACAGAAATTCTTGGAGCTGTCGCCTATACAGTATGCAAGGAAATTGGCGCTCTTGCCGCGGTTCTTGAAGGCAAGGTGGATGGAATTGTCTTAACAGGCGGCCTAGCCTATGATAAGATATTTTTAGATTGGGTAAGAAACAGGGTAGAATTTATTGCGCCATTGATGATTTATCCCGGAGAGAACGAAATGCAAGCCCTAGTAGAAGGGGCGCTAAGAGTTCTTGCCGCTGAAGAGCAAGCAAAAGAATATTAATAGTTGATAAAGATTAGGAGATTTTGATGCCCATAAAGAAATTATCTGAATTGGTTACCAAGGTTAAAAGCTTGCCAAAAATGCGAGTGGCGGTTGCCGCAGGAGAAGACCCACACACTATAGAGGCGGTAGCTAAAGGTGTAAACGAAGGAATGATAGATGCAACCCTGACCGGTAACGAAACCCGTATAAAAAAGGTTGCATCGGAATATAGTATAGACCCTTCAATTTTTAAGATCATTGATACTCCTGATGAAAAAACTGCTGCAAAAAAAGCAGTTGAGCTTGTGAACTCAGGTGATGCAGATTTTTTAATGAAGGGCTTAATGGGATCTGCAACCTATATGCGTGCTATTCTGGATAAGGAAAAAGGACTTCTTCCCCCCAAAAAGACCCTATCCCATGTAACCATTTTGGAAATACCAAGCTATCATAAACTCTTGATTGGAACCGATGTAGCGGTGTTGATTGCTCCTGATTTAGGACAGAAGGTTGAAATGATTAGCTATGCAACAAGCATTGCTCACGGCTTGGATATTGAAAATCCCAAAGTTGCCATATTGGCTGCGGTGGAAAAGGTTAACCCCAAGATGGACGCTACTATGGACGCCGCCATTCTAACCCAAATGAACAGGAGAGGTCAAATAAAGGGCTGTATTGTAGACGGTCCTTTGGCCATGGATTTAGCTGTTTCTGCTGAATCTAAGGAAATTAAAGGTGTAGACAGCGAGGTTGCAGGTGATGCAGATATACTTATGTTTCCAGATATAGAAGCCGGAAACATCTTCTACAAAGCGACAGCTTATTTGGCAAATGCTAAGCTGGCTGCCATAGTTGTAGGAGCCAAGGTTCCCTGCGTACTCACCTCAAGGGCAGATTCAGAGGATTCCAAATTTTATTCATTAGCCCTGGCAGCATTAATGGCAGGCAAGAAATAATTTTGGAAATATTAAGGACGCTGACCCAAATGGTTAACATCCTTGGCGATAATTAAAAAGACGAGATGAATAAAGGAGATGAATTCTCCCAAGGAGAATAGCTTTTATGAAGTTTTTAAGAAGATTCAAGATACTGGGGACAGGCTCATATTTACCAGAAAAGGTTCTAACCAATCACGATTTAGAAAAGATTGTTGATACATCGGATGAGTGGATAAAAACCCGTACCGGTATTGAAAAACGTCACGTTGCCCGCAAGGACGAGGCGACTTCTGACATGGTAATAGAAGCGGCTAAGGTAGCGCTTGAAAATGCAAAACTTCAAGCATCTGACTTGGGTGCAATTATTGTGGGGACCATTTCACCGGATACCTTCTTTCCGTCAACCGCATGTTGGGTACAGAAAGGTCTTGGTATTCCTGGTATTCCTGCCTTTGATATCTCCGCTGCATGTTCCGGATTTATGTATAGCCTTGAGGTCGCCTCATCTATGTTACCTGCAATTGGTAAACCTATTCTTGTGGCTGGTTCAGACCTTTTATCGAAGATAACTAACTGGGAAGATAGAGGCACTTGCGTACTGCTTGGTGATGGAGCCGGAGCTGTTGTTATAGCCCCAACGGATGAAGACTGTGGTTATCTTTCTTCTCTACTGGGAGCCGACGGTTCTCTTGGCGAACTCCTTATACAACCAGCTGGCGGTTCACGTATACCTCCTACCCATGAAGTGTTGGATAAAAAACAGCACCTTTTGCAAATGAAGGGCAACGAGGTATTCAAATACGCTGTCAGAACAATGGGCGACGCGGCTGTTGCTGCAATTGAACAGGCTGGGGTTAATCCTAAAGAAATAGATTTATTTATACCTCATCAGGCTAACATAAGAATAATTGAATCAACATGCAAACGAGCCAATGTGCCAATGGAAAAAACGCATATAACAATAAGCTGGCACGGGAACATGTCGGCTGGAACTATACCAATTGCATTCCACGACGCCGTGTCAAAAGGCCTTATTAAACGAGGCAGCTTGGTGTTGTTTGCCGCCTTTGGAGCAGGTTTCACCTGGGGCGCATCGGTTTTGAAGTTCTAAAAGGGGCTTTTAAGTGCTTTACGACCAACTTAAGACCGTTGCATTACTTAGTATTGTATACCTACTTATGGTATTGGAATTAAAAACTTGAAAGAATGCGGCTTAAAGCCGCATTCTTTTTTTGACAATTTTTGTTAGAAAGATAAAAACCAGCTCATAAATGTAAATCATGATTGAGCTATAAATATTAGGAGGCTAGATGATAGAAATCCGCTTCCACGGCAGGGGCGGTCAAGGAACAGTGATCGCCTCCAAGGCGCTGGCCTTTGCCGTAGCCAGGGAAGGTCGCTTTGTACAAACCTTTCCTGAATACGGTGTAGAGCGTCGCGGAGCGCCGGTAGTCGCCTTTACTCGTATTGACGACCAAAAAATCTACATTCGTTCAAAAATCTATGAACCCGACCATATTCTGGTTTTAGACCCTACGCTAATAACTGCAGTAGATGTTACCGAAGGCTTAAAGCAGGGCGGCTGGATTATTATTAATTCAGAGAAAACGCCTTCTGAATTCCCTCAATTCGAAAACTTCAAGGTAGCAACCATTGACGCAAGTTCTATTGCCCTTAAGCATCGTCTTGGTTCAGCGGCTGCACCAATTGTAAACAGCTCAATTCTGGGCGCATTCTCCAAAATCACTGGTTTCGTGGGAATTAAAGCTGTATGCGATGCGGTTCACGATATATCGCCTGTGAAGAAGGACGAAAATGTAGCGGCTGCTGAAGAAGCTTACGAAACTGCAGCAGCAGGACAGGAGTAGTAATGAGCAAAGAGATTAAATGGGAAAAAGAATCCGATATGCCCTTGATGGCTATGTCTCTGGGACGTATGACGGTAAACAAAACCGGATCATGGCGGAACCTGAGACCTATAATTGACCTTGAAAAGTGCATTAAATGCGGAATCTGTTGGAAATTCTGTCCCGATGTTTCCATTGAGATTAATGAGGAAGACTATCCGGTGGTAGTTCTTGACTTTTGCAAAGGGTGCGGTATATGCGCAGTGGAATGCCCCAAGGACGCCATTGAAATGGTAAAGGAGAACTGATGCAAAAGGTAATGATGGGTAACCACGCCTTATCATGGGGCGCAAGACTTTCACGTGCAGAAGTGATAGCTGCCTACCCAATTACCCCCCAAACAGAGGTCGTGGAGCTGTTATCAAACATGTGCGCCGACGGCTCGCTGAAAGCGCAGTTCATCAAAGTTGAAAGTGAACATTCGGCTATGGCGGCATCAATGGGTGCATCCGCAGCCGGAGCAAGAACATTTACCGCAACTTCATCACAAGGCCTTGCGCTTATGCATGAAGTTCTGCACTGGGCAGCAGGTGCACGCCTACCTATAGTGATGGGTAATATCAACAGAGCTATGGCTCCACCATGGACAATATGGAGTGAGCAAACCGATTCCATATCGGAGCGAGACACCGGATGGATGCAGATATATACTTCATCAATTCAAGAAGTGCTTGATTCTGTTATTCAGGCCTATAAGGTTGCCGAACAGGTTTACCTGCCGATTATGGTTGTTCTGGATAGTTTTGTACTTTCACATACCAACGAAAACTGTGATGTACCTGAGCAAGATAAGGTTGACGCCTATTTGCCGCGTTTTGAAAATAAATACAAATTGGACTTAAATAAGCCAGCAGCTTTTGGCGGATTAACCGGCCCTGATTGGTACTATGAACTAAGGTACAAAATTCAAAAAGACAGCGAACGTTCGCTTGACCTTCTTGCAAAAGCGGGCAAGGAATTCGGCGAAATGTTTGGTAGAGAATACGGTTTGGTTGAAACATATAAATTAGATGATGCTGATACCGTACTTGTTACCTCTGCATCAATAGCATCTACGGCAAGACCTGTTATAGATGCCATGCGTAAGGAAGGTCATAAAGTCGGCTTGCTTAGGGTAAGGGTATTCAGACCATTCCCCTGTGACCTGATGCGTAATCTGCTCGGCGGACGTAAGAAAGTACTTGTTATAGATAGAAACATAAGTTTTGGTATGTCAGGCGCTTTCTATGAAGAAACCAAGGCCGCTCTTTACAATCTTAAAAACAGACCGCCCATGTGGGGCTACATTGCAGGTCTTGGCGGACGCGACGTACCTGCCAATGTTATCAAGGGGATGATTGAACAAACTATGGCTGAAGATCATCCTGATAAAGATATCATCTGGATAGGAGTTAAGAAATGAAATACACTATACCAGAACAGGAGATAATGTGTTCCGGCCACAAAGCCTGTCAGGGATGCGGAGCAGCACTTGCAATGCGCTATGCTTTGAAGGAACTGGGACCGCGCACTATGCTTACTTTTCCGGCCTGCTGCTGGTCGGTAATTGACGGTCCTTTCCCTTACTCCTCTGTTGGAGTCCCTTTATTCCATACAGCGTTTGAAACAGCGGCTGTGGTCGCCTCCGGCATTCGCGCCGGACTTGACGCCCGCGGCGAGCAAGACGTAAACGTAGTTGCCTGGGCAGGCGACGGTGGAACATTTGATATTGGTATTCAGGCCTTATCCGGAACCGCTGAAAGAAACGACAATATTATCTACGTTTGTTACGATAATGAAGCTTACATGAACACCGGTGTTCAACGTTCTTCCTCAACGCCGTGGGGAGCTGTTACAACAACCACTCCTCCCAAGCACTTCAAAAAGGAACGAAAAAAGGACATAATGGCTATTCTGGCAGCTCACTCCATTCCCTATGCAGCTACAGCGTCAATTGCCTATCCAGAAGATTTAATTAAAAAAGTTAGATATGCCAAATCAATCAAAGGAACCAAATTCCTGCATATATTTGCATCATGTCCTCCGGGATGGAAATCGGCTCCTGATATTTCCGTCAAGCTGGCACGACTTGCAGTACAGAGCAGAGTGTTCCCGCTTTATGAGATATTCGAAGGACGTCACTACAAGATGAGTATGACGCCTGCCAAAAAAGATATTCGTGAATACCTCAAGCCGCAGGGACGTTTCCGTCATCTTAGCGAAGATGAAGTTGTTCAGATGGAGCGGATGTATGAAGAACGCTACGAATGGTTGCTTGATTTAGCTGAACGTTCAAAACCTTGGTTTGAGAAAAAGAACGAAGAAAAATAATTTTAGAGAAAAACTACATGAGGCGGTATCAGCATTACCGCCTCTATTTTTTATCTCTCA
>CAZUXE010000002.1:96436-101217 GCA_964624585.1 uncultured bacterium | reverse complement strand
ATCTCTCAATTAATAAAATCGCTGGAATTGACAGAACTAAGCTTAGAATGCTAGATTTTAGCCATCTAAATAGGGAAAACTCCTGACGCTTGCAACTAAGGACTTTTCCTTATTGACGTAATGAATTTCTACACAATAATTAGTTTTATAATATTATTAATGAATATTACACGAAGTACTTAAACTCGTGGCAATAATAAAGGAATTAAACTCATGTCAATAATAAAAACATCTCGAATATACAGGCTGGGGTTATTGACGCTTGGAATTGCTTTGGCTTTTGTAACGTCAACGGCTTGTAGCGCCAAAGAATCTAGGGTATCGCCCTACGTCAATGGCTTTTCTTTTACTAAGCAACCAACGGAAGAGAATACTGCAGGGAAACTATCCTGCACCTTTTATACCTTCATAACTACCAAAAGTACGTGGAAAAACGCATCCGGGGAAATGGACTTCCTTGTAAGGTGGAGAAGTAAAAAGGGATCCCTTGACGTTGAAGTGTATAAAATCCCATGGAAGGCCAAAACAATTCAATACCAAAGCATCACAACCGATTTCGTAATACCTTCCAAAGTGGTTAGAAATGAAGAGGTTTTTTGGGTAGAGGTAGAATGGAAGGATGCCACAGGACGGCACATTGAAAGAAGTAAACAAATGACATGGGTTAAGCCTAGCGAAGTTGCCTATTCAAATTCGCCAAAAGAATATATCAACTAGAAACTGCATCCTTTTGCTTTCCGTAATTTCCTTATCTACTTATCCAGGGTCTTGAACGAGTCTTATGGGTATTCATGATAAGCCCTTGACAAGCAGCTATCTACAGTATTTCAAACCGCCTTATCCACGCCTGATGCGTGGCTAACTTTAGATAGCATTTTTGATAAACAAATTGTGGAGTTTGCAAAACACGTTTGTGACGACGCGTTTGAGAGATAGGGCGGAGTAAATCCCTAAACTCAACCCGAAGGTTTAGTCAGATGTTTATGTAGAATGTAGGTGGAGCTTTGGATGAAAGACAAAACTCTTAAACTCAAAGCAAAGGTTTGCTCAGATGCTTATGTAGAATGTAAGTGGAGTTTTGCATGAAAAACAAAACTCTTAAACTCAAACCGAAGATTTGCTCAGATGCTTATGTAGAATGTAGGTGGAGTTTTGCATGAAAAACAAAACTCCTAAACTCAAACCGAAGGTTTGCTCAGATGCTTATGTAGAATGTAGGTGGAGCTTTGGATGAAAGACAAAACTCTTAAACTCAAAGCAAAGGTTTGCTCAGATGCTTATGTAGAATGTAAGTGGAGTTTTGCATGAAAAACAAAACTCTTAAACTCAAACCGAAGATTTGCTCAGATGCTTATGTAGAATGTAGGTGGAGTTTTGCATGAAAAACAAAACTCCTAAACTCAAACCGAAGGTTTGAGTAACTTTTGCCTAGCTTTATTTAGGAATAATTTGGGGAATATGGAGTAAATCTAAACCTAACCTTGACAGCCTCTACGCATCGTATACAATAGATTATGCCGCAACGAGGCCGAGTTTGGGCAGAGATTGATATTGATGCTCTGCTGCATAATTATCACAAAATAAAGAATGTGGCCGGTGATGTAAAAATTCTAGCCGCAGTAAAAGCAGACGCCTACGGCCACGGCGGACGGGAAGTGGCACGGATACTTGAAAATTCAGGCGTAGAATACTTTGGAGTCGCCAGCATTGAGGAAGGTATTGATTTAAGAATCAGAGGACAAATTAAAAAATCCATACTTGTTCTTTCCCCAATACCGTATCGTGAAATAGGACTTATCTTCGACTACAATCTTACCCCAACGGTAACTGAAGCTGGTTTTGCCAAGGCCTTAGCCCAAGAGGCAAACCGACGCGAAAAAAGCATAGCAGTTCACATGGAGGTTGATACCGGAATGGGAAGAACAGGAATAAGCGTTAAAAAAGCGCCTGTTTTGGCTTCGCTGCTCGTCAATAAGCAACTTCTTAAACTGGAAGGCATATTTACCCACTTTCCATCTGCTGAAACAGATTCTGAATTCACTAAAAAACAAATAGCTAAATTTAACGAATTAATCGAAAGATTGAAAACAGAAGGTATTAAAGTAAACTTTATTCACGCTGCAAATTCCGCTGCTATCTTCAAGTATCCATCTTCAAGATACAACCTTATCCGTCCTGGCTTAGCACTCTATGGTATTGAGCCAGAAGGCGTTAGCGGGAAATTGGGATTAAAACCCGTTATGAGTATAAGAACAAGAATTGTAAATTTACGTCGATTAGCCTCTGGAACGGGCATTAGCTACGGAAGAACTTATATTCTTGACAAAGAGGCAATGGTGGGTACTCTTTCAGTAGGATACGGAGACGGTTATCCTAGAGCGCTTTCCAATAGAGGAAAAGTGCTTTACCAGGGGAAAAGATTTCCAATAGTGGGTACGGTGTGTATGGATTTAACTATGGTAGATTTTTCAAAAGCTGCAGGTGTAGCTATAGGTGACGAAGTTACATTGATTGGAAACGATAACAACGCAGTTTTGGGAGCTGAAGAATTGGCCTCTTGGGCGAAAACTATTCCGTATGAAATAACTACAAGAATAAGCCCAAGAGTTCCAAGAATTTATAAAACAACTAGGCGTATTCTTGGAACAAGAACACTCCTAGGCTCAACACCTCTGCCATAAACTAACATAACTCATAGATGGAGAAAATAGAGATGGATGATGTAGACAATACTAACAGTAAACAGGGAAACTCTGAATATAATCCCCCGCGTTTTATGGAGCTTGTTCTTTCCGTTGGCGCAGGCGCTCTACAGGCTCTAGGTATTGGCATCCAAGCTGAAGACGAAAAAAATGAGCCTAATCTTATTCTAGCTAGATATTCAATAGATTTATTAGAGCTTTTGGAAAAAAAGACACAGGGGAATCTTGAAGATGAGGAACGAAAATTTTTAGAACAAATGCTGCATCAATTGAGATTAAAATATCTTGAAGTCGCCAAACACGCCCAAGAGGAGGCGAAATGAGTGAAGAGCAACTTGCCGAAGTTAATACCTTAAAGGAATATTTCCCCTTTGATCGCCTCAAAGATGAGGAACTCCAAAGCCTTTACAAATCAGGATACGTTAAAGATTACGAAACCGATGAAATTGTTTTTAACGAAGGTGACTCCGGCGATTATTTCTGCATAATCCTTTCAGGATCTATACGCATATCTACTGTAATACCTGAAGTTGGCGAAGAGTCGTTGTCTATTTTATACAAAGGCGACTTTTTTGGTGAAATGGCACTTATTGATGACGCCCCACGGGCAGCAGCAGCAATAGCTCATAACGCCGTTCGGCTTTTGATTATCAATAAAAAGGAATTTGACGAACTTGTTGATCAAAATAATCCAGCCGCATATTGGGTTTTATGGGGGTTAGCAAAAAAATTATCACAGCGTTTACGTGAAACAGATCAGCGGCTAAAGGCAATTTTGGCCTTAATTCGCAGATTTTAGGAGGATTTTTATGAATAATGACGCCAAGCAAGAAACAACCGATATTCGCTACGATTCTGCGGGAAAGAAATTTTCCGCACCAAGTCGTAACAAAGAAGTTGAAAATGCAGTATTGGCAATAAATGACAAGTTAGACCAACTTCTTGGAATTTTATCATCAACCTTACCTACTCGTATAGGCACTGAATTAAAAGAAGCTGTTGGAACAACCGGCTCAAGTGGCATGGACTCTAACAAAATCGTTGAAATTCTTTCTAAAGATTTGCCTGATAGAATCAAAGCGGACGCCGATGAAAACGTATTCCAGAAAGCTGAAATGCTTTCCATGGTTATCTCAACTAGTTTTCAACATCTTCAAGACACATTCCGTTCATACCAGGAGTCAATCTTAAAGGCCTTGGAAGCGCTTGCTGAAGCTCAACAAAAAACAGGTGATGTGTTAATTAAGATTGAAAACGCTCTATCCGCTGGAGCTATTCCAACAGAGACAAACAAACCATCCCCTCCTCCACCACCTCCTCCTTCAGAAGAACCTTCAAAGCTTCCTTCACCATTCTCCACCGCTACCCCCACAAGCCCTTCAAGTACTCAGCCTTCACCGGACGGCACTCCTCCCCCTGAATCTGAACCCAAACCATTTGAACAATCACCACCTTCTACGCCAGACCCAACACAAAACAGCAAAACTGACAGTTCTGACAACAACCTACCAGGTTGGTTGCAGGCTGATAGGGATGATAACCAACCGTCCACGCCAAACAACCCTTCAGGAATCTAGTAAGTGAGAATCTTCACCCTTGGGACGGAAAATCGCAATGAAGCGGATTTATCAAAAATACTTTCCAAGTACCAGATTCATGTGTTAGCTGATATTCGCCGTTCAACAAGCAGACGTATTTCAACCTTAAGACGTGAAGATATCCAAAAGGTTTGTAAAAATAATAAAGTGGAATATCTGTATTTGGGTAACGAACTCGGTTCTGAAAGAGAATCTGGAAACCCATTATCTATTGATCAAGCTTTATATGACCGCGGATTATCTATACTTAAAAGCCTAGCCCGCACAAGGGGATTGCTGATTATTTGTCACGAAAGAAACCCGTACAGATGCAATCGAAGGTTCATTGCCGATAAATTAGCCAAAGAAGGAATGGAAGTAATACATCTTCTTGATATTGAAGAGGTATGGACTCCCCCAAAAGGTCGCTCACAACATTCACCGCGCCCTCCTAGCCCTCCCCGCTCTCCAAGAGGACGCCGTTACCCGTCACCGGCGACGC
>CAZUXE010000002.1:56285-96336 GCA_964624585.1 uncultured bacterium | reverse complement strand
CCTCCTAGCCCTCCCCGCTCTCCAAGAGGACGCCGTTACCCGTCACCGGCGACGCCAGATAGAAAAAAGAACGGCAAGAGAAAACCCCCTTTGAAGAAAAAAACTTCCCGTTCCAAAATGGATAAAATTATGTAAAAAGCGGATAAGTATAAATTTACATTCCAAAACCAAAAGGCCGGATACAACCGGCCTTTTTTTAATATGAACCTTGTACGCGTAGATGGGATAAAATTTCTATTACCTCCCCTACAGTACAGTGCTATGGTGATTATAATTTACTTAAAATTGCAAATGCTGAGATTCAACATCCATTCTGACAAAATTTTCCTTATCCATAATCAATTTCTTTGTAACACGAAAACCCAGTTTCTCAAAAGCGCGTATTGCCCGTTTGTTGTTTTGAGCGGTAAAAAGATATATGCTATCAAGTCCAAAACGCTTGCAGACGTCTGAGAGGAAAATACGTGCCGCTTCGCTTCCATACCCCTGTCCCCAATAGTTTGGGTCAAATAAAACAATTGATAACTCAGCCTTACGATTGATGATATCTATATCGGTAAGACTAACTTCACCAATAAACCTATTTGTGTTGGTAAAAATCCACAGTCTCCATTCTTTAGGCGACGCCTCCTGCTCATTAAACCGAAGCCTTACTTCCTCAAAAGAAGGATTAGCAGGCCATACATCAGACCATTTTAGCACCTCTGGTTGAAACCGCTTTGTAAAAAATTCCCTTAACAGTTCCAATCTCCGCGCCTTAATAACTACTCTGGAAGCGACTAAGGGGAAAAAATCACGACCAGGCTTCAAAGGCAACTCCTGTAAATGCCACAAGTTCTCATAAAGCTGTCGCTATCTGCTCATAATTTCGCATACATCAAGATAAACACTTCTACAAAAAATTTACAAAGATATTTCGGCAAACAATGAAAACACAATATAAATCTAGATGAACAAAACAAAATTATGGCTCAATAGAATTAAGTGCTTTCAGATAAAAATCCCGTTACTTAATCAAAACAGCTTTTACCGAAATTGACTTACCCCCTGCAGAAAGTGTAGCAAAATACACGCCTGAAGGATATACTTCGCTGTCCCATGTAATTATTCCTTGAGAAGATATAAGACTGTTTGATAAATTGTCAATCAAAGTTCCATCAACGCTATATATCTTCAAAGAAGCGTTCAAGTTAGAAGGAATATTATAGGCAAAATACACTTCTCCCGATAAGGTGTTGACAGCATCAAATGCAAGTTGCGACGCAATATTTGCATCTTCATCTTCAATTCCTGTTTTAGCTATGGTAAAGAACTGTTCGTTTGAATCGCGTACCTCTTCGTAATTGTTGCAGTCGGATACATACACTCTAGTAAGATAACCAAGTGTGTTGGGAATAGTCCATGAATATTTTCCTGTATTTCTGACTACCGCAATTGTATCTAATCCAGTTATGGATTCATTGGTGTACTCGATAACAACAGAATCAATTTCACCAATCCAATCCCAGTTAATTTCATAAGCAGAATTAATTCCCAATACTTCTCCACCCTTAGGGGTATTAAGTTCTATTAGTTTTTCCTGAAATTTCACAACACGGAAATCAGAATTGCTACCATTATTGTAAGTTCCCGCAAGATAGAGGAAACCGTCTTTTGCTTCGATACCGTATGCGCAATCATCATCCCCACTATCATAACGCTTGGCCCATAAAGTATCGCTGGAATTTTTCTTAAACTTTAATATAAGGAAATCTTCATTGTTATTACTATTGGAAACACCGGCAGAATATACATAAGCACTATCTACAGCCACTGAAAATCCGGAACTTTTGGTATTCGCCGGAGCATAAATGTTACTCCAACGGAAGTTGCCGTCTGCACTGTACTTAAGAGTCATCATATTCTCTTCAGAGCCTTTATATGATCTCCCTGAAACGTATACTGAACCATTCTTATCAACGGCAATCCCGTAGCCTTTTTCGTCATTATTATTATCAAAAGTTCTGGCCCACTGAATACTACCGTCTTTGTCATATTTCATAACTCGACAATCGCGATTACTATCACCTTGAGCGCATCCTACTACGTAAAGATAGTTACTATCCAGAGCAATTCCATAAGCGGCATCATAATTCGTAGGGCTGTACAACCTTGTCCAAACAGTATCACCACTTTGGTTGTATTTGATAGTCATTATACTGGATGTACTTGAATTGTAAGATTGTCCTGTTACATAGATATCACCCAACTTATCAACAACCACCCCAAAAGCTTCGTCATCCATACCCGAATCATAGGTTCTGACCCAGGATGTATCTCCGGTTGCTGTATACTTAACTATCAAGTAATCTTTATCAGCGCCATCATCGGTATAACCCACGGAATAAAGGTAATCTAAAAACCCTGCAGCCACATCATGAAGCCGTTCGTCGTTTCCAAAATCGTGCGACCTATTCCATTGTGAAACGCCGGATATGTTAAATTTCATTGAACGACAATTATCCGTCCCATTTACAGAATAACCGCTTACGTATATATTACCCTTGTTATCAAGAGAAAGACCGTAGGCTACATCATCTGCTCCACCGTCAAAAGTTTTATTCCATTCTACTTCAAGTTTTCCAGCAAATCCTATCGCTACAAAAACTATCAGCAGAAAAAATACTTGCCTTCTCATACTCTACTCCTTTAATAAATTACGGATTAAATCCGCCTTCATACTTGTTCATAATCATACATGCTCCTCATTCTCAAATAATAATGATTCTAAAGGCCGTTGTCAAGTGTATAGTCTATCTTAAGTTAAGTTCTCACTTGACGCTAAGGTATGTTTGAATACAATAAAGTATGGTTCAAGAAAAAATATATTGTCCAAATTGCGGTTCTGACGATTTAATATCTTGGGGAACCGAAACTAGAATGTGCCGTAAATGCCATACTACTTTTCTAATTAGTGAAGCAAGCACTGAAGAAGAGGACTATGATAAAGATTTTTATGATGAATCTATAGATGACGATACTTCAGCCTCCGATGAAATTTCAAGAACAGATACATTCCTGGCACAGATTCGCAAGGATGTTTGGGACGATGACAACATTAACGACTCTCTTGAATTTGAAGTAGATGATAATTTAAAATTTGCAAAGGAAGCGGCTAAAAGACTGGAAGAGCAGAAGTTATCGTATCAAGAGTTGCAAGTCAAAGTTGACGCTTCAGAAAGCAACGCAACTCCTAGCCAACTATTTGAAAAATTACACGCGGAAAAACAAGCTAAAGACGCCTTTGAAAGGACAGAATTCGAAAAAACAGAAACAAAAAGAAGAGATAGCGGATACACCAAGTCAACCTACATACCTACCTATAAAAAGACTGAAAATCTAAAAGGAATAAAAAAAACCTCCAGCGGATTAGTTATTCTGTTAATAGCGTTTTGGATTCTTTTGACGGTTATATGTCAAGCTTGCAATTAAAAAACGGAGACAAGCAAAACACAAATTCAGCAAAACGAGGATGGCGTACAGTACTATCTATATTGGTATTTCTTGGTTTCCTGATCGCTGTGTTAACTATCTGGATTTTAATAGAACTACTATTTGCTCTATAAATTCAGCTATCTTTCCGTAAATCTATAAACTAAATTGCTTGCAGATTCTTTGAGATTTATGACGGCATAGAATTCTCTTGAAAGTAATTCTATACCTAAACTACCTAAGTTACTTACAGATACTAACGGCCTTGACAGGCTAAACGAATATCGTTTTCGTAGGCAGTAGTAAGCGGGATTTAGGTGGATATTGAATATTCCCGTAATAGATACTTTTTTCGCAGGCACTAAGCGCGGAGAAAGAGTTCCGTGAATATTTAATTAATATTTTCAGGACAAATACTGAGAACTTTAGAATATATCGTTATCCAAGCGACAAGCTCTATTAGCTTAAAAAAGGCTTGACATGTATTCCCAAAAGCATAAGATTGAGCTATGAAAACTACATACCCTGCCTTATCCAAAGCTGGAAGGAGGGGTTTTTTTTACACTCTTCTTCTTGTCTTGACTGTTACGTCATCTGCATTCGGACAGTCATATTACGTGCATAGACCCGATCCAAGGGTTTATCCACACGGTCATTATAATCTAGGCCTGCACATGGCTCCTGGCGGAGGCCTTTTACTCAGCCTTGGAGCAGGTTTCTTTAACCACCTCCAAGTAAATGTTTCTTACGGCGGAGGTAACATAATTGGTTCAGGGCCAATAAATTGGTATCCTCTCCCACCTGGTGTTCACATAAAGTTTGCCATTCTTGATGAGCTTCAATCACCGCTTTCACTGGCAATCGGTTTTGATTCGCAAAATCCTGTCGGTTCAGTTGGCAGGGAGGTTAATCCAGCTGGCATTTATCTTGTAGCTGGTAAGAAATTTGAAGCTGGTTGGACCGCTTTCGATCTTGCCTTGGGAGGCGGCTACGATCTTATGACTAACGATACATGGCATCTGTATACTGTAAGCGACGTATGGTTAGGAGAAGCATTCCACTTTGGCCCCGAACTTACCGTATATCCGGCAAGAAACAACACCGCGGCCAGAGTGTTGAATTTAGGATTTTCTTTTAAGTGGGAAATATTTAAGGGAACAAGCGCTGATTTTTTGCTTGCAGATTTATTAAACAGTTTTAACGAAGGCTGGACACGAAGCCTACGATTTCAAATTACTCAGGAGTTTTAATGCAAGACGTCATCAAAAAACTTGAACAAAACGGAATAGAGTTTATTGATATAAAGCTTTCCGATCTTGAAGGTAAGCTTCACCATATAACTTTTCCTCTATCAAGATTGGAAACAGCAATAAAGCAAGGCATTGGATTTGACGGATCATCGCTTGGCGGTTTTAGAGATGTAGCGGAATCTGATTTAATAGTAAGGCCGGATTTAACAACCTTTACAGTTGACAAATTCTTTGAACGACCAACCGCCAGTTTTTACGGGGATATCTATGAACCTGATGGTAGCACTCCGTTTGCAGCCTGTCCAAGAAATATATTGAGGAAAGCGCTTGAGTGTATAAAAAAAGAAGATATCGCCGACGAGGTTATTGTTTTGCCTGAGTTCGAGTTCTATCTTTTCGATAAGGCCGAATTTACACTCAATACTACAGCATCTGGATACGCTGTATCAACTATGGAGGAAGATACTACTCTGGGAATCCGAAACGCATATCATATAACTCCACCCGCAGACACAACAATCAATATTCGTACCGAAATGGCTGCTATGATTCAAGAAACAGGAATACCAATTAAGTATCATCACCATGAAGTTGGAAGATTCTCTCAGGTTGAAATTGAAACCGGCTTCCTCAAACTCCAAAACGCAGGCGATGCAATCCAGACTATCAAATACATTGTAAAAAATCTTGCTGTGGCTAACGATTATGCGGCAACTTTTATGCCTAAGCCTTTGGCCAATCAGGCCGGAAGCGGAATGCACATTCATTTTCAGCTCTGGAAAGATAATACTAACGTATTCGCTCCTCGTAAGGATGATGATAATCTTTCCAAAATAGCCCTACAGTTCCTTGGCGGAATAATAAAACACGCCCGTGCATTATGCGCCTTAACGAACCCTTCAACCAATTCCTACAAAAGGCTGATGGGAGGAATGGAAGCCCCCAATAGGGTATTCCATTCCCGCGCCAACCGCAAGGCCTCCCTAAGGGTTCCCGGATACGTAAGGGATGCAAAAGATTTAAGGTTTGAATACAGGGTACCTGATGCTATGGCAAACCCCTATCTTTTACTTACAGGTATGCTTTTGGCAGGACTTGACGGCATAAAAAATAACCTGAATGCAGGCCAGCTAATTGTAGGCGAACCTGCAGAAAATGACGAAAGGTTTCCAAACCTACCTGCCAATCTCAAAGAAGCCCTAATGGCATTAAAACAAGATTCGCTCTTCCTTACCAAGGAAGGAATACTGCCTCAGGAAACTATTGACAAGTGGATTAAGATAAAAACGGCGGAAATTGTGGATATGGAAACCTATCCAACACCTGCCGAATACGTCAGGTACTTTAATCTTTAAGAAATATGTTTACTCTAAACATAAAGGAACAATAATGCCAGTAAGAGTAGCAATTAATGGATTTGGCCGTATAGGAAGGCTGTTTCTGAGATCGTCTCTTGATAATTCAGATATTGACCTAGTAGCGGTGAACGATATAACCGACGCCCCTACATTAGCCCATCTGCTAAAGTACGATTCCGTTCATCGTAGTCAAAATCTGGATGTAAATGTAGAAACTGATGGGTTTTCTGTCAATGGGAAACACATCAAGGTTCTTGCCGAACGAGACCCTGCAAGGCTTCCGTGGAAGGAACTGAATGTGGAGGTAGTTGTTGAGTCTACGGGATTGTTCCGAACTCATGAAAAAGCAAGCGCACATATTAAAGCAGGCGCCAAAAAGGTGATTATATCAGCGCCTGCCAGCGGAGAGCCAGCTGTTCCCACTTTCGTGATGGGCATCAACCATACTGACTACAAAGCTTCTCAACACCATATAATTTCCAATGCCAGCTGTACTACTAATTGTCTTGCTCCAGTTGTAAAAGTGCTTGACGAAAACTTTACAATCAATAAGGGCTTTATGACTACAGTTCATGCCTATACAGCTGATCAAAAAATTCTCGATGCGCCGCATAAAGACTTACGAAGAGCCAGAGCCGCTGCTCTATCGATGATACCAACTACAACAGGTGCAACCAAAGCAATAACGAAAGTTATGCCTCACCTTGAAGGTAAACTGGCCGGTATGGCTATAAGGGTACCTACCCCTGATGTTTCTATTGTTGACTTTGCAGCTGTAGTAGATAAACCTACAACCATAGCAGATGTCAATAACGCTTTTAGAAAAGCAGCTGAAGGCGAACTTAAAGGCATTCTTAAGTATTCAGAAGAGCCACTAGTTTCTGTCGACTTAACTTCAAACCCATTCTCTTCAATATTTGATGCACCCTTAACATCTGTTGTCAGTGGAAATCTAATCAAGGTATTCTCATGGTACGACAATGAATGGGGATACGCTAACCGCATTAAAGACCTTCTGTGCTACATCGGAAAGAAATTATGATTTTAAGGAAGGTATCAGAACTCCCCTTAAAAAAAGGCGATAAGGTTTTGGTGCGAGTGGACTATAATATCCCAATTGCCCCTAACGGATTAATCAGCGACGACGCCCGTATCAAAGGCACCTTGGATACCCTTCAATATATCCTTGATAAAGGGGCTGTCCCTGTCATCATTTCTCACTGGGGCAGACCTCAAGGAATCCCTCATCACGATAAATCCCTGGCCCGTGTTGTTCCAGAACTTCAAAAATTCCTTAATCACCGTGTAAATTTTCTTGCTCAATTATTCAGCGAAACAACCAAAGCAAGTATTGCAGCGGCTCAATCTGATGAAATCTTCCTTTTAGAGAATCTTCGTTTTGATAGCGGAGAACGGCGTAACGACATTGGGTTCGCAAAAAAATTAGCTGAATATGGTGACTTTTACGTAAATGACGCATTCCCTGTTTCACACCGCAAACAGGCAAGCCTTTCAGCATTACCCAGTTTATACAAAACCCCGGCCGCAGGGTTTTCATTATTGAGAGAAGTTGAATACTTTAGTTGCCTTATTCACGCACCTGAACGTCCCTATGTTGTAATAATCGGAGGTAAAAAAGTCCGTGATAAGGTGGGCGCCTTGCGTTTCTTGCTAAATAAAGTTGATGAAGTCCTTGTAGGAGGCGGTTCATCATACACTATTCAAAGAGCAAGGGGTAAAAAAGTAGGATTATCCATTATAAATGAAGATTTAATTGACGAGATTGATGACATCGCCGACTCCGCTAAAGTAAAACTCCCCACCGACTATATAGCCGCCCCAACATATGCTGAACCGGAAAAACGCACGGTTGTTCAAGCTACAAACTTTCCGAATAATCTTGAAGGCTTTGATATTGGCCCTGATACTCGCAGAGCCTTCAAGGAATCTATCAACAACGCCCGCACTATATTATGGTTCGGCCCCTTAGGCGCTTATGAAGAACAAGCGTTTGCCGAAGGCTCACGTGAAATTGCCGAAGCTGTTGTTGAAGCTACCAGAAGGGGAGCTACAACAGTTACCGGTGGTGGCGACTCCCTAGCAATGCTTGGGGTATTCGGATTCAAAGACAGCCTAACCCATGCATCTGTGGGTGGCGGCGCTTGTCTTGCTTTCATGGAAGGCAAACAGCTCCCAGGTCTTGAACCTCTAATAAAAGACAGACTTGTCCCCTGAATTTATATTGGTTAGAGATAAGTTTTCCTGATTTTCAAAATCTAAGAAAAGATAAGTATACTCTAGCTTAGCTATTAATTGACTGTTAGTTGACTTTTTTTACTGTTTGCGTTCTCTTCTTATAATTTGGGCAAATTCCTTCAAACCGAAAATCCTTGCCGTAACGAAATAAAATCCTGCGAATAGAAAGAATCCAGCAGTTAGCATTAGAATGGTTGGCAGAAAAGCATCGCCTGAGAGCGTATAGGAAGCGCCAAATATACGCACATTCATACTTAAATGTTTCAGCTTATCAAAAAGATAGAAGCGGTATAGACCATAAACAGGAGCAAGCGCTAAACCTGCAGCTACAGTTGTTCGAATGCCATATATAATATGATCCCAGCCATTCCATTGTCTAATACGCCTGGCCAATAAAATCATCAAAACGCTCATTGAAAAAAAGGAACATGCTGTTGTTGCAATAGCGAATGCCCTAAACTGTCGCTGTTTGAAAACAAGGAAGGCGAGCAATAAATTGAGGGATATATTAAGAACCACGCTACTCAAATTCACAAGCATAGGCGTTACTGAATTGCGATAAGCATAAAACGCGCCTGCCAATGTTCTAATTGACGAAGCTGCCCAAATACCTGCTACATAAAAAATCAAGGCCTGGGCAGTGTATGCGGTATCCATTACCGAAAATTCACCACGTTGATAGATAACTCTAATTATAGGATTTGCAAATGCGATAAAGAAAAGAAGCGTTGGTATTAAGAGAATAGAAATGCTTCTAAGAGAGCGCTTGATAGATAAGGCAAGTTCCTCAAGTTTTCCCTGTGTTTTAAGCTTGGAAAAAAGGGTCAAACTCACAGTGCCAATTGCCGCGCCAAACAAAGCCAAGGGCAAGTGCATTACTCGATAGGCATAGTTCAGCCAAGAAATAGAACCCTGTTCAAGCAATGCTGCCAGGAAAATATCTACAGCTACCTGAATTTCAATCAAGGCAAGCCCCAGTACCACAGGTCCCCATAACTTAAGAACCTTCCATAAATCAGGCGATTTCCAATTTACGTACGGCCGGTATCTGTAGCCTGTAGCACGCACAGCAATAAAGTTAAGAATAAACTGAAGGAACACGCCCACAACCCCTCCAAAGGCCATTCCAATAATTGGCTCAAGACCTTTTGAAACCCAGAAGTTATATGTAAAAAAGGCCAAAGCTACAGAACCTAAGTTGAACAAGGCTGAGCTAAGAGCTGGCAGAAAAAACCGATTGTGAGCGTTAAGTATACCGGCTGCCCATGCAGATAAGGATATAAATATCAAAAAAGGAAATAAAATACGGTTCAGGAGAATTGTCAGCTCAAGCTTACCCGATACTGACTTAAATCCATGTCCAAGCAAAGGAACAAACTCAGGCGCCAACGCAATACCAACAACTACAAGAACACCGACGATTATAAGGAGAGTATTGAACAAATTATTCGCTAAGTTCCACATGTCCCGCCTATTCTTCTCCCCCATTTTTTCAACAAAGACGGGAACAAAGGATGCAGAAAGCGCATTTTCTGCAAAAAAATCGCGCATAAGATTTGGTATACGGAATGCCATCTCAAAGGCGTCCTTGGCAAAACCCGCTCCAAACAAAGCAGCCATCACTACCTCCCTTACCAAACCGGTAAGTCTTGAAATACCTGTAGCGATGGAGAATCCAGCCACTCCCCGTCGGAAGCTTCCTTTCTCTTTGAACTTATTCAACTTGATAGTATACTTCCGGTGCATTGAAAGGTCAACTATCTGATTTTAAGGATTTAATCTTTGATAAAGTGATTCCAGTAGATATTTTTAGCACGCAACCATTTTTGCAATTTAAGCTTTGCGATACTGCCCTTAACTCCTCGTGCATTTCTCTGATTAAATTCCACTACAATAAGATTTGGCAATCCGAAATGTTTGACAGCTCAAGACTGGAGAATATAATGCAACATTTAATTAAACGTCTCTTTAGGAGGATTGATGGAACAAAAGCTTTCAAATCCGGCGCCCTTGGGTCTAATGGGTTTCGGAATGACTACCGTACTCTTGAACATACATAATGCAGGTTTTTTTAAGCTCGGGGCCATGATAATGGCTATGGGCATTTTCTACGGCGGAATGGCGCAAATTATTGCAGGGATTCTTGAATTCAAAAAAGGTAACACCTTTGGCACCACAGCCTTCACATCCTATGGATTATTTTGGATGACTTTGGTATTCGTATTCCTTGCCCCAAAACTCGGTCTTCCTTCACCGCCTGCGGCATTTTTAGGTTGGTACCTTTTCTTCTGGGGTCTCTTTACATTTTTTATGATGTTCGCCACTCTGAAAAAAAACTTCACCTTATTCTTTATATTTTTGAGTTTAACCATTCTGTTCTGGCTATTAGCTATCGGACATTGGACAACAGATGCAACCGCTGACTTAATAATTAAAATTGCCGGTTGGGAAGGAATCATTTGCGGACTTTCAGCCATTTACCTTGCTATGGCTGAAGTAATAAATGAAAACCTTGGTAAAACTGTTCTTCCAATTTGCCCGTTTAAGAAATAAAACGAACTGTAAAAACAGCCCCGCTTTCGCGGGGCTGTTTTGCTTTTTAATCTTTAATTAAAGATATTTTAGTCTAGCTACTAAACTTAACAGCCACGGTTATAACAGCTTTAGCACTATCCGCAGGAGCTTTGAAAGTAAGTTTCTTAAGTTCTTTAAGCAAGGCCTTTTCAAGTTTTTTATTATCTAAAGTGGATAGTTTTATTACAATGTTCTCAACACTTCCATCAGGCTTAACTGTAATTCCAAATACTATCCGACCTTCTATTGATGCATCTTTCTTTAGATATTTCTTATAGATATCAACAAGCTTAGTTTTGGCATTCTCAAAAACCGATTGAACACCGTGCAACTCAAGCGAACCAATAATAGTTGGGGTTTCAAAACTTACATTAGCTGATAATGAAATGGACTCCCCTGAAGTTAACTCTTTATCGCCTACACTCGGTTTAACGAGCGATGGAGAAACCAGTGGAATAGAAGCAGATTTTGTTGACCTTCCGAAACCACCACCATTCATGTAGTAGCTATCAGACTCTTCTTCACCAAAAACTCCTTCGTATGAAACACCTTCGGGAATAGGAACAGGCACTTGAACGGTCTGAGGCCTACCGTCAACATTACGTATCTCCTCAGAAACAGCAACAAAGGATGTATATTGACTCATCAACTTATAACGTAGCGCAATATTGGTGATTTGTTCCACAATATCATCATCGGGATTATTGTACATTTGTTCGGAAAGATAGGATATTTTGGTTCGCGCCCATAAAGTAGCAATTACATCGTGCGATTTTGCAACCGCTGGGAAAATAACGCGGATAGATTGTGTTACAGGTTTCCCACGCACCTTGCCTTTTATCTTGATAACAGCAGAACCCGGCTTGGTGTAACGACCGTGAATAATTACAGGCTGAGCGGCAAACAAATCAGGTATCTGCTGAGGGAAAACCTCTGCAACCTTGAGACCACCCCAATCTATTTCAATATCCATCAAATAAGGCTTAGCAATACGCTCATAGAACAGCTTAATTTTAGCCTGAGGGTCTTCATCTTGACGGCAGTAAGTAACCTGACCCCGCCCAATTCTGGCCATACGGTCAAGCAGATAACGATTAACGCTAGAACCAACTCCAAAACTGAACAACCTGGCATTGCCTAGCTTATCTTTTATTGCAGCCAGTATTTCGTTTTCATTACCGATATAACCGTCTGTCATGAAAAGAACTATACGGCGACGTTTCCTATCACGCGGTACGTCTAGGGAGGCTTTAATGCCTTCTATCATCATTGTACCGCCTGTACCCGACATAGCGTCAATAAAAGCCAAGCCTTTCTTAAGATTGGTAGGGGTATTGGGAACCGATGTTTCCGCAAAGCCGTTGGCTGCATCTGAGAATTTAATAATGTTAAAATAATCGTCAGGATTCATATTCTCAAGACACAAACGCATGGCTTCCTTGGCCTTCTCCATTGGAAAACCTGACATTGAACCTGAACAATCCACAACAAAAATCATCTCTTTGGGAGTAATCTCTGATATCTTCATCTCTGCTTGAGGTTGAATCATCAACATAAAGTAACCATCCCCCGCCTTAGTAGCATGGGTCAAAAGGGCATATTCCGGTTTTTTACCCGCAACATCATAACGAAATATGAAATCTTTGTTCGGAATCTTATCACCAGCCTTAATTACCACCTCAACTGAGGATTCGCTGAGTGTTTTCTTGGTAATCTCATGGGAAGAACACTCAAAATTCTGAATAGGAACACCTGCATCAACCGTGAGTTTAAGACTGATATCATGACCTGAACGGAATCCCGGCTTTATGACCGGCGGAGTTATACGAGAGGCGTCAGGAACCTCATCTGTATCTTCAGACCAGCCCCCACCTTGTTTTTCACCCGAAGGCTTTCCGGGAATAAAGCGCGGTCCGACTACCATAGGAAACACATATTCGTAAGTACCATGGTCATAAGCTAAGTCTTGAACATAGCTTATCTCAATATAGATATCATCTCCAGGCATAATATTACCTACTGTCTGAGTAAATATGTTTGGACGTTCTTGCTCAAGAAGTGAAGCTGTTTTACCTTCTTCAATGGCTTGTTCGTAAATTTCGCGCGCTTCTTCTCTTTTCTTAATAACACCTTTAATAACCTTAGTACCTATTTTCATAGTCATTGCGTCCACTGCTGCATTATCTGGTAGAGGAAAAACATACACCGCTTCAATAGGCTCATCGTAGGGATTAACGAAATGCTGAGTGAGATTCACGCGCGCGATGTAACCTGATACATGAGCATCAACATCAGTATGCTTAAGAGGCAACTCTAGTGTTTTATCCTCTTTCATGATGCGAAGAGAACCCTGAGTAACCTCTCCTGATGCAAGCTCATACGCCTCTTCTACTTCAATATCCTTGGCATTAGCCTTCGCGCAGTTTGAAAATACCGCGGGAAGGAATAAAGCCGCTGTGAGGAGTTTTACGAATTTCATTTCTGTCTCCTTCGTGGTTTTGAATTTTTTCATACATTGAAGTATACAGACAAATATGGATTATATTCCTTGAAATAGAAAAAGAGCGAACTCACGAAAAGCTTTCGATTTTTCCAAACTGCAGAATTAAGTATACGCTTCGTTATTTACCTATTCTACTTTTTTAGAACAAAAGCCTTTTGCCGAATTTTATTATTCAGACGAACTTGAGAATAGTTAACAATAGATGAGGTGGGAAAATCATAAATATTTTAGATAGAATCTGAAGGTTTAAGATTTACAATCTTCATATTGAGACGCTCAAAGGCTAACTTCAAACCTTCGGAAAGATTCGCCAAGGTTTGAATATCTGAAAGGTCAAGACCAAGATATATAATTGTCTGCGCCACTTCGGGACGTATTCCTGTAATAACGCATTCCGCACCAAGCAACTTGACTGAATTGACTGTTTTAATAAGATGATTAGCTACTGCTGAATCCACAGTTGGTACCCCTGTAATATCGATTATAGTCAGCTTAGCCTGAACTTCAGCAATAGTTTGCAAAAGCTGCTCTGTCAACTTCTGTGACCTGCGAGTATCAAGCACACCTATTAGAGGCAAAACCAACACCTTTTCCCATATTTTAATTATGGGAGTGGAAAGCTCCTCTATTGCCCTTCGCTGCTTTTCTATTAAATCAAGTTTTTCCTGAAGCTCTTGAGCTTTGAGTCTACTTTTATGAACCTCATCACCCATATCTGAAATAAGCATGTTGACGCCCAATTCTATTGGTGTCAAAAAATCCTGATTCTCTTCCAGAATTTCAAGTCTTACGGAAAAATCACCACATGCGGCAACAGAAAGCGCTTCTTCGATTTTATTTACTCGTTCTTGAAAATCTGCTACATTACTAATATCATTCATTAAGGCTCCTTAATATAATCAGTTTACTCATAAGAATAAAACTAACTTTATACATTCAGTATTACTTTGCATATAATAAAAATTTTCCCGGCTTTGTCAACTTTTTAAAATTAAATAAAAAAAAGCGACCCCAGACTACAACAATATTAAAAGTGTAATCGAAGCCGCTTATAGCTTATTATCATAATGGCAAGACATCGGGTACCTGTCATTATGTAGTATAATATAGAGGGTTGATTACCGCAACTCCTGTATTGCGATAATTGAAGTGCAGTCAGTGCTCCAAAGAAACTACTCCTGTAATTCAAAACTGCCCTTCTTACAGCATTTTGCTCCTACATTAAAGAAACAGGTATTACTACAACCCTTGTTAGTTAATATGCTTAAAAAACAATCCCGATTATTTTTCAAGCGTTATTATTATTGTATTACTCCAAATTTTCAAAGCTCTAGGCTGTGTTCAAGCGCTTTTTAAGCAACTGGAAAAAGTCATTTATCGGAAATGGCTTGATGATATAATCAAGTACGCCTAATCTTGTTGATTCATCACGTACCCCCTTGGATGGATAGGCAGTCATGACCATTATTTTCAAATCAGGTTTAATTTTCTTTACTTCCCTAATTAACTCTACTCCATCCATCTCAGGCATATTGATATCAGTAACAAGCAAATCAAAATCACCGGAAGTCATTATCTGCAACGCTTTAATTCCTCCTGTAGCCGTCTGTACATCAAGATTTTGCATACGCATCAATGAAGCAAGCATATTTACAAACTCAACTTCGTCATCAACAAGAAGAACCCGTGGGGCGTTATGCAAAAACCGCTCCTCCTAGAGCCTTCGAATTATTTATCCAAAGAGCATTTGAACCCTTATAAAGTAGGGAAAAGAGGTGTCTTACAAAGCTGCCAAGGAATTGTAAAGGTGGATTCTCCAGATGACTTTCGCCAAGAAACTGCGATTCATCCTTAAAAACCATATAGCAAGAAGGATACACTTCGCCGAATCCACTATCTCTTTCAAGACACCTCAATTTCCACTGATATGGTAGGGTTCCGTGGGAATTGTATTCAAGCAATTCACCTTCCGGCGCAGAAAACGGGTTTTCTGCAAGGGATAAGGCGGCTGCCGGGATTTTACCGGCAGCCGCTGAGCAAGCATGGGAGGCGAATTTTTCTCTCTCCTTGTCCCAAACATTCTTGATAAGTAAAGAACCGGAAGCCCTATTGCAGTTTTTTTTATCAAGAATATTTACTTCCATGATTTTTATATAAGCAATTTTCGTGCCACCACACACCACTCAATAAGTGTCGCAACTACTAGCTTTACCTGTAAGAAATTATGTCAAGAATGTCGTTTTCCGGAAAACCGGAATGTGGATTTTCCGGAAAACCGGAAAATTGGCAGTCTAGATTACATTAATCCCAGACGATGCAGCTTTTCATAAAGAGTTGAGGAAGCAACGCCTAAAATTTCAGCTACCTTTGTTTTATTCCCTGAATGTTCTGTGAGCAATTTTCTTAAATAGACCCGTTCACATTTATCTATAAATTGGGATAATTTTGGGTTTTCCTTAAACTCATCAATAAAGGGAATTGAAGCGGTTTGAGATTTTTGAACTGTTTGTGTTCTTATTTCCTGAGGTAAGTGTTTGGGAAGTATTTCACCGTCTTTTCGTGCAATTAAGGCCGCAAGTTCAATAACATAGCGCAGTTGTCTTATATTTCCAGGCCAGTCAAAACTGGTTAGAGCCAAGGCTGTTTCTTTTGATATTGTAAGTTGCATTCCATTTTCCCTTATAAAATGGCTAGCAAGTAAAAGTATATCCGATTTCCGTTCTCGCAGAGGAGGAACAACTATTTCTATTCCTTTAAGACGATAGTACAAATCTTCACGAAACTCACCCTTTGCAACCGCTTCTTTTAAGTTTTTATTAGTGGCGGCAATCACCCTGACATCAACGTTGACTTCTTTCAGGCCGCCTAAAGGACGAAAACTTCCAGATTCCAATACACGTAAGAGAGTACTTTGGTTAGCTGGTGAGAGTTCTCCTATCTCGTCAAGAAACAGGGTCCCTCTATCGGCCATCTCAAAAAGACCGGCTTTTTTGCTTGTTGCCCCTGTAAACGCCCCTTTTTCGTGACCAAAAAGTTCCGATGCAATCAACTCTTCCCTAAGTGTTGAACCATCCACTACTATCAATGGGTGTGAACTTCTGGAGCTTTTTGCTTGAATAGCCCTTGCAACCAATTCTTTACCCGTTCCGCTCTCACCGGTAATCAATACAGGAAAATCGGATAAGGCTGCCGTATCAATTGCATCAAACACTTGATTTAGGGCTTCGCTTTCTCCAATTATTTTATCCGATCCACGTGAACGTTTTAATTCCTCTTCCAGAACGATATTCTTCCTTTGTAACTTACCACGCTCCGCAGCTCGACGTATGGAGCGCATAAGTTCATCCACTTCAATAGGTTTCAATAGAAAATCAAAGGCACCAAGACGCATTGCTTCAACTGCCATAGGTACCGTGCCATGTCCGGTTAGCATAATCACTTGTAGGGTTGAACGTTCTTTGACAAGCTTGCCCAATAATTCTAGACCATCCATATCGGGCATTCGCACATCCAGAACTACTACGTCGAAGAAACGACTGGCAAGTAACTCTAATGCCCGCTTCGCGTTATTTGCTGTATCTACGCTACATCCCAGCGGCTGAAGGGTATCACAAATAATTTCTAAAAACGACTGTTCGTCGTCCACAATAAGCACCCTAAGATCATTCTCATCCATCTGCGTCTCCTCCTTAGACATCTTATTATCCCAAATGTCGCTGTTTTTTTTCAGAAACAGCCACGGGTACTTCTATAACAAAAGTTGTTCCCATACTTGAAGTTTCCTCTATATAGATTTTACCACCAAAGCGTTCAAGAAGCATAACGCTTACCGCTAAACCCAAACCCGTTCCCTTACCTGAGGATTTTGTACTAAACAAGGGTTCAAATATCTCATCTCTAAGATAGTCAGGGATACCGCAACCGCTGTCTTTTATTGAAATCTTGATCCGTTTATTTTTTTGTTCTGTTTTTACACTCAATTTCCCTTTAGCATTCATAGAATCTATGGCATTTTGAAGTACGTTAATAATAACCTGTTGCAATGCAACAGGATCGGCCATTGCCGGTGAAATATCTTTAAATAAAGACAGCTGCAATACTAAATTCTCACTAGATAAAGGCTGGGAAAGAAACTGTAGAGCTTCATTTATAGAAGAGTTTACTTCAACCGCCTCTATTTTACTTCGTTTTTCCTGAGTAAACTCAAGAAGCCCGGTAACAACCTTGCGGGTTCTTTCAATCTGTTTATCAAGAGTGTCAAGGTATTTTTGAATCTTTTCTTGAAGCTGTTGTGGAAGTTTTGGCTGAGATACGAAGAGGTTTCGCAAAGCAGTTGCAATAAGAACCATTATAGCCAAAGGATTGTTGATTTGATGGGCTATTCCTGCTGCTAATACACCAATAGAGGCAAGTTTAGAGGTGCGCAATAATTGTTTTTCCATGCGTTTTCGCTCAGTAATATCGCGGGCAACGTTTACGGTACCGATAATTTCACCATTCTTATCAACAAAAGGCGAAATGGATATGGAAAATATCTTCGCTGTTTCAGGATCGGTAATTTCAGTATACTGTGTAGTTCCTGTTCGTATACATTCTTTTTGGGGGCATTCCTCTACCGCATCTTTTGATATATGAAATACATCGTAGCAAGATTTCGTCAATAGTTTATTAAATTCTAATTCGGAATATTTACTAACTGCAATGTTGGCCCTTATGATTTTTTGTCGTTTGTCAGTAATCATTACCAAATCCGAAGTGGCATCAAAAGTTCGTTCCCATTCACGTTTGGCACGCTCTATTTGTTCTCTTTGCTTAACTTGTTCTGTTGAATCAATACAATTTCCTAAAGTAACCTGTTCACCGTTAAATGAAATCCGGCGTGTTCTAACAGTCAGAGTCGCCTGTTCACCGTTCTTTCTTTTAATTCGTATAGTATATTGAGGTGGAAAGCGTTTACCGTTTAAGAAGGCCTCTGTTCTTTTTTCAAGAATTATTCTGTCTTCTGGAATCGCCATTAAAGATGGATCCATATTCAGAAGTTCATCAATGGAGTATCCTGTTATTTCAGACATGGCAGGATTCACAAACAAATATCCATTCTTTTGATTACTATATATGTATACACCAACCAGAGCTTCGTCAATAAATGCTCGGTAGCGTTCCTCATACTCGGCAAGAGTTTGTTCAGCTTGCTTTTTTTCACTAATATCTTCTGCAATACCGTCATAATATTCCACATTACCTTGAGGATTCTTGACAACATTCAAACTCAAAGATAACCATATTCGTTTCCCGTCTTTTCTGCAATGCTCAACTACGAAATTCTCAACCCTTCCATCTTTTGCTGCAAGTTTTAACAGTTTAGTCCTTTGTTTCGGGTTACAATACAATTCCTGGGCTGAGATTTTTAGCATCTCTTCAGTAGAAGAGTAGCCATAGATTTTTACAAGTTTTGAATTTACTGAAAGAATTTTGCCATGTGGAGTGCTTCGGAATATCCCAATGGGGAGATTTTCAATCAAAGATTTAAGCTGTGAATCACAAATGTCAGGTTTATTGACATTTTTAGCCACATTTCCTCCCTTGAGAAATTAATACTGGCCATTGTTGGAAAAGGATACGCAGGCTTCCTGCAAAGCTAAGATAGTAAAGGTGTTGACTTCTACTTAATCTCTTTCTAAACACCATACAGTATAATATTCTAATAAGCCCTAGTCAAGCGCAAAGAGTTCGTTTGTGAAAATTATCTATCTTATGGAAAAACCCAATTAAAAAATTAAGTTGATAGAAAAATTGCCCTTCGGAGATAAGTTACTGCATTCCAAAGGGCAACTTAACCGTCAGCAAGGTAATATAGAATGGAATCAATCAACAAAACCTAGAAAAACCATTTTGCAAAGACAAAGTTATGTTGGGATTTTTTTCAACAAATGCGATATTTGCGGCAACTGCTGAACCAATAGTATAGGTTTTGATACTGAAATTGCGCAATGTCCATTCCGAAATCTCTTTAAGAGCTTCTTTACCACGTTTATCAGTAGTTTCAACATGAACTAAAACGCCTTTTTCAATACATAAACGACCCTTTTTTGTCTTGTTAGTCAACTCCAAAATTATACCTTCACCTTGTGTTTTGCAACTATCAATTAAGCCATTGATGTAGAAACCTAACTTCCCCCGCCCCCGTTTAGCTTCGCTCAATACTTCATTGATGATGCTCTCAAGGTTATGTATGCTGAATGGTTTCTGTAAGTAACGTATTTTAGCAACTTTTGCGTACTCTTCGTAAAAAGTATCTTTTTTGTTTGCAGAAACAACAATAATCCTTTGATAAGGGTTGAGCTTAACTACATTACGAATTAGCTCCCAACCGTTCATTCCAGGCATGTTTATATCAGTAATCAAAAGTTTGTAGGTTATAGTTCTAAATTTTCGTAACGCTTTTTTGGGTGAAGAGAAGGTATGAATCGTGAAACCTTTAGCAGACAAATAATCGTGATATAATTCACAGACCTCTAAGTTATCGTCAACTATAAGGATAGGAGCCTTTTCATTATTCCTTTTGGCAACTACCCTTTGAGGCATAATAAAATTAAAGTTCATCAACTCAATAGCTCCTATACGAAAAGAGGAGGCGTCCATAAGTTAAACTACTTGGTACGCTTCCTCTTTTCTTAACCATTACCATCAAAACGATCAGTATTTCACTCCAATTCCCTATCATGCAAGGAAAAAATATCCTTAATAACCCCCTGTTTGTTATGATAGGACAGTAAATATGGAGCACTGGCTGCCGGGTTGCTGCCGGCAGCCAGCATAGGAGTATGGGGAGCAATACGACCATATTTACATATATATTAAAAGCAAGTCTCGTGCCAAACAGCTTGCGTAGATATCTCTAAGAAATACGTAACTTAGGTAAGCCGGCTAGAGAGACAAGAATCTGCGTTGTCCCTTTATAAGGGGACAGTCAGAATACACTGTTGTATTTAGATTATTTTAGAATACTTGGAGTTGAGATTAATCGTTTTTTTGGTACTAAAAAGCTAGTCGATACGGAAATAGCGTAACTTCTCATAAACCTTGGAACGACTTATCCCCATTGCCTTGGCAACTTTTGTCTTATTATCGTCAAACTTTTCCAAAAGCATCAACAAGTAGCGCTTTTCGCAGTATTCACGAAATTCCGAAAGTCCTAAATCAGTGGAAGTAAAGTTAATTTGCCAGATTGCCTCAGAATTATCCTCATGCTTATTCCTTAATTGTTCTTGATGGGCATTTTCCTGCATTCTGATCTTCTGACGAAGATGCGTATCTTTTATTTTACCTTCCTCCATGGCAAAAAGAGCTGCAAGCTCAACCTCATATAACAGCTCTCTTACATTACCTGGCCAATAGTAAGCTTCAAAAGCGTCCAAAGCTTGACGTGATATAGTAATATTACTTCCGGTTTTCTTATTCCTACGTTCAAGAAAGAATTTCGCCAAAAGCTCAATATCGCCCTTACGCTCTCTTAAAGGTGGCATTTTGATAGCCAAACCGTTAAGCCTATAGAATAAATCTTCCCTAAAATCGTCTGTTTCTACCGCTTTAGCTAAATCTTTATTGGTTGCCGCAATAATTCGCACGTTGGTTTTCATCTCTCGTACCGATCCAAGAGGTCTGAATGTACCGTATTCAATTACTCTAAGTAAGGCTCCCTGGTTAGTTGTTGAAAGTTCACCTATTTCATCAAGAAAGATTGTACCGCGGTCAGCTACTTCAAACAAACCTGCTTTTTTCTTAATTGCGCCTGTAAAAGCTCCTTTCTCATGACCAAATAACTCTGAAGCAAAAAGCTCTTCCCGTAAGGTTGAACCGTCAACAACCACAAGGGAGTTAGAAGCTCTGTCACTGTTTGAATGAATCGCACGTGCAACTAATTCCTTACCTGTTCCACTTTCCCCTGTAATAAGCACTGGCAAATCTGATAATGCCGCTTTTTCAATAAAGTTATGCACCTCTTTTATTGCATCGCTTTCTCCAACAATGATACCTGACCCAATGGTTCTATGCAGCTCTTCCTCAAGAGCAATATTTCTACGCTCCAACCTTCCCCTCTCAGCAGCCCGTCGAATTGCAATAATAAGGTCTTCGGTTTTAGAAGTTTTGAGAATAAAATCGAAGGCTCCAAGCTTCATGGCGTCAATTGCTACCTGAATAGAGCCATGTCCAGTAAGCATAACAACTTGTTGAGTTGGACGTTTTTCTTTTATTCGATGTAGAATTTGAAGCCCATCCATATCAGGCATACAAACATCAAGTACAAGCACTTCAAAAAATTCAGATTCCATTCGTTCAAGCGCCTTCTCGCCACTTTGAGCAGTAGCTACCTCACAGCCAAGTTCGCAAAGGGCTTCAGAAGTTATTTCTAAAAAAAGCTCCTCATCATCAACCAATAAAACCCTTATTAATCCTGATTTAGTTTTAGCGGTCATTTTTCTCCTTCAAAATAGTTGGAATTTCAATTATAAAACCGGCTCCTTCCTGATAGCTATCGTCAAGGTAAATGCGTCCCTTAAATCGTTCCAACAGCATGACACATATAGGAAGTCCGAGTCCGGTTCCTTTACCTTCTGTTTTGGTAGTAAATAACGGTTCAAATACCTTTTCTCTAAGCTCCAGCGGTACCCCTGGACCGGTATCGAAGATTTTGATTCTAAGCATAGGTGAAAAGGATTTTTCGGTACGAATCTCAAGCCTACCTCTTCCTTCCATCGCTTCAACGGAATTATGGATAACGTTTACTAAAACTTGATGTAATGCTTCGGGATCTATAAACGCCTCTGGCAAATCCGAAGCTAAGTCTAACTCAAGTTTTACTTTCTTATTTGAAAAGAGATGAGAAAGTAGTTGAACAGCCTTCTTAATTATTAAATTAACCTGAGTTGGACGCGGGTGGGAACGCTTATCTTGAACAAAAGCAAGCAAACCTGATACAATTTTATGGGTTCTATCTAGTTGTTGTTCTATTATATCAAGGTAACGGGTAGCCTTTTTCCTAAAACTTTCCTTTATATCAGATTCTTTGGCAATAAGGTTACTGAGGACGCTGGATGAAGAACGCATTACTCCCAAAGGGGTACTCATTTGATGAGCTATACCACTACCTAAAACGCCAACAGAAGCTAGCTTGGAAGCTCTCAATAACTGATTTTCCATTTTTTTCCGTTCAGTTATATCACGAACTACCCCCAAAATTTGGTTTTCCACCCTGCGAGCGACAATCTCAAGTATCTTTGGATTTCCATTTGCATCTTTGATTTTAACCTGTAGTAAAGGTGCATCGTCTGATTTCAGTCGACGAAGAATATAATCGGTAAACAAATCTTTCTGTTCACTTTCATCAAGTTGGGAATCTATTATATCCTGAGCGTGTTTATACAAAAACTGAGCGTCAGGGTAACCAAGCACCTTCTCAACAGCGGGGCTTACGTATTGAATTTTACCGTCAAGGCTTACGTTGAAAATAATATCGTCAACACTTTCGGCAATACCCTTAAATTGAGCTTCAGACTCGGCAAGTGCACCTTCCATTTTACGCATTTCAGTAATATCACGTGCAACATCAACTGTAGCTATAACTTCATTGCTCCGATCAAACAAAGGAGAGATAGAAATAGAAAATATCCTTTTTGTCTCAGGATCAATTATCTCTGAGTGCTGAGGAGTCTTAGTAACTACGCATAAAAGGTGAGATTCACCCCATTGACGCGAAGTGTCAAGGTGAAAAACAGCAGGAAAAGTTTTTCCAACCAGTTGAGCGGAGTTACATTGGGTATAACTCCTTACCGCCTGATTTGCTCTGGTTACGACTCCTGAACGGTTTACAATCATTATCATATCAGAAGTTGCATCAAATGTTTTTTTCCACTCCGCAGCAGCCTGTTTAATTTTTTCCCTTTGCTCAACTTTATCTGAAATATCTATGCAGTTACCCAAAAAAACTGCTTCCCCCTTGTAGGTAATCAAACAAGGTCTATCTTCAATCGTAACTATTTTACCATCTTTCCTTTTTATCCTGATAGAATATTTATCCTGAAGTTTTTCACCTTTTAAAATAGCGTTTTCTCTTGATTTAAATAAAAGGAGATCTTCTTCCACAAGAAGTTCCGAAATATCCAAATGAACAAGTTCCTCCTGCGGATAACCGGTTATATCAGCCATGGCAGCGTTCACAAACATAAACTTATCTCCGCGATAAATATATACGCCCATTAAGGTTTCTTCAGCAAGTGTACGATAGCGTTCCTCAGATTCTTTGAGTGCCGCTTCAATTTCACGTATATCGGTAATATCACGCGCGACATCAACTGTGGCTATAACTTCGCCTTTTTTATCGAAGAAAGGCGATATAGAAACGGAAAACATTCTACCAGTTTTAGTATCTAAAACTTCAGCACCCTGTGGCTTTTTAGTATTAATACATATTTTATGAATATCTTCACATTCCTCAGAACGTTCCAGGTTAAATACTTCCTGCCACTTCTTCTTGAGTAACTCATCTGTACCAAAACCTGTATATTCGTTAAACGCTCTATTACCTCTAATAAGATATCCATGCCTACTTACTATCATTATCAAATCTGAAGTAGCATCAAATGTTCGCTCCCATTCCTTTCTTGAGGCCTCAATTTGTGAACGCTGACGAATGCGCTCCGTTATATCTATGCAGTTACCTAAAATTACGGTCTTACTCTCAAAAGCAATTTCTCTGGCCCTAATCTCCAATACCGCTACTTCGCCATCTTTGCGCTTAATACGCATGTAGTAGTGCCTAATTCCTAAAGTTTGCTGTCTGTGCAGTTCCTCCTCGCTTTTCTCAAGATTTATGTTGCTTTTGGAAATAACCAGTTTCTTGGTTTGCATACTCAACAATTCTGTTTTAGTGTAACCGGTAATTTTTTCCATTTCCGGATTCACAAACAGGAATTTACCGTTTTCAAACAAATATACACCAATTAAAGACTGCTCGGCAAGAATCCTGTAACGTTCCTCAGATTCCTTAAGAGCTTTCTCCACTTTCTTAAGTTCTGTAATGTCTCTACTTATCTTCAGCACTGCCTTTTCACCGTGATAATCTATCAACGAAGCGCTGCTCATAAGATAGACAATACTGCCGTCTGGTTTAAGATGAGTAGTTTGATAGTTGGAAACCTTACCTTTTTCAAGTATCTTATCCACAATATTTTCACCAAAAGGAACATCCTTGTGCAAATTCTTTAAACTCGCGCCGATGAGTTTATCTCGCTCAATGCCATAAACTTCACAGGTTTTGCTATTTACCGCAAGTATCTTCCCGTTTTTCGGAGTAAATATAAGTATTGCATCATTAGCGCTTTCAAACAATGTCCTGTACTGCTGTTCTGACTCCTGCAGGGCTTTTTCGGCTTCCTTACGAACGGTTATATCTTCTACTGTTCCTTCATAGTACAATATCTTCCCGTTTTCGTCTCTGACTATTTGAGAATTTTCTCTTGCCCAAAACGTTGTTCCGTCTTTGCGTCTCCAGATTGTTTCCAATCCGGTTATTTTTCCGTCTTTTTCAATTTCGTTCTTGAACCAACTGCGGGAATATAAAGGACCGAATTCTATTTTTTCAACATTAATTTCCTTAAAACTATCATATTCCTCAACCCCAGCCATATTCAAAAGAGTAGGGTTAATTAAAAGAATCTGCCCGTTAACGCTTGTACGAAAAATGCCTATTGGTGAGTCCTCGAAAAAACTTCTGAAACGATGCTCCGATTCTGCCAATGCCCGTTCGGCATTCTTACGCAATATTACCGCTCCAAGTTCCCTTCCTACCGCCTCCATGAAATTTGTAGTATGCTGATCTACTTCGGAGAAAACCATCGTTAGTATACCGATAATTGAACTACCCGTTTGCAAAGGAACGGCAACCAAATCACCATTGATAGGCCTTCCCCTGTATCCGTTAAGGATAATATCTTTTCCATCCCATTTGTTGACCAATCCAATCTTTGCGGTTTTAACGGTTTCTATTATATGTGGATTGTTTATGGATATTTCCTGTAGCTGTTCGAAAAACCGACAACTTAAACCAAAACTTTCAGTCATTTGAAGCATTTCTCGCTCTTCATCCAAAAGATATATAGCTCCAGCTAATAAAGCTGGAATATCGGCAAGTAACTCAGCCGCTATCTTCATCATAGCATCAACGGAAAGCAAACGCTTGTTTATTTCCTTAGTAATAGTATAGAGACTTTCAAAAAAACGCAGGTGGCGCTCAAGTTTCTTCTCAGCAAGCCTACGCTGAGTGATATCGGTAGCTAAACCGGTGAATCCTTTTACTTGTCCGTCAATATCCCAAATAGGTATTATTCTAACGGAAAGATGCTTCAAGGTTTCTTTTTCGCCTATCTCTTTTTCAAAGAAAAAACTTTCCCCTTTTTGAGCCTGCTTGAAATTATTAACTAGCTCATCAAATTGAACAGCTGCCGTTACGTCCTTAATTCGTTTAGTGTTCAAATCCTCAATACGTTTACTAAAAAGCGCAGCATAGCCATAGCTTACTGTTTCATAGTACAGTATGCCGTCTTCTTTCTGAATAACCGTCCAATAAAGTAACTCCGAAGTCTTCAGAAGCGTGTCGAAAATACTCAGGGTATCGGTTGCGCTATCGTCATCTTTATAACATGGACT
Organism: uncultured bacterium; assembly: GCA_964624585.1. Classification (GTDB taxonomy): domain Bacteria; phylum Hydrothermota; class Tepidihabitantia; order B3-TA06; family B3-TA06; genus CAZUXE01. Next base: position 70,219 of record CAZUXE010000002.1, on the reverse strand, counting down.
AAGCACAGCATTAAATATCTTCACATTGTCATCTTGATTAGAAATAAATTTAAGCGAAACACGAACCCAAATCAACTCACCGGTCTTCTTTTTCAACTTGACCTTAAAGTTATTCACCCGCCCCAGCTTAAGAAGTTCGCTAAAAAGTTGTCTGCGTTGTTCTGAAACAGGAAATAAATCAGATATCAACAGTGAACTCAGTTCACGTTCTGATTTGTATCCAGAGATAGAAAGAAATTCGCAATTCGGGGAATGTACCTTACCTTCTAAAGACCCCGAAAAAAAACCAACCGGTAAATCGTCAATGCTTGCGTTTCCAATATTGGAAAAAACGATTTCATCACGGCTGGTATTTCTCATAATAGCCTCCGTAGTCTTTACTTAACACTTTCTCTTTCCTCACACAAACAAAAACCTAATAATCTAAGACGATATGTTGCATGAACTTATCACAACTGCGCATGATTTGCAAATCACCAGTATCGTATCCCAGTCCCAGCTACCTTAAACGACAATTATGATAAGGACAGCCTTACTTATGTCAAGTGCCATCTAAATCGCTATTGACGAAATACTACAAGTTTGTATTTAAAAAAGTTACCCAAAAATTGAACAAAATTGTAACCCGTTGCCCTTAGAAGCAATTCTCAAACTATGACGACTGGACTATAAAGATGACGATGACGCCCATAATACTTATCCTATCAGCTCAGAAAAATTACTCTACATGAGGAAATACATTACGGATAAGGAATGAAAACAAAAAAGGATATCACATTATGGTATTCTGGTGTTGCGGTGTGTTACGGGTGTTACGGGTTACGGGTTACGGGATGACATTACAGACGCCAGAGGTATTACAACAAGAAATAATTATAAGGCAAAACTGGAATAAAATAGCGAGAAATACTGTTTTTATTTCTATTGAATAATTAGTCACTTAGGCTTTGCTTCAATGATATCATCCAATTGCTCTTGACTAAGCCCCGCAGTCATTAATCCATCACCCAAAAGCAAAGCTATGCGTGCGGCCTTCTCAGCAACGTCAACTACGTCAAATGCGGATGAAATATCTTTACCGGTAGCGCACATCCCATGCCCACTCCACAGCACTCCGTGAGCATTTCCTATAGCCTGAGCGGTTAATTCAGCAAGTTTTTGCGAACCCGACGCAATATAGGGAAGCACTTGTATATTATTATACAGCATAAGTGCCGCTTCAGGAAACATCCTAACAAGCGTTTCTATAAGTTGAGGTGGCTTAAGTTTTTGAGAAAGGGCTATCAAGTGCGGCGGGTGAGTGTGAAGAAATACTCTATTGACAGAATGGTATTGAGCAAGTTTCGAATGAACAGCCAGATGGGCAGGCAACTCGCTTGATGGAAAAGCGTCAGCGGGATTAACAATATATGCAGTGCCATTATTAATAATTTTCACCACACAGATATTTGAATTCAAATCGCGTGCGATATCACGCATTCTGCTTCCGGATACAGTTATCGCAAAACTCTCATTTTCCAACTCAGGATAACTTTTTTCCAAAGCTATAGAATCTGCTTGAAAACTCAACGGCTTATTCAAATGAATTGAAATATTACCTCCGTTGGCCTCTGCCCACCCATTTTCAAAAAGCAGAGCAGAAATAGTTTTCAATTCTTGCTCCCAATCGGCAACAAATTCACTGAGCATAATTGAAATTTAAGTCAACTTAAGACAATGTCAAGCTAAGTTACGCGAATAATTCTTAGATTATGGGAGAAGAATCCCAAACTCTTTTACTGCAAAAGATATAAAACCAGTTGTTCGATACACGAAATTCTTTATCGGAGTGCCAAAGAAAACAATTATGTTCTCCTGTTACAAGAGCTTAGGCTAAAGTGAGAATTTTTGAAGCTTTTTAAGAACTTGTGGGAGAAAGCGAACCCATTTCAGCCATACGAATTAACGCCGCCGTAACCAATTCCTCAGGCCCTCTGGGAAGCCCAAAAGCTTCAACATTTTCCAGAAGAGAATGTTTTTCGTCTGAAAAATCGTGATAGGCTGAATCGGCGCCTATGGGCGCGAAATGTTCAATAACCTTTTTAGAATCAAGCATAACAACGCCTTCACTACTTTTAGTACCAATTAAAACCATATTGTCCAGCCGAAAGTTTGCACAACAGCTTGCCAGTGCGGCATTGCGTGTCCAGGGAGTAGCATAGAGATAAAATTCATCTTCCTGCTTGCGTAAAAGCAAACGGTTCTGTCCAAGCAGAAGAAATCTTTTCTTAAGGGCATCCACTATTTGAGCAGTTTTGGAATTTGCGCAGGTGTTTACAAGAAACCCTTTATTCTTGACAACTATTCCCATTCCTTTTACGAATTGTTCACATTCGGCATCAAGACTGGCTCGGAAAATAATCTGAAACAACAAATTCCATGCAGATACGAAACCGTTTTGACCAGCCCATGGAGTATCTAAAAACACTTTAACTTTATTTCTTTCAGGCGATATAATTGCTTCCATGCCTACCGCATAGTTGTCAGGGGAAACCATTCGTAAAAAAAGATACTGCCCTTTCTTGGAAAGTGTCCATAGTTTACCATCAACTAAAAGTTTACCGTTTGGAAAAACCACACCTCCGGAAGGACGATCTAGAATATCAACAAGGATTGAACTATGCACAGGGACCCCTGCTGATTTAGGAAAAAGCTCAAATACACGTTTACAGGCATATCTTACCGGACTCTTGAGCAAATAGCGAAATTGTAATTCTCTATCCGCTATCTTGAGCTTTTCATCAACTAACATGTTGTCGATAGTTTAGTTTTCTTTTCGTAAATATGGTTTCGTCGTATTGCATAAAACATCCTTCAAAAAAAGGAAGGCGATTATCGGCATTACCGACAATCGCCTGATAAGTATGGGAGGAGGGCGTATTCCTTGCACCTTATCCCATATTTACTTTTAGGAGGGTGGCTGTCAGGAAACCCCGACAGCCACCTGATAAGTATGGGAGGAGGGCGTAATTCCATATCTTTTCGGCTCAAAGCCGATACTTGCTCAAATATCCAATTTTCCAATCCTCAATGCTACCTTTCCCTAGCAACTGTGTGAATAATAGGCTGAATTAAGCTATCGTCAATCAGCAAGATACCCTAAGGCTAGACATAGGGCAAAATGCCTATGCGGGTTTTTAGCTAAGCTGTTTTAAGTTCTAACTTATATGCATGCGAGGCCTTTCTGAACTTGACTTTGGGGAATATATTTGTTAAACTTTCTTAAAATTTGGAGGTTTTTATGTGGATATACTGCAAAAATGACATCGAAATAGAATGCGAACACCTTAAAGTTTGGGATAAAAATCCTAATTTTATGGTTTTAACAAACTGCACGGTTAGAAAAAAGATTACATCAAAGAAAGGGATCCCGCAAATTATACTCAATAACAATGAAATTTTAACTTTAAGCGAGGACAGGCTTGGCTGGCACGAACTTCAAAGAATAAGGTAGCATAGATAAAGTTCATATTGTTTTGGGAAATTTCAGAATATCGTCTAGCTGTATTCAATCTATCTGTAACAAAACAATTCACCCGCTGCTTTTAAGAAAAGTAAAAGGATATTATAATAAAGATAGACATGCTGTTTCAACTTCCTTAAATCCAAGAACTATAGCTAAACTAGACCTCTTTTACGAATTCCCACTCCAGTAGTTAGTATGAAACTTTTTGTAATAAGTTATAATAATATGGAGAATATGCGCGGTTTAGGACTTGACAAGATTATCTAAGTGGTTAAACTTATTTAAATTGACTATTGATAGAAAGACATCCAGGGGGAATTCCTTGGTTGGATATTAACTATTAAACAGCTATCTTTATCTAAGGAGGAATTTTGAAAATAAAGAACGTACTTATACTTGGCGCTCTTGCCTTGCTTACAATAGGCAGGGTGAGTTTCGCTGAGTTTGTCGAACCTGAAAAAGCCAAACAAGCGGCTTTAACTCAAAGCCTGATTGTTAAGCAACATCTAACAGACGCTAATACTCTTAGCATGAATTACACTTTATCAAATGATGAAGCTAAACCGCTATATAGCGATAAGGGACAAATACTGGCTTATGTATTTGATTTAAAACCGGAAGGTTTTATAGTCGTTACCGCTAACACCGATTTAGTGCCTGTAATTGCTTATTCTAACCTAAGCTCTTTTCCATGGGATGAAGACCCACAGAATCTTCTGCTCCATATGTTACGCAGCGATCTAAGTTTGAGGATAGCTGCACTCAAAGACAATGTTTTATCCCCAAAAGATATAAGTAGACATAATCAACTATGGACGAATTATCTTCTAGCAAAAGAAACTTTGCTCGCTCCAGGAGATTCTTGGCCACCTGACGGACAAAGCTGGACAGGCGGATGGGTTAAATCACAGTGGCATCAGCGTTCCCCTTACAATAATAAATGTCCGATAGACCCAACAACTAATAACCGTTGCGTTGTTGGATGCGTAGCCACTGCCATGGGACAAATACTCAACTTTTGGCAGTATCCTGATTCAGTAATCTTTACTCATGCAAGCGATTACACCACAACTAGACGTAATATCAATATCGATGCCACTACCGCAACTATACATAATATAGATTACCATAACGGATCGCCTGTGCCTACAGTTTGTGCAGATATTTCTTACGCCTGTGGTGTTTCGGTAAAAATGGATTATTCAAGTACAGGTTCAGGCGCTAATCATAGTAATTGTGCAAACGGTTACCGGAACGATTTTGATTTTTCTACTGCTGAATGGAAACATGCAATGGCAACGGATTTTTATACAGTGTTGGAACAAAACATGAAGGACAGTATGCCCGCCCAATTAGGAATAAGTAAGCCCAATGCGGGACATTCCATTGTATGCGACGGCTTTCGTGAACCCGCCGGTGGTGGAGATAATGAATGGCATCTGAACTTTGGTTGGGGCTCAGGCAATCCTGACCCTCTACGGTCTTCATGGTATGTTTTACCTAATCATATGCCGGCAGACTACACAACCGTTGATGATGGCGTAGTTAACATTAAAGCCCCCAGAAGACCAAGTGAATTACCGGCAGCTCCAGTTGCAGCATTCTCCGGCACGCCAACTTCTGGTACTGCCCCACTTAATGTTACCTTTACCGATGAATCAACAGGTTCTCCAACTTCGTGGAGCTGGAGTTTTGGAGATGGGCTTAGTTCTAGTACCCAGAGTCCAACTCATCGTTACGATACAGCAGGGCTTTATTCAGTAACTTTAATTGTAACAAATGCCGATGGTGCAGATACCTTGACTAAAACTGACTATATAGATACCAGAGGTGCTGGCGGTCCTACAGCAGCATTCTCCGGCACGCCAACTTCTGGTACTGCCCCACTTTCAGTTACTTTTACCGATCAATCAACAGGTTCTCCAACCTCATGGAACTGGACTTTTGGAGACGGCACCACCTCAACAACACAAAGTCCTACACATATTTATTCAAACTCTGGCACCTACAACGTCGTGTTGATTGTATCCAATGCAAGTGGTACAGATACCCTTACACGTAACGGATATATCACAGTTACAGGAGGCGGCCCAACCGCAGCGTTTTCCGCTACACCAACTTCAGGTAATGCACCGCTTAATGTTACCTTTACCGATCAATCAACAGGCACACCTACATCGTGGAATTGGAACTTTGGTGACGGGAATAATGCAACCACTCAAAATCCTACACATACATATTCAACAGCAGGTACCTACAACGTTGTGCTGATTGTGTCCAATGCAAGCGGTGCAGATACTCTTACCCGCACCGGATACATTACAGTCAATGCTCCCCTTAATCCTCCGGTTGCTGCTTTTACCGCTTCACCTAAAATAGGCTATGTCCCAATTACTCATAGGATGCAAGTTACTTTCACTGATAACTCAACTAATACCCCAACCTCATGGAATTGGGATTTTGATCTTGATCACGCAGGTACAGCAACTTCAACAGACCAAAACCCCACTCACACATATACTTCTGCCGGTACTTTCAGAGTGCAATTGATAGCTACAAATACCGATGGCGCGGATACAACTACGGATACTATTCGTTTGGTAATTAAACCCGCCGACTACACAACTACCGTAGCTACATTGACTAGCATGATGCGTAAAAAAATTGAGATAGAATACGGAACCCCACAGACAGCAAAAGTGGAGTTGGCCGTTTACGACATTAACGGCTGTTTGGTAAGAAAACTCCTTTCACAGGAAATATCTGCGGGTAACTATAGTATTATGTGGAATATGAAAGATGACGCCGGACGTGAAGTACCGCCGGGAGTGTACTTTGTTAAAATGCAAGCTCCCAAAGGACATTCAACGACCAAATTCATCTTAACCCGCTAAGGAGGACTAATGAAACGCAAAGCACTAATTTTCTTAACTGTTGTTTTCGCAGCCCTTACTGTTTTTTCAGGTTGCAGGAAACGTATCGTTTATACAGGACCAGGCGATTGGTTACAATTAGTAACAAATGATCCCAATGAAACAGGTGTAGCTTACAATGGCCAAAATCTCTATGTGGACGCCAACTTTTCGGATAATACACTGAATTTTATGATTAAGAATTATGCGGCAATTCCGGCAACTGACAGCGGAGTCTTTCTAATTTTCTTAGATACAGATAGAAACGCCATTACAGGTTTTAATAAAGCAAAAAACTGGAATTATTCCCCTAATGATATGGGAGCTGAGTACATGCTTTTGATTGGCTCTGAAACCGCAAATGTAGGTGGAATTAATGCTAATTCGCTTTACACCTGGGGTGATACAATATGGACGAATCCTCGAAATTTAGCTACAAATACTTATGTCGCCAACACGGATTCTATAATTGGTGGCGTTAATATGGCGGATATTGGTAGTCCTGCGACTTTTGATGTAATGGCCATATTTGTTGGCGCCTTCCTTAACACCTCTTCTGAAACCTGGGATTATCTTCCCAATAGCGGTCATGCGACAGTTCGCACGGACAGCGGAACCGTTGTACAACCCACTTATCTGCAAATAATTGCCAAGTCAGCTCCTTCACCTGAAAGAATTTCCATAATTACCGGCAAGGTGCTGGATTAAAAGGAGGATTAATGAAACGGTTAGGTGCATTATTGCTATTGTTAACAACTACTGCTTTTGCTCTTCCCACATTCTATGGCACTAGAGGGACAAATTTTGTTTCTTCTGGCCTTTGCGAGAACATGGGATTCCTGTGGTTCAATATAGCCTCAGAAGGATATAAGGAACATGTCGTTTTTCAAGATTCCTCAGGCGCAATTAGTGATTCCTTCAACATCCTGGCTGCCAAACCAGCAGTATCTTTAGGCTTTACCCCATGGCATTATTTGGAGTTTTCAGTTTATGGAAATGGCTATTTTTACAGCAATGAAGCCCCAGCCGCAACAGCCATGGGACTCTTGGATGTAGGCGGTCATGTTAAGGGAAGTATTCCTCTAACTCCAATCGACGATGACACGAAACCTGTAAAAATGGGACTGGGAATTGATGGCTTCTTTTTGATGTCGCTACCCTTCCAATTAAACGCAGCTAATAACCAGGCGATGGAGCAATATTTGGGTTATTATCCATTTGAATCCTCCGGCCCCGAATTTGGTGGGCGTTTGATGTTCTCAAGCGAATCTAAATTCATAAGCGCCCATGTAAACGCTGGTTATTGGTATCGTAGCGCTCACCATTTTGACGATTCCATAGTCCAATATCCTCAAACCGTCATTTCCGGCGTAGGTCTTGAATCTAACCCCTTGCCGTGGCTGAATCCTTTTGTTGATTTCAATCTGAATTACGGTCTAAACATGGGTAACCCTGACACCCGTCTTACCGGACTTTCTACCCACGCAAGCGCAGGTCTTCGTTTTCCAATTATGATGGGGAAAAATAAAGGATTCGGATTACTGCTTACTCTTGCAGGAGGCGCTGATCCTATGAATTTCGGCTCTACTATGTCTGCTTATGCCGGACTAGCAATAGGCGGTGATCTTATTCCGACAAGAGAGCGATTCCTTCGTGGTATTGTTGTTAATGAAGAAACTGAAGAACCTATCAAAGGCGCTGTCATTACAATTGCAGGACCTGACAGAGACTCTGTAATTCAGCTGACTACAGATAGCCTTGGTGCTTTCTCTATCAGTGAAAAGGCATTGATGGATACAGATTCCTTCTACGTTACAGCCGAGGAATATTATCCTGAAACAATTACTCCTGAAGAGATTGAAGCCCATAAAGCTGCTCTAAATAAAAAAGACGCCATTCCGCTTCAAATGCAGCTTCCTCCTATTAAAGAATCCTGGATTGCAGGCGTTATCTCTGATGCTAAATCAATGGAGCCTTTGAAAGCTACTGTGACATTTAATGAAATCAACACAGGCGATATACTTGGCCCAATTGCCTCTGACGCGGTTACAGGCTACTTTAGAACCAAAATAGAACCCGGTGATTACAATATGTTAACTAAGGTTGAAGGATATAAAGACAATCAGCAAACTGTCAAAGTAGAGCTTGGACAAGATACAATTATTGACGTATTTATGTACGCTATGGAAGTTGAAAAACCTGCACCGCCTCCACCTCCTAAAAAACTTGAACCTGTTACAATTACCGGCTATGGCCGCGGACAACGGCGCCTTCTTCCTAATCAAATCAGAATGCTTGAGGATGTTGCTGAAACTCTTAAAGAGAATTCCGATGCAACAGTGGTTATAACCGGTCATACCGACAGCGTTGGACCAAATTCGTCTAATATGGGAATAGGAATGGCACGCGCCAGAGCGGTATTTGACTTCCTGCTGATGCGTGGAATCGATGCACGTAGGATGACTGTAAAAACAGCAAGCGAACATAACCCCATTGGCGATAACCGTTATCGTAGCGGAAGAAGAATGAATCGTCGCGTTGAACTTCATTTTTCAAGAAACAACGGGAAAACCACTCCTGAGAACAATAATAATGGACGTCCACCTCGTGAGAGAATAAAGTAAAATAAAAAAATTGCAAACTATCAAAAGCGGCGGATGAATCCGCCGCTTTTTTATTTTAGCGTCCATTTCAAGCTTGTTGACATCATCGGTAGTATCGTCTATACTGCTACGTGGATTCAATAAACGCTTGTGATAATATGCCCGCTTCTTTGGACAGGGGCGAATTCTATCCAAAAGTAAAGTACTGGATTCTTGAACGCTTTGGAGAAGACAAATACAATGACTTCCGTAACACTCTCCCTGACGCAATTTGTGAAAGAATGGAAGATGCAGATCCTGCAAAATGGTATCCGGCAAAGGATTCACAAGTACTTTACGAAAAGTTATTCGCTTATTTTGGCGAGAACTATATCAAAGATTATGTTAAGTTTTATACTAAACAGGCAATAGGTGGATTTATTAGAGGTTTAGTCGCTTTTATGAGTCCATTAGGACTTGCAAAACGTGCTGCGGCTTTATGGGGACGTTTTCACTCCACAGGACGGGTTAGTGTTGAATTTATTTCCAAAACTCAAGGCAAAATTACTTTATATGATTGGAAGCAAAGTCCAATACACTGTAAAGTTCATACTAATTGGTATGCTGAATTAATTCGCATGGCAGGCGGAAAAAACATCAACGTTGAAGAATGCTATTGTGTACATAAAGGTGATGACTTCTGTCGTTGGGAAGTTTCTTTTGATTTATAAACTTCTATTCTTATAGAATACTTCTAACACAAAAGATTACCGTTTATTATATCTCATCAAGATATCTGTTAATTCGTTTAACTACATTAAACTTTGCCCTACCACCATGTCCGGGAAGAATTAGGGTATCTGTTTCCAATAGTAGAGTAAGTTTCTTTAGTGATTGCATAAGAGTATTGTAATTGCCTCCGGGTAAATCGGTACGGCCAATGGAATCGGCAAACAAGGTATCACCGGTGAATGCAAATCTTCTCCGGTTATCAATAAAACAAACACTTCCAGGGGAATGCCCCGGACTATGAAGTACTTCTAAGGAAATAGAACCAATATTATAACTCCAGCCATTTTTATAGCTCATGTAAGGTTCAAACAGCTCTTCCTCATATCCCAGACTAACGAAATCCTCAGGAACATGATTAAGTAGAAACCTATCATCAGGATGAATTCCAACCTTCCAACCCGCTTTCTGCAAAGCGGGACAAAAACCGCTATGGTCGAAATGACCGTGAGTTAATAAAACCAGACGTGATTGTAGCTTAGATAACGATTGAACGCTTTCCTTTAATTCGTCTGAGGCAAATCCTGGATCAATAAGAATAGCAGCGTCTTTTGAGGTTAAAAGATAGCAATTGACTTCAAGCGGGCCAACTATAAAGCGTTTTATAACAATATCGTCAATTACGTTTTTTTGCAACATTCCTCCTTAATCTTAAGCTACAAAATTCACATAGATTCCCAAAAATTCTCAAGATAATCAGCTACATCAAGATTACATACATCTAGGCTTATTGCAATTATTCTTTATGAAAATAACGATAAATAATTTCGGCCAGCTTCGGACCAATACTTGGAGCCGCCTTAAGTTCATCAAACGACGCTTTACGAATTCTAGCTACTGAACCAAAGTGTTGGATAAGCAGTTTTATTTTATTTTCTCCGATTCCTGGAAGGCTCTCCAATTCCGATGACAGAGCCGCTTTCCCCCGTAACTTGCGGTGATAGGTAATGGCAAAACGATGAGACTCGTTGCGAATGCGGTATAGCATTTTTAGTACAGGATCGGATGCAGGGATTATTACCTCTCTACCGTCCCTTCCAAAAAGATGGTCGTGAGTTTTAGCAAAGGCAAATACCGATAGGTCAAGATTTAGTCTGTTAAGAAGCTCGCGTACCAATGACATCTGTGATTTGCCGCCATCTAAAATCAAGAGATCTGGAAACCGTTTGCCTTCCTTTTGTAAACGTGATATTCTACGTACTACAACCTCGGCCATCATGGCCGGATCGTTGGCTTGCGCAACTGTTTTTATCTTAAACTTTCGATAGTAAGATTTTGCCGGACGGGCGTTGCGGAACACTACTATTGAACCAGTGGGATTAGTACCTTGGATATTGGAGATATCTATCATTTCAATGTGATATGGAGTAACAGGAAGGTGTAGGTACTCCTGAAGTTTCAAAAGCAATGGATCTCTCCGGGGTGTTTGTTTATCCTGCTCAAGGGCAAGTCTTGCGTTTTCTGCGGCAATATCCAAAAGATGCCTTTTTTCATCACGGACATTGGAAGAAAGTTTTACTTTTTTCCCACGATATACGCTGAACCAATCAGTGAAAACATTGGAATCATAAGGTAGCAATGGCAAAATTATTTCAGCCGGAATATCATGCGTATGTGTGTAAATGGAACGAAGAACAGTATGGATTAAATCGGCATCAGATGTGTGAGGTGGAACGGTAAACATAAAATTTTCACTAGCATAAAGTCTACGTTCACGCAACCTTAGCAATGCCGCAGCTGCACGAGAGGAGTAGCGGGCTACGTAGATAAAATCTCTTGCTGTTGCATCATGTGATGCCTCCCTTGCATGATACTTAACCTCGCGTATAGCCAATAGCTGATCCCTAAGAAGAGCAGCTACTTCAAATTGTTGCTTTTCCGAAGCTTGCCACATATTTGCTTCGGTTTCTTGTTCAAGCTTATCGGAACGTCCCGTGAGGAATTCTATAAGTCCTCTAAGCTGGGATTGATAGCCCTCTTTAGTAAATCCCTTGCGACAAGGAGCAGAGCATAGCTTGAGTTGGAACAACAAACAGGGACGTGCAGGGCAGTCATTAGGGAGGTCAAAATGGCAGGTGCGTATTTTGAAGATACGTTTAACAGCGTCAAGGGTACGCCGTAGATTCCTAGCAGACGAATATGGACCAAAAAGTAGGTTGCCGTCACGGCTTTCATTACGGGTAACGTATATGCGGGGGAAAGCTTCTTTAACAGTTACCTTAAGATAAGGATAGCGTTTATCGTCACGATAGCGGGTATTGTAGCGAGGCTTGGAAAGTTTGATAAGATTTTCTTCAAATATCAATGCCTCCGCTTCGGTAGATGTAATTGTCAATTCCAAATTACTTGCCTTAGGCATAAAAGTAATTGCCGGTTGAGTTGTCGGGGAAAGGTAGGACGAAAGTCTGTTACGTAAATTAGCGGCCTTCCCAATATAAAGAACACGACCTTGGGCGTCCTTAAATATGTAGACTCCTGGTTTATGAGGCGCTTGTCTGATTGATTTTTGAACCGCTGGATTAATCACAACTAAGACCTGTGGAATTTAGTATCATTCTTAGGAATAATCACCCCTTAATAACTCCTATCGGGCGCATTCGGGCAACTTTGGTGCTAATTCCTGAATTATGTGCAATCTCCACTACCTCATCAACATCTTTGTAGGCCTCAGGAGCTTCTTCGGCAAGGGTTTTTATTGATGCGGATAGAACAAGAATACCTTCCCGTAAAAGACGCGACTTAACCTCATGTCCGTGAGCTTCTTTTAGAGCCTTCGACCGTGACCAAACTCTGCCGGCTCCGTGGCATGTTGAGCCGAAGCTATCAGTCATTGCCCTTGAGCTTCCTAACAAAACGTAGGATGCCGTACCCATACTACCAGGTATAATTACCGGTTGACCAATTTCGCGGTAATCCGACGGCAAGTCAGGATGTCCTGCTGCGAAAGCACGGGTTGCGCCTTTGCGATGTACGCATAGTTTACGTTTTCTGCCTTCAAACTCATGTTCCTCAAACTTGGCAATGTTATGCGCTACATCGTAGAGTAGGTGGAGACCTAGTTTCTCAGCACCTATACCAAAAGTCTGCTCAAATGCTTCACGAATCCAATGCATTATAACCTGTCGATTAGCCCAGGCATAATTTGCCGCACACGCCATTGCTCCAAAGTAAGATTTACCTTCAGGGGAAGAGATAGGCGCGCAAGCAAGCTGCCTATCTGGAATAAAAAGCTGATACTTGTGAACGGCACCGCCAAGCGATTTCACCGCATCATCACATACCTGATAACCAAAACCACGAGAGCCGGTATGAATCATTACAACAACCTGATTTGTCCTTAGTCCCATAACTTCAGCTGCGTTAACATCAAAAATATTATCTATAACCTGAATTTCAAGAAAATGATTCCCTGCTCCAAGTGTACCAATTTGAGCTAGTCCTCTTTCAAAAGCCCTATCTGAAACTGCCGAAGGATTAGCTCCGCTAAGCCTACCCTCCTCTTCAGTGTAACAAAGGTCATTTTTCCAACCATAACCTTTACTTACCGCCCAGCCAGCGCCTTTAATCAGCACTTGTGACAGCTCATTTCGTGATATACGGATTCTGCCTTTTTTACCAACTCCGGCAGGAACAGCGCTGTATATAGCTTGCATAAGCTTTCCTAACCTAGCTTTAAGCTCTGAGGCATTAAGATTCGTACGCAAGAGCCTAACCCCACAGTTGATGTCATAGCCTACTCCTCCAGGTGAAATAACGCCCGATTCAATATCAAATGCTGCTACACCGCCTATGGGGAATCCGTATCCCCAGTGAATATCGGGCATAGCCATTGCACTACCTACAATACCTGACAGACAGGCCACATTTTCAATTTGAACAGGGGGAGTCTTGAGGAGAATCGGCAGGAATTTTTTTGAGGAATAAATAATGCCGTCTGTCAGCATTTTTCCCTTACGAGGAATGCGCCACCGGTAGTTATCAAGTTGCTCTAACTTTCCTAAATACGGTTGATTAGCCATCATGCGATTATAAAACCAAGCTTGTTGACTGTCAAGTCAGACCTATTTAAGGCTTATAAAGAAGTTAGTCAAAAGATAGTCAAAAGTTATCCAAAGCCACAGGCTTTGGCTTCAGGAGTTTTGTAGA
>CAZUXE010000002.1:41977-56185 GCA_964624585.1 uncultured bacterium | reverse complement strand
TACAACATATGGTTTAAGTAAGGGAAAACTAAACCACAAAGAGCGCAAAGTTCTTGTTAACAATAAAAATCTGGGACTTCTAATTGTGTCTAAAACCTAAGTTATTCTAAAACAACTGCATTAGCTCTCTTAGCTTAAACCTTCAACTTGTCTTTTATGCTTGACAGCTAGAATTATTGGAGTACGCTTAATGCGAAAAGAAAAAATCAAGGAGGCAAAGTGCCATTTGACGCAGGACATTTATTTTCAAATGCGGCCAATCGAATGCGCCGTTCGGAGATACGCGAACTATTAAAATTAACCCGCAAACCGGATATAATCAGTTTTGCAGGCGGTCTTCCTGCACCTGATCTTTTCCCTATTGAAGAGTTTAAGGAAATAGCGGTAAAGGTTCTTGAAGAGAACGGTGCAACCGCGCTTCAATATGGCCCCACCGAAGGGAATCCGGGACTTATAGAACAGCTTGTAGCTTTTGAGAAACGAGCCGGCGTGGATATTACCCCTGAACAAGTCCTTGTAACCACCGCTTCACAGCAGGGACTCGATTTAGTAGCAAAGGCCTTTATTTCCGAAGGTGACCCAATAGTGCTTGGTCTTCCCTCCTATCTTGGCGGCTTGCAGGCTTTTCGTACCTATGGAGCCGAAATGCACGGTGTAGCTCACGATGAGCATGGTATGAAAATAGACGCACTTAAAGCGACACTTGAAAAGCTCCACAATTTGGGGAAAACACCTAAATTCATCTACATAGTGCCTGATTTTCAAAATCCCTCAGGCGTTACCATGCCCAAGGAACGTAGATTGGAAGTGTTGGGGCTTGCCCGAAAATACAATACTATCGTGATAGAAGATACCCCATATCGAGAACTTCGCTTTGCTGGAAATGACGAACCGCCATTTATTCTTCTTGATGATGAAGAACGGGTCGTAACCCTGCATACCTTCTCCAAGATTCTAATTCCAGGTTTCAGAGTCGGTTGGCTGATTTCAAAGAACAAACCTGTTTTAGATAAGTTGGTAATGGGTAAGCAATCTGCTGATTTATGCACTGCATCGTTTGGACAGATGATACTTGCAGAATACATGCGTAGAGGTTTGCTTGAAAAACAAATAGCCTTAATTCGCAAAGTATACAAAGAAAAACGCGATATTATCCTTGAAGCCTTTGAAAAGCATATGCCTAAGATTGACGGACTCTCATGGACGGTGCCTGAAGGAGGACTTTTCCTTTGGATTCGTCTACCTGAATATATGAGTTCCACAGAAATGTTCCCTAAAGCTATTGATAAAAAGGTTGCCTACGTGGTAGGCTCTGCCTTTTACTGCGATGCAGGCGGCACCAACTCCATGCGTATTAATTTCAGCTATGCCACTAAGGAACAAATTAAAGAAGGCGCAAAGCGTTTAGCTGAAGTTATAGTTGGAGAAGCGAAGTAGGACTAGGACAAATTATATTCTTAGCATTACTACGCTTGTTTTCTTTTAAGCCCCAAATTGCCTAACTTACCCTAGGGTAGGGTTTATAAATTACAGGCTGGCTTCTAAAAGCCGGCCTGTATTCTTTTATCAAGCTAAAACTTGAGATGATTTATCGATATCAAGTATCCCCAATTACGTAGCACGATTTTGACGCACTGCGTGTTAGGTCTTAGAATTCAGCAATGAAAGGAGATACTTTTGTCTAACTCATTATCAATTCTATTAATCAGTGCTGCAAGTATAGGATTTGTACATACTGCACTGGGGCCAGATCACTATCTTCCATTCATAGTAATGGCACGAACCAACAAGTGGTCAACTGGAAAAACATTGTTAATTACCATACTTTGTGGTTTAGGACATGTTGGTAGTTCTATAATTCTAGGAACATTAGGTCTAGTTTTTGGATTCGCACTTAATAAACTAAAGATATTTGAGTCAGTACGCGGCAATATTGCAGCCTGGGCCTTAATTATCTTTGGAGCAGTTTATCTCGCTTGGGGGATATACAAAGCTATAGTAAACAAACCACACAAACATCTTGATACATCAAAGGATGGGAAGAAAAAACTTACCCCATGGGTTCTTTTCATAATATTTGTGCTAGGCCCTTGTGAACCCTTAATCCCGCTATTGATGTTTCCGGCGGCTGAAGCTAATACGCTTCATGTAGTTTTAGTTTCCATCATCTTCTCACTGGTAACGATAACTACCATGACCGCTATTGTACTTGCATCGTTCTTTGGTTTAAGATTTGTAAAGTTCGGCAAGCTTGAACGCTACACTCATGCTTTGGGCGGAGCGGTAATTCTTCTTTCTGGATTGGCTATAGTGGCTCTTGGCTTATAAGTATTGTAACATCGTTTATCTCTCAAACTAAGGGCAAACTTAAGCTATATCCAGCGCTAAGTGACGATAGCCTGGTGTAATGTAATGCGCGGTAAACTTTTTAATCTTGACCCAATGTAATTTATGGTTATATTCCCACTATGCTCAATGCACTTTCTTTTGACCTTGAAGAATGGTTCTGCGGCCACATACTGGAACAAGGCTTAGGACGAAATCAATGGGACAAGCAGGAATTAAGGTCGGTTAGAATTACCCGTTATCTCTTGAAGATACTGAAAAGACATAAAACCAAAGCTACATTTTTCGTTTTAGGCTGGCTTGCCGAAAGGGCGCCGGAATTGGTTGCCGAAATTGCAGATGCCGGTCATGAAATTGCAAGCCATGGTTATTGGCATAAGTCCATAACCTACATGAATGCTTACGAGTTTGCCTGTGATTTGGAAAAGAGCCTTGAAATTACCTCTGCAATCACTAAACAGGAAATTATCGGTTACCGCGCTCCTCATTTCACTGTTACGAAATCTACCCTGTGGTCATTGGATATCATGGCGCAATACGGTATCAAATACGACTCTTCGGTTTTTCCAATTGGTCTGCATCCCGACTACGGAATCGCGAACGCTCGTCTTGATATATATAAAATAACGCCAAATATAACAGAGGTTCCATTGAGTACAGTAAATATTTTAGGAATGAGAATCCCCTGCGGTGGTGGAGGATATTTCAGGCTCTATCCCTACGCTTTGACAAAAACGCTTCTTGCAAGATGCAACAAGGAAGGGCGACCTGCTGTTTTCTACCTACATCCATGGGAACTTGACCCTCATCAACCAAACCTAAAACTACCATACATATCTAAATTCAGGCACTACAATAACTTGCACAAAACATCACATCGACTAAACAAATTGCTGGAAGATTTTCGTTTTACAAGCATAAAAGGGGTTCTTGGATTATGAAAATGCTATCTCAGGGTGAGTACTGGAGCAGAGAAGCTGAGAACTTTGATGCCATATACTCCCATAAGAAGAACAAGCTCTCTGTGATACTGGACAAAGTGTTTCGAAAAGCTATGTATGATAGATTTACCTTCAGTATGGAGCAGTCGGAGCCAATTACGAAAAAAACGTTTCTCGATTTTGGATGTGGAACCGGACTTTTTTCACTTGAGCTTGCCCGAAGGGGCGCCATAAGGGTTACAGGAATTGACGTTGCACCAAGGATGATTGAAATATGCAAATATCGTGCAAAAGAACAAGGCTTGCAACACAACACGAATTTCATCTTAAGCAATATATTGCAGTTTGCTCCCAAAGAGCGCTTCGACATAGGAATATGTATGGGGGTTTTGGACTATATTAAAGCTCCCTTGCCAGAATTAAGCAGAATGAAGGAACTAACTAAAGAAAAGGTAATGCTTAGCTTTCCAGTTTTATGGAACTGGCGAACTTTACCCAGATTAATAAGGCTAAGGCTAAAACGCTGTCCGGTTTACTTCTACACCAAGAAACAAATTAGAAAATTAATGCAAGCGGCAGGCTTTAGTAAAGTTGTCTACAGGAAAATGGGGCCTATGTATTTTGTTACCGCGTCTTAAACGAATGCGCTTTTTGATACCACAAAACACCCCTCGCGTGTCCCAATAATTAGTTTCAAATTTATACTTCTATAACGATTGTTCAATTTTATGGAAAAATCTCTAGAACGCTGAAATAGAAGCTGTGAAAAGGTGATAAAATGGTTCCAAAGAGGAATTATCCCTTAAGCTTACTAGGTAAAATTATTCTTAGAAGTGTCTGAAAAAGACATTTCTTAGCTTTAATAAAAAAGCCCCAACAGCGTTGGGGCTTTACAATAACGCGGCGGCGACCTACTCTCCCACGCTTAGTGAGCGCAGTACCATCGGCCCTGAGAGGCTTAACTTCCGTGTTCGGGATGGGAACGGGTGATCACTCTCGGTATAACCGCCGAAAATTCCTTCTTTTCCAAGTCCATCCCCGCCTCACTTGATGGAATTATAATCATTGAAACGACTTTGTCAAGACCTTTGAACGGTCTATGCGGCAATTTCACCAATATACAATACAGGATACAGGACATGTAAATCTTCCGCATAATTATATCTTAGTTTTATTTTACCGCAAAGGACACTATTTCCCACCGCACAGTATGCCAAATTTTGCTTAACCAATCTTGTCATACAGACTTCCATCAATCCACTAACAATTACATACAACAGAACACAAAAAGCATATCCTTAACTGATTACAGCTGTTACTGATGTTACAGGTTGGAGGAAAAAGTGTTGCAGATGTTGTGAGTGTTACGGTGTTACAGGGTTACGGGTTAGAGACTTGATATCTTCTCTCAATGTTATTCCAATTTCCCCAGGTACAAGCTTGTATGTTAGTCGTTCTCCATTCCTTTGAATCTCAAGTTTAGGCTCGTTCTGTTTCTCTTTTATAAGTTTAAGCGCTTTTCTAAAATCCTTATATCTCTTCAAAGGTTTATCATTAAATGAGAGAATAATATCTTCAGGCAATAAACCTAGCGAATCCGCTTGCGAACCAGACGCTATTTTATCAATCACAAGCAGTTTTTCTGTTTCTGCAACAGTTGCCCATGATGATTCTGTACCTATTTTAATTAAAGCCGAGTACGCTGCTTTCCTTAATTTCTGCGGCTGCCATGGGTCTTGAAGAACAGTCCTAAGCATATCTTCAGCAAAACCGCATCTTTTTGCTCCAAGCAGGTAAATGAGCTTTTCGCGAATGTCATTTGATTCTGTTCGCTGATAGAAATTCAGTAAAGTTTGTGCTATTTGAATAGAGGAAGTATCAATAAGTAAAACCTGGTCAAGACGTTTTAAGTAATTGTTAGATGTTAATTCATGGTCAGGATAAAGAATTTGGGAAAGGGACGGCGAATTCTGCTGATGGAGTTTTTTGTAAACGAAATCACGACAATCTTCATTCATTTCTTTGCATACTTCGTGACCGATTGGATAGAAATACAGCTCAATATTCATTTTTTTATCTTTGAGGATTCTATAGGCCTTTCTACCTTTTTGAGGAAGAATTATCCTATCGTATGCTCCATGGAAGGCATGTATAGAAGGAAAAGTTGTAGAAGTATCCATAAAATGAAGAGTGTCGATAGTGGTGTCTAGTAGAGCGCCACCTGGCATTAAACCTCGGAAAAGATGGGGATATTCCAGCCCCACCTTATATGTCATCATACCTCCCTGCGAAAATCCATAAAGGAACACTTTACTTCGGTCTATGGGATACTCAGATATTACAGTGTTTATGCAATAGAGTATCCATTCAACGCTTTTGTTTATATACTCAAGATGCGTGTTAAAATCCGAATGCCTATAAAACCAGGCATATCCCAAACTTTCTTTATTCTTGCGCTCTACACTCAAAATTGCTTCGGGATAGAGTCCTATAGCTCCTTTGGGACAGAGTGATTTAGATATGCCAATGTAGGAGTCTATATCTCCGCCATAACCGTGCAAGCCAACAATTAACGGATAAACTTTGTTTGAGTCGTAGTCAGCGGGAAGTTCCACAATATATGAAAGTTCAGTTCCTAAATCCAAATCTACCGTATTGTATTTTACTTCTCCGAAAAGAGTGGAAATAAATACAAGTATTATTGAAAATTGTATTCTCAATACTACCTCCGTAATTTCTTAAACTATAGCTCTTCCGTCCGGACTGTCAATATTTATATATTTAACTGGAAAGTATTGTACAAGACTATATCTTTTAATTCAGCACATGAATACTTTTTAATTGTTACGGATTCTTCTTTTCAAATCTTCAGCTAAATTAAGGTCAAGATCCTTCAGAACGTAATATTCATACCAGGCTGCCTTAGTATTCTTAGAGACCCAGTAAGAAAGCCCCAATCCGTAATGAGCTGTAGGCGATTTTGGACTTATGGCTACCGCTTTTCTGAATGCCCAGCGGGCTTTATTCCAATTATCCAGCTTAACATAAGCCATTCCTAATCCGCACCAAGATTCAAGATCTGCAGAATCCAATCTGATTGCCTGACGATAAGATGCCATAGATTCACCCCAACGTTCCATTTTTGCATAAGCGCCCCCAAGGTTAGCGTAGCTAAAAGCGTCGTTTGGATTAACTAAAAGCGCCTGATAGTAAGCATCAATGGCGTCACTCCACTTACCTATCTTAAAATTACAGTAACCTATAGGAGCATAAGCTACCACATACAATGGATATTCATCAACAACTTTATTCAAGCGATACAAGGCATGAGAGTAATAACCATGCCTAAGATAGTCCATGGCTTCGGCATAAAGGCTTGCGTATTTGCTACCGCCGTTGGATACACGCCTATATTCCCAGTTAGAAATATATTCAAGGGGGAAATGTGTGAAATAGGCCAATCTATTAGTTCCTACTGCAAAACAGAACTCTTTGTCACGAATAACCTTGAAGGTAGTAATCCCTACTATTTCTCCCCTACTGTTTATAACCGGACTGCCTGAGAATCCTGCTGTAACCGGTGCAGAAATTTGGATAATATTGCCGAAGTTTTGAATACATCTAAGGCCTGATATTTCGCCACTTACGTACTTCCTGTAGTCTTCGTTTTTGCCTCTGGCCGGTCCTAGTACGTAAATTTTATCTTCAAGCGAACATGTAGATGCAATTTTTAAGAACTGAAAGTTTGCAGGAATAGAATCAAGAACCAGCTTAATCAAATCACCTTTTTTATCCTCTGCAACAATACCCAAAACATTATACTCTTTCCCGTTAGATGTAAGAATTTTGGCTAAGTTGGAACCTGCAATTACATGGCGACTGGTTACAATCTCAGCATTAGCATTGATGAAGAATCCACATCCCTTACTTAATGCAGCTCCATCTGCATCATATGTAATTATTGTAACAGTGGCGGCTTTTAGTAAGGAATCAAGGTCTTGGGCATTAGAAGTTGTATAGAACAGGATAGAGCAAAATATTACCGAAAATATCTTTATGCGTCCTCCTCGTAACAAATTAACACCTTTTTTTCTCACAATCTGATACTAATCATGAAGCTCCTACTGTCAAGACAAAAAAACTCAAAACAACTGGAGCTTGACAGCCTCCTTAGCCTTCCTATAATTCTTTTAGTGGATGCTAAAATAGTATGAAGAGGTATTCTTTAGAAGAGCGGGCGCGAATTCTTCGCGCACTTGGAACCGAGAGCCGTATGTTGATTATTGAAACACTCAAACAAGGCCCTTTGGATGTTGGTGATTTAGCAGAACAACTGGGCATTAGTCAAAGCGCTGTTTCACAGCATTTGAAGGTTCTCAAGGAATTAGGGCTGGTTCAAGATCAGCGGCATTCATATTTTATAGCTTACTCCCTAAACCCTCAATCCTTTGCCAAACTTGAACAAATGATGCTGCGTGTATGTCAGATATCTTACGAACATGCCCTGAAACAAAAACAATATGAAAGACAACTTCGTAAAGAGCGTCTTTTGAAACTTAGGGCGCAACTGCAAGCTCAGCTTAAACAAATTGATACCGCACTTAATCTTATATTTGAACAAGAACGAAGCAAACCTTAAGCTTTATTCTCAATTATTTGAACATTTCCATAATTCCCTAAAACTCCATCGCGACATATAAACCTGTTGACATCTTAACTCTGCCGAGTAAAATGACCGATGAGTCATTTTACTACCATCAACCTGGATTCTGTCAGCTTGGAAAAGGACGCTAAAACGATTCTAAATAATGTATCATTTTCCATCCCGGCAGGCAAGATAACTACAGTCATTGGACCTTCAGGTTCAGGAAAAACCTCTGTACTGCGTCTTCTAAATCGCATGGATGACCCAACAGGTGGAAAAATACTGCTGGGTACAAAAGATATTAAGGAAATAGATGTACAGGAACTACGCCAAAAAGTAGGTATGGTATTTCAGATACCTGTGATGTTTGAAGGCACTGTTAGAAAGAACCTTGAGCTTGCGGCAGGGCTAAATAAAAGCAGAGATTGTTTGAATATTGAGGACTTAATACCTATGGTAGATTTACCCTCTGAGTATCTTAACCGAAGCGCCAGTGAGTTATCCATAGGGGAACAGCAAAGGGTTCAGCTCGCTAGAACTTTAATCAATCAACCTGAGGTGCTGCTTTTAGATGAACCTACTTCAGGACTTGATGTAGCTACATCGGAACGAATCATCAAATTGATAAAAAGAATAAATCGGAATACAGCTACCACTGTAGTGTTTGTGACTCACATACTTGAACAAGCTGCAGAACTTGCCGATCACGCAATACTGATTGTTGACGGAAAAATACAACAGGAAGCCGAAGCGGAATTATTTTTCAAAAAAGGTTTGGAAAACCTGACCGCAATATTCCGCAATGCAAAAGGTGGAAATAATGAACGTTGATACACTCGTTGCCAATCTTAAAGACGTAGTCGGAATTACAGCCGCAGCCCGTACCGCATCGGGAGCGGTTGAAATACCCATTATTTCGCTTGCCTTGTCGCTGATGTTAGTTCTTGTTTCACTCCTTATAACCTTCGGATTAAAGCTGAGGATGTGGAAAGAGATACTGGTTGCTACAGTAAGAACAATTATTCAGCTATTTCTGGCAGGTATAGTACTGTTTTACGTATTCCGCTGGAACATTCCCTACGTTACTTTGGGTCTGATGGTTGTGATGATTATTATTGCTTCTTTTGAATCAATAAGGAAACAAAAATACAAGAATCCAAAATTGTTCTTTATAATTGCCCTTGCTTTAGTAGTTTCAGCAGGATTTAGCATGATCTTTACTCTATCGTTTGTGGTAAGGTTAAAAAATTGGTTTAATCCTCAATATTTAATCTCGCTAGGCGGCATGGTAATCGGTAATTCAATGAGCGGCGCCGCCCTGGTACTAAACAGAATGTGGAGCGATTTGAAACTGCGCCAGAATGAGGTTGAGTCATACCTTGCTTTAGGGGCTTCACCTTATCAAGCTGCTGGTGGTTCTATAAGAGAGGCTGTAAAAATGGCGCTTATTCCTACCATCAATTCAATGATGGTAGTAGGAATTGTCAAGCTACCTGGTATTATGACCGGTCAAATGATGGCAGGTCAACCACCTGCTTCGGCTATTCGTTATCAAATTGTAATAATGTTTTTGATTCTTGCGGCCTCTACAATTACAGCGGCTATTACCGCGCTGTTTGGATACAAATTTTATTTTACCTCAGCCCAACAGTTAAAGAAAGAAATGTTTCAATAAATCTCACTCCACTGATTATCGGCTTGCGCCTCCGAAAGCTTTCAGCACTAAGTCTCATATTTATGTCTACTTATAGACGTACAACCAATGGCTCGAACCATAAATTCGTAACCCGTAACCCATAACACGAATACCCGTAATGCAAATATCGCAACACAAATAAAGGTACTCAAAAGCTAGTCAAAAGCTAGTCAAAAGGTAGTCAAAACTTAGTCAAAAGATGCTCAACTATCCACAGCAAAGACATGCTTTCAGGAGTTTTGGGGAGAGAGCAAAACTTTACTCGAAACTATCCTTGTGAGAGAGAAGAATACGGGTTGACCTAAAGGTCAACCCCTACGCGCTTTATTTTGATATATTGCATTACCGAATTGTCGACATTTTTACCATCGTAACGGCATTACTCATTGCATTCATCCTCCGGTCAGTCATATTCTCGCAATGACGTAAGAAACCAAAATAAACTTGACACCACTTGAATTCTTAGTATACTATATAGTTATGGGAAGAAATTTAGATCGAATTTATTATGCTGCTCAAAAGTTAATCTGTAGAGCAGGTGAATCACTCGAAATGTTTCCAAAAGAAAAGTGGTTCAATAGTATTCTACCTAGTGGAGAACCTACTAGGCTTGGGCTTGGCTATCAACAAACTCCATGCATACTTGCTGCAGCAAGTGGTGGAAGCAACCAGCACTATCCCGGTAAGGATATCGTTAGGTACGACGAAAAAGATTACCCGAACGTTTACAACATAGATCACTACGAAACTATTGAGAATTTAACTATCCATTCTAAATATCATCAAATACTGGATATGGCACAAGTTGAGGATAGCGAATTCATCCGAATTGAATTACAAAAATATGTATTCTCCATAGGACCTAAAAAACTTCCGCACCATCACTCCCAAGAAATACCTAAAGCCATCAAAGATGCAAAACCTAAACCTGACAACGAATCCAATTGAATAAGTATATCAACTGATTGGATTTTAAGCTTCGGCAGCACTTTGCTTCCCTTGATAAGGTAAGGTGTAGTGTTAGAGGCGCGTGCGCCGAATTTCATTCGGCGAAGCTCGGAGAAATCAATCCCCCCGGTCTTCGACCACCCCCCTTGTGAAGAGGGGCAAACCCTCACCCCAACCCTCTACCCGACCCGGGCACACGTCCTGGTGGCAGAGGGGGCAAGCGACAACACGGTTGTCGCTCTCCAAAAAAAAAATCTGTGTTAATCCGTGTAATCTGTGGTTTCTTACCCCCTATCCCCTTGCATCCTCCCAACTTTTTCGTAAACTATCTCCGTATCCTGGTGAGTGGCGGACGTGTTGGGACGCGGGTTAGAGAACCCACGCTCCACAAGATTGAAATTTAAATCAAATTAAAGGAGTTGAAATGGAAAATGACGCCAAGCTGCGTGAAGTAATCCTTGGATACGTCAAGGACGAGTACGTTGAGGATGAGGATGAAGCCGAAGACCTTACCCCAGACACGCCCCTTATTACCGGCGGGATAGTTGACTCGTTCTCAATGGTATCGCTAAAGGTGTTTCTGGAAAAAAGCTATCAAATAAAAATTCCCGATTCCGATGCCACGCCCGAAGCTTTTGATACTGTTAATAAAATTGTAGAGTTGGTTAAGCGCTTTAAGGGGGAGTAATGGCTTACAGCGATAAGGTTAAAGAACATTACCAGAAAACAATAAAAGAAATTCGTGATGGCGGTTTGTTCAAAGAAGAACGCTTCATCCATTCTCCGCAAGACGCCGAAATAAAAGTTGAATATCCGCAAGGCGCTGAACTTACTGACGTTATCAATCTTTGTTCTAACAACTATCTTGGACTTTCCTCTCACCCCGATGTTATAAAAGCAGCACATAATGGTCTGGATGCCCGCGGCTACGGTATGAGTTCAGTACGTTTCATCTGCGGAACTCAGGACATCCACCGCGAACTGCAAGACAAAATTACAAAGTTTTTGGGAACAGAAGATACTGTACTCTTCCCGTCATGTATGGACGCTAATGCGGGAGTATTCGAAGCTATTTTAGGCGAAGAGGATATTATTATCTCCGACCGTCTGGTACACGCTTCGTTGATTGACGGCATTAGATTATGCAAGGCGCAGTACGATTCGTTCAAACACATGAATATGAAACATCTTGAACAAAAACTTGAAATGCATCAGGATAAGCGGATACGTCTTGTTGTAACTGACGGCGTTTTCTCTATGGACGGCGACCTTGCACCTCTGGATGAAATGGTTGCATTATGCAAAAAATACGACGCCATGATTTTGGTAGACGATTCGCACGCCACAGGTTTTATAGGAAAAACAGGAAAAGGCGTTCATGAACACTTTGGTGTTGTAGGTAAAATTGATATTATTACGACAACCTTAGGTAAGGCCTTGGGCGGTGCGTCAGGCGGCTGTGTTTCAGGTAGAGCTGAAATTGTTGAAATGTGTAAACAGCGTGCCAGGCCGTACCTGTTTTCCAATACTATGCCTCCAGTAATTGTGGCTGCGGCGTCAAAGGTAATGGACATAGTTTCTGAAACTACCGAGCGTCGTGATAAACTGGAACAGAATACAAAGTATTTTCGTGAAAAAATGGAAGAAGCTGGATTCGATATACGTCCGGGTGAAACTCCCATTGTACCGGTAATGTTATACAACGCTAAGCTTAGTCAAGATATGGCCAGAGACTTGTATACCGAAGGTATCTACGTGATAGGATTTTTCTACCCTGTAGTACCGCAAGGTCAGGCAAGAATTCGCACTCAGCTTTCAGCAGCGCATAGCAAGGAACATCTGGATAAAGCCATTGCCGCATTCAAAAAGGTTGGTGAAAAGTACGGCATCCTGGGTCTGAAAAAGAAAGAGTTGATTGAAAAATTCGGCTTGTAGCCCAAAGCAAATCAAGGATTTTATAGATTAAGCGGTTTATTGGAACGCCCGGAGTTTACGGGCTAGTCAGTAATTCCGAGTGAACCGGCGGACGGGTTATCAATTTAGCAGGATACGTCCGCTACTGTAAAAGTGTACTCTATAGTACTCTTCGTTGAGATCGGAGATACACACTCCTTTGGAACTTGAAGCCTGGATGAATTTTGATCCGTCCAGGAACACCCCAACGTGCGAAGCCCCCTTCTTGTAAGTTTCAAAGAAGACTAAGTCGCCAGGTTCCAGACTTGTCTTCTCAACCCTTGTAGAGATTTTATATTGCGGACCTGCATCGCGTTCAATAAAGATACCGTTAAGCCGGTAAATCAGATATGTTAATCCCGAACAATCTAAACCTTCGTATGCTGTACCTCCCCACATGTAAGGTCTTCCTACAAAGGTTTTAGCTGTAGCAATTAAATCAGTACGTACCTGGTTCGTTGGCCTTGAGCGAAGTGAACTTAGCAACCGCGCATCATCGGCCTCAACCATAGCAAAACCCAGGGGAGTAAACAGTAGCAGATTCCGGCCCGTTTTGCTGGCGGCAAGCATGGTACCTGCATAGACCCCTAAACTCTGTCCATTCATCAGAAGGATTGAGGAGTTCGCTTGAAAGATAGCCGTATCTACGAGCCCATCACCTGAATACGACATCTCGCTAAGAAGCTCTTTGTGTATCCAACCTTCGTAATCCATCTGGGCAGGGAGCTTGACGTGATAAAAACCTTCATTCTCTCCTATAATAGTTACTGAATCTCCGAAGAGAGCTTGGGTAACACGTTCACTGGAAGTCGACGGCTCGGCGCGAACGTTAGCGTATTGGTTCGATACAAAGAAACCCGAAAATATCAGCAGAACGACAATCAAGGCAGGCGTCCGGTATTTACCATGAAGTGTGGTTCTTTTACGCCTTCAAAACCATAATGAATCTTGAGCGTAACAACAACTATATATGTGTTGGTTGGATCAATATAGGCAGAGTGAATGTAATAGCCTTGGCGTCCTTTGAAATACTTACCCACTCGTTGTAGCCATACCTTTTTGCCTAAAGTCTTGTCGGTAAGGCTTAACTCAAAACGTCCTTTGATAGGGAATTCGTCACGATTGAAATCCTTAGACATAATAAGCTCATAGGTTTTGCCGGATTTGGACAATAATTCAACCTTTTCGTAGGTTTGAGAACGTTCATGCACAATCATCTTAAGCTTTTCTCCAAACAGGTTACCGCTCACCCCGTACTTGGATACTCTTTTGGCGAATAGGTTACGTAACTCGTCTACCTCGGAAGGCAATACGCTTTTCGTTTCGGTGTAGTGAACAGAAGATGTAAGCTCTTTTACGAAATCGTCTTTAGATACATCAACCAGCCAGAAATTGCCAAATCCTTGATAGGAGATGTCAATGGGGTCTTCACCTTCCCCTCTTTCGCCAAACGCGAAATATTTGGAATTCTTAGAATAACCTAAAACGTCAAGCGTAGCTGTTCCACCATTGAGTACTATTTTGTCAGGAAGTTGAGCTTTTGCGGAGAGGTTGGTTACTGTTAACCCCCCAGTTATTGTTGATGGTTTCTTCCACGGCTGGAGAATCAACAAAAGAATCACCGCCACCAAAATAACTACCCCTAGCGGAATTCCGATAATAAGCCCGACCTTGGTCTT
>CAZUXE010000002.1:0-41877 GCA_964624585.1 uncultured bacterium | reverse complement strand
CCGCAATTTTTGCAGATCGGCATGTCGCCTCCTATTCATTCAAATGCCTGCCACATTCATGGCAGAACTTAGCTTTTGTCTTTAATGTGGCTCCACACTCGGGACAGTAATTAATCATCTCTTTTCTTTCATCCTCTTTAACTTTTGAGGGTGGTTTTTGTTTGCGGCTTTTGGATTTAGATTTCTTTGTTGATTTCGATAACGATTTGGTCTTTTTTTCTTCGCTTTTGTTGCGTATTGATTTATGGAACTCCGGTGGTATATCCTCTGCAGTAATCGTGGCTAAAATCTCATCCGTGATAGGCGCTATGCCAGCAATTCTGTTTGATTGATTCTCTATGGTTTTCTCAAAAATGTTTCTTACGAGCCTCCCGTTCCCGAATGTTCTGTCCCGGTTTGCATACAGTACTTCTAAAACGGAAAGTAGTTTTTCCTTGGCTCCATCGGTAACATTGAAGTTACTGGCTAAAGCGAATTTCTCGAATATAGCGATAAGTTCTTCAGATGCATAATCATCGAAATAGAAATACCTGTTGAACCGTGACTTTATACCGGGATTTGCTTCCAAGAATCTTTCCATTTCATCCGGATAACCAGCCACGATTACAACCAACCTATCCCTGTAATCTTCCATCCGTTTAAGAAGTATGTCTATGGCCTCTTGCCCGAAATCATTAAGCCCACCTTCCGGTTTAAGGGCGTATGCTTCATCTATAAACAACACCCCATCCAAACTCTTATTAACAATTTCGTCCACCTTTAGCGCGGTTTGTCCAACATATCCAGCCACCAACCCGGACCTATCGGTTTCCACAAGATGTCCCTTAGTAAGGAAACCTAACGATCTATATATCTTTCCAATCAGACGAGCGATTGTAGTTTTGCCTGTTCCGGGAGGACCACAAAAGACTGCATGAAGCGAAACAGGGGTCTTGGACATCCCACGCTCTTGACGCATCTTCTGAACCTTGAGGAAATTGATCAAGGAATCTACTTCCCGTTTAATGTTTTCCATTCCAATCATTTCATTGAGTTCAGCCAGTATTTCATCAAGCGTCTTTTCAGAAACTTCCGTTTTGTCCTTTATCCCTACGCTTTCCTCTGATTCTGCAACTCTTTCCTCATGTAAAAGTTTCCACACCTTCTTAAGTGCCTCTTCCTCTTCATCTGTCACGGTTCCATCGGCTTTTGTTACTACTTGAGCTGCCCTATAAAATGCAGATATCGCCAAATCTGAATATGAAGAGCCTTGCACCAAGTCAACATTTTCGAGATAAGATAGTATTTCGAGTGTTGGGTTTTGAGGTTCGCTGGATTTATTTTTTTCGTAGATTCCAGTGAAAATCTTATCTAAGTTGTTGAGCAACTTCGATTCAAACTCTTTTTGAAAATGTGCAGGCATTGTATTCCACTTGGATGCAATTTCTTTTGATTGATCTACGTGTTCTTGGCCATTAATAACAAAAGAAATCATCATGGATGAAATTAATGACTCATTTCGATCGAGGTGTCCATCTGCACCACTGCAAAGAATGAATAGCGTCGCAAGATCATTTGCAACAGCAAGTCTAAAACTCTCCAAAGTTTTTCCTTTAAGAATGCTCAATAAAGGCATTGATTCATAGAACTGAGTTGCTTCTTCAACAAGATATGGATAATCCAGCTTCCTTGATTTTTCTTGTTTCATTCCGCATTTGGGGCAAAACTTAGCCGTTGCTTTTATCTTATTGCCACAATTTGAGCATTCCTTGGTTTTCATCTCATCCTCCTCATTGGGCATTAAATCTTTCACCGCATTGGGGGCAGAATTTGGCTTTGGGTTTTAACGGGGCGTCACACTCCGGACAAAACTTTGCTTCGAGTTTTTCTTCCTTTGAATCTTCTGTCTCCGGTTTCTGCTTTTGGTCTAGTTTTGGGATTGCTTTTGCTTTGGGGAGTTTGATAAATCCTTTCCAGAGTAAAAAAAGTAGTATTGCCGCACAAAGAGCTAGGAAAGCAACAATACCTAAAATCAAAGGCAGTAGCCAGGAGAATGTTCCTCTTGCACCTTGTGGTGGTTCCAACTTAAAGAATTTGGATTCAAGCTGTTTGCGAAACTTGTAGGGGTTAACCCCAAAGCTCATTCCAAGGTACCAGTTTGTAGCTGCACGTTCTGCCTTTCGGCAATCCTTTGTTAGAACACCCCATCCTTCTGATGTCCGAATCCAAACTTTAAGAGTATCGCTTTTCCAGTCAGTCGTTTCCGTATGCCACGCCCCCAAAACTAAAGCCACCATTGTCGGGTCAACGAAGCTTTTTAACGAATCTTCATCTGCGCGATTACGAACCACAATGTTGTAACCTACTCCGACTTCCTCCAACTCTACGTCTACGTCATAGATAGTTTTATCTACAAGAAGTTCTCTGATTTTTTCTTCTTCTTTCTGGATTTCCTCATACGAAAGGTGTGTCTTTACTTCAGCTAACAGGGATAGTGTGAGGGATACAAGCCCAAAGACGAGAAACAAAGGTATTTGTTTTTTCGTTTTCTCCATTACAACCTCTTTTGGCGGTAGTGTTTCACATCTCGTGGAAATTTCCACGTTTAAGGATAGAATATTCACCTAGGTTACCTTGTCAAGCTCTAACAGCAGCGAATCCGGTATGGTTTTGCAGGCATAAATCTTCCTCATAACAATATTACCTGAACACACTTTATCCCACTCTCCATCATCCTCAATTGCCTAAAGGCCGCTCCATAAGAAAAATGAAGCAGAACAAATGCCCCACTTCACGCGAAGCGGCGTTTACGCCAAAAGGGGACAAGTTCCAAATTGGACGGGTTGCCGATAGCGTCCCAAGGACTAACCTCGAATTCCAGTATGAAGAGATGCAAAGTTTCTCATAGATATCCAGAGTAAATACCTCGAGGTACTAAAAAAGAGTAGTCTATTAGCTGAAATTTCCGTAGGGGCAGGTCTTTAGACCTGCCCGAATATTATTTTACCTGACGCGATGCACTAGCATCAAGACCTATCCTTACGCTTCACTAAACAAAAGACATATCCCATAACTCTAAAACATCTCCTAGAAGTCTTAGTGTAGTCGTACTGTTGTGGGTGTTACGGGTTAGGGGAACAGGTGCAGGCGTTGTGTTGCAGCTCTTACTTATTAGGAGTGTTACGGGTTAGGGGCGTTACGGAAAACGGGTGCTTGACAAGTATAGAACTTCTTCTATACTTTATTTTATATGACAGAATTAATAGAAGAGTTACGACGGGAGCATACCCGTATTGCCAGAGTATTGCTTGACGCAAAGGACGCAGGTATATCTACAGAAGATGGTCAAGAATTACTCAATTCAGCAAAAACCTTGTTGCTTTTTCATTTGAAAAAAGAGGATTCTCTGCTTTCCCCATATCTGAAAGCGGTCGCAGAACATGATGAGCAGTTAAGCAAAATTCTGGATGAGTTCTCCGAAGACATGGAAAATGTAACAAAAATAGTATTTAACTTTTTCAACAAATATTCTAATGGAAACCACGACAATGAAAATCTCGCCGATGATTTTGACGAATTATTCGCCGTTTTCGCAGAAAGAATCTTTAAGGAAGAAACCATTCTTTACGCACAGTATGACAAATTGAAGGAAAATTCAAAACAGACTATAATTCAAACAAAGCTAGGAGAATTTTCTGATATTGAAGGCTTTGATGGCGTAGCCCTTTTTTCCCCTAATGGCGAATTGATAGCTGAATCTGGAACTAAAGACAGCAATCTCCGCGATATTGCCACTCTTGCCAATAAGATTATTGCTGACGTAAAGTGGTTAAATAACGAAAATAAGCTTGCTCTTGGTTCAATGTTTCATATTGAAGGTGAGAATAATCATATATTTATTAAAAGTTACGATACTAATCCTCCAAATCTGTCGCAAACAGATTCAGATAAGGTTCAGGTTTTTCTAATTCTGGCGCTAAAATCCGATTTCGGTGTCGGTGCGGCTCGTTCAAAAATAAAGAACATACTGCCTACACTGGCAAAGGAACTTACATAACGCAACTTTCTGATGTCTAGTTGATTTTCACCAGCAATATAAAATAAATTTCTTCTACCACAAAAATGCAACAATATCCCCTTAAAATACTAGCATTGACTTAGCTAATCGTAATTATTAAATTATACGAAAGTTTTGATATGTCTCCTGTTGTAAAACTATGAGAGAAGCATATACTTGAGAATAAAAGGAGTAGATGATGGATTTATGGTATGTGCTTGGACCAATCATAGGCGGTATGATATCCGCGCTTGCAGGAATTGGGCTTTATTTTGTATTCAGACAGTTGGAACGTCGCGATAAGAAAAAAGATGCAAGTCAGAGATTAAAAACTTTTCTTGTGTCTTATGAAAACGAAATCAAACGTAACATTGAACTTTTGGAAAAAGAACTTTCTGAACATGGAGAATATGTTGAATTCATGCCTACGCGCAGTCGGGACGTAATGCTTTATACTCTTGGTGAAATTGCGCTTCCGCAGGCAACTGATGCAATGCGCTATGTGGTTGAATCATATTCCATTTTTGATGAAGCAAATAATATGCTTGAACAACTGGAATCTATGCTCGAACATAACGAAGACGCCAAAGGTATTTACTTAAAAAGAGGCGACTTTATTAAAGAAAAGCTCAATATACTCAAATGGGATATTGCCCAAATTCAAAAGATTATGGAAGAGCTAAAAATTGCATCTTCGCAAAATAATCTGGATTAAAATACATATCGCTATTGAATGCTCAGATGCAATAATTAAAAATAGGTTGTTTACATAAAGCTGACAATTCTCAGATGGAAGTCTTTATTATGGGTATTGGATATCTCCTCAGGGACTTAACGAACGCTTGTTTTTAGCAAAAATCCTATCTGAAACTATCCTGTATAACTTATTTGCAAGTACCTGAAATTAATATTAGGAACAACAATAACCGTAAACCTAGGTCTGATTCAGTTTTTCCTGCCAGGCAATAAGTTTTTGAAGCGCCTCTATTGGAGACAGAGAATTCAAATCAAGTTCAAGAAGCTCTTGCGCGATACTATCCTGTACTGCCCCTGAAAACAATCTAAGCTGTACTTTCTTTTCGGTAAGAATTTCGTCAATTGAGACTGTCTCGCCGCGATGGATTCTTTCCAGAATAAACCGCGCTCTTCCAACCACGGCTTTTGGCAAACCGGCAAGGCGTGCTACTTCTATTCCATAACTTTGATCAGAAGCTTCGTATTTAAGCTTTCGTAAAAAAAGTATTCCGTCTTTAGTGCGCTTTACGGAAAAACTTACATTGCGCAATCCTTTGAAATGGCTCGACAACTCCGTCAATTCGTGATAATGGGTCGCAAATAAGGTCTTAGCTCTTAGTTCAGGAGAGTTGTGGATGTATTCAATTACCGACCAAGCAATTGCCATTCCATCGTAGGTAGAGGTTCCTCTCCCTATTTCGTCAAGAATTATAAGGCTCCTTGGTGTAGCGTTCCTAAGAATATTTGCTGTTTCGGCCATTTCTGCAAGAAAAGTTGATACGCCGCGTGATAAGTCGTCGGACGCTCCAATTCGAGTAAATATTTTATCAACTACGCCAATTTTTGCGCTTTTTGCCGGGACGAAGGAACCAATCTGTGCCATAATTACAGATAGAGCAACCTGACGTAAATAAGTTGATTTTCCGGCCATATTCGGTCCGGTAACAAGCAAAATCATATTCTCACTTGTATCTAGCTTTACATCGTTAGCAATAAACTTCTCGGCAAGAAGCCTTTCAACAACAGGGTGTCTGCAAGCTGATATACGAATTTCGGTATCTTCGGTAATCTCCGGACGAACATAGCCTTCCTGTAATGCAGTGTTAGCAAGAGATTGTAATACGTCAACATTAGCAATAGCTTCAGCTAGAGCCTTAAACTCTCGGGACTTTTCAGAAAGTTTTTTGCGAAATGCAAGAAACATTTCATATTCAATAAGCTTTGAACGTTCTTCTGCCGAAAAAATCTTTTGTTCAAGTTCCTTAAGTTCAGGAGTAAAAAATCTCTCCGCATTAACCAAGGTTTGCTTTCTTATATAACGTTCAGGTACTTTTGAAGAAAGGCTACGAGGAATTTCAATATAGTAACCGAACACACTATTGTAGCCGACCTTTAGTTTTTCAATACCTGTTGCTGCCCGTTCCTTATCCCTCAAAGCGGCAATATGGCCGCGTGCATCCCTGGCCAGACTGCGCAGCTCATCCAACTCTTCGTTGACGCCCTTATGAATGATGCCGCCCTCAAGAAGAGCTATAGATGGGTCTTGAGCAATAGTTCTTTCAATTCCTTCAGCTTCAGCGCTTAAATCAGCCATGCTTGATGATAAAGTCGTAAGTAAAGCGGATTGACAGTCTGCAAGGATTCGCTTGATGTTCTCGCCCTGACGAAGTACCGCCGCCAAACGCAAAACTTCCCTTGGATTCGCCTTCATAGTGGCAATTTTAGCCACTAGACGCTCAGGATCACCTACTTCCTTAAGATGTTTTTCAATTGACTCTGAAAGTTCACTATTATGATAGAGTTCATCAACCGCGTCCAAACGTTGTTCTATTGACTGTTTTTCGCTAAGAGGAAATATAAGCCATCGCTTAAGCAATCTAGTACCACAAGGGGTTAGGGTTTTATTGATAACAGAAAAAAGCGAACCCTGACTTGAACGATCACGTTGTCTTTCCAAAAGTTCCAGATTACGCTGCGTGAATTCATCAACCGTAAGATATTTGGAAACTTCAAATATCCTTAATCCTTCAATATGAGGAAGAACATTCTTCTTCTGCTCAGTAAGGTATGATAACACCGCTCCAGCGGCTTGCATAGCAAGCGGCCTTTCTTCCAATCCCAGCCCCTCCAAATTAACCACACCAAAATGCCCAAGCAAACCGCTTTTTGCAAGCTCTTCGTCAAAAAGGTAAGATGGAACTTTTTGAACACTTGTATCAAAAAGAACAGGCCGAAAGTTTTCATCGTCACAGATTAAAAGTTCTCGTGGTGATATCTTAGCCAAATGTTCTTCAACTTCCGATATCGATGCCTGACCACAAACAAATTCACCGGTGGAAACATCTGCATAAGCTACTCCAGCTTGATAGGAAGGCTGCGTTCCGGCTATAATTATGGCTGCAAGATAATTACCACTTGATGCGTCAAGCATTTCCTCTGTTGCAATTGTTCCTGGAGTTATCACTTCGGTAACATCACGTTTTAACAACTTCTTTTTGGGATTAGGCAACTCAACCTGTTCACATACTGCAATTTTCAAGCCCGCCTTAACCAGTTTTGTCAAATAGCGCTCATAACTTTTTACAGGAATCCCTGCAAGTGGTACCTCGCCTGAAGAACCGTACTTTCTTGCAGTAAGAGCTATTCCTAATAAACGGGAAGCAACCTTAGCGTCTTCATACATCATCTCATAAAAATCACCCATCCTGAAAAAAAGCAAAGCGTCGGGATAGCGCCTTTTTATGTCATGATACTGTTTAAGAAGAGGAGTTAAGTCGGCCAATTTATTTATCGCTTTACTACCATTGCGGCTTTTCCAGCAGCTTTCAAGGTCTTTACATACGCACGGGCATCTGCATCCGATGAAAATGGCCCCAGCCATACACGATAATACACATTACCTGCCACAGTAACCTGTTTTATTTCTCCCGACCGACCAGATTTTTTATATTCGGCAAGCAATGCTTCTGCACGCGATTTATCGTTGAATGAACCTACCTGTACTGCGTATGAACCAGCTAGATTATTTCCAGCAGGTGTGGATGACACAGCAGGTAAAGCCTTAATTTCTTTTGAAGCAAAGTTTGACCAAACAGTCCCTACTCCACGAACTTTTGCTTCGTTGAAATGAACCCGGGCAGCGTTCTTGTCGCCAAGTATTAAGTAACAAATCCCCAGCCAGTAGTTAGTTTGAGGAAGAAGCGAGGTATTAGGATAAAGCGTGAGAAGCTGTTTGAACTTAGAAGCTGCATTTTGATAGGCTGCCAAAGCGTAATCGATACTAGCGGCTTCATAGAGTGCGCTATCAGCATATGGGGTACCTGAATACACGGAAACTACCCGTAGATATAAGCTGTCGCGGGCAATAATGGGGTTTGTCTCAAGCCTTGCCAAGCACAAAGTAGCTCTTGGAACATCAGAATTTCGCGGATTTGCCAGAATGAATGATGAAAACAGCTGCCGCGCTTTCTGAAACTCACCCTTTTGGTAGGCACTAAGACCATCTGAAAAATTGATGCTGAAAAGAACTATAAGATAAATCATAAGTCAAAAGTCATAGAGCCGCAACCTGTGCAGAACCAAGGGTTATCTCCTAATTCATTTCCACACTCTGGACATATGCGCGGCAATGCAATCAAAGTTTCTTCTATTTTTTCAAATGTCTGTTTCGCTTCATCATAAGCCTTTTCATTTATTTTTAACTGAGCACGTTTGAGTAAAAATTGTAAATCTCCGGGAGCTTCAATTAATACATCATCAATCAGCGACACAGCCTCGTCGCTTTCGCCTTCCTTAGCTCTTAAATCCGCCAATCTTAGCCTAACTTCACGTTTATCAGGATAATTACGGATAATCTTTTCATAAATATTGCTTATTTTATCGTAGAGCTTCACATTAAAGTAAACCTGTTCCAGCAAATCCATAACATTTTCAATAGCCTGTGGATAGAGCTTAATAAACTTATCAAGCAAAGGTTTTGCCTCGTCATAGCGTCCTTTTTCAGCTAGCTGCTTTGCCTGAAGGAGAATTGCATAAGGATGATTCTTAACAAGCTTCAAGGCTTGCTTGAGTGCGGTATCCGCTTTCTTTTCATTTCCTTCTAAAAAGTAAATTCTGGCTAACTCAACGTACCATGCCGCAAGTTCCTGCTTATTTTTCAACAGCTTAGATTGTGCTTTCAGCAATTCGGCAATTTCATCAGCCCTACCTTTACGCACTAAGAAAGCCAGCAGTTCCCTTAAATATGGAAGCTTATTCTTAGCCAAACGAACAAGTTCTTTAAGCAAGGCTATTGATTTTTCCTGCCTGCCGTCTTCGTTGTAATCAATAACCAGTTCGCGATAAATTCGAATTTCATCCTTACGCGACAGAGCGGGACGTGCGGTAAGCGATTGATGTATATGCGACGCCTTTTCAATATCACCCGATTCGCGTATCAATATTCCCAGCCTTATGTAGGCGTCAATATTGGATGTATCCTTCATAACCGTTTCACGCAAAAGCTTGATTGCATCAGTACGTCTACCGTCGAGCAAGGCAATCAACGCCTCCTGATAAGGAGTTTCCTGCTTTTCAACATTTCTTCTTGGTATTGCAATAATAAGTATAACAAGAAGAATAATTATGAAAACGGCAAGTCCAATTATTAAAACAGTCATGCTACTCCTCCGACTCAGATGTCTGTTTTTCCAAAATATCGCTAGCCAAAGGTAGGTTTCTCAAAGCATTGATTTCTTTTTTTAAGGCCTCGGTTTCCTTTCTAAAACGCGATATTCTACTACGTAACGCTATGCCTTCAACTATTGCAAATATAATAACCGAAAAAAGTCCAAATACGAAGCCAATGAATACAATCAACGCAAGAGAAACGTTTTCCCATGTACTACCTATCATATTTACTGTAGTATAGGTATTATAATTATATCCTGCAAAAATTCCAACTACAACAACTACAGCTATCACTATTATTCCTAATACAACTTTCATGCAACCTCCTTAGCAACCGCTTCAGCAATTAGGGTACGCCCTGAGAGACCTGTCAATCTGGCAGTTAGGCTCTTTCCTAATTCAGCGGATTGTTTAAGAATCACCGGACGATGACTCTTCGTTAGCGCTAACATCTCGGTACCTCCTCTTGGTGCGGGAGCTGTTACAAACACCTCTTCTTGGCGACCGACATAGCGCTTCATTCTTTTAGTCGTAATACTTCCCTGCAATTCTATAAGTTGCGCTAGTCTTTTCTTACGTTCGTCAATCGGCACCTTGTTATTCATTTTTGCAGCACGTGTTCCCGGACGCTCAGAATAAGCAAACATATATGCAAAATCAAAACCAATACGTTCAACAACTTTAATGGTTTTATGATAATCTTCAAGTGTTTCACCCGGGAAACCGACAAGCAGATCTGTAGTTAAATAGACATCTGGAAAAGCGTTCCTTATGTAGCATACTTTTTTTTCATAATCGGCGATACTGTAGCCTCTTCCCATTGCAAAAAGTATTCTATCAGATGCCGATTGTAGCGGAAGATGAAAAAAGTGAAGCAGCTGAGGTATACGCTTCATTCGTTCAACCATAGCATAGGTTAAATCGCGCGGGTGAGATGTAAGAAAACCCAACCTTTCAAGTCCTGCAACATCTGTAAGCCTTTCCAGAATATCGACAAAATCAAGGCCATCCAGACGATATGCAAGTACGTTCTGCCCTAAAAGAAATATTTCCTTTACGCCATTAGCTACAAGATATTCAACTTGTTTCTTTATTGATGAATACGGAACACAACGCTCCCTGCCACGTGCATAGGGAACAACACAGTAAGCGCAATAATTATTGCAACCACGCATTACGGCAACTTGCGCACTTACGGAACTTGGCGCTTGCGGGATTAGGTCGGAGTAGGTCTCCAACTCATGGTTAGATTGATAAGTCAGCACATCGGTATCCATAGTCAATTCAGGACGAGAGCAATTGGATTGCAAATCACTGTCAACAAGTAGTTTGGGAATATCTCTATACTGATCAGGGCCAAGAACATAGTCTGCAATACCTTCACTGATCAATTCATTCCGCCTTAACTGCCCCATACAACCGGCAATTATGACCTTTTTCCCTTCTCCCCTCATGGTCTTTGCAAAACCAGCCGCCCTATCTTCGGCATGTTGGCGAACTGAACATGTCAAAAGAACCACAGCATCAGCTTGAGTTAAAGAGGATACCTTATTGATACCTGCATCTTCAAGAAGTCGTGAAACAAGGAAAGAATCAGCCGTATTCATTTGACAACCGTATACTTTAATATAACAATTCATCACTAATATAGATTTTAGCTACACTTGCAGAATA
This sequence comes from uncultured bacterium, assembly GCA_964624585.1. GTDB lineage: Bacteria > Hydrothermota > Tepidihabitantia > B3-TA06 > B3-TA06 > CAZUXE01. The sequence continues at coordinate 30,764 of CAZUXE010000002.1, read as the reverse complement.
GTCAAGCATAAATAATTAATATAGACTCTAAACTAAGCGGTAAGACTCTTTAACTGTAAGATAAATAGCTGGGGTAGAATTATTTTAATGAGAAGCGATCCCGAAATTACTAAATATCCCCTTACCTATCTGGATATCAGGAAGCTCTTTGATACGTACATAAATATCCCACTTCAAATTATCCAAACTGAGCCTATTACCTCTGTCTGGACGCACCTCAAACAAAAGCTCCCAACAATGCAGCCCCTTACCAAGAGTCAAGTGGTAATTAGTTATATATTCTTTCCAGACCGACTGAGGTTTGCTGAAATTGGCATCAATCCCAAGCTGCAATTTAATATCAAGAGGCAGGTATAAATCGGTATTCAAAAATAGCATATGAGCGCCATTCAAAGTCCAATTATCACCTATCACCAGTTTACTCTTTGCAAACCGCTGCTTAAAAGTCTCCTTTGGTTCATTCGAACAACTGTCACAGTTTTGAACAAGCTCCAAACTGTCGCCTACAACAAAGGAAGTATCTTGAAGGGAAGTGGAAACAGAAGATGTAACTTCAAGCTTATCCCATCCTAAAATAGGGAAAATCAACTCATGAATCTGCAAGGAAGCGTTACTAGACAATGTAACACTATCGGTATAAATATTATAGCCACCACTCAAAGAAGCTTGCAGGGGCAAACCTGAAGGAAAGTTTAGACGTGCGGATATTGGACTAATGCTATCTGTAAGTATATTGTAGCTTAGAGATGTTGAAAGGCTGAACAGCTCCTGCTTACGAAAAGCGGTAGAATCGTCTCTGCGTTTTAATTTCGTAACAAAAGTTTGAGAAATGTTGAAGGCTATACCGTGTGAAACAAGTGTCGTATCTAAACGAGGATAAGCCAGCCATGGATATATTACCTGTGTTGCAGGAACTATTACGTAACTTACAGACGGTTGAATAGTATGAAGAACTCCGTTCATTCCCAAGCCGTACACTCCAAAAATACGATAGAATGTAGTGGAAAAACGATTCGAAAGAGAATAAGCTCCGCCCCTAATAAGTGTATCGCGACCTGTAGAATCAAGTTGCCATTTTAAATTTTGGTTTGCAGTCCATGTTTGACTAAACGAATAGGCATTCTTAAACACATATCTCCAAGTCATTGAAACAGGTTGCGAGAAAGCAAGGGTTCTAATATCACTAGTATTGTTGGTAACAGTATCAACATTGTGAACGTACTTATTGGAAGCCTTAAAGCTGCTGAAATTTACACTGAAAACATCCCATAAATTGAGCATCGGCCAGGAGAAACTGAACTCCGGAAGCGTCATGGAATAATAACCTGTGCTAAGATTATCGCTTCGGAAGGCATTCAAGGAAGCCCTTCTGGTAAAAATTTTACGCCTTACAGATATATACGACTTTGTTCTAGGATCAATTACCTTATTCACGCTATCGGGATCTTCAATATAGTCGGAAATATAATTTACATCACTTGTGAAATTCAAGTCGGCAGTAATTCCGGTACCGTCAACAAGTTTGCTTGAGTTATTCAAAGAAAGATTCCAACGCTGATTTCGCGTATCACGTTCGTTGGCGTAATCGCCGTGAAATCCGCCTTTTATATACTCCGCTCCACGTGGACCATACAGCCAATCCAAACTAATTCCCGGACGAAAACCCCTGCGTGTCATAATATCTAAACTAAACAAAGCTTGAGAGTAATCGTTAATTGCCCAATAATACCGCGCCTGTTTAATAAACCAACCTTCGCCTGTACTATAGCCAAGTTTGAAAGGCATCAAACCGGACTTTCTTTTAGTTCCTATCGGCATATACCAAAATGGAGCGCCCAAGACAGGAATTTTACCAAAACGTAGAAAAATCGGTTTGGCAATTACCATATCATTTACAATAACCTTCAGCCTACGTCCATAAAAATCATAATGTGGCGGGTCTTTGTCGCAAGTAGTATAGTATCCTTTAGTAATGTAGAGGATATCCTTCTCAACAAGCCAAACTCCTTCGCCATAAAAATAACCTTGCTCTATTTGAGTGCGCCCTGACCTCATAACTCCCTTACTGCTTTTAACAGAGTAATCAAGACTTAGTCCGGATAATGTGTCTTTACCTGACTTCAAACACGCACCCTTATAAGCTGAAAGCAAACGCTCGCCGGTTGAAAATTTAATTGAATCCGATAAAACAGTGATATCACCATACGAAACCCAACCATTACCCAAAAGTAACACACTGCGGGTATCAGTAAAGTAGATAACGGTATCTGCTCCAAATTCAACCTTTGACACTCCTTGCTTGATAGTATCTGTTACAACATCGTCATGCTCGTTGTGAGATATTGGCTCTACCGGCAGCCTTTCCGGCTTCAGCCCAGACTGACTAAGAAGAACAATCGCAAGAAGGTGCAGTATCACTACTATTTATAAGAAATTACGTCTATTTTTATTTTATCGACAATTGAAAGAACCCTGGCTTGCTCATCAAGCTCACCTTCGTTGAGTTGAACATGGGTTGGGTCTGCGGGAAACTGACCGAAAGTGGCATCTACTGGTAACCAAACGTCACCCAAGTAAAAAGAATTCCAGGCATGATAGTAAAATGCACCATTTAGGTAAACAAGCCCAACATTTATTTTAGTAGGAATACCCACTGCACGACCAAGTGCGGCAAGAAGAATTGCATGTTCATTACAATCGCCTTCAAGTGTTTCAAGAACTTCAACTGCTGAAGGGACAGAAGCTGTTGCCCGCTTATTAAGATTCTTATACACCCACTCTGTAAGCAATCTTCCAGCAGTTAATGCGTCTTTCTCAGAAGCAATTATTTCAAACGCCTTCTTCTTGATAGCAGCATCTTCAGATTGAATATAAACACTAGGGATTAGAAATTCCTTGGGTTCTGTAATTGGAATTGACACCTGCTTCAGTTGTGTTGTATTGGGAATAGATATAAGCAGATGAACTCCATCTTTTGCATAACTAGCTTTTTGCGTGGAGGACGAAAAAACCAACGAATCGCTTGGCAATTTCCCTTTCAGAATAATTCTAAGTTCAGAAAGACCTCGCGGATTTGCAATATTTGAGTCAGGCTTAACTGCAAAACAACTTAAAAGATCCAATTGCTCTGCAGCAGATAAACCTGCCATGGCTTTTTCCTGAGATTCTAAAAGCATGGTTATTCCAGGTTCCTGCAATTCTTTAATACTTCTACCTGTTGAGTCAACCCAGGAAAAGGAACGCAAACCCAACATAGATGTTTCAAATTTCATAGCAGGGATAACACTGCCATCTTCCATACTTATATTTTCTGCGGCAATGGCCTTGATTCTAACAGGCAAAATTTTAAGAAAAAGCGGCTCAAATACATTTACCGTCCAGGCATCACCCGGCTGCGGCGACTGCGCCATAGTCCATTGAGCAATAACCGGTACAAGAAGTACATCTCCAGATGCCGCAACTTCCGTACGCTTGATTCGACCTGCTGACTTGACCTCTATTAAAATCTTTGAACCTTCCCTTTTACCTGAAGCATAAAATCTGCGCTGTCGGGAATCTACATCAAACGTGAATTCTTCTAAATTGAATGATGAATCAGTAATCGCATCAAGATTCATACGAATAGTTTCATTCGTTCCCAACATTTCTATCTGCATGGTTGATTTCTGAACAAAGTGAAACTTACCGTTCTCTGCATTTTCTTTTAAGTAATTGTAGCCAATCTTTTGCCCCGAAACGTATACCCCCATCCATTCAACTGTTTCTTTAAGTGCAGCGCTCTTGACGCTGGTTTTCCCGCAATTTACTAGTGCGGCAAGTAATAAAACAAATAATTTCTTATACATAAGGAAAGTATATGAGCGCTAAATGCCCTGTCAACATATTACATGCTGAACACAAATAAGATTATTGGTTTTACCAAGAACAGATAACTATACTCGAAAACTTACTACCGTTTCCCTACAAGTTTTGCAAAATTCCGGGCAATCCTATAACCTGTTCTTCCCGAAGGAGATCTTTCAGGATGAAACTGTAAACCGAAGAGCGGACGTTTCTTATGCCATATACCTTCAACTTTGCATGAATTGGAATGGGCTATTACATGAAAGTTTCTAGTCAGTTTGGCGTTTTTAACCACATGCTCAAAATGCGATTCATAGGCTGTAAAAAACATACCCAACTCGTCAAAAAGGATGTTGTTGACATCTTCATTAATAGTCTCTTCTTTTTTCGATATTAAAAAAGATTGCTTTATGACCTTAGCCCCCCAAGCTGCTGCAAGAGCATGATGTCCCCAACATATTGCCAGCAACGGCTTTGTTGTTTCCTTATAGATTTTACTAAGAGCCTTAGGAATGGGGTCAACGGTTACCTGCAATTTTGAACCGGTAACTACAATACAATCTTCAGCCACATCAATTGATTCCAAACCTGTAACATGACTTGTATTTACCTTAAAAAAAGGCTCCAACCAATCGATATAATATTTTAGGTCGTCTGGAGAAGGCTCATGATTAGCATCTATTAACAGCACGCTAGGCTTTGTATTCATACCTACAGTTTACAGGCTTCAGAAAGAGAGTCAATAGCTGTTAAGTTTACTGTCCTGTGGAAAAAATGAAGAATTGTTAATTTATATCTTCTGCAAAGTCATCCACTTAACAATCTCCCTCAATAATATGTTCTTAATTTATAAAATTTTAATATGATAGAGGTGTGTAGATTTGTAAAAATTGGCGCTTTTATAACACTCTGTTTCTAGCATAGATTAAGCTGTTTAATTAGATAAAGTTACTCGAATACTTTTGTTTTACTTAGAGATAAGTTAAAGCTTATAACGCATTATTTGAGAAAGACATTCCACAAAGATAGGTATTTACGAAAGGGGTAGGCAAGTGCCGTACCCCTACTTTTATTAGCTAGATATAGTAATCTGTTTTTACAACTTATTTGCTACAGCTTCGGCGACCTCAAGTGTGGTATTTGAACCACCCATATCGTATGTACGAACCTTAGCTTCCGCTATCACCGATGCAATTGCAGCATCCAGCGATGAAGCCATATCCTTTTCACCAAGCCAATCAAGCATTAACTTAGTTGTTAAAAGCATAGCCATAGGATTCACCTTGTACTGTCCAGCATACTTTGGAGCAGAACCATGGGTTGGCTCAAAAACTGCAAAGTCATCACCAATATTAGCAGATGCTGCAAAACCAAGTCCTCCTACAAGTTGAGCCGCAAGGTCGGAAATAATGTCTCCAAACATATTCGATGAAATAAGCACGTCATAGTCAAACGGATTTTTCAAAAGCCACATACACATAGCGTCAATGTTAGCTTCCCAGAGTTGAATTTCCGGATAGTCTTTTGCCATCTTGCGGGCTTCGCGAACCATAAGTCCAGAAGTCTCACGTACCACATTGGGCTTTTCAACAACAGTTATAGATTTACGACCATGCTTCTTGGCAAACTCAAACGCCGAGTGCAGAATACGTTGACACCCCTTGCGAGTGAATATACGGGTTGAGATTGCCATGTCTTCATTTGAACAGTCGGCAAACTTCTTTGCTGCAGGATGAGAATTAATCGCACTACGAATGTTGTCAGGTACAGGATGCCATTCAACTCCTCCGTAGAGTCCTTCGGTATTCTCACGAAATACCACGAGGTCAATGCCTTCCTTATAGACTAGAGGATTACCCTTATAACCTTTGCATGGTCTAAGGTTAGTATGCAAATTAAAATGTTGACGAAGACGCACAATAGGTGAACGATAGACCAATTCCTTACCTTGCAGTTCTGGTTTAAGTTCCTGCTCTGCTTCTTGTTTAGGTTTTGAGGTTATTGCCCCGAACAGGCAAGCGTCGGTTTTTGTAAGAAGATCTATAGTACGCTGAGGCAATGGATCGCCTTCAGAACGCCAGAACTCCCAACCAATATCACCATAGATATACTCCGCATCAAGTCCAACTTTTTTAAGAACAATCATTGCCGCTTCGGTAACTTCAACACCCACACCATCGCCGGGCAGTACCGCAATCTTGTGCTTGGCCATTAGACCTCCTTTTGGTCAATACTTTTCAACACGCCCACCTTAACACCCAAGGCAAATTGTATAAATTCAAACCAAACAGTCAAGCGAGAAAGAATTCCATTATATCCCCCAAAGATACTCCTCGCGTTAGAAAAACTAAAGAAGGTAATGCCATCAATATATTGGAGATAAATGTTCACGCCCTCAAGTAAGCTTTTTCGGTAGCCTTAACTCATTTTTCTTTTCCCAATACACACCCATACTTTTCAACCATATCTGTATCTTTAACCACAGTTCAAGGGCGGCATTGTAGCGATTCGTCATAGACAATTCTTTTTCACCATGGACGATTTCAATAAGACGAATATAATCGGAAGGCATTTGAGACAGTTTCTTTGATTCCTCCCAGGCATAACGCAAACCCTGATAGAAATGGCGATTGACGAATGCAAGCAGGTATATTACCGATAGGGAAAAATTGAACAATTGAGTGCAAACATCAGAAGGAATTTCCTTTTCAAAGGCGTTTATAAGCGAACCTATTTCTTTCTGAATCCTGAGGGCTGCTTTTACTATCGCTTCGTTAAACTTCTTGTCGTTATTTAACGACTGCCATGCCGCTGTTTGTATATGCCCCAAACATTCATCATTTTCTTTTACATATATTGGAAGCATACGATGCCACTTATCGGCTGCAATTGGCCAATCGCGGGATATCTCTCCAGCTTGCCTGAGTGCTTTAGTATATGGAATGTAGGATATTTTACAGTAAATTTCATCTTTCATAAAAGTAGAGATGCTTTCCTCATAATCATCTGCTACTATTGCAAGTAATTCCAAATCAGAATAGGCCCTGTCCTGTTTTTTGGCGGTGGATGCAAAAATTACTAAAGCCTTGAGATTATTTTCCAGTTTTACCTTAAGTTGATTACGAATCTCACCGGCTATTCTTAATCTGTCTTCGTGGCTTGCTCGTTTCACTATTCTCCAAGTCTGTTAAATTGACTCCAGCCCTTTAATATTTCAGTAAGTATGGCGCTTATAAGGGTTTTAAGTTCCGCATAATAGGCTTTAGCCGATTCGGGCGTAAACGGCTTTGCATTATCATCAGAATAACGAATGGCTGAACGGGGCGAAGGATACGCTTTCAGGCCATCTCTATGAACAAATGCTCGTGAGCCGTCCCAGGTTTCAGGAACTATTTTGGGATTTGCCGCATAAACTAAAGCCAGCTCATCTGCTCCACCATGACCGCCTGCGGAACCGAAATACTTTGTGGATAATTCCCGGCCAAGCGTCCACCAATCAATGAATGCGGTCTTCATCCCTGTTTCTTTCCATACTTCCGGCAGAATTTCACTCAAGGCGCCGGTATTACCGCCGTGTCCATTGAACACAATTACCGATTCCATTCCTGATACAGCCAGCGAGGCTAAAAGCTCAAAAATCATGGATTTGTAGGTATCGTTAGACATCCACATTCCTCCGGGGTAACCGGAAAGCGAAGAAACTAGACCATAAGGCAGGGTTGGAAGAAGCAAAGCGTCAAAATCGGATGATAAATCGGAGGCCAATTTTTCAGGCGCAATCACATCGGTTCCGATTGGCCCTAAATCGTGAGCTTCCATGGTTCCCACTGGCCAAAAACAAAGATACGGCTCCTTGTGGGCAAATTCGTGAGTATTAATCTCCAGTAGTTTCATATGGTATCTCCTTTTGCTTTTCTTCCCTTTCGCTCTCAAGGGCATCGATTTTATCGCTAATTCTATCCAGTCGCTTACTAGCTTTGTCATATTGAGTGTGAGCATTGGTTAAATGGGTTCCCACTTTGTTCCACTCAACCTTTGCCAACTCGAACTCTTTACCAACTCGATTTAAGGTATCTAGTATCTTTTTGACGTTTTCTTGAATCTCCAACCCTCTCAGACCTAGTCGGATAGTTTCAAGAAATTGATAAAAGGTTGATGGCGAAACTGGAAAAACGTGAATTTTACGAAAAGAAGTCATTAGCTCATCTATTTCAGAAAGCCTTGAGTAAATTTTTTCAGACGGGATATACATTAATGCAAAATTTAGAGTACCCTCGTCAGGTTTGATGTATTTTTGGACTTCCCTAACTCGTGGTCTCATAATTTGCTTAAATCTTTGCTTAAATTGATCCTCGGTCAACTCTTCACTCAGCATTCTTTGAAAATCATCAAGAGGGAATTTAGAGTCAATGGGAATAAGATAGTCGCCTGCTTTAATAACAACGTCAACTGCAGTTCTATCTTTGAATCTATATTGGAATTGATAAGTATTCTGAGGCAAAATATCCTTGATAAGGTCAATAAGAAGAACCTCACCAAACCCTCCGCGTGTTTTCGGTTTTAACAAAAGGTCTTGAAATGATGAAACAGTGTTTGCTACGTCTTCCATACCTTTAGCCGCTTTTTGCATATTTCCCAGATTTTGGCGAATATCCCCAAATAGCTTAGTTGTAGAATCCAGACGCTTGTTTATTTCATCTAAAGTTTTGCTTTGGGCAGGATTTTCCGCCAGAGTTTCCAGTTTAATGAGTTTTTCCTTAATTGAATCCTGAACAAATTTTTCCTCTTGTCTCATCCTCTCTTCTTCATCACGTCTGATTTTCTGGTCGTGGAACATCTTGAGGATAATTGTCAGCAGTATTACCATCAGCGCAGCAACCAGTCCCAATGCAACATAGATTCCAATCATCTCTTCCTCCTTAAATGATGTGTTACGATATTATAAAGCTTCATTACCTTCTCCTCAATAAACGCGCGTATAAAAGGTAGGCCTTCAACAACGTCAATAAAAGGATTCATAGCCCTGGCGTCCATAGCAAAACGAAATACCATTCTGGCCATATAAACAGGGCATCCTTTAAGATGCACACGAGGTTTATAATTTCCGGCTTTAGTACAATCACCTACAAATATCAGATTTGAGCGTAGGTCTTCGGGAATTTCTCCCTTATAGTCGCCGACAACAATTCCCGCCTTACGTTGACGCTCTTGTGATGGAAGTTGACCAATAAGGCCAAACAGAGCATTGGCAAAAAAGTTTAGATTTTCTCCCCTTCGCCATTTATTGTATCTATTCAGATAGTGCAATGATTCTCCAATAAAGCCTATGCAGCCGCCTTTGCATCTTTTACCTTCGTGTACCCGTCCTTCAAAATACGAAAAATTGGTGTGGATTTTTGATATCTCTTTTTCACGGAATACTTCACTTGACACTGGTTGGATATTATCTGGATTAATTATCTCTACTTCAGATAGCTTAACAGGACCAAGACCACGATGCGATGCAAGCGTAAGATGTTCAATCTCCTCAGGATTATATCCAAACAGCCACGCCCCAACCGCATCTGAAGCAACGGCATTCCGCGAGGCAATCATAACTCCAAGATTGACAGCGTCAGGACAACCCACTCCATTAATGCCTACATTGATAGCATCAGTAATCACAAGGTCAGGCGGAAATGCTGCAAGTGAATCGGCAATCTTCTTGCCTAAGTCATGATGATGCCTATGCAGGCGAATTGAGCGTTTAATAATACCGATATTTAGCTTTACCGCTCCAGTGATATCGGTTTGCGAATGAACCTTAAGTTTTGGAACAAACACTCTAAGGGCATCTTGAGTAAGGGTTGAAGGAATAGGAAGTCGACCGTGAACAGAAGCCTTATCAACTTTCAAAAAACTATCAAATATAGCTTCAGAAAGGTTGAGAAAATCTACATTTTCCTGTTTGCATAATTTATTGTAACCCGAAGCGCGGTATGCGTAGCGCAGGGGAACGAAAAGTCCGCAGTCTTCAAAAAGGGTTTTTTGAATTATACCATGATTATCCAAAGCGCGAAACACCCCTTTGAGTACATCTGTATGAGTATAGGCGTGTTCAGCATAACGGGTAGCCATAACTAGATTCGGTTTTATAAAGGCACGTGGCTTAGACTTTATACCAAGTTTTTTAATAGCCTCAGCGGTAAAATTTTGAATAGCTTGAACATCATAGCTCTGTATACGTTTAATTATAACTTTTTCTCTAATCATACAGCACAATCACTTTTTATTATAATATCTACTCTCATCAATCTGACGCAAACCTTGTCCAATATCCAAGCACGCGTACTATTCCTTCCAGTTTTTCTTTGTAGGATGAATCATCAAGGGCGTCTAATTTCCGCTGGGCTTTGTTTAGATATTTTCGAGAAAGTTTCTGGTTGAACTGTAAGGCATCGTAACGACGATAAAGTTCAAGAATTTCCTCTGCGCCATCCAACGTACCAAGTGATAAAAGATGCAGAAGGCGCTCACGGTCTTCATGCGATGCGGCGTTAATAGTATGAATTAACTGAGCTGTTAGTTTTCCCTGTTTGATATCGGTAAATCGTGATTTCAAGCTCACCGTAGATGCTGCCAAAAGATCCTTGGCATCGTCATAAATCTGAAAGGCTATACCAAGATAGCGACCGAACTCGCGCATAGCTGTAGTTTGTTCTTTAGAACATGCGGCAATAACAGCTCCAGCTTCAGTTGCCGCTTCAATTAAGGCTCCTGTTTTCAAACGAATAAGCTCTAAATAATCATCAAGCGATTTATCGCGAATTTCATTCGAAGTGAAGTTAATATCCAACACCTCGCCTTTTGAAGCGTCTAAACCGGAACGGCAACCCAAGGTTATTAGTTTGATAAGCGTTAATTTTGACACTTCTTTCCGTGTCTGATAGGCTGCCAGCATTTCGAACCCCTTAATCAATAAAGCGTCTCCTGCTGTTATGGCATGTCCAAGACCATACTTACGATGCAGGGTTTCAGCTCCTCTGCGCCACTCACCTCCGTCTATAATGTCATCATGCACTAGTGAAGCGGTATGACTCATTTCGTAGGCAAGAGCTACAGGAAGTAATTCATCAAGCCCTGCCTCCAAAGCCTGCCCTACTAAAATTACTAAAATTGCTCTGAGCCGTTTTCCGCCACACAGAAGCACCTGATTAATCATCTTGTGAAGGTCTGATGAATCTGTAAACAACTTTTGCAGTTCTGAATTAACCAATTCCCGTTCAGCAGAGATTATTTCATCAAGCTCTTCTGATATAAGAGCAAAAGAGGCTCCTTCAATTAGCTCATAGGCATGTCGATGCCCATCTGTTGACGAAAGAAGTATTCCCAAACCCCTTTTCACAGATTCATCATTCCTGCCTCTTTCAAGTATAAGGCTAACAAGATTCTTGTCCGTTAAGAAAGGTTTAAGCCTTTTGTCCCATCTCCGTTCGCGCTCTGTAAAGTATTCGTAAATCCTTTGCTGATATAATTCCAAGGCGTCAGAATGACCGTTTAAGTATTGGCAAATGGCTTCGGCTGCAAAAACCGATGTTTTACGCGCCTGATAGATTCCACCTCCGTGAATCATGGAAACTACTCCTGCAGCATCACCTACGACTAGAAATCCATTTCCATAGAGAGAGCTACGCATTTGCATGGGGACCTTCCCGCCATCGCATCTAATGCAAGGACATTCTTGAACAATTCCAAGACGCGGTAATTGAAGCTTTAAGAAATTATCCAGCTCCTGCTTCAAAGATGTATCCATATTTCTTGCGAATTCAAGAGTTGTTCCCACTCCTGCAAGTAAAACATCCTTTTTAGGAAACATCCAGAAGTAACCGTTGGGAACTCTTTCTGGAATAAAATGAAACTCTATGGAATTGGCAAATTTTCTATCCAGCGTCTCTTCACCAACATCCAACCAACGCTGAAATGTAATTCCCATACCATTTGGCGGAAAAGCCGAAAGCCCCAATTTTTTTTCAACAAAACCTGCATTTGCTCCCGCGGCATGGACAACAAAGCTCGATTCTATAGTTATATCTGCTTGTGGTACACTTTTCCCAAGTTTCTCTGAACCTACAAAACTTGCCTTAATTATCCACTTATTCCCTAAACGATTGAAAGTAGTAATTTGATAATTTTCAATGAATCTTGCCCGCTGTGCGCGTTGCTGTAGCCATACATCATAAGTTGAACGTTTAACTATGATTCCTGCTTGGCCTTCATGTTCTGTTGAAATCTCAAGCGCCGAAGCTGAAGGTCCGAATATTCTGGCATTTGTTATACGTCTTTCTATAATATCTTCGTCGGGTGCGCCGAACTCCAGCAATTCTCCGGTTTGAATTGCTCCACCACAGGCTTTTTCTCTCGCTAGAGACTTTTTCTCCAGAACAACAACCCGCAAACCTGCTTCAGATAATCTATATGCTGCCTCAGCTCCTGCGGGGCCAGCACCAAGAATTAAAACATCGCAGGATATCACGTTAAATATATGCTAAGAATGTACCGTAATCGATTTAATAATAATTGGGATAAAATTTTGTAAAGAAATTGCAACTAACCATGAGATTATGACTATTAAAAATCCTTTAGAGCGTTTCAATTGTCCAATAACAGCGAATCCTAAACCCATAACAAGAACACGCCACACTGCAAAGAAATTAATTTGGTTAGCCAAACGGTACCAAATGGAATCAGGGTTAAATATAGGAAGAGCAGCCAAGGATAAGGTTATATCTAAACGTTGAAATAAAATTGAAAGCAGAGTAGTAACAAGAGCGCCAACAATTGTAATCAAACCTGTATAGGAAACAACGGACAAAGATTTCTTAAAATTTAGGCCGCCGCCGAAAATGGCGAAAATTGCCCAGAAAATAAGCGATATACCAAAAGTAAATATAGAAAATACAACCATAGCTTCTAGGGTTGCAAAAACAATAGCTATAGGCGAAAGCATTTGCTGAATCATTGTTTCCGGTGACACTTGAATATTCACCTTTACATTTGACATGTTATTCCGAATTATATCAAGCCAAACCTCAGGAGATACAAATAATCTGGGCAATAATGCTACTAGTCCTGCTAACAGAATACAGATAATGAAAGGTACAATCCAACGTTGCTTTTCACGTAAATCTTCAAAAAGGGCTGTGGGTGCAAAAAACACCGATATAAGTCTTTTGCCTTCGTTCAACTTTCCTCCTTAAAACCTAAAATTCATACATAATTAAGTCTCAATAGTTACTACATTCACAGAAGAACTCTTATTCACGGTAATTTTAGAAACTACAAATCAAGTTCCTTTTTCAAACGAGAAAGATAACTAGGTTGAATACCTAAAATGTCTGCCGCTTGCTTATGATTTCCACTAGTTTTCGTTAAAATATGTGTTAAATATGAACGTTTGAAATCTTGAACAGCGTCAATCCACGGTTTTTCATTTTCCAACAAATCAAATTTTTCGCTACGCGGGCCTTTACCTATTACGATATCTTCAGCTTTAATGACGCCATCTTCGGCAAGTACAAATGCACGTTCTATAACATTGCGTAATTCACGAATATTCCCTGGCCAATCGTAGGTTTCAAGCAATTCCAATGCCTTTTTATCAACTTTTTCTATACCTTTGGTTGTTTCTGTATTGAAGTAGGAGATGAAATGTTGCAACAAGAGATTAATATCTTCCTTGCGTTCTCTTAATGGAGGTAGCTCTATGGGAAAAACGTTTATCCGATAATACAAATCTTCTCTGAATTTTTTATCTTTTATGAGAGTGGGTAAATCCTGATTAGTAGCAGTAATTACTCTAACGTCAACAGTTAAACGTTCCTTACCGCCCAAACGTTCAAATTCCTTCTCTTCAAAAAATCTCAGCAATTTTACTTGAGTTTCCAGTCCTAAATCGCCAATTTCATCAAGAAACAACGTTCCTTTATGCGCCTGCTCAAATTTACCCTCTTTACGATTCGCTGCTCCCGTAAATGCCCCTTTCTCATAACCGAACAATTCACTTTCAATTAAGGTTGTTGGAATGGCTGCACAATTAACAACTACAAAGGGACCGTTTCTACGTGAGCTGTTAAGGTGAACAAATCTTGCTAAAAGCTCTTTTCCTGTTCCGCTTTCACCCGTAATCATAACGGTAGTATTAGACTTCGCTACCTTTTTTGCCATGGAAAGAGATTGCATCAAAACCGGATTTTCACCCACTATTCTGTAACGAATTTCTTGAGTAATCTCCATGGCTTTTTTAGAAGCCTGTAAATCTTTATAATCCTGCGCATTGCGCAAAACTTGGGCAGCCTGAGTTGCCAGAAGTTCTAAAAGTTGAATATCCTCATCTGTAAAATCGGCTTCACCTTCCTTATTCAAAACCTCCACCACTCCAACGGTGCGTTCCTCCAATATCAAAGGAACTGCAAGAATAGAACGAGTATGAAAAGATGTCGCTTCATCAACTCCAGAATACCAGCGTCCATCTTTCTTCACATCGTTGACTACAAGAGGACGACCGTGTACTGCAACGTAACCTGCTATACTTTCTTCACCAAGCGGAACATAAAGAGATCCCAGAGATTCTTTAGCCGCGCCTGTAGCTACGGCAAAACGCAGTTTTCCGACCTTTTCATCAAGCAGAAGTAAAGAAGATGCTTCAGAATTCGTAAGAGATTTTGCTGATTCCATAATAATTTCAAATAACTGGTCGAAATCAATGGTAGAAAGAAGACGCCCGGTAACTTCAACCAGACGACGTAATTCTTCAGAACCAATAGCTCCTAAAGGTGAGGTCGGTTTCTTTAGATCAGAGCTTTTTTCCGACATAAAACTCTTCTTTCAATTCATCGATTATATCTTTCAACCAATCTTCCTGTTGAACAGAAGCCAGATAATTCCTTATGGGAATCTGCATATCCTCAAAGGAAAGATGTTTATTATCTTGCTTATCTACAGCATAAACTAAGTAAACACCTGCTTCAGATACCAATGGTTCGCTTACTTGTCCTGAATCAATAGCAAGAGCAACCGAATCAAATGGAGGAGTGAGCGCGGGTAGGGGAACTCTTCCAAGATAACCGCCAGCGTCACGTGTGGCGATATCTTGTGAGTATTTTTTTGCAGCATCTGCAAAACTAAGTTTGTCTGCAATAATCTGTTGTCTTATGCTTTGGGCTTTCCTAACAGTTCTCAAAGTATCTTCGCGGGTAGTTTTAAGTTTGAAAAGAATATGGCGAAGGTAAATTTTGCCCCCAGATTTTTTCTCAACCTTAAACAGGTGAAACCCGTCAGGAGCCGGAACCGGTTGAGATATTTTATTTAAGGGTAGTGAGAAAAGATAAGCGCTAATTTCTGGAAGGAAGTCCTCCTTTTTTACCCAACCTAAGGCGCCTCCATTAGAACGAGTTGTGTAATCTTCTGAAAATGAAGAAGCTACAACCTTAAATTCCCCTCCGCGAGAAAGGATATCCATCACCTCTGCAATTTTTCTGTTTGCATCAGCGAGAGCTGACTGAGACGGCTCAACACCTAAGGCAAGGTAGGCTAAATCTATGTATCCTGGAACAAAAGATATCGAATCACGGTTTTTATCGTAATAATCCCGTATCCGCTTTGGCGAAATATAGGCCTGCATTTTTCCCTGATGTGCTAAAATTTGTTGAACAATCATTTGGTATCGAACCTGATTAGAGAGAATTGTAGATAAACGTGAGCGCGATAAACCCAGCTCTTCCATTTTTTCAACCTGTTTAGGTAATGTATCCAGTTGAGCATAAATTGCGTCAAGCTGACGTTTAACAGTTCTTTTAACTTCATCACGGTCAACCTGAATTGTAGTATCGCTTTGACCCTTCTTAAAAATAAGCTTTTGCGAAACCATAAGGTCAAGCATTTGTGTCCACATTGAATCCCTATTTGTTTTAAGTTGGGGATTCTCCAAAAGACTTAAATTGACCAAAGCGTCTACATCGCTTTCTAAAATAGGGTATTGCTCCACAACCGCAACTACCCGATCAGCGGTACCGCCAATCAAGAACAGGGAGAAAAGAAGCGTCACGTTAGCCTAGAATAAAAGGGACTCAAGTTTTATTTCAACATCAGACTGGGCCTTAGCCTTAAGGGAATCAACCTTTTGCATAATTACCCTCTCAGCTCTTTGATTAACAAGAATTGCCCTTATTGTCTGGGCCAGTTCAGCAAAGGAAATGTCGCTACGAACTTTACGCTTATCAAGCATCTTTATAATAAGCACACCCTGTGAAGTAATCATTGGTTGGGTATATTCGCCTTTCTTTAAGGCAAAGATTTTTTCTTCTACAGGCATAGTAAATAGCCCAGATAGCCTTGGGAAATAGGGCGTAGGTTCCCCCTTAACTTGATCAAGGCTGAATTCCTTAGCCATTTGAACAAAACTAGCTCCCTGCTCTAAACGCTGATAGACTTCTGTTCCAGAATTCGGATTGGCAAGAACAATGTAGGAAACCTTAATTTCATATAAAAATTCATCTTTATGTGCCTCGTAATAGGAACGAATATCCGCATCGGATATAACAATATTTTTTGCCTCTTCTGCAAGCCATGCCTGAACCAATAGCTGTTTTTTGTTCAACTCGTATGTAAATTTTAGCTGATCCAAAAGAAGCTTAACACTATCTTTCTTCTCTAAACCTATCTTCTTAGCATGTTGGTAGATAATTTCTTGTTCTACCCAAGATTCTATAATTTGCTTGGGGTCAACCTGCCCCTGATTTTGCGCCGAAACATACATGTTTACAATTGCTTTATAATCTTCAAGAGTAAGTTTAGAATTACCCACTTTTGCTACAATTTTACTGCTTCCGTCTTCGTTTTTAGAAGCTGAACCTTTGTTGAATATATTTTGCACAAAAGGCGGATTTAGTATTAACAAGACTGCAATAATAGTTATTACAGCACCACCGATAATTGCGGCAGGGAGCCATTTTTTCTTCATAGTTGATTTTCTCCTTCGATTTTATTTAATTATTTCGTAAGATTGTTTTCTTCAACCTTACCAATTTCCGTGAGCAGTTTTTCATCTATGTCTACAGGATATTTTGCTCTCAACTTCTTGAGGAGGGATTCTCTTAAAACTCCCTCTCTCTCGCTACGTATGATACGCTCTATACGGTACTTTTCCTGCTCAAACTCCCGAACGAAAGACTCTTGAATATCCACAATTTTAACGATACCGAATCCATTGTAAACCTCAAATGGACGAGAGTATTGTCCTTTAACAAGCTTAAAGCCCTGTTCTACGAAAGGCTTAAAAGATTCGTCTTTTATAGTTCTAAATCCAATTGAACCACCTCGATCAACTGATTGTTGATGGTCGGAAAACTTCTTCGCCACGTCTTCAAAGCTCAAACCCGAACGAAGCTGATTGTAAGCCTGTTGAATATCCCCGTATGAGGACGTTCTAATTATTGATAAATTTCTGCGTTCAGGTACATAGAAGTCTTTAATGTGTTCGTTATAATAAGCATCAATTTCTTCGTCACTTACAGTTACCTTGTCACGAATCAACTCGGTATATAACTTACCTATTATCTGACTGTCAACATATTGCTGCACAGCATTTTTGACGTCTTTCTTCTTGTCCAAATTTCGTTTCCGCGCCGCATAAAGCAAAACAGGAAATAGTGTGCGTTGTTCTGCCGCTTTTTGCACCATATCACGAGAAATCCCCTGGGAAAACTGCGTATACATAGACATCAATGAAGCTACGCTATCTACAACCTCACCGTTAACTTTAGATACCCACACGGAATAATCAGCAGTTGACAAACTATCACTAGGCTTAGCCAAAAGCGAAAATGCCTTCTCATTGTATTCTATTTTTGACTCAGCAAGTAACTTTTTTAGACTACTGTTACGAAGCTCACGTTCTTTTCCGTTCTCTATTTGGCGCCTAATTGCTTCAGTTCTATCCGCAAGCGGTTGAATTTTATCGGGCTGAGATTTATCTACCAGATAGTAAATTTCATAGCTACCAAACATGCTCTTTAACGGTTTGGTTGTTTTGCCGGGTTTTAACTTAGATAGAGCTTTGTATATTTCGCTGTCAAAATAGAATCTAGCTAAAGACACTTTGCCAATATCACCACCGTTACGCGCACTGGGATGTTGAGAATAACGAACCGCAAGGGTGTCAAAAGGTACACCTGATTGCATATCCCTAACCAATACCGCTCCCACTGTATCTGAATTCACTTGAATAACTTTTAGATGAAGAATTGTATTTTCGGCATTGTAGAAATTTTTAATCTCAACCCCAGAAGCTTTTGACTTTTCAATTACTTCCTTATTATAAAGAGCAGTTACTAATGCTTTTTCAAAAACTTGCTTTTTACCTTCATTTAGACTGGTATCGGCATCATAACCTAAACTTTTTGCTTCCGCAACCATTAACTTCCGGTCAATAATTTGTTCAAGAACTTTCTTTTTCCCCTCAAGTTCCGCTGTTTCATCAGGATAAGTAACAGGCCTATATTCAGATAAAAACTCTTGTACCGTAATTTTTTCATTACCTACCTTTGCCAAGGTAAGATCTTCCTTCGCGGTGCATGAAATGCCCACGAATAGCACTATAATGATAAGTAAAGCTATTTTCCTCATAGCAGGAAGTATAATCTTCGCCTTGACGATGTCAAGGGAAAGTAGACGTGAACTAAGGATAGTTTACAAAATACAACGGGAAAATTAATACCCTTGACAAAGATGGGTTAGAAAATAATTGTAATAGATATTTATGAACAATTTTACAGAAATCAAAAAAACTAAAGCAATCTTACCTCCTATATACTACGCTCCCAAAAAATACCTCTAAAGAAGAAGGATAAAATACAAAAGTCTAGCTGTAAAAGTTCCAGTAAGAATGATGGTCTACATCTCAGTCAAATTCAAAAAGTTCAAGGATTGTCGTAAAAATTTTGACTAACTTTTCAACTAATAAGTAACAAAAGTTGGGTTTGGACTTTTCAGTCAAGCTAACAGGCATATATTATGTAACTTAAGACTAAAGCGCTCAGCAGATTGAACAGTCTATACTTACCTTGACATCCTAAAAATTCTTATATAATTATATTATAAGCTAGGTTTAGGATGAAAATTAGGAGGTCAATGTGAAACGTTTTAATATTATAACGTTTATTCTAATCCTTGGTTCCCTAACAGCAATAAAAGCCTGTCCGGTTGGTTGGCAATATTCAGACACCACCTATCCGCGCTCAGTCGGATACAGTTTTGTTGAATCATACGGTGGTTATATACTCACCGGTGCAGTTTCAGATGAATCAAGGGTACAAAATAAGCTTTTGTTTATGAAAATGGAGCCATTTTCAAGCAATTACTCTTTGCCGTCCAAGCCCTTGTGGACAAAGGTTTTTGACGATATAAAAGGACAAGGCAGATGTATTAAAGAAACACCTGACAAGTGCCTCATCACTGCAGGCTATATTCCAAAACACGATAATGCTAGACCTATGGTAATGCTTGTCAAAACCGACAGTGCGGCTAATTTAATATGGAAAAACTCTTTTCACGTTGAAGGTAAAGCTTACTCCGTAGCATTAAATGACGATGGCGGATATTTAGTTGTAGGGAACACGGACGATGGAGAAGAAGCATCCTTTGATTTATTACTTATAAAATATAACGCATCCGGTAATTTCTTATGGAGTAAAGCTTATGGCAACGAGGCATTTGACGAAGCAAGATGTATTACCAAGACATCTGACGGTAATTATGTTATTGTAGGAAGCAAAGATATGGATCCTCACGGCAACAACGGTAAACTATGGTGGATTAAGGTAGACCCCAACGGTAATAAATTGTGGGAGAAAACTTTAACATCTATTGAAAATCCATCTCGAGGATTTTCAATAGCAAAAACTACTGACAGTGGCTTTGTAATTAGCGGATGCTCCATACATACTGATAGCACAACGCATCTTTCCAATTACGCATTACTGCTTCTTAAGATAAGCAAACAGGGTGAAATACAATGGACACAAGATTTTACGCCTCCAGATATTCAAACCCCAAAGGAATTTACTTCCTGGGCAGAGCAAACTAATGATGGCGGATATATTGTCACTTGGAATGAAAAACGCTTTCTTAAAACCGACAGTTTGGGTAATGCGAAATGGGGATCTGATGTTTTACCTGAAACTCAATACTATTGTGTTCATCAAACAGCTCGAGGCGGTTATGCAGCGCTAGGCAGAAAGGCGAATAAACTCTACATGATGGATGCTGATAATATGGGACGTATCTACATTGGCGGGACGAATGAAGCTTCCTACTCAGACAACACTTTAATTGTATCTAACCCCATAGGTAACAGTATTACTCTAAATTACTCTAATCTTCCTAATGGACTGCACGCCTTTATTTACAATGTATCGGGCAGCAAAGTTGATGAGCTTCATTCCAGTACACCATCAGGCTCAATAACCTGGGGCAATTCTTTTGAAACAGGCATATATTTTATAAAGGATATCACGACTTTAGAAACTAAAAAGGTTGTTTTATTAAAATAAAAACATTGGGATAACTGCAGAATCTATAATTAAGCAAACTATTCGGTATTGAAATAAAGGAATCTACTATTATTAGTTGTTTTGCCTGTAGGATGTAGTTAAGGTAATTATGTGAAATTTTGCTGCAGTTGTGAACATTTAATTCTCAAGTAAGTGCTGTGAATTCTCTTTTGAATATCCTGTAATAAATATTGACAGAGACGTTTTAGGACTTGACAACTCCTGTTTGAGGGGGAAAATAATTGTAATGATTCGCTTTTTGCCAATCTATCAAAAAGAGGATGCAATCAAGCTGAATCTTAAAATTATAAACTAGGAGAGTACATGAAACATTGGACATTATTTTTTCTAACAGTAAGCTTTTTCGTTGTTGGTCTAACAAGTTGCAGCGTAGTATTCAACTCTAAAGCAACTGAAGATTATACCGAAAAATTCCCTGTCAGTGATTATAACCGAATTACAATGAACAATAAAGCCGGTAACGTTATTGTTACTACCGGTAAAGTTGACAGTATTGCTGTATCATATACCAAAAAATGTATGGGAACCAGCGATGACGACGCAAAAAGTCATCTCAATGACATTAATGTCTACGTAGGCGGCGACAAGAATACCGGTTTAATTACTATAACCGCCGATTTTCCAAAAGTTGATATTGGCACCCGCGATTATGAAGTAACCTTTACGCTAATAATTCCAGACAGTATTGAACTTAGTATTCAAAACACCACAGGTAATATTGAGATCAACGGAATGAACAAAACACCTACTATTACAGCTACCACCGGCAATATTAAAATTCGCGACTTTAACTGTAACGTAAAAGCCGCAACAACAACCGGAAATATTGATTGCAAGATTAAAACATTACCTGACGCCGGCAATGTTTCGCTTATCACAACCAAAGGCAATCAAACACTTGCAATTGAAGCAATGGATACAAGTAGCACTATTAATCTGCAAGCAAGCACCGGAAACATTGAGGTTGAATTACCCTCAACTCTTAAATTAAAGTTTGACTTAAAGGTTTCAACAGGAGAAGTACGGATAAAAGACTATAAAACGACCACAACAGGTGAATGGAGCAATAAGCATAAAGTTGGATACATTGGTGATGTTGAAACGGGAAAATCAACTCTCAATGCCGCAACTGCCACAGGTGACGTTACTTTAAGCAAACTTAAACAAAGCAACTAAATTAAAGAAAACTAAAAAAGCGAGGCCAAGGCCTCGCTTTTTTATCACCTCTTCAAAATTCGCTCCCTTACCTTTTATTAAGGACGATACACAACGCTTATACCAAAACTATGGTTATTGAAGTGTATATCTTCCTCCGCTTGAGTATAGTTGGTAATTCCAAGGTAACGGTTCACTTCAGGACGAATCCGCCAATTTACCGTCCCCATATCCAACATCAAGGTATATCCAATGTTAAAGGTAGTAAAATTCTCGGGCGATTCAACACGTTCCCTTACATAACGGGACAGAATGCCCTTACAGGCAACTACCGGTCTTAACCATGGGAAAACTTCGTAACCGACCGAAACTGTGGGGTATGAATCAAAAAGCCAAAAGGTTACATTTCCAGGCTGAACAAACTTTGTAGCCTTCATGTAACCGAAACCAAGAGAGGCGGTAAATTCCAACTTAGATAGTTGAAATCCTCCTCTTAAATCCAAAACTATTGCTTTAGGCGATGAGTATTTTATACCCAGTTCCATATGTGGAATAAGTCCAATCCTGAACAACAGGTCAACTGTGCGTGTATCGTAGCCAGTAGTATCGTTGCTCCAAATACAGAAATTGGAAGTTCCAAAACCTATTTCTCCCTTTCCTGACTTTAAGATATCAGTGGATGCAAAATTGGTGTATGCTGGTAGAGATGTCCAGTCAAAAAATAGAAATTTGTAGTTCTTAGCTTGAGCTATTAAAGATAGGGGAAAACTTAATCCCAACGCAGTTATTATAAATATTCTTTTCATGAATTGTATGATATTCAGAAAACAAATGCGGTCAAATGTTCTTAAAAAGTTGACGATGAACGGTTTTCCTCTATAATAGATTTCCAAATGGAGGCCTGATGGAAATCTTGAACGAATTGCTTGTTCCGAATAATACAAAGATAATACAAATTGTAGTGGATGGATTGGGAGGATTAGAAAAAAACGGTAAAACAGAACTGGAGACAGCTAAAACACCGAATCTTGATTCCTTAGCGTCCTCAGCTTCTCTGGGGCTAACAACACCTATAGATACAGGGATTACCCCGGGGTCCGGACCTGCGCATATGGCGCTTTTCGGCTATGATCCTTTTGAGTTCGAAATAGGCCGAGGTGTACTTGAAGCTTTGGGAATAGACTATCCTTTGAAACGAGGGGATGTTGCTGTCAGAGGTAATTTTGCCACAGCAAGAGACGGTTTAATTATAGATAGACGTGCAGGACGCCTTGCAAGTTCTGAAAATCAACGCATCTGCAAGCTTCTAAGCGAAACCATTAACGAAATTGAGGACGTTAAAATTCGCATTATGCCAGGTAAGGGACATCGTTTTGTAGTAATTTTTGAAGGCGATGGCCTTAGTCATGAAATAACGGAATCCGACCCGCAGAAAAACGGTAAACCTCCGGTTGTGGTTCAGCCTTTGGCTAGTGATGCCGGTAAAACGGCAAGAATTGTAAACAGGTTTCTGTTGCAAGCTTTGGAAGTTATTAAAACGGAAAAACAGGCTAATTATCTTTTGCTTAGAGGTTTTGCCTCGCTTCCCGATTTGGCTCAATTCAGTGAACGCTACTCACTTGCTGCAGCAGCTATTGCAACCTATCCTATGTACCGCGGACTTGCACGTCTGGTAGGTATGAACGTTTTAGAAACCGGTTCCAGCTGGGATGATGAACTTGCAACTATTACAAACAATAAATCAAAATTCGACTACTTTTTCGTCCACTTCAAGGAAACAGATGCCGCAGGTGAGGATGGCGATTTTGAACGAAAGGTTTCTTTGATTGAAGAATTCGATAAACTAATTCCACAAATACTTGATTTCAACTTTGACGTTTTAGCAATAACAGGCGACCATTCTACACCGGCAATTCTTTCAGGCCATTCCTGGCATCCTAACCCATTTCTTTTGTATGCGCCGGGAACAACTCGAACCGAAGGTGAAACTGGTTTTAACGAACGACGTTGTGCGCGTGGAGTGCTTGGGCATATGAACAGCCTAGAGGTAATGCCGCTTCTTTTAGCGCATGCTAGGCGATTGAAAAAATTTGGAGCGTAATTTATGAAAAAAGCGTTGATTTCGGTTTCCGATAAAACTGGAATAGATAAACTTGCCAAAATTCTGGTTGAATCGGGTTATGAAATTTTATCCACTTCAGGTACTGCAGCCTTTCTTGAACGCGCAGGTATCAGCGTAATTGAGATTTCCGACTACACCGGTTTTACCGAAACAGATGATGGAAGAGTCAAAACCCTGCATCCCAAATTGTATACCGACATTCTGGGCAGACCTGCTGGAATTCAAGTAGTCGTTGTCAATCTTTATCCTTTTGAAGAGAATATCAAAAAAGGCCTCTCGCTTGATGAAATGGTCGAACTTATTGATATTGGTGGAGTAACTCTACTTCGTGGAGCAGCAAAAAACTTTCAATACGTGACAGTTGTCTCTTCGCCTACCCAGTACAATGAGCTGATTACTGAACTTAAAACAAACGCTGAAACCTCAAACGAACTTAGGAGGAAATTTGCCCGCGTGGCATTCGAACGAACCGCCATCTACGATGCTGCGGTTACCTCCTATCTCTCCGACACATCATCGGGAATAACTTCAACCCCATGGGCGGTTGGACTTTATGCAAACGAACCTATGCCCCTTCGCTATGGCGAAAATCCTCATCAAAAAGGCACTTATTATCAATTCCCAATGAGCGACTTTAGCTTCAATGAACTGTTGAATCACTCCTTATCTTACAACAACCTCATGGACCTTGAGGCTGCAATTCTCACAGTTCAGGAATTCAGTAAACCTGCCGTTGCTGTGATAAAACATGCTAATCCATGCGGAGTCGCTTCCGGCAACAATACCGGAAACTATGTAGACGTTTTGGCAAAGGCATACAACGCCGATTCCCTATCTGCATGGGGTGGTGTTATTGCCCTTAATCGACCTCTTGATGAAGAGATAGTCAGGTTTTTTTCAGGAAAGTTCGTTGAGGTTTTAGCCGCACCTGAAATTCCTAAACCACTTATGCCTTTATTTACCAAAAAGAGGAAACTTCGCCTAGTCCAGTATTCGGGAAAAATGCCTAGACTAACTATCCGCTCAACCCTTGGTGGTGTGTTGCTTCAGGATAGAGATGAGACTCTTGAAACACCTGAACAGTGGAAAGTGGTAAGCAAACGTAAGCCCTCAAACGAAGAAAAGGAGGCTCTTCTTTTTGCCTGGAAACTAGCTAAACACGCTCGTTCTAATTCGGTAGTAATTACCGGCAAGAACATAAGTCTTGGAATAGGCGGCGGTTTACCTAATAGGGTTGACTCCGCGCGTCGCGCCCTTCGACTGGCATCTGAACAGTCTTATGACGGTATCAGGGTCTGCGCTTCTGATGGCCTATTCCCATTTGCCGATTCTATTGAAGCTCTTAGAAATTCAGGAGTAAGTGCAGTTATCCAACCAGGTGGAGCTATAAGGGATAATGAAGTTATTGCAGCCGCTGATGAGATGGATTTAGCCATGGTATTCACCGAGGTAAGACATTTTGCTCATTGGTAGAAGCTCAGGGAGATAAATCAATATGCGTATCTCCTCTAATTTACATAGTTTTTAAGAACAAGTGTTTATGCGGGGACGCGATATTCTAAAGCTTCTGCCCTATCTTCCTTTCCTCATCTACGGATACTTCAGCTTTACAGGAAAGCTCGTTTCAGATATCAATCCACTATACTTAATTGCCCTTCCTGTAGTTTCGGCAATGACGCTTTTGTTATCGCGCAGTTTTTGGTTTTTTATCGCAGCCCTATGCGCTGCAAACGCCTCAGTTCAGCTCAGCGGAGGGGCCACTTCACAACTATTTTTTTTCTACTTTCTGATTCTTTTTGTTGAAGGGCTTCGTAGCAGCGCTGTTCGCTATTTTATAGCATCAGGCATTTTTCTTGTTCTTGAAACATCATCCGCTTTGTTCCACCTTTCCTCAAAACATTTTCCCCTAGGCCCATTGATTGCTCTAGCAGCTTTCTCCCTTATCGCCTACCTTTTTCTCCGCAGAGAAGAAAAACGCAGCAGGGCATTAAAATTGAATCTTGAGAAAGAAAAAGCGAAGTTTCACTGGCTTGATCCCCTAACTTCACCTCGAACTCAACGTCTTCTTGCGCTCAAAGAAGAGAATTATTCCATTGACGCTGATTCTATGTATAAGGGATATGTTAGCTTAGCTTTCCAGACCTTAAAAGTTCATTCAGCGCTCCTATTCCTTATTCATGAAAAAAATCTCTATTTAGTTGCCTTTAAATCAAAGGCCGATTATATTGTAAAAGAATGCGTTTTCAGCATGGGAGAAGGAGTTGTCGGTTATCTTGCAAGAGAAGAAAAGGCCAGCCTTCTTAATGACTTAGGCGGTGATATTACGCATCTTGGGTATTATCATAGCAAAAATCCTCCGGTTAGAAGTTTGGCAAGCGCTCCGGTTAGAAATAAAGATATAAACTACGGAATAATGCTTGTGGATTCTGAATTACCTCTTAGTGAGTACCATAAAACCTTTCTTATTAACTTGGCAGAACTTCTTGCAAGAGATATACAAATCGCAGCGGCATACGAGGAACGTCATCGTGAAGCTATGCGATTTTCAGGACTTTATGAACTTGCCGGTAACCTTTTAACAGGTTTAACCGAAGAGGAATTGATAAATCGTAGTTTTGAATTAGTCAATGAACTTTTTTCACCCGATGCAGTAGGCTTTGCCCGCCTTATAGAAAAGGAAGGCGCAGAACTTGTACGTTATGAAGGAGGCAGTGATTTTGATAAAGGATATCGTTTTGATAGACAGCGAAGTCTAATTGCTATGGCTGCAAAGCATAAAGGGTTTCTTAAACATCGTGATATGAGTAAACCTGGTTTATATCGCCTTGGCCCTGGTGAAAAAGCACCCGTTAATAAAACATTCCTTGGTATCAGTTTTTCAGAAAATGAACACACTTCCGGTATACTTTGGCTTGAAAAGAAGGAACTTGACGCCTACAGCGAACGTGAAGGTATGGTTCTTGGATTTGCCGCTACCCTGCTTTCAGCAGCTTTTATGCGTGTCAAATTCCAGCAAGAACTTGCACGCCTTGCCCGAATAGATGGTCTTACCGGTTTACTTAACCATCGTTCTTTTCAGGAAGAGCTTGAAAGTGCTATAAATAAATACGGTACTGTCGCTTTGTTTATTATAGATATCGACCACTTCAAGAAAGTAAATGACACCTACGGGCATCCGGTTGGCGATAAGGTTCTTAAAAAAGTTGCAGAGGTAATCAAGGATAAAGGCATTGCCGCCCGTTACGGAGGAGAGGAGTTCGCCTTAATTGTTCCAAACATACTTTCCCAACAGATGCTTGGTCGCGGTGAGGAAATACTTAGCGTTATCCGCAGAGCGCAGATTAAAATAAGGGAAGGTACAATCCAAGTTACTGCAAGTGTTGGTGCTGCTTTCTATCCCACAGATCGCCGCAATCGTGAGGAATTAGTTCGCGCAGCCGATACTGCTCTTTACAAAGCCAAAACTTCAGGACGCGATCGCCTGGTTTTGCTAGGTAAATAATTCCCCTCTTTGACCTCCCCCCACTTGCAAAAAAGAGTCTTTGCTACCTAAATTATTCTATTACTAAAGAGTACATACTCTTCCTTAAGTAATAAAGATTCTAGAGACCAACAAAACGTACATATTCCATACTTTATTCCCTTAAGTAAGCCCTAGAACTAATGCCTTTAACTAAACTGCTCATCTCCTATTGCGTTGAAATCGGACGTATCGTACACACAGAAAGAAAGCTTGTAAATTCTAAATAGGCTCTCCGTGATACATTGGCGAGCATTTCTCCATCCAATACTTCCCTATTTTGCTATTATAAACTATATTGGATATCGGTATTGACATTATGTGATTTTGCGTTAAAATACCTTGGGTACGAATTGAGATAGTTTATGGAGAGGCGAACTGATAATGTACCAGAACTAAGATAAGGGGTTATTATGAAGCATAAGTTGTGGTATGACGAGGAGAATGATGTTCTGCGTGAGCAGATCATTGGTAGTCTAACTGAAGAGGATATACCTGAATTTCTAGCTAAGGTTGATGAACTGTTCAAGGGCCGCGAAAAATGTCGCGCGATTATTGACCTGTCTCAAGCATCTGGTCAAATTTATGACCGCAAGGCCAGAAAAAAACTGGCCGAAGCTTCAAATAAGATGGGGTATAATGAAAAAGTGGCATTTATCGGCGCGGATTATCGTGTACGAATGCTTGCCCGTATTCTTATTGCCGGAGCTCAGGTTCTTGGAAAACCCATATCTTCACGATTTTTTAATTCAGAAGAGGAAGCCTTAGCATGGCTTAATAGCGAAGATTAAACTCTTCATAGAATTATAAAAATACAATATAAAATTTAGAGTGAAATATAGATGGTTACGAATAGAAATGGTCGTATAAGACCCGCATTACCAGCGGATGCAGAACAAGCCGCTCCGTTGATTATCGAAACTGGCTACGATACTAATCGTATAGCCTTTGGTTCTCTTGATAAGGCACATATTGTTCTTGCCAAAATGTTCTCTAAGTCTAATAACGTACATAGTTATCAACTTAGTACTGTTTATGAATTAGAAAATACCGTAGCAGGCTTACTTATAGCTTATGATTTGGAAGATGAACGTAAAACTTTTTGGCAAAGCGCCGGACTGATTTTCAAGCATATGGGCTTTAAGATGGGAAACATCTTACGAATACAAGGAATGATTGGAAAAATAGATCCTCAAGACTATTACATACACGTTCTTTCCATCTCTCCGAAACTTCGCGGCCTTGGAATTGGTGCTATTCTTATGAAAGAAGTTGAAAATGAAGCAATTAGGCGAAATAAAAAGAGGCTTTCTCTATTAGTAGAAGCGCAGAATGAAGGAGCTATAAGATTTTACAAGAGAGAAGGTTTCAAGGTAGTCGATTTAAGACAAGATAAACGCCTGTTAAAACGTTATGGTTTCAAAGGCTACGCGAAAATGCTCAAGGAACTTGTCTCTCCGAAATAAAATAACTGCCAATGGCTCCAAAAACCCACTACTAAACGTATTACTCTTTACTGCTTGTCTCTATTTTAAGATCAGCAATGAACTTGACGCGAAGATATTAGACGTTATAGTGAGGTTTAATTATGATTAGTGAAACAATACCTGAAGCAATTACAAAAATTGAAAAACATATGCGCATTGATACGCAGCGATTTGGAGTCCGATACGCAACGTTGGATGGTCAACTGTTTGAACCTTTGCAAGAAAATATTAATGCGATAGAACAAATACTTAAACCTGTTGGAATAACGCCATTCTTTGAGCTAAACAAGCAACCATTAAGTTCACCTCATCGATTGAAGCTGGCTCTATTTAAGATAAAAAAAGTACGTCAGCGCTTTTGGTTAAACTGGCTTCTTTTAGGAATAACCCTGGTTTCAACAACATTTGCCGGAGCCTTTTGGGCAGAGGCCGATTTTATTTCCAACCCTTGGGATATCCTTAAAGGATTGCCCTTTTCACTTTCTCTCATTATTATATTAGGGGCACATGAGCTTGGTCACTACCTTACCTGTCGTAAGTACGGTATTCCTGCAACCCCACCTTTCTTCATCCCATTCTTGCCGCCTTTTGGAACCATGGGAGCAGTAATTCGGATGGGACTTATAAATAACCGCCGCTCACTCATAAGGATAGGAGCAGCCGGACCTATAGCTGGCTTCATAATAGCCGTTGCAATTCTTATAATTGGTATGGTATCTGCAGAAGTTGTTCCGATTGACAGCTATATAGCTCAACTTAAACCAAATGATTCGGTATTTTTGTTTGGTGAACCGTTAATTTATAAATTTTTTCACTACATCGTTTTGTCTTTCAAGGGAAAAGCTTTTTTGCCAGATACAAGTCTGATGCTGAAAATGAATCCTTTGATAATTGCCGCCTGGATTGGTTTCCTTGTAACCTCTCTCAACTTACTTCCGCTATCTCAGTTTGACGGCGGACACATTGCCTATGGTATATTTGGCAAAAAAAGAATCTTCCTTATGATTCCTGTCTATGCCTTAATGCTCCTCGCTGCTATTTTATTAAAGGCGTGGGTATGGTTAGTTTGGGGAGCTATGAGTTTGATATTCGGTTTTAGACATCCTCCAGCAAGCGACGAAATTACTCCTCTTACGCGACTAGATTTTGTAATTGCAGTTATTGCTTTGATAATTTTAATACTCAGCGTTTCGCCAATGCCTCTTGACGTAGTGCCTGCAAAAGTAGCTATTCAACGGACTTTACTTCACTAGCTCGCAATAGATATTCATAAATTCCAGCTATAAATAATTATGACTGGCAACACTTTCGCAAGTAAAACTATTTCTGCGCAAAGAATGTAGAATATCCCTGACTTTTTGCAAAAAGTGCGTAATCTGACTTCAGGAGGAATTAAATGAAACGAATGAACACATCGAGCTTGAAAAAATATCTATTCGTAATTTTGCTTGCGCTTATTACCTTACCGGTCTTGACCTATGGGATGTCAAGCACAAAATCGAAAAAAGCCGAAGAGAGCTACGTTGCTGTTTCTAGTGCCGGAAAATTCTCCGGTTTTGAAGTCGGTAAAGATTTTATTGATGATGATATCTTGCGTTCCTGGAGTAGAATTGACTACTCTTGGGAAACTGGTTTACTGCATGTGAACAATGAAGTAGTATATGAGGCGAGTTTTCGAGACCTGTCTTTTGCGGATATTCCTAACCCCGAAAAGATAGTTTATGTAATTGCAAGTTCAACGGAAGATTTTGAAGTAGAGAATTTCCCAAATCTGAAAGTTTTGAAATTGTATAATGCTAAGGATGAAGACTTGATTCGATTAAGTTATTTGGATAACTTAAGTTTATTGGATTTAAGTCCAACATCCGTTAGTGATGCAGGCCTTAGGCATCTTAAGTATTTTACTAATCTAAAAGGGTTACGTTTATGGAGAACCTCAATCAGCGATACAGGGCTTGCCTATCTTAAGGATTTGACTAATTTAGAAAAGTTAGACTTTGATAGCATACCAATAAAAGTAAAGTATACTT
>CAZUXE010000001.1:118755-133261 GCA_964624585.1 uncultured bacterium | reverse complement strand
CTCCACTCCTAATGCTTGCGATGATAATAGGATAGATTACGCTTTTGTCAAGCAAGATACGTCTATTTCTTGATGTTTTTCTTTTTTTTAGTAGAAGTTGACTGCTTAGACAAAACTTTTTTGATACGTTCTTTGTCGTTCTTAGATGTAACAGCTGGGAAATAAACCGTAGGTAGATTTATACGTCCCCAACGTGCACGGGCGGATGTGGAAGAAAGCATCTCTCTGGCAATTGTATAAAGAACTGCCGGTGCATTAGCATGGATTAACTTTTCTTCGACTTCTCGATCAGGAACATTTGCATCTACTGTAAAGTAACCTACCAGAACAATCGAGAAGGAATAAGGATTGTTATCGCCCTCCCTCGGACTATAACGAAGCCCAAGGATGCACTGCCACTTATGAGAACTTTCATCGTAACAAAAGAAATCTGTCATGTGTTGAAACCCCTTGGGGAAATCACCCATAGGTTCATTCTCATTATAATCCTCATTAATCTTGAAGGAAAGCTCCCTTAAGAAATAATTCTCTATCTGTAAAGGGGAACGTTTCATGCTGCGAAAGCCTCTTCTAAACTAGGCATGCTTTCGAAATCTGGTTCGCCTTCCAAAGGCTGGAAAACCCCAGTCTCGAACGGTTTCTCCTCAGGAATATCCTCAGGTTCTTGGACTGTATAATCTTGAGGAGTATCTTTCCAACGTTGTTCGTCGTACCACTCCGCTCTCGAAGCGATGGTTCTGATCGGAACAAACATGGGCTTTACTTTCATATCCAGCGCGAATGCAATCTTCGCCATGGTTTCCATAGTCATATTCCAATTGGTCCGAAGCATCTTTGTTATCCATGCGGCACTGGTACCCATCCTTCGAGCAAGTTCTGCGCGAGTGATTTTACCTTCGCCCTTTCCTAAATAATTGGAAACCTCCTCCGCGAAGTCAAATTTCAAATCCTCAATATGGAACTCTACATCAGTGAGGAGTTCCTGATAGTTTTGGGTTAGCTTCGCATGAAGTTTATCCTTGTTCATCATGGATGCTCCTTTGCCCAGCGGTCCTTGTACCGCTGTGTTTTTTCAAATTCTGCATTACGTTTGGTCGCTTTTTTATGCCTTTCTGACCCATGTGTAACAATAAAAATTCCCCACTTTTTCTCCCAAAAACCGTATACTCTAAAGGGTTTAACCTTTCGGGTCTTCAGTTCCCAAACATCTTCAAAGCCAGCGATCGACTTCATCTTTTCTGTGTTTTGAATTTCACCATAGTTTGCCAAGTGTTTCATGATAACAATCAAGGCTTTATAATCCCTTGGGTACTTTCTTTTTAGCATCTCCATGAAATCACCGGCTTCACACTTTTTCCCGTCTATAATAAGGAATGCAACTTGATGCTTACCTCCAGTGTACTGAGGTACAATTTCCAAAGAACGACCAACCATCAGAATATTAACCTAAAAGTTAACATTGTCAAGGTGGCGAGATTTTTTGGAAGAGATTACAAAGTAATAAATCCACATTAACAAAGTATATCAAAAGCTTAACTTCTGTCAACAATCAGAATTCGCGTCTTTTGACTTATTTTGAGACTAGTCCATTTTTTGACGAAGGCCATAGAAACATGACGGGGTTCCTTGACTCTCCATCTTCCTTCTGTATTCTTACCCATGAATAAAAATGCGCTGGGACTGCTTCAGGTCTACACCGGCCCGGGTAAGGGTAAGACCACGGCGGCAGTCGGCTTGGCTGTGAGGGCTGCGGGACAGGGACTACGGGTCGCGTTCATCCAATTCGCAAAACCGGAGGAGTCGGGCGAGGTTTCTTGTCTGCAAAAACTTGGAGTAGTTTGCCTGCGCTTTGGCGCAGATGGTTGGGTTAGCGATGATGGTTGTAATAGCGCTCATAAAGAAGCGGCTCTGCAAGCCTGGCGGGCGGCCTTAAGCTATCTTACAGGAAAGGAAGAGGTAAATATCTTGATTCTTGATGAACTCAATGTAACCGTAGCATTGGGATTGCTGGATATCGCTGATGTACTTGCCAGAATTATCAACAGACCTCACGGTTTGGAAGTGGTATGTACAGGTAGAAACGCTCCTCAGGAACTAACCCGAGCGGCTGACCTTATTACTGAAATGAAGGAAGTTAAACATTATTATCAACAAGGACTTGGCGCAAGAAAGGGAATTGAGTTTTGATTTTCAAAAAACCTTATCTGTTTTATGTCTGCTGACTTGATTGGTTTTTTAGATATCGCGTTACGTGAAAATACTCTTGACAAATATACTCTCTTCAATATTCTGGATAAGTTATGAGGTGCAGAAAATATAAACACTGGAAGTTGTGGGCGTTTGTAATCATAATGTTTGCAGGAGGGCTCTCAATTGCCAGCGTTCTGATACTAACCCATACTAATCCGGAGTTGATAGGCGTGGATTCGCAGGAGCAGGCGGTTGATTTTGTTGGAGTCTATCAGGTTAGAGGCCCTGGCTATGACGCTTTATTAGAAATAAATAAAGCAGGCGAGGCCTACAAGCTTAAGTGGACATTTCCCGATAGTTCAATTCGATACGGAATAGGCGTTATTAATGATGATGCACTTGGCGCTATATGTTTGATTGAAAATATGTATTCCAAAAAGAAACACTCACGTCTTTATCTTTATAGAAAATTTGGAGAAGGGCTTATAGGTAGATGGGTAAATACTTATGGCGATAAGGTTTATACTGAAAAGACTGAAAACGCTTCAGAATTGAAATTGGCGGAGAAACCTCCGTTCAAGAATCACTCGGCAACATCGTGCCAAGTTAGCGGAATAAATCCGAACGGTTCGGAATATGAAACTACTATTGTATTAGAAAAAACTAAGTCCGCCTATTCGGTGAAATGGGAGGTAGATGAGCAAACGCTTTGGGGATCGGCTTTTGTTGTGGATGATATGGTTGTTATGGGGTATGAGAACAAACGAGGTATGGGAGTATATATTTATAAAATAACTCCTAGGGATTTGAAGGGGTCATGGGTGTATTCCGATTTCAATCGTCTGGATAATATTCACGATTTAAGAATTGGTTACGAAAGCTTTGCTAATCCTTTGCGCAAGAAGCTGAAAGACTCTCCAGATTCAACCCAACTGCCGGTTCAACCGGAACTTTACGAACCGTAATACGCTTTAATATATTAGATAAGCTTAATGGAATATGAAGCTTGAGTTACCTAGTAGGCTTAGCAATTTAGTAACTTCCAACTGATAAAGAAAAAGCCTCAGTATTGAAAGTCTCTTCCATAATCTCTCGCACCTGTTCAAAAAGTTCTTCTTTGCTGCTGGAAGTAAGATCATATTTTGTGTCGCCCTCGTTATTTGCAGGTACTGAAACCAAAGCGTGCCAAACATTACCACGCAGTCCCCATCTTAGGGAAAAGGTTTCGCCTTGCCGTGAGACCCATACCATTTCGCGTTCAAAATCATATATTGAAGCCATAATGGTCTCCTTATTAATATTGCAAAAAGTTAATATTATTATGAATAATTATAGGAGTAAATTAGGGAGTGTCAATGTGTTTTTAGTTATTTATAAACTTGGAGCATGGCAGTACGTTAGGGCTCTAAATTGCGTATGGTTTTAACTTGTTTATCCGATGTGGGCTTTGTGTCCTTAGTGGTGCAAAAAGTCTTAGTAACAAATTCTTTTTTCATTGTCTTGCAGGAGGCTGTTGGATAATCTAGTTGGGAGAATTTTAAGGCCGACCTTTCGGTCGGCCTATATACTTAATGTTTACGATTAATCTGGAAACAGAATTAATCTAATTGACCAACCGTCTTTTCCACGGCTTCAAGTATTTCTCCTCTGCGAAGAACTTCACTTATGGCGTTGTTGTCGTCAAACAGGGGTCTGTCTTCGTCCAGATGATCAACGTATGAACGAATCACCTCATAGGCCGCTTTAGATGCAGGTGAGGGTTCTGCGTCGCGGAAGTCAATGGCCTGAGCCGCGGCAATGAACTCAATACCCAAAATACCGTAGGCGTGGTCAAGAATCTTGCGGGTTTTGATTGCAGATGTCATGCCCATTGATACGAAATCTTCCTGATCGGCAGCAGCTGGGATTGAACCGTTGGCCGCTGGATGTGAAAGAACGCGCTGTTCGTTTACAAGCTGGCAAGCGGTGTACTGGGAAAGCATGAGTCCACTGAACATACCGCCTCCCTTAGTCAGAAAGCCTGGCAGCCCTGCAGATAGCGCGGGGTTCATCAGGCGGTTAAGGCGTCTTTCGGAAAGTACACATACGGTTGAAATTCCAAGTCCCATAGCCTCTAGTGCGAAGGCAAGTGGCGTACCTTGGAAGTTTGCACCGGTTATTACCTCTTTGTCATCAGGGAAAAACAAAGGGTTGTCGCCAACGCCGTTAAGTTCAATTTCATACATCTTTTTGGAATATTTCCAACTATCCCTTGCCGCGCCTGCAACTTGTGGTGTGGAGCGCAGACTGTAGGCGTCTTGAACCCTTTTGCCGGGACGTTCCAGAAGCTTGGAGCCTTGCATAATTTTTCTCAAGTTCGCAGCTACTGTAATCGCGCCGGGATAACCGCGCGCCTTGTGTAGACGTTCGTCAAGACATTTGGTATTGATATTCAAGGCTTCCATGGTCATTGCCGCAACAATGTCGTGCATTTTTAAGAAACGCATGGCTTCAGGTAGCATAATGCAGCCCCAGCCGTTGATGACGTTTGAGCCGTTGATTGTGGCAAGCCCGTCCCTGGCCTCGTATTTGATAATTGGGATACCTGCGCGTTTCATGGCTTCAGCGCCTGGAAGTCGTTCGCCTTTGTAGAAGGCTTCGCCTTCGCCCATTGGAACCAGCGCCATTTGACCCATTGGTGAAAGGTCTCCACATGCGCCCACAGAGCCGCGTTTACACATAACAGGATGCACGCCTTTGTTCAACATATCCACAAGGGTTTGAGTTACAATGGGTCTGCATCCTGAGTTTCCGTTACAGTGTACGTTGATTCTTGTAGCTATGGCCGCGCGAACAACCTCTTCTGGCATAGGTTTGCCTATACCTGCAGCGTGGGAATAGATAAGATATTTCTGATACTTCTCTGTTTGCTCAGCGGTAAGTACAACCTCGCTAAATTCGCCTATCCCTGTGGTAACGCCGTACATTACCTCGCGGGCAGCAATCTTCTCCTCGCACATGGCGCGGCACTTTTTAATTCTCTCCCATGCTTCGGGCGCAACTTCAACTTTTTCATGATGCCGGGCTATGCGCTCAACATCCTCAACGGTTAAGTCTTTTCCTTTAAGAACTACAGCCATTGTTCTCCTTTCTGAAAATTCGGAATTTATTCTTTATCCGAGAGATTACTTGTTTGCCCTGCTTTGTCAAGGGTAGAGATGGATTGCAGTGTGCTATTATAGATAGTATTTCAGTGCAGTAATTAAGCATGTCTCTTTATCCCTTCACCCTGCCGACTCCTTTGGAGTCGTCCCTCCCCCTCCACAAGGGAGGGGGAAGTGCGAAGCACTAGGGGGAGGGTTATCCACGCCTACGGCGTGGCTTTGGGAGTTTACTTTGTAAACTCCATATCCTACAGTAATCGACTGGTGTTCTGGATAAACTACAGAGCTGGAATCTGCTGTAATAGTCGTGATTAGGGATAAGCTATTACCAAAAGCTTTTCCCTCCACCCGATGCTGCTATTGCAAAATAAGACTAGACGCGCTATAATCCCAAATATTACAGAACAATACGAAATAAAAAGCTTGTGCGCCGTTTAGATATCTACTATCAAAAGCATAAGCCGGACGAAATCTTCCGAAGCCGTCAACTTACGCTTCGGTGTTAATTTCTTAAGAAAGGAAATATTGATGAAAAGCTTTGACATAGTGATTATTGGTGGAGGAGCTGCCGGGGTTGCCGCAGCAAGCTCTGCCCTTAACGCAAATCCAAATAAAACGGTAGCGATTGTCAAAAAAGAAAAAATCACACTGGTGCCTTGTGGTATACCCTATATTATCAACAAGTTAAGTTCTGTTGAAGACGATATTATGTCTGATGCAGGGCTTCGTAAGCAAGGGGTGGAATTTGTTCATGCAGAGGTTGTAGGTCGAGATGGCAAAACGCTTAAACTGGATTCAGGTGATGAGCTTGCTTTTGATAAACTGATTATTGCCACAGGTTCAATTCCCGTTAAGCTTTCTGTTGAAGGAGCCAATCTTGAAGGTATTTATGTTGTCAATAAAGATATGGAATACCTTCGTGGCCTTAGAGAATACGCCAAGAAATCTAATAAAATAGTGGTGATAGGCGGCGGTTATGTGGGCGTTGAGTTTTCAGATGAGCTTTTGGCTGACGGCAGGCAGGTTACGATAGTTGAAAGGCTTCCTCATCTTCTACCTATGTCTATGGATGCAGAATTCTCCAATATGCTTGAGGCTGAAATGAAAAGCAGGGGCGCGAGCCTTATGTTGGGCGCTTCAGTATCTGGATTCAAGGGAAACGGTAAGGTGCATAAGGTTGTTCTACAGGACGGCAGGGAAATAGAAACAGACATGGTGATTATATCAATAGGGGCGCGTCCTGAGGTTGAGCTTGCTAAAAAAATGGGTATAAAATTTGATGAACGCAGAGGCATTCTTATTGACGAATACATGCGTACTTCTGAGGCCGATATCTTCGCGGCAGGTGATTGCGCTGTTAAACGTAACTGTTATACCGGTGAAGACTGGCCAATTATGTTGGCTTCAACCGCATGTGCCCAAGGCAGGCTTGCCGGTTCGAATCTTTACTCTATCAAAGTTGTAAAAACCTTTTCAGGCGTGCTAGGCACATTTTCTACAAAAATAGGTAATATGGCTTTTGGCGCTTCGGGTCTTAACGAAAGACAAGTTCAAGATTTAGGTATAGATTATGTTGTAGGTATTGCCGAAGCTCCTGACCGGCATCCGGGGAAATTCAAAGATACCTCAAAGCTTTACGTTAAGCTTATTTATTCCCGCTATTCACATGTTCTTCTTGGCGGTCAAATTAAAGGCGGCGATTCGGTTGGTGAAATGGTTAATACTATGGCCGTGATGATTCAGAACAAAATGACGGATATGGAAATTGACGCCTTGCAGATAGGAACGCATCCTTTGCTGACTTCGTCTCCTGCGGTATACCCTATTATAAAAGCCACCGCGGATGCTATTATTAAGTGGTATAAGCACGCTCATAAAGTCTGAGTCGCTATTAGAAGACAATATGAATCGGGCTGAAGTTTTGCGGTAATTTTATCTAAGCCTAAAGCCCCTCTCCATAAAGGGAGGGGGAGATTTTTATAATAGCGTACTCCTAATTACGACTATGATAGCAGATTCCAACTCTGTGGTTTATCCATAACTCCAGCCGATTACTATAGAATAAATAAACCACAAAGTTCACGAAGGTCACAAAGTTGCGGCGGATTATATGGAGTTTGTGAAGCACGCTTGAGATGACTGGAAGGAGTGTTAGTTTAGATATACTAGGAAGAGTTTTGGTTTCTATCTCATCCTTACAAAAATAATCCCAGATTCCAGCTCTGTGGAGTTTTGAGTTTTACATCAAAACTCCTAAAGCCAAAGCGAAGCTTTGGATACTCTGTGTTCTTTGAGTACTTTGTGGTTAATATTTTCAGGTGGAGTTACGACTGAAAGGGATAACGGACACCTTTCCCTTAATCCTCTCCCATCAAGGGAAGGGATATATCTTACCGTAGTCTTCATGCTTAGAGGTTTCCTACCTAAGTATCCACGCTGAAAGCGTGGATATTAGTCTGTCACTTCAGATTTATAGATGGAGTTTTGAGCTTCGGCTTAAAACTCCTAAAGCAAAACCAAAGGTTTTGATACTTTGTGGTTAATTCTATCTCTAGTAGCATCGGTGGAGGTTTGGCAAGCTTGATTTTTCCAACAATCCAAGTATGCTTTGCCATGAATGAACTCACGCCTATTGGACTAATTCACTCACCTTATGTTAACCCCAAGGATATTCATCCGCTGAAGTCTCGATTTACAAAGGGGACAATCGAAATATTTCCTAAATACGTCGCTGGACTGAAGGATATTGAGGGTTTTACCCACATCTACGTGCTATGGCGTTTTCACCTTTCCAACAAGGTAGACCTTTTAACCGCGCCTTTGATGGAGCCTCGTCCCAAACGCGGTTGTTTCGCTACACGAACACCTCATCGGCCAAATCACATTGCGCTTACGGTTGTCCGTCTGCTTTCCCGCGAAGCAAATATTCTTCATATTAAAACTGTGGATATGATAGAGGGAACACCGGTACTTGATATAAAACCTTACACCCGCAGAGACCGTAAGTCGCGTATCTCCATAGGTTGGCTTGAGGAGGTTGAACGCAGAGAACGTTAAGTACCCAAACTTCAGGTTCGCGTAAGCAGTATTAGTGGGGGCTGTGCATTATTCAACAAACAAAAATGCTGGTTTGCATCAGCTTTTAAATTTTCTTAAATGACCTTTTGATAACAAAATAGACGTTTGCGAGATGAACTCCTAAACTAGAGTTTCCACTTTGTGTCCTTTGTGGTTAATTCTACAGTAGCATCCGGTGGAAGTTTGAGCTTCCTTTTCTAAAACAAAAACAAGCCTATGGTTCTATAGCAGCCCAGTTTAAGGTAAGTTACGGTTGACAACGCCTTAGTTTCGCCTAAACTATATCTTAATATTGTTATTATATAACAGGTCGGCAAGGAGGCCCGGTGAACGTTAAGGACAATGAACATGCGCAGGAAATAATTGAGGCTACGCAACTTAAGTCTCAATTCCTAGCCAATATGAGTCACGAACTAAGGACTCCTTTGAATTCCATTATAGGATTTTCCGAACTTCTTATGGATGGACTGGTAGGCAAGCTTAATGAAAAGCAGGCGCATTATGTGAAAATTCTGCATTCCTCAGGCGTTCACTTGCTCCGTTTGGTCAACGATATACTCGATTTTTCAAAGCTTGAGGCGGGTATGCTTGAGGTCTTTAACGAACCCACCGACTTAAAAGAAGTTATAGATGAAGTATTAAAAACCTACGATGTAATATCAGAACGAAAAAGCGTTAAAATAATTGTTGATATACCCAAAGATTTTCCAATAGTTGTTACCGATAGGCGGAAAATTGCCCAAATTATTGATAATTTACTTTCCAATGCAATTAAATTTACAGAACAAGGCAATGTAACACTTTCTGTTAAGCGGGATAACGATATGCTTAAAGTGGTTGTAAGCGATACCGGCATAGGCATTCCTGAAAAAGAACTTGCCGATATATTCGCTCCATTCCAGCAGATAGATGGTTCAACCACCAGACGTTATGAAGGAACAGGTTTAGGCCTAGCCCTTATTGACAAGCTGTTGAAGATTCAAAACGGCTCTATAACAGTTGACAGCAAAGTTGGTGAAGGAACTACCTTTACCGTTCTGCTACCTTTTAATGAATACAAACCTGTGCAGCCGCAGAAGGTTACAAGTAGGCAGGAGCTTGAAGAGAGTCTTCCCGCGCCCGGCAATCGTCCTATATTGGTTGTTGAAGATAATCCTTTGGCGGCTAACCTTATGTCAACCTGGCTTGCCGATGCAGGTTATAAGGTTCACATTTCCTCCTCTGGCGAAGACGCCCTTGAAAAGGCGGTTGCCCTTAGACCGGCTGTAATTACACTGGATATCCTTCTTCCTCAAATGGACGGTTGGCGTATTCTGCATCGTCTTAAAGAGATGGATGAAACAAAGGATATTCCAATAATCGTTGTCTCCATAGTCGAAGATAAAAGCTTTGGTTTGTCGCTTGGTGCTGTGGATTATATGGTTAAGCCTGTATCGCGAACGGATTTGGTGAACAAGATTAAAAACCTTACCTTTATGGGGGGGAAAGCGCATCGCGTACTTGTGATAGACGATAATCCAGCAGATGTAAGCCTAATTGAAGAGATTCTTAAACTTGATAACTATGAAGTGCTGAAGGCTCATTCCGGTGTGGAAGGGGTGAAAATGGCGCGTAACGAAAAGCCTGATTTGGTTATTCTTGACTTAATGATGCCAGACCTTGATGGATTCGACGTTATGAGGCTTTTGGAATCAGATGAAGTTACCCGTGGACTGCCCGTTATCTTATTCACAGCTAAGGACTTAACGCAAATAGACAGGGCTAATCTTGGTGAAAATATCCGTGATATCTTTGGAAAAGCTCAACTTGATAAAGAATCGCTTCGTAGGAAAATTGCAGAATTGTTCAATAAAACATTAAAGCCGGAGAATGCTTCGTGAGCAAAATACTGGTTATTGAAGATAATGAAGGAAATTTAGAACTCATAAGGGTTGTTCTGGAAATGGCAGGTCATAAGGTTTTAGGTGCGCTTAACGCCGATGACGGGGTTCTTTTGGCGCGCAGTTCACGTCCTGATTTAATTCTTATGGACATGCACTTGCCGGGAATGGATGGGTTTGAAGCTACAAGGATTATAAAAGCCGAAGAGGCCCTTCAGCATATACCTATAATTGCGGTAACGGCTATAACTGAACGTAAAGATGAAGAAAGGGTTCTTGAATCAGGCTGCAATGGTTTTATAGCTAAACCTATAAATACCCGTGAGTTGGCTTCTCAAATAGAAGAATTTCTTGCAGGCAAGGGGAGCGTTAGCTAATGAGTCAGGAAGATGTAAAAAGAAAAATTCTTGTTGTTGACGACGATCCGCATCTTTTGAATCTTCTGGAAATACGTCTGCTTGGCGAAGGTTTTGACGTTACCGTTGCACCTTCTGCAACAGAGGCTCTACAGAAAGCTATTTCAAACCCGCCGAATATTGTTATTGCAGATATCATGATGCCTGGGATGGATGGCTACGCTTTGTGCGAACAAATAAGAAAGAATGACGCCCTGCAAAACATACCCTTCGTGTTTCTCTCCGCCCTTGCCGATACTCAAGATAAGGTTAAGGGATTGCGTTTGGGTGCAGACGATTATTTAACCAAGCCTTTTGAGTTTCATGAACTGCTGGCGCGAATTGAAATTCTTCTCGACCGCTACACCCGCTATCAGGAAACCTTTCAAAAAGACGACGAAGGCGATGATATTGCCACAACCGGAAATATTGAAGACCTAGGGGTAATTGACCTTTTGCAAATGCTTTCCTTTGGTCAAAAAACAGGTGAAGTTTATTTAGAATCAGATGGCGAAGAGGGTTTCTTATACCTTATGGCAGGTAAGCTAATAGCCGCTTCCTACCTAAACAAACAAGGTACAGCCGCTTTGCCTGAGTTGCTTTCATGGTCACGGGGACGCTTCAAGGTCAAGCTGACTGATAGCCTGTCTGTTATACCAACTATTGAAAATCAGACCGACGAAGCCATATTTGAAGCGCTTAGGGAGTTGGATGAAACCGAACGAATTAAAAAGGAGTTAAACCCTAAAGCCATACCGGCTTTTTCATCACAAATTGGTACTGAAAATCCTGTTCAAGAGGCACTTCTTAGCCTTGTTGATGGAAAGAAGACAATTGCAGAAATACTTAAGCTTAGTCCACTCCTAAGTTTACATACTATTGAGGAAATAAAGAAATTGCTTGCTTCTGGGGCATTGAAACTTGAAGGTGCAATTGCTGTAGCGGGGCAAGCAGGGGAAAAGCAGGAATCATGGGAAGAGGCCGCTCAAGGTTGGGAACCCGAATTGCCGGCTCAACCCGTAACACCTTCCGCAACACCTCCCGTAACATCTCCCTCAACACCACCCGTAACACCCGTAACACAACCCACCTCCCTCCAAACACCTCCCTCCTCCTCCGTCCCTCCCTCAGAAACATCTCCTTCAATAACACCTTCTGGACCAGCCTCTGCGCCATCCGAATCTCCTTCGTTAACGTCCCCTAAATCATCAACAGCATCTCCTTCTCAGCTTGATGAATCCACTGAAAATGCTAAGGCTGTTTCCAAGACCGTGGCTGCTTCTACGGAACCCAAGGTTTTTAACTTTATAGTAATTGGCACAGACCGTGATTCACGAAATACCTTTATACATGTTATTTCCAATGAAAAGAATCCTGAACAGGGGGGCGAGAAGGTTTTGAATTTTGGAAAACTCACTGCTGCAAATTACGAAGTCAACTTCTACGGTTTTCCAGGAGCGAAACGTTTTGCCCCGCTGTGGCAAACCTTTGTGGCCAAGGTAA
The DNA here is from genome assembly GCA_964624585.1 of uncultured bacterium. Taxonomy (GTDB): domain Bacteria; phylum Hydrothermota; class Tepidihabitantia; order B3-TA06; family B3-TA06; genus CAZUXE01. The sequence continues at coordinate 121,072 of CAZUXE010000001.1, read as the reverse complement.
ATGGCATAATTATTTTGGCTAATCCGGCTTGTGAAGAGGAAGTTGAAAATGCCCGTTTCGCGCTATCTCTCTTAAAACCACGAATCACCGGCCCTGCTGTATTGATTTCTACAAATCCTACAGTTCCTGAGATTCCTCTGGGTAAAGAAGGCAAGGACGTTCAATTATCAGTTTGTCTTCCCTCTGATAAAATTAAGGCGGAGACAATAATAAAAGAGCTGCTTACGAAAATTTCCCGTTAATTACAATGGATTTACATAAGTTACGCAATATAGGCATAGCCGCTCATATAGATGCCGGAAAAACCACCACGACAGAAAGAATACTTTACTATGCCAAGAAGATACATCGCATTGGTGAAGTAGATGACGGGGCGGCCACCATGGATTGGATGGCTCAGGAGCGTGAACGTGGAATTACCATAACCTCTGCAGCTACCATAGTCGGCTGGAAAAGTTTTCAAATCAATATAATTGATACCCCAGGGCATGTTGATTTCACCATAGAAGTGGAGCGTGCGCTTAAGGTTCTTGACGGGGCAATAATGGTTTTTTGCGCAGTTGGCGGGGTTGAACCGCAGTCGGAAACAGTTTGGCATCAAGCCGATCGCTACCATATTCCAAGGCTGGCGTTTGTGAACAAAATGGATCGTACAGGCGCAGATTTTCAACGTGTTGTGGATATGATGGAATCGCGCTTCCCGCAAATTCCAGTACCTATTCAAATTCCATGGGGAGTAGAGCAAGACTTTATTGGCGTAATAGACCTTGTTCAATGGCATGCAATTAAATGGAATAGCGAAACCTTGGGCGCGGAGTATCACATAGAAGAGATTCCTGCAGAAATGATGGATGAGGCTAAAGCATGGCGGGAAAGACTGGTTGATAAAGCCTGTGAAGTAGAGGACCGCATTGTTGAAGATTTTATGGCAAACCGTCAGAGTGAGTCTGAGATTCTAAAGGAAGCCTTACGTAAGCTGACTTTGAAGAATGAAATTATTCCGGTGTTGTGCGGGTCTGCTTTGAAAAATAAAGGTGTGCAACCCTTGCTGGATGCTGTTATAGATTATCTACCTTCACCTTTGGAAATTCCACCAATTAAGGGGCATGAACCGGATAATGAGGAAAAAATTATTCACAGAGACCCCAAACCTGATGAACCCTTCTCAGCTCTGGTTTTCAAACTTGCCTACGATTCTCACATGGGCCCTCTGGCCTTTACCAGAGTGTATTCCGGTACTATAGAAAAAGGAACCACCATTATGAGTTATCCAGGGGCCAAGCGTTCACGTGCTACCAAGTTGTTTCTGGCGCATTCGAACCATTTTGAGGAAATATCCAAACTTCAAGCCGGTGAAATAGGTCTTCTGGCCGGTTTAAGGCATGTAACTACAGGCACTACGCTCTCAGACCAAAAACATCCAATAGTGTACGAACTTATGCGTTTTCCGGAACCAGTTATTCACCAATCCATAGAGCCGCATACAAAAGCTGATGAAGCTAAACTTGGTAAAGCATTGGAAATTCTGCAGTTAGAAGATCCAACCTTTATGGTTAGAACAGATCCTGAAACAGGACAGCTTTTAATTTCAGGTATGGGTGAGCTTCATTTGGAAATAATTATCGACCGTCTTAAACGTGAATTTAGGGTGCCTGTTCGTACAGGTAAGCCTCAGGTTTCATATCGTGAAACAGTTACCAAAAAAGTTGAACATTCCTATGTATTTTCGCGCATGATTGGCACTACAGCTCATTACGCCGGTGTAACATTGAGAGTTGAACCCTACAAAGAGGGTACAGATGTAAAAATAAAGCTTTCTTCCGAGCTGCCGCGCGAGTTTCTTGACGCTGTAAGAATGAGCCTTGAAGGTTTGTTTACCGCTGGTTTAATGATGGGTTTTCCTATAACTAACCTTAAAATTACAGTTACAGCGGTTGACTACAGAGAAGACCAAGCTTCGGACATAGCTTTTAAGGCTGCTGCATCGCAGGCTTTTCAAGAAGCCTATAACAAGGCAGCGCCTGCACTTTTGGAACCTATTATGGATATTGAGGTTATAACCCCTGAGGAATACATGGGTGATATTATTGCCGACCTTAGTACACGACGGGGAAGAATTGAGGCTGTGGAGAATATCAAAGAGCATAAATTTATAAAAGCCTTTATCCCCTTGGCGTCAAGTTTTGGTTACGCGACTACTTTGCGTTCTTTAAGTCAGGGACGCGCCTCTTTTGCAATGCACTTTGCGCGCTATGAGCTTCTTCCTGAAGCCGAACGGCGCAAGCTCTTCGACTACACTTTCTAACTATCCACGCCT
>CAZUXE010000001.1:33912-118655 GCA_964624585.1 uncultured bacterium | reverse complement strand
TATCCACGCCTACGGCGTGGCTTTGGGAGTTTGCAAGGCAAACTCCATATCCTTAGAATAAATAAACCACAAAACTGTAGTCTGAAATTGTTTACAGGATAGTCTATTCGCTGTCTTTCCTCACCCTGCACTCCTTCAGCACGCTTTCCTTCTCCCTTTGGGAGAGGGAGTATGGGTAAGGGTATCCAAAATTATTATCCTTACATGTTCTAGTAATGTCGAACTAAGCAAGCCTTACTCTGTATTGATAGAAGCAAGTGTATACGCGGCTTGACTTTTTGCCGCCTGTATTCTATAATCCTGCATGCAAGCGGATTTTCCAAAGTTATATGACCCTAAGGGGATTGAAGAACGGCTCTACAAGGCCTGGATAGAAGAAGGATTATTTACTCCGGAATCTGACGATAATAGAGAAAGTTTTGTTGTAGTTATACCTCCTCCAAATGTTACCGGTAAGCTAACTCTTGGACATGTTCTTGATACGGAGCTTCAGGATATTCTTATAAGATACCACTCCCTGCAAGGCAAGCAAGCCTTGTGGGTTCCGGGTATGGACCATGCGGGTATTGCGACTCAAGTTGTAGTTGAACGTAAGTTAGCTCAGCAGGGTATATCGAAAAATTCGCTGGGACGGGAGGCCTTTCTTAAAGAAGTATGGAATTGGGCTAACGAACATCGTTCGGTTATTCGTCAGCAGTTTTCCCGTGCAGGTTTGGCAATAGATTGGTCGCGCGAACGTTTTACCCTTGATGCCGGGCTTTCACGCGCTGTACGTACCGTGTTCAAAAAGCTGTATGACAAGGGGCTTATCTATCGTGGACTGCGTATAGTCAATTGGTGTCCGCGTTGTCACACTGCCATATCGAATGAAGAAACAGAATACGAAAATCGTTCCTCTTCCCTGTGGTCCATCCGCTATCCGCTTGCCAAAGGCTCAGGCTACATAACCGTTGCAACTACTCGTCCTGAAACCATGCTTGGTGATACGGCTGTGGCTGTTCATCCTGAAGATGCACGTTATAAAGACCTTATAGGCAAAACCCTTATGCTTCCTCTAATGGATAGAGAAATTCCAATTATAGCAGATGAGGCTGTGGAGCGCGAGTTCGGTACCGGAGCGGTAAAGGTAACTCCATTCCACGACGCAAATGATTATGAAATGGGCAAACGTCACAATTTGCCAAAAGTGCGTATCATAGATGACCACGGGACAATGACTAAGGAAGCCGGACGCTATGCTGGTAAAGACCGCTATGCCGCCCGTAAGCAGATTGTCGCTGACCTTAAGTCCCAGGGTCTTATGGAAAAGATTGAACCCTACAATCTATCCGCTGCCACATGTTCGCGCTGTCACACGGTTATTGAACCGCTTTTATCCGAACAATGGTTTTGCAAAATGAAGCCTTTGGCTGAGCCTGCAATAAAGGCTGTGGAAGATGGTGTTATACGTTTTCATCCTGACAGGTGGAAGAACCTTTATTTCCACTGGATGCGTAACATACGCGACTGGTGCATATCGCGTCAGTTGTGGTGGGGACACCGCATTCCGGTCTATACCTGTGATGACTGTTCCAAGGAATTTGTATCCATTGACGAACCCCGTGCATGTCCGGCTTGCTCATCTGCCAAATTCACCCAGGACCCAGACGTTTTGGATACATGGTTTTCCTCCTGGCTTTGGCCATTTTCAGTATCCGGTTGGCCAGAAGAGACATCGGATTTTGCAAAATACTACCCAACCTCCACACTTGTCTCAGGCTGGGATATCATCTATTTGTGGGTGGCGCGCATGATTATGGCTGGGCTTGAATTTACCTCGCGTCCGCCTTTTAGCGACGTTATGTTCCATGTGATGATTCGCGATGAAAAGGGTAAGAAGATGAGTAAGAGTTTGGGTAATTCACCAGACCCAATTGGTCTTATAGACAGATATGGGGCTGATGCCTTGCGCTTTGGTCTCTTGCTTATTACCCCGCGTGAGTCCGATGTTCTTTACTCTGAAGAACGTATCAAGGTGGGACGCAACTTTGCCAATAAGCTGTGGAATTCGGCAAGGCTTATGACTTCACTGATGGATGGTGGAGAAGCTCCAGAGATACCTGATAACCCAACACCTACAGAACGCTGGATGCTTGCAAGACTGTCACGCGCGGCCCAAGAAGTGGCGCATATGATAGATAATCATGACCTTTACGCTGCGGCCAAGTATCTCTACACCTATTATTGGCACGAGTTCTGCGATTGGGGACTTGAGTTTGCCAAACAGGCCAAGCGTGAGCAGGGACGTTCTGCAGCCTGTGCGCTTTACGTATTCAAATCTTCCCTGGCTATGTTGCATCCATTTATGCCTTTTATTACCGAAGAGTTATGGGCAAGGTTTGGTTTTGCCAAGCACCGACTTTTCCGCGATAGCTGGCCTCGCGTTCCCCAAGAGTTTGCAAAATCGCCTCCGTCAGTTGATGCAATGACCGACCTTATCACAGCTGTACGTACCATGCGTTCCGAGTTGGGGCTTTCTAAAAATACAGCAGTTGCCGTTCAAATTGTCAGTGATGACAGTAACTTGTATGAGTTCTTTACAGAAAACAAGGCCTATCTTAGCGCTATATCGGAATTAAAGAAGGTTGATGCCAAACCGCATCCTGCCGTGGGTGCAGTTCTTGGCTGGGGCGAGGTCTATATTTCTCTAAACGAACTTGCCTCTTCGGGTAAGTTCAACCTTAATGCCCAAATTGCGAAGATTGAGAAGGAATCGGCAAAACTTGGTTCTGAGATTTCTAAAATAAAATCTAAGCTTTCAAGCCAGAATTTTATTAAAAACGCTCCCGACAACATAGTTTCCAAAGAGCGGGAGAAACTTGAGACATTTCAGAAGAAGCACACGCGTTTGCTTGAGCTTCTGGAAGGACTTAAATGAAATACCTGGGTTGGTTGCTTGCACTGCTTTTTGCAGCGGCAGGTGTAGGCGGCTACTTTGTCTTCTATCGTCCTCTAGCCGAGGGATACGCTGAGCAAAGCAAGGAGATAAAGATGTGGGTAGCCAAGGTTGAAGCTTTGCAAGGCAATTTCCCCGCAAACAAGGCCTCCAGCTTTTCGACAGCGGACACATCCTCAAACAGCAAGAGCGTTCAGGAATTTGACTACGGCAATCTTATTGCCACAATTGCGCTGGACGATTTATTTTCATCTACAAAAGCAACTGAAATCTCTGCTACAGGTAAACAAAAATTAGATAAGCTTATTCCACTTATAAAAACTTCTCAAGAGGATGTAGTTGTGATGGTTCATACCGATAACATGCGGGTAGGACAGCAGTTACGTAAATATTATCCCTCCAACTGGGAATATTCGGCAAACAGGGCCGGGAAAATTTGCCGCTATCTTTTAGAAAAGGGAATAGATTCAAAGCGTTTGCTTCCGTGTGGACTTTCGGCGGCGCGTCCGCTTGCTTCCAATACTACAGCTGAAGGTCGCAAAAAAAACAGGCGCGTTGAAATCTATATCAAATAGGTTCACCTTGCTTAGCCGTTCGCGTCCTGCAACCTTTGCCTATATCTTAATACAGCAACTGCCTTTGTACTCTATGAATATAAACATCCTTTCTAATCCCATGTCTACAATTTATCACCTACCCACGTTCATCCAGTATCTGACTGCGTTAAATCAACTGTATTTTAAGTTCTCCGTTGGTCTCCAACTTATTCAAAATATAGCTAGAATGGGTTATAGACACGCAGCTGAGGTTGGCTAGTGAGAACGCGCTTTCTTGTAAACCCTTCGGCAGGTAAGGGCAGAACCGGTAAAAAATGGAAACACTGGTTTGCCGGAAAGAATTTAGATGTTGAGCTTTGCAGCAAGGCAGGGCAAATAAAAGAAGCCACTCGTAGAGCGCTTGCAGAAGGTGTGGACCGTCTTATTCTAGTGGGCGGCGATGGTTCGTTAAACAGCGCCTTGAACGCTATTGACAATGCGAATGTTGAGTTGGGTGTTATACCTACAGGTTCGGGTAACGACTTTGTACGTAGCATAGGCGTAACAATGGTTGAGCCTGAAACCTATCTTAAGCCTTGTAATGTTCGACGTATAGATATAGGTCAGGCAAACGGTGTTCGTTTTATCAACATCTTTGGTTCAGGTTTTGATGCCGAGGTGGCAAGGGCTATGCGGGCATCGTCCCTCAAGGGCGACTTAGGCTACTTTGTTTCCGTTTTACGCACCCTGTCAAAATTCAACTCCCCTGAAGTAAAAGTGAAAACCGATACTCAAACGCTTCACTTGGAAACAATGACTATTTCTGTAGGAAACGGACGCTATCATGGCGGCATGTTTATGCTTACGCCAAACGCTGAGCTTACCGATGCTCAGCTTGATTTATGTCTGGTTAAAAAATTACCCAAGCTTAGATTCCTGTTTCTGTTGCCCACAGCTATAAAAGGCAAGCATACCGAAATTACAGACCTTGTTTTGATGCACCGATTTAGACAGATGAAGCTTTCATTTTCCCATCCAGTATACTACCATGTTGATGGTGAGGTTTCTGATAAGGCCTTTAGAGAAATAGAGCTATCGGTTATCCCCAAGGCCATAAACTTTGTTACGCCATGAAGAGCAAGCCCAATTTGGTAAACCAAACTTTGCAAGAATACAATATCCTTAATTTGTATTAGAGGTGATATGAATAAAAATTCTCCTCGATCAAGACAGCCAGGTCGAAAACCGACGTACTGTATGTATATTAGAGGTAATCATGAATAAGATTCTCCTCTCCACAACCATCCTCTTCCTCCTAGGTCTGATGCCGCTTTCGGCTCAAACAGCGGCACCGGCTTTATCGCCAAATGCAGAAGATAGTCTACATCTTGATAGCCTGTCTGCTGAAATGTCTTTTGACACTACAGTTGTAGCAAAACTTGAAAAGCAAGCACATTCTGTTAGCAAGGCTATGCTTTTGTCAGCCTTTATACCTGGAGCAGGGCAGGTCTATAACCGCAAGTACATAAAGGGAGTTGTAATTGCCGGAGCAGAAATTACACTGGGATATTTTACAGTTAAGAAGCATCTTGAAATGAACAGCGTAAGCGCGAATACAGCGCTTGCAGATTCTGTTCGCACGCTACGTGCCGATTCCCTGCGTGACTTACGTAATACCTTTGCGTTTTTTACCCTTGCCGCTGTGGCTTATTCAGTAGCCGACGCCTACGTGGACGCTCACCTGTTCGGTTTCGATGAATCGCTGAATTTAAGTGTACTTCCCTCACGCCAAGGCATTGGCTTAGCCCTTCTTTATCGTTTCTAGCCCTTAACATACAGGACGTTAAAGTTCATAAAGTAATTATTGGGTGAAGTGTTTCTCTATTTTCGATATACTTGATTCTGTCGGACGAATCGGAAGCCGTAATGTGATATCTCTCTAGGTTTAGTGAGTACACAACGCTTAGTTCTTTCCTTCGGGAAGTTCGGGTAACTATCGCAGAACAGTTGTATGTAAGCTCCGGCTTTGTTTTCCTGCAAAAAGCCTTATGATATAGACACCGCGCGGGACAACGGTACCTTTATTATTCCGTAAATCCCATGACAAAAAGTGATCACCGGCTGCCTGTGAACCTTGATTAATTGTTCGCACTAAGCTGCCTGCAACATTGTAAATTGCCAATTTTACATTTGCGGCTTCAGGAAGGTGATATCGGACAGAAACAGAGGATTGTGAGGTTGGTAGAGCTGAAAATTCAAGTCCGGCGTGTTGGTCGGGGGCTTTACCTATTGCGTTGTGGCATTCGCTCATCATACTGGAAGTTACGTATTCAAGTTTCTTATCTGAAATAACGAAGCTTGTGGTTCCGGCAAGCTGAGGTTTGGCTGAGGCTACTTGTTCCCATACATAGGCAGTGTAGGTTCCAGCTTCAAGACCTTCAAGCTTATGCGTGAAGTCAAAGTGGCACATACACTTGCATGGTTTTTGAGCTAAATCGTGTTCTACTATGTTAATTTTGGTTCCCGATTGCGTTATTTCGAATTTCATGGTTGGACAGCAGTTAAAGTAAGCGTCGCTGTGATACACGTAGGCGATGTTATCAATTACTTTTGAACGTACGGTTCCCGAAGCCTTAAGTCCTGCAACACTTACCAGAAGCAACCCTACCGCCAGAACAACTAGATAACGTTTCATAAGAACCTCTTTCCACAAATAAACCTTACAATATAATCTAGGCTAAAATGGGGATTTGTCAAGTGTTATCTTTAACAAAAGAGTTACTGCAATATTCGTTATTCCTCGTTAAAATAATCGAAATCAATTTTTTTAAGAGTATAGTTTGCAATTTCCGTAACTCCGACATGATGGTCTATCATTAACTCTGCTAATTTCTCTCCATTAATCAGTACAATCTTCTTTCCAATTTTATCCACATAATCTTTTGCACCAGCTGCGAAATCGGAGGTTGTAATAATTATTCCTTTACTGGCTTTGCGTCCTTCAAGGCTGCCCGCGAATTCTCGTAGTTGAGATTGTTGCACATTTTTCTTCCATCTTTTTGCCTGTATATATATTACATCAAGACCTAGTTTATCTTCGTTAATAACTCCATCGATTCCTTCATCTCCACTTTTACCTGTTACTTGTCCTGCGTCTTGTCTAGAGCCTCCGTATCCCATTGCTAAAAGCAAATCTACAACTATTCTTTCGAAGAATCCGGGATCGCAAGCCTTTATGATTTCCAAAAGTTGAGCCGCTAGCTCTTTTCTTAACTTTAGATAACTGTTTTCCAGAGTCTCTTCTGGAGTTTGAGTCGTTTCGTCTATATCTACTTCTTTGTCGCCAGAACGAGATACTGTTTGGAATTCTACAAACTCTGGAAATTGTTTGAGTAACTTTGCATCAATATATTCTGGTTTGTTCCTTAATACCTCAAGACCTCGTTGTGTTATTCTACATTTCCCTCGTACAGGCGCCTCAATAAGTCCTGCTTTCTTTAGATATGTCCTTGCCCATCCAACCCGATTGTTGAATTTAGCCTGTATGCCGCTTGGCAAGAGTTCTTTTCGTTCCTCCTCACTTAACTTAAATTGTGATGCTAAAGTTTCAACGGCCTCTCTCAAACTATGTTCCCTCTCATCGCCTAGGAATAGCAATAAAGGTAACATTAACTCATCATATTTGGGGATAGACATTAAACCTCCTTAAAATAGCATAATACATCATTAGATATTGATTGTCAAGTTAAATAGAAAGCGCCCCTTGCGGGGCGCTTGGCTCTTTTGCAAATTTAATTTATCTAAGGTTATTTTTTGCCTTCTTTTGCTTTTAGGCGTTCGGTCATTTCGGGAATAAAACCGGTATGCAGATTGCCGGCAATAAACTCAGGGTCGGCAAGAACCTTTAGATGGAAGGGAACAGTTGTTTTCACACCTTCTATGTAAAATTCCTGTAATCCTCGACGCATTCTATCAATAGCTTCGGTACGGTTTCTACCGTGAGAGATAATTTTTGCTATAAGCGAATCGTAATATGGCGGAATCATATAGCCGGCAAAGATATGTGAATCAACCCTTATACCGGGGCCGCCGGGAAGATGCAGAAACGATATCTTGCCAGGGGTAGGCATAAAGTTTTTATCCGGATCCTCAGCGTTGATGCGGCATTCTATGGAATGTCCAGATGGTTTGTTGATATCACGTTTAATAGAAAGTCTCTCGCCTGCAGCTACGAGAATTTGTTCCTTCAACAGGTCAAAGCCGGAAACCATTTCAGTAACCGGATGTTCAACCTGTATACGGGTATTCATTTCCATAAAATAAAACTTACCCTTGGCGTCAAGCAAGAATTCAACGGTTCCAGCACTCTGATAACCAATTGCTTTTGCGGCATTTACAGCTGCTGCCCCCATTTTTTTGCGAAGCTCTGTATCAACAGCTGGTGAGGGAGATTCCTCAATAAGTTTTTGATGACGTCGTTGAATAGAACATTCGCGTTCGCCCAAATGAACAACCTTACCGTAAGAGTCGGCTATAATTTGTATCTCAATATGACGCGGTTTTTCAAGATATTTCTCAAGGTAAAGCCGATCGTCGCCAAAAGCCGCCTTTGACTCCGCCTTTGCCATTTTATAGCCTACTTCAAGCTCCTTTCTATCATAGGCCAGGCGCATTCCTTTGCCACCGCCGCCGGCAGCCGCCTTGACTAAAACAGGATAACCGTATTCATCAGCTAATTTAATTGCCTCATCAACACTTTCCAAATCTTTTTTTGAACCTGGGATTACAGGTACTTTAGCCGCACGCATGGTTTCTTTGGCTAGCGACTTATTACCCATTTTATTGATATTGTCAGGGGAGGGGCCAATGAAGGTAAGTCCGGCGTCTGTAACCATTTGCGCGAATTTGGCGTTTTCGGCAAGGAATCCGTAACCCGGGTGTATGGCATCACAGCGCGATACGTCGGCTGCAGAGATCAGGTGGGTTATTTTAAGGTAACTTTCCGAAGATAAAAAAGGTCCAATGCATACCGACTCATCTGCTAGTCTGGCATGAAGAGCGTCGGCATCGGCTTCAGAATATACAGCAACCGTTTCAATGCCCAATTCCCTGCACGCCCTTATTATGCGTACGGCAATTTCACCCCTGTTGGCAATCAATACCTTGGAGAACATAAAATTAACTCGGTTCTATCAGGAAAAGTTCCTGCCCGTACTCAACCGGAGTTGCATTTTCTACCAAAATTTCCACAATTTTGCCGGATGTTTCGGCTTCAATTTCATTCATCAGCTTCATGGCTTCAACTATGCATACAACAGTACCCGGTTTAACCACATCACCCGCTTCCACATAAGATGGAGCGTCCGGTGAAGGCGCTCTGTAAAAAGTGCCTATCATGGGAGATTTTACGGCAATCAAGTTTGACGGGCGTGATTTTTTCACATCCTCTGCAGGCTTATCTTTAATAGGCTCTGCTGCCGTCTGCTTTACTGGTGGTGCGGTAACTGTAGTTTGTTGGGTAGGTGCTACTGTCGGAACAGACTGAACGCTTAGGCTACCAGCTGTTTTGCTAACCCGTACCCATTGATTACGATTATACTGGACTTCTAACTCGCCAATATCATTTGAAGCGACGAGCTTAACCAATTTTTCAATAATTGATAGGTCTGGCTTCATACCTTCTCCTTCTAAATTTCAATCAATTTCTTGCGCTGCGTTTTTGAAAGTATTCTAACACCTTCTTTCGTAACGACCACCAAATCTTCTATCCGTACGCCACCCCAGCCGGGAAGATAAATGCCCGGTTCAATTGTAACTACCGTTCCTGCGGGCAGTTTCTCTTTGGCTTTACTTGATAGGGATGGGGCTTCATGAACATTGAGTCCAACGCCATGCCCAAGAGAATGACCAAAGTAGGAGCCGTATCCCTTTTCTGAGATGTATGAACGCGCTAGTTTATCTATATTACTTGCAGGAACGCCGGCTTTAACGCCGTCCATTGCCCGTTGGTGTGCATCATGCACGATGCTATAAATTTCACGATGTTTGGTTGAGGACTTTCCTATTACTACCGTGCGAGTAAAATCGGAAGCATAGCCTTTCCATTGCGCGCCTATGTCAAAAGTTAAAAAATCGCCCTTGGTTAATTTGCGATCTGTAGGTTGCGCATGAGGCATTGCCGAATTTGGACCCGATGCGACAATTGAGGCAAATGCTGGAGCAAGACCTGTGTATTTCATAAATCGATAGATAATTTCTGCTGATAAGTCCATTTCAGTAATGCCCGGTTTAATAAGTGGAAGTATTTCTGCAAATACCTTATCAGTTATCGAGGCCGCTTTGGATATTAGTTCAATCTCTTCCGGTTCCTTTACTATCCTTAAATCTTCTACTATACCGTTTATTGGCACCCACTTGATTTTTGCCGATTTACGTAACTCTTTTTTATATGTCTCTAGGCTTCCTACCCGCATGCTTGTGGTTTCAAAACCTATTCTTAAGGAAGTCTTAGAGCCTTTTGTTTCTGCAAGTTGGGCTATTTCTTTAGGATAATTTTTATCAATTATATGAATTACTGCCTTGGAGGTAACTTCTTTCTGAGACTGTTCCTTATAACGAAAATCTGTGAAAAAATGTGGGCGTTTACCCATGTATAGTACGGCACTTGAGCCGGAGTAGCCGGTTAAATAGCGTATGTTGGATAGATTAGTTAGCAAAAATCCGTCCAAGCCTTCTTTTCTCATTCGTGCCTTTAGCTTACGAATTCTATGTTCCATTAATTCGGCCCTCCAGTTCTTTTATCTTGATTGGTATTTGTTCGTTGTCAGGATTTGCCTGAGCTAATTCACGGTATATCCTAAGGGCTTCGGTTAGATAGCCCTGACTTTCATAAAGTTCTGCAACGCTACGAGTAGTAAAGGGCGAAGATGTTTTGGTTTTTTCCGTAAGTATCTTTATAGCAAGAGGATCATTTGCGTCCAGAGCGGCAATTTTTCTTGCTGTAACTCCACGGGTGGCCGCTTCACGGTGAACTTCCAATTCTAAAAGAATTCTAAGCGCTGTCAGATTCGCAGGATCAATACTAAGGACTTCCCGTAGTATCTCCTCAGCTTTGAATGGCTGATTTTTCTTCAAAAGATAGCGTGCGCGGAGAATATGTGCCGGAACATAATTAGGATGCTGCTTTAAGCCATGTTCCAAAAGCCTGAGGGCCTTATCAAGTTCACCTGCTTGTCCGTGAGCTTCTGCCAGTTGTGCGAAAGCCGGAGAAGAAGGGTGAAGAGCTATATAATCGTTCAGCCACTTTATTTTTTCAGCAGGCGACATGGCGCCTTTAGAAGTTACTGTCTTTACGGAAGCCATAGCAGGATGATAGCCATCGAAAAGAATATGTCAACCGTATTTGGATATTTCCTAATTAGGGGAGTAGACGCTTGAAAACAAGTTTTATGTGCCGAACGAGAGATATTTTCCTCATCTCATCTAGGCAAGAGTGATACAGTCAAAAGCCATATGGATTCCCAAGTTGATGCGAGAAAATCCTGTTTATTGTAGATTGTCGAAAGCCGAGTAAGTTCACTTAAATCCGCTTAGAACGTTGGTCGACACGAAAATAGACTAAAATTATCTGAAATTGTGCAGTAATCTGTTGAATATCAAGCCGGGCTTTATGAAGTAAGTGTAGGAGTCAAGGTAGGGTCTTTAGCTTCTATCCAATTATCACTTTTGCAAAATCTCAAGTGTCTACACGAGAGTTATTGCATTATCTTTTTTGTAAAAAGGGCATCTTTTTATTTTTGAAAACATCTTGGAAGGTTCTATATCCATTATTAGTTTTGCAGAACCTAAAATTATTGCACTTGAGTTGTATTATCTAAAGTTATAGAAAGGTACGTTCGTAAAGAGCTTTGCAAAATTGATATCAGTTGGGACTAATACTGTTAGGTTTTATCTTAAGTGAATTCTGAGGGCATTATTGTCGGGCTGCTTAATTCAGGGTCATCGGCTAAGCTGTGCAGATTGTTGAAATCTAAGCACCAATCGTTGCTATGCTAGCAAAGGCTTATGAGTATCCCGTGTTCGCTAAAATAAGTATTGGAAGCATAAAGGTATTGAAAAGATACAAAACCATACGCTTTCTGCATCATTCATTTGAAATAGGGAGTTTCGTGTTTCAATTATACCGAAAAGGAAAGCTCTGATTTTCCATAATCAACCCTTGACAAAAGGGGGGAAGGAGTCTATACTCAATTAAGAGCCGGTTTGTGCAAAAAGAATAGCGTGTTCTAATTGATACATAAACCGGAGTAAAAGTGGGCTTTCTAGGGTAGCCCGGTAAATACGGACGGTTATTATGATGCGTTTAGGAAACGTCACAATGTGTCTAAAAAAAGCAAAAGGAGGTGCCGATATCCTCTGTGGCATAAGTTGTATTGTAACAAAAAACATAACAAAAGATCCAAAAAACAAACATATAAATAATATAGAGGAAACCCCTCAACCTAAGCTAGGAGGTTGAGCATGAACAAAAAGATTATAGGCGTATTACTTACCTTAATTCTTATCCCCGGGATGGTCTTTGCCGGAATTACGGGTAAGATTTCAGGTAGAGTTAAGGACGCCAAAACAGGAAATCCGCTTCCCGGAGCTAATGTAGTTGTAAAGGGAACGGATAGAGGTGCCGCTACCGGACCGAACGGTTCCTTTTTAATAAACGCAGTTGATGTAGGGACTTATGATGTTGTGGTATCCATGATTGGATATACAGAAGTTACTGTGTCAGGCGTTAAGGTAACGGCAAATAAAAATACAGAATTGGGCGACATAAAAATAAACGACTCCTCAATTAAGGTAGGAGCGGTTATAATCGTAGCAGATCGTCCCCTTATTGATCCTGATGTCAGTGTTGGCCAAGTTGTTACAGGCGATCAAATTAGCGTCAAACCAATAGATAATCTTCAGGACGCGGTAGCTTTGTCAGCTGGAGCCACTGAAACATCGGGTGGTCTTTCCGGTGGCCTTCATATGCAAGGCGGTCGAAGTAATGAGGTTGTCTACGTTGTTGATGGCATAAACGCCAATGATCCGGTTACCGGTCAATCGGGCGTATACATTGATAACATGGCTGTTAAAGAAATGACAATTAACACCGGTAACTTCAATGCTGAATACGGTGACGCCATGTCAGCAGTTATCAATATCGTAACCAAAGAAGGCGGTAACAAATTTAAGGGTATGCTTGCATACGAAACTGACGCGATGTTGCGTTTTGGTAAACCTGCTAAAGATAAAGAAGGCAAGTTTTATTGGGACGTTGACCCTATTAAGTACCCGAATGAAAAGATGTGGCATAATAAAGTGTCATTGTCATTAGGCGGCCCTCTTGGTATCCCTAGAGCCAGTTTCTTTATTTCAGGAAATATGCTGGAACATGAAGATAGGCTTTACAACAATGACCAGCACCGCAAGAGCGGAACATTGAAGCTGACATGGAGGCCATTTGAACACGGCCCCAAAATTACTCTTTCAGGTAACTATTCCAATTCATGGTACCATAACTACAAACATGCGTTCTCTAAAGGCATTTGGGCGTCTTTAGGTCCCCGTGTTGAATCCAGTAACTATCAGCTGAATGTAAAGGTCAGTCATAAAATTAATGAGCACTTGTTCTATACAATAAACGCGGGTACCTTCAATACCCAAAGAAACGTATCATACATGAACGGTGCACATTACAACGATTTCAAGATGATAGGTCGTTCCCAAATGTCATGGGTTGGTTGGGCATACAACCAAACTAAGAAAGAAGTTGATAAAGAAACAGGCGACACCCTTATCGTAGACCGTTTGTATCATGCTGACTCAATGTTGTTTCACGTTCCAGATTCCATTCTCGCGTATGTAACCAAGAAAGGTGACTCAGTACGTATTAACATCATTGATTACTATGAAAATCTTGTAAAAAATGATACAGGCTGGGTAGACACTGCTACCGCTGTATGGTATTTCTATAATCAGTTCGTTAAACCTAGTGGTTACTATGAAAAAGGCGAGGATGTTTTCCACTGGCAGAACTGGGATAAGCAGCTTGAAGCCTTGAATGACAGATGGTACGAGGCTAATGAGTGGCGTCCTACCATAGCTAAGAATGGGGATACTGTTGGCGTTAACTATCACTTGTTTGATTTCGCTTTGTATAAACATTACTATGCGCTTTATCGCGATTGGGATTCTGTAATTATCAATGGCAAAGATACTGTAGAGGTTAAAAATCCGTACGAAGACAGCCTTGAGACTTCAGGAAACATCCATATGGTTAGGTATAATTCAGAGCCGCTATTCCGTCGCTTTAAGTATTATTTTACTCCTTACTGGGAGAGAAGGAATACTACTAAGTACATTGCCGACCTTGCTCTGGAATGGACACCTAATAAAACGCACTGGGTTAAAATGGGCGCTTCCGGTAACTATCACATCCTGGATTACAGTAATTTGTATTTCGCAAACGAGAATCCTTATTCCGACGCATATCATAAAAATCCAATCATTGCAGCTGCCTACCTGCAAGATAAGATTGAGTATGAAGACCTTACCCTTAACTTAGGCGTGCGTTTTGATTATTTCAATCCGGCGTCTGAGTACTTTGTTAACCCTGAATTTATTGATTCAGGCAGAGCGCCTACTCCTCCCAAATATCAATTCAGTCCTCGGTTTTCGGTATCGTTTGCGGTTACCGGTCAATCTTTCATATACGCATCTTACGGCCATTTCTTCCAGCCAGTAGACTTGGGTGATTTGTACCAGAATCTTGAAGCCGACATTACCGTTGGTGTTCCTCTCTTGGGCAACCCCAACCTGCCGCCTTTGAAAACAATTTTCTATCAGGCGGGGTACAAGGTTTTACTTGATTCTAACACTGCTGTAGATATAAAGGGTTACTTTAAGGATCAGGAAAACCTTTTGGCTAGCCGTCAGGTTAGTACAATGTACAAAAATAAACTGGCGAGCTATACAATTTATGTAATTGAGGACTTTGCCAAAGTAAAGGGTTTTGATCTTAGTCTAATGCGTCGTTCAGGTAAGATGTTTACCTCTTCCGTAACGTATTCATTTATGGATGCCAAGGGAACAGGATCGTCAGGTCGCGAGTTTTATATGCGTTACCGCGGCACTGCAATTAAGCCTCCGAAGCATGAATATCCTCTGGAATTTGATATCACGCATTCGCTTAAAACTAATATCAACATCCATCTTCCTCAAGACTTTGACATAAAGTGGTTGGCTATGACAAATCTGAATGTTCAATTCAATATGGCCTCAGGCAAACCTTATTGGGGCGTAGACTCCAAAGGCAATGTTATTCCTATGGGTAGCAGAAGAATGCCTGCAACCAAAACGGTTGACGCTAAGTTTGAAAAGTGGTTTGCGTTGGGTAAGTTGAACAAAGAAACAGGTCTTCGTTCATCCAGTCTTCGTGTAGGTTTCTATATAGATGTTCGTAACGTCTTCGACTGGCGAAATGTTTCAAGTGTATATTCAAACACTGGTTTACCTAATGATAATGGGCAATCTCCTCGTTATGAAAAGTTTCAGTATAGAGACTGCAAAGATTTCGGTTTCAAAAACGAACTTGAGTATTGGCAAGCGGATGTTGCCGATTGGAAAGAATACGTAGGTCAGAATCCCAGCAACTACGGACAGCCTCGTCTGCTTCGGCTAGGCCTACGGATGAGTTTCTAGGCCTAAGGAGGAATGATGAAAATACGAAAAACACTTCTTACTTTAGCGGGCGCATTGCTTTTAGCTGTTCCCCTTGTCGCCAGGATGAGTGATTCCCAACAGCTGGAGGTTAACTCAAGACGTCAGCCGCGTCGGGTGAGCCTGCTAAGTGGCGCTAAAGAAAGCGATGAACCCGCTGATTTTTGGAGAATATGGTGGGTTGACGCCGGAAATCTTTCTGATTTTCTTGTAAGTAATACCTTGCAAGGTGGCGTATTTCCCAGGCATCTCGCGGATAAGCATGAATATAGAGGTGAGTATCCTCGAAGATCAGTTGCTTTACGAGCATCAGCTCCAGGACATAATGCCGAATATCCAAAGGGAGCAGAGCAGTATTACTGTTGGGCTTGGGGACTATGGGTCGGCAGTATGTACCCGACTGGAAACGGTGAAGAACGCAAGCCTAACGTAAGTAAAACTGCATTTTATACTGATATGGGCGCTATGGCCGAACCGCGGATGAAAGATGGCGGCGGTATGGGTGATATTAGCGCTGCCGGTCTTTACTTTAGCGACATGACTATCCCCAAGGGTTTTGGTTTTACCGGTGAAGAACAGAGGCTGTTTGCGCTTCCTGGAACTACACCGCTTAGCTATCAGGTAAAATGGCCTTTTGTGGATAGTGCAGCTATCAATCCTTTGCGCAGAAAAATACATATGCCAGAGGTTTCTCCTGCAAATGGTGATATAATCTCCATGCAGGATTCCTATGCCCGTGCCGGTGACTGGATTCCTGCAAAAGACGCTACTACAATTTGGGTACGTAATTCAGGCGGTGGAGTATATGACGTTTGGGGACAAGGCTTAAGGATAGAGCAGCGCACCTATGCCTGGAACTACGAGTACAACGATTCATACATATTCATAAACTATAAGATTAAGAATATGAATGAGTTCGATCTTGAAGATATATATGTCTCCTTCTTTATGGATAATGACATAGGACAGGCAGCTGGCGGAACCAGTCCAGGGGATCCTGCCGCCTGGGATGACCTTATTGGTTTCGATAAGGAATTGAACATGGGCTATACCTATGATTCCGATGGCGCTGAACCAGGCTGGGTAACACCAGCAGGTTACATTGGCGCGGTTCTTCTTGATACTCCAGGCGATATAGGCTTGACTGGTTTTGAAACATGGCAGAATGGTTCTGATATTGATTTAGATGCTCATGATAGCTTGAAGTATGTCTACATGGCTTCCACTCAATTTAACACCTGGCAGAACCCTAATGATGTGCGTATGCTTCTGAACTGTGGTCCCTATGATGTGCTTAAGGCTGGAGAAGAGATTAACGTGACCATCGCGGTTATAGTGGCCTATTCGCTAGATGAACTTCAGGAGAAAGCGAAAGCTGCAAAAATTCAGTTCAACAACGGCTATTTCGGATACGCTCCTCCACCGAATCCTCAATTAAACGTAATTCCAGGTAATGGTAAAGTCTATCTTAATTGGAGTAGCAGTCCTGAAGGTTACATTGATCCTATGAGTCATCAGCCTACTTTTGAAGGTTACCGTGTTTACAGAAGTCTTTCAGGTCTTGCAGAAACTTGGGACTTGCTTGCAGATTATGATTTGGCTGATTCAAAGAATCCGGATACCGTAATTGTTGACCATACAGTTGGGCCTTCCACAGCGGTAGGAAAGTTTCTTGGATTCCATCCGAGTGCTGACCTTGCAAAAATAGGGTTTGGCAACAACACTTATACACTTACTTTCAAAAAAGATCCTGTTTCCGGTAATCTTTACTACCTTATATATAACATTGGTGATCAGAAACAATTAAGCTATAACGAAGAGGCTCTTAAAGAAGGCGGCTACTGTGTTCTTGATACGATAGACGGCAAAGTTGTTAAAATTCCAGGTTCAGTTAATGCTACCGGAACGGTTACTTTTACTGTAACTGCCGATTCTACCGATACAACCGTTATTCCTAAGGGTACAAAGGTATCTACGGATTCTACCATTACAAACAAATCGCCAGTTACTTTTGAGACCACTGCGGAAGCTTCTGTTGTTGGGAACGGAACTGCAGATGTTGCAATTAAGGCGATAGCTGGCGGAAGCAGCGGTAATGTTTCTTCAGGTACAATTACTAAGCTTGTTGATGCTATTGCTCACGTTACAGCTGTAACTAATTCTACCCCAACATCAGGTGGTACAGATGGTCAGGATTACTATCCTTACAAACCTGGTGACGTTATATTCATTGACGGTGCTCAAATTACGATTCTGGAAGACAAGCATCCTGAAAAGGGAGATATCGTTACTCCTATTTCAGGTGCTAAATTTACTGTCAAGACTTATGCAGCAGAACAACTTAGTGGTCAGACCGGTCTTAAACATTATTATGTTGATGAAAAGGTCGACAATGGCAAAGTTTACTATTATTCAGTAACTTCGTACTCTCGTTCTCAGCCTTTGGAAAATGTAAGTTCTCTTGAAGGCGGTAAAACAGGAAAAACTTATTGGGCTGTTCCGCGCTCTAATCCTCTAGGATGGCAGAAATCAGATGTCAGCAATCTTAAGTGGGTATCCAGTAGAGGAAATGCTTTTGTAAATGTTAGTGTTGTTTCGCCGGATCAGGTTACAGGAGACGAATACGAAGTAGGTTTCTTTGCTGATACGAATAATGCGGTAAAGTATGCTTATATTAAGGATATTACAAATCCTGCTAGTAAATCTAATGTTGATACATTCCTTCTGCATTCCGGAGTTGAAAGCGGCCCTGTTGTAGATGGTGTTAAGATTCAGATAGCTGGTGTATCGGTTGATACCCTTGATTTGGATACATTAAT
This sequence comes from uncultured bacterium, assembly GCA_964624585.1. Classification (GTDB taxonomy): domain Bacteria; phylum Hydrothermota; class Tepidihabitantia; order B3-TA06; family B3-TA06; genus CAZUXE01. The sequence continues at coordinate 100,608 of CAZUXE010000001.1, read as the reverse complement.
AGACACTCTACATACAGGATGGCTCAAGTCAACCACTACCCTAAACTGGAATGTAGGTTTCCCTCAAACCGCTGGCGGCGCTGTTCCCTATACACATGACTACTTGATAACTGTGGCTCCCGGGAAAGATGATAAGGGCAAGACTATGCCAATTACTGTTTCCCGTTACGGTGGCGGAAGCGGTAAATTTGCACTGCTTTGGTCCCACGGTAAGAGCGCTAAAGGATTGAACAAGGACGATGTACTTGATCACGGCGATAAACTCTTCATATACAAGGATAAAATTCAACCCGGAAGCAAAGAGTTTGAAATAACTTTCAAAGATACGCTTCTTCTTATTGATACTTTCAGGACAGCTTCAGGGGATACGTTCCTTATAGATTCCTTTGTGTATAAACAGAATCCTAACGCTATATTGCCGCAACAGGGTGACCAGTTCTTGATTAAGACCCTTAAGGCTACCGTAGCTGGCGATAGATGTCGTTTTACAACGATTCCTGTGGAATACGATACAGCGCAGGATGTACGCACCCTTGATTCGGTTCGTGTGGTTCCTAATCCGTACTACATTACCGCTCCCTGGGACGAAAATAAATACGCCAGACACGTTATCTTCCAGAACTTGCCTCAGACATGTACTATACGCATATTCAATTCCGCCGGATTGCTTATAAGAACTATAGAGCATGATGGAACAGGTCTTCTGGGTTCAGCAGGATCCGAAGACTGGAATCTGTTGACCAGTGAAGGCCTTGATTGTTCCAACGGCTTGTATATATGGCAGGTTAAAACCAAAGATGGTAAACAAGCGACAGGCAAGTTTGCCATTGTTAAATCTAATTAGAGGAGGTAGAAATGAAAAGCAAAAGACTACTTACAGTTGGCCTCCTCGTGCTGGCAGCTTTGTGCACTCCTCTTGCTGCCCGTCTGGGTGGGGCAGGTTCCTCTGCGTCCTTCCTGACTATGGGCGGCGGCGCTCGTCCTATCAGCATGGGGTGCGCCTACACAGCAATGGCTAACGGTCCCGACGCTCTTTACTGGAATCCTGCCGGGATTGCTTCTGTCAAAACCCCTAGCGCTTCGTTTGGTCAGGCTATTCTTTTTGCAGGAATGCTTGAAGAGAATCTGGGTGTTGTATTTCCTGCAGGACCAACAGGAGCTATAGGAATACAGGCGCTGGCGCACCTTTCCGGCCCGATAGAGGTAACAACAATAGAGAGACAAAACGGCACCGGTAATTTCTACACTGCAAATAACTATGCAATAGGTCTTAGTTATGCCCGTCAAATGACTGACAAGTTTACCGCGGGAATAACCATTAAGGCAATTGACTTGGCCCTTGATCAGGTTTCTGCCGTTGGATGGGCTGTTGATGTTGGTGCAGTGTACAATATCGGTATTAATAATCTCAGATTGGGATTCGTATTACAGAACTTCGGTCCTGATATGGCTTACAAGGGTAATACCCTGGGCTTTAATACGAAAAAAGATACCCTGCAGAAAAAAGATATCCCTGCTGAGTTTATATCTGAGCCTTTCCGGCTTCCTTTCACATTTGCAGGCGGATTGGCTATAGACCTTGTTGAAGGTTCTCCTTCCCGGCTTACTCTTGAGGCTGATTTCGTACATCTGGGAGATCAATCGGCAAAAGGCGCCATAGGTTTAGAATACGCTCTTAACGAGATGTTCTTCCTGCGAACTGGTTTTGGTCTTAATACCGCTCCAAACCTGAAGAGCGATAAAGATGCAAATCAAGCGTCAACTCCCGATGTCGGACTGATTATGCGTGAGGTTCTTTCCAATCGTAATAGTCGTGGTCCATCGGCTGGACTTGGCGTAAGAATACCGGTCAGTGGCTACAAAGTCGCTGTCGATTACAGTTTTGAATGGCATTGGTATCTTAGTCCTGTTCATAGAGCTTCGTTGGGGATAGAGTTCTAGGACTCTTGATAAATTAGCTAAAAATCCTAAAAGGGGCGGTTGCGAACCGCCCCTTCCTCATTTTTACGAGCTTCATACAATTAATAACTTACTTGCAAGTTCTTTGTTGTAACTTTTATTGTAGCAATGCGTCTAAAAGATATAGGAATAAAGACATAGTGATATGTTTATAAGTAATGAATAAATATGTCGGTATTTTTGTAGAATTTATATCCAGTGCGGGTTTTTATTGGAATTCTTGTACAGACATGTGAGAGTGAAGATTTAGGATATTTTGAAAAATTAACCTAGGAGAGGACATTAAAAGTCTTGCCATAACAATTTTTACAACATTACTATTTACGCAGGTTCAGGCCTCGCGGATAAAAACCTCAAACGGTAGTCCTATCAATTTGGAAGACGCAATAGAATATGCTATGGAAAATAGTCTAGCCATTGAAAAGGCTAAGCTAGATAAAGAGCAGGGCCTGCAGAGTTTGGCGGAAGGAATTGCATCTTTGCTTCCGAATTTAAGGTCGTCATCTTCCACTAACTCTATGGTTCTTGATAGTTTAGGTAAAGGGATGTGGCGAAGCAATGTTTCTTTGTCTCAGCCGGTTTTGGACGCTTCAGTTATTTTTAGCTTCCTAGGCGGATTCCAAAACAATGCTAGCGCACAAGCGCAATCGCGGCAAAAGATAGCTAGATTAATATTAGACGTGGAAAGAGCCTACTATAATCTGGCAAAATCGCAGGCGCTTTCGGAAAGCGCCGAGCAAAAGAAATTGCGAGCGCAGGAAAACTTTAGAATAGTTGTGAAGAAATTTGAACTTGGTGCGGCAAACAAAGCCGAAAAATTGCGAGCTGAATCCTTTCTTTTGACAGCTGAGACAGAAATTCTTAATACACATATGGATATAGAAAATAAGCAACGTGTTTTTGCTGATTTGCTTGGTCTTGATGAATACAAGAATATAAAGGTGGAAAATTTACCTTTGCCAGAAAATCCGGATTCACTTTCTTCAACAGTGGTATCTATGGCTATGTTGGAATCTAATCCCGATTTTGAGGTTTTGAAAAAACAGGTTTCATCGTCTAATTTAGCGTATTGGGGGGCCTGGGGGACGATATTACCTTCTTTGTCGTTCGACGCTTCAAAGAATTTTGCTCAAAATGGCCCAATACCAGATCTATCACAATGGAAAAATACGCCAACAACTTATGGTCTTTCCTTGTCTTTTTCCTTCATAGATATTAAAGGAAGGGCTTTAGCAATTAATAGAGCGCGTTTAAGGCGAAAAGAAGCTATAGTCAATTTTGCCCAACAGAAGTTGGTCTGGCGTCAGCGGCTTGCCTCTCTCATTGCTGCGCAAGAGGTGTCTTATAAAAACTGGGAAGCGGCTGGGAAAAATCTTGAACTTTCGCGTGAAGTATATCGACTTTCTGCCAAGCGGCACGAACTTGGTTCGCAGTCCCTTGCCGATTTGTTGCAGGTAGGGGCTGAGTTGGCTACGGCTGAGCGGTCCTATGTTGAGACTCTGGCCGCATACTGGTCGTCTCGCGCTGAATTAAATTATTTTTTGGGGACCAACCTTCAGGTTCTCGCGGAGGATAGATGAACAAGAAAAAGCGCATTAGAAATATAATTTTAATTTCACTAGTAGTGGTTATTCTTGGTTTATTGGTTTGTTCTAATTTGATGAAATCGCGCAAAAAAGCTCCTGAAGTAAACGTTGCCGCGCTTAAATCAAGAGATATAATTTCAACTGTTTCGGCCACAGGTGAGCTTCGTGCAACAAATCAGGTTGATATTTCAGCCGAGATAGTTGCCAAGGTTCGCAGGCTATACGTCAAGGAAGGAGACAGGGTAAGAAAGGGACAGTTGTTATGCGTTTTGGATGACGTAAGCTCCCGTTCTAATCGCGACTTAAATAAGGCGAATTATGACCAAGCCAAGTTGGCATACGACAGGGGAAAGGCTCTTTATGTTGATAGCCTTATTTCATCAGCTGAATTTGAACGTTTACGCACGGCTTTCGAGGTTGCGCGTGCGCACCTAGACCAGAGTCAAGACAATCTTTCTAAAACTAGAATATATGCTCCTATTTCAGGTAGGGTGGTTCGCTTAAACGTTGAACAGGGTGAAACAGTGATGATGGGAACTATGAACAATGCTGGAACAGTAATTATTACTATAGCTGATCTTTCAGATATGCAGGCGCGTGTGGATGTTGACGAATCCGACGTGGTCAACCTTAGGGTTGGGCAGAGTGCAAAAATAAAATTAGACGCGATGCCGGATACATTCTTCAAAGCTAAGGTAAGCACTGTAGGTTACATGCCAAACTCTTCTATGGCCTCAGCTGCTGAAGGCGTAACGGATTTTGAGGTATTGATAGATCTTGTAGATACAGATCCAGCCCAAAGGCCGGGAATGTCAGTAACAGCAGATATCATCACTGCAGAAAGAAAAAATGTTGTAGTATGTCCTCTTCAGGCAATTGGGCGCAGGAAAATTAATGAAGATGAGGAATCCCGTGAAACAGTCTTCGTAGTTAAAAAAGACAATACGGTGAAATTAACAGCTGTAGAAACAGGTATTTCAGATGGACGTTCTGTAGAAATAGTCAGTGGATTAAAGAAAGGCAACATGATTGTGACCGGTCCCTACAAAATATTAAGAACACTTAGTGACGGAGACGAAGTAAAACCCCTGAAAGGAGAAGACGGATGGCGGAAAAAAGGCCAAGGCGCCAGAGTAGAAGTGAAAATAGGGGGCTAGAGCCGATAATTAGCTTGCACGGGATATCCAGAGTTTATGCTACTGGCCGTATTGCTGTTAAGGCTTTGGTTAATATAGACCTTGATATCTACGAAGGCGATTATGTAGCAATTATGGGTTCCTCAGGTTCCGGTAAATCCACTCTTATGCACATTCTAGGTTGTCTTGATACTCCATCAGAGGGGGAATATCACCTTAAAGGTCAAGAGATATCGCGTTATAATTCAGATCAATTGGCTTATGTGCGTAACCATGAAGTAGGATTTGTTTTCCAGCAGTTCAATCTTTTGCCACGATTGACAGCTGCTCAAAACGTAGAGCTTCCTCTACAGTATTCCGGAATGGACGCTGAGAAGCGTGAACAAATAGTTGAAGATACATTGCGTAAGGTAGGTTTAGCTGACCGTGGGCATCATAAACCCAACGAACTTTCAGGTGGTGAATCACAACGTGTGGCTATAGCCCGTGCCTTGAGTAATAATCCGGCTATAATCCTTGCAGATGAACCTACAGGTAATCTCGATTCAAAAACTGAAGAGGAAATTATGCAGCTTCTGGATGAACTTAATGAACAGGGACGCACTTTAATAGTAGTAACTCATGACGACAGTGTGGCCCAACATGCAAAGAGAGTAATAACCCTACGCGATGGGAGGATTGTATGAGTTTCTTGGCTTTGCTTGGTTTGTCTGTTGGCTCTCTCAGGCACCATAAGTCGCGCTCGTTTCTTACTACTTTAGGAATAATTATAGGTGTTATGACTGTCATAGCTATACTCTCGCTCCTCGAAGGCTTGAATCGCACCATAGCTAAACAATTTTCAAGCCTTGGGTCTTCAACAATCTATATTCAGAAAATGGAATGGATGATGGGAGGGCCTGGACAACGCTCTAATGTAGACTTTGATGAAATTCGTAAACGTCCCAACTTTTCAGTGGAAGATGCAGAAGCCTTGGCAAGCTTGCCGTCAATTGAAGTCGCTGCTCCCTCCATACAAAAAGGTGTTGGAACTCTTAAACGCTTGGGTAAGAAGGCCCAAAATTGTGAACTTATTGGTACAAGTGAGGGCGGAGACTTAACCGCTAATCGAATGGTTGAGTCGGGTAGGTTTATTACCAGAGGTGATCGTATGCATCGTCGTATGGTTTGCGTAATTGGTTCATATGTTGCTGAGAATCTTTTTGGCGCTGAGAACCCCATTGACCAAACTATTGATGTTGAGAATCATCGCTATTTAGTTGTCGGTGTCCTTGAAGAAAAAGGAACAATGTTTGGCAACACTCAGGATAACGTTATAATTATACCGATATCAACTTATCTTAAATACAATCCTGTTCCTCGCGGTTGGCGTTCAATATGGCGTGGTCTTTCTATAGAGGCGCTGCCCAAGAAGGGCGTGCCTATGAAGAGAGCTTTAGAAGATGTTGAGGAATTATTGCGAGTAAGACGTGGTTTGCATTATGATGATGAAAACGATTTTGGCTTGAATACTCAACAGATGATTATGACCGCTCTTAAGGGTATAACCTCTGTGATGTGGATTGTTATGGTAGGTATTGCTGCGATTTCCCTTCTTGTTGGCGGTATCGGTATCATGAATATAATGCTGGTATCTGTTTCAGAGCGGACACGTGAGATAGGTGTTCGTAAGGCCCTTGGCGCTCGCGATAAAGATATTATGATGCAGTTTCTTTTGGAATCAGTGATGCTTGCTATGCTTGGCGGTTTGATTGGTATTCTTGCCGGAATAGGAATATCCCAGTTGGTTTCTGTTTTCGTAAAGTTTCTTAACGCAGCATCGCCTTGGTGGACTATTCTTTTGGGTTTCACCTTCTCTGCTGCAGTTGGCATATTCTTTGGAATCTATCCAGCGCAAAAGGCCTCCAAACTTAACCCTATTCAAGCGATAAGATACGAATGATGATGGCCTAGACGCCCTGTATTCTGATACATTAGTCTTTTCAAAGTTACTTGTTTACATTATGTTGATACGGTGAATCAATTTTTAGCTACTTTGTTTTAATTATATCTCTAAGTTGTTGAAGGAATTACCTTTTCATCCCAGTACAGTATCAGCATCGTATTTTTCGAAAAAAGGCGAGCTATCCATAACAATTCTAAGCTATGCTTGCTCTGAAGATGTTGTAGGTTAGGAAGAGTTGAAGGTCGTCGGGATTAAACTAGAACGCCAATCGGGTTTTCTTTTTCTTCTGCTGAGCAACCGCAGATTTTTTCTCCGGAGTTTTAGGCGGTTTTTGTTGTTTTGGCTCAGCGGGTTTTTGTGGAGATTCTGCCGGTATTTGTGTAGGGGCAGGCGGAGGTTCAGGTTTAGTTTCAGATTTTACTACCGGTACCTGTTGAGGTTTTGGTTGCGGTTGGACTGTTGCGGCTGTAGTTTTATCAGTAACGCCAGTACCCTTAAATCTTTGTTCGTTAAGCTCAAGAATTTGTCCTTCAAGTTCATGTATACGTCTTTCCAAGGCCGATATCTTGGCGCCGATGGCTGGTGATTTTCTTAACTCTTCCCATGTTTTCTCTTCAAGCTGGCCTGCCATGCTTTTGAATTCGTCCAACTTTGCCTTTACCCTGTTTCTGTCTTCCCTTAGTTCAGCAATTTCCCTTTCTAGATGAGACTTCTCCTTTATAGCCAACTCCATGGCTGAATGCTCTCGTCTCAGGTATTCAAGGCGTTTGTTAATTTCCTGCTCTTCCCTTTCCAGACTTCTCAGTCGCGCCTCTGTCATGGAAAGTTCACGTTTCCGGCGCTCAAGCTTATCTTTAGAGATGTATTGGGCATCATCTTTAGAAACAGCATCAGTAGGTATTCGTGAGCGTCTTATAGCTTCGTGATTGATTAAATCAAGGTCTTTTGTGGCTCCAGAAGATTGAACGCTTTTCTTTTCATCTTTGCGTTCGACTTTTTTCCAATCGGGTTTCTTAGTTTCAGAAATATTTGAAGCAGTTGAGGGTTCTTTTGCCCCGCCGGTTTTACCGAATTTCTTTTCTAACTCACGTAGCTTAGCTAAATCTTCATCTGAAGGTTGCATTTTTTTCTTAACTTCAGGCGCAGGTTTTTGACTTTTCTTTTCGTCTTTCCTGTCACCTTTAGGAATAAACTTAGGCATACTAATAGGATAACGAGAATTTAGGTAGAGTCAAGTGTTTTTATCCTCCTTGGGGGCGGCAGTAGTAATAAAACGTAAATACTATGGTGTTAAGGCTTTATGTTATTTGTATTCTGTCTATTTTCTTCAAGTAAGAAGGGATAGTTTTTGCGGTATAGGGTTTAGAAGCTTGACATAAGCTAAGCTTGGGTTTATAATTCTTTCTAGGTTTTGGATTTTTGAAAAAATCTAAAGCCTAATTAATCGGGGCGTAGCGCAGTTCGGATAGCGCACTACCTTGGGGTGGTAGGGGTCGCTGGTTCAAATCCAGTCGCCCCGATTCTCAAAGAGCGAGACCATAGGCCTCGCTCTTTTTTTTGTAATTGTATATAGACCAATAGTTCAATATCCGACGTTTCTTAACTAGCTTAGAACACCTTTTATCCAATTAATCGCGTTAAATACGTCAAGCTAAAGCTTAGAAATGTTTCTAAAAAGCTACTTTTTCTTAGATGTGTGTGCAGTTATGAAATTTACAATTTTTTTAGTATAAGTGTTTCCAGCGATATAGGGGATATTACCATGACCTGCATTTTCAATCCAAAGCGAGTCTTTAGGTTCTTTTGCAAGTTCCCAAAGTTTTGGAACATGGTGATTAAAGACAACGTAAGCGTCGGCTTTGCCATGAATCATCAAAAGTGGACAATTGATGTGGGCTATTCGTTTTTCGTTATCAAAGTCGTCATCTGAGATTACTCCACCTGGTAAGTCAAGCAGACCTGAATCTTCGATAAAGGCTGAGCTTGATGCTGCTGCAGATTCCAATGTCAAGACAACTGGCGCACGTACTTCACTTGCAAGATAGGTTGCTACGTAAGTTCCAAGCGAATATCCATAGAAAACCACATTTGCCGTATCAACATTTGGATTACTATAGACCCTGTTTAAGGCGGCTTTGGCGCTGCTAAAACAAGCAGCAGAGCTTGGTTTACCCTGTGAGCGGCCAAATCCGGGATAATCGTATATATACACTCTGTATCCCAGTTCCCATAGTAATTCAACCCTGTCCCAGTAAGTGTTGATATTGCGTAAGTTGCCGTGGCTATAAAGGATAGTTACGGTTTTATCAAGTTGTTTAAGTGTATCTATCGGTTGCATTGCCCAGAATGCAAATATGGTATCGCCTTCAACTACGAAACTGTCGGCTTTTATTAAAGATTGCGGTATAATGCCGCGGTAATGTTTTTCACGTGCCATATCCTGAGTTTTGAAATACTTGTCTACGCTTTCGTTACGGAAATAGAAGGGTTCTAATGAAAAGCATCCGGTTAATAACAACAATAGGGCTGTTATGGATAGGAGGAGTTTTTTATCTCTCATAGATTTTTTGCACACTATCTCCTTCCTAACAGTTAAAGATGTAGACTTGCTCATTAGAGTGTTTTCCCTGTAAGCTAGGAATTGTCCCCGTCTACTCATATTTGCCTCCGGGGTAAAAAGTTATACCTACAACTGCTCCAATTGCACCTCTGTCGCCTGGGGAAATTGGGAAATTTATTACCCTGAGTTTAGAGTCCTCCAGTGGCGCGAACCATTTGGCTTCAATGCTTAGTCCTAAAGAATGCCCAAGAAGGAATTCACTTCCAAGCATTACTGCAAAAGGAACATAGGGTTTTTTGAGTTGAAAAAAGGCTTGAGCTCCGCAATAGCTAAGGATAGCAGGACTAAGTCTCCAGGAAAGCACGCCTTCTGCCTGTGGCTTAAATCCGCCAGCTGCATTAAATGGATTGACCCAAAGTGTAGGATTAAGTCCGATACATACGGAAGGTAGCGCATTTTTTTGCTCAAGCAATTCAAAACTAGCTCCAGCATCTACTCCGAGCGTGCCGAAGGCAAGCATAGTGGGATGAAGGCTTACGTGGGCTTCAATCCCTTTAATTATTCCCCACCTATACCTTAGCTGAGTATAAGGCAGGGGAAGTTTACCAATATTAGGTACCTCAGCTATAGGGCCGCCTACTGAAAAGGCCAATGCCCTTTTTCCTGGATTAAGAGGACGAATTGCAGATACCGTTCCGCATCCAGCCAAAGCTAATAAAAGCGTAAGATAAAATATTTGTTTCAAAAAATCCTCCATAATGATAATTGTCTCATTTTCAAAAAATAAGCAATATCCATAATAACATTTAGATTTGGCAAGTCAAGGAATGCGGTGAGGGGATTATCGGAAAGAAAAGTCTTACGATATGTAACAAAAATGCTTTTCGAGTCGTCATATTACTATGTCCCATGGTGAGCAGTTGTTTTTGACAATTGCTGGTGTGTTCTGAACGGAAGGTATAAATTCCTCTAAAACCATATGAAAAAGGGTCGCCTAGGCGACCCTTTTTGCGGTTTAGATGTGTGTAGTGGGATTTTTCGGAGCGTTATCAACAGTCTATTTTCTTGTTGACAGCCATGAACTTGTGATTAAACTAAATTGAATTATAAAGGAGCATGAATGGACATTGCCAGTTTAAGTGTTTCTATAGTTGCTTTTGTGGTAGGAGTAGTGGGATTGCTGCCGCTGTTTGGTATTCTCGAATGGTTGGCAATTATCTTAAGTGTATTAGGATTTACGTTCGGTTTTATTCCTATAGTGAAAAAAATGTCTACGCCTGCCGGTATCGCGGGGTTTATCATTTCATCCATAGTAATAGTGATGGCTATGTTAAGACTGGCTGCCGGGGGTTGGTTCGGATAACGAAATTTAGGTGAGGCATTCCGATTTTTATAAATAGCCTTATCTTCTTAAACGTTAAGGAGGCTTTATGACTGGAGCTTTAAGTTTGTCAGGGGTGTTGCCATTTATACTTGCGGCAATAGTTATTATTTTTGGAGTGTTGTTTTGTTTCTTCGGTTATCGGTTATTTAAGGTAATTTTGGCCATTGTGGGGTTTATTTTCGGATTCGTTTTAACTGCGGGTATACTATATAAATTTACTAATTTAACTTTAATATCCGGTCTGGTAGGTATTGTAGGCGGTTTAATATTTGCTGTTTTGGCTTTCTATCTTTATTTTATCGGGATCTTTATTCTTGGCGCGTACCTAGGAATTGTAGTTTGGTCTGTGATAAGCTCTGTTACAGGAATAGTCTTGCCGTTTTGGGTAGCTATTGTTTTGGCGGTGTTGCTGGGAGTACTGGCGCTTGTGTTCCAAAAATTCATGATAATTGTAACCACAGCGTTTATAGGTGCGTATTTAATTGTGGTTACTCTGGTTACTGTTATGAAATTTGATGCCTCTGTTATACCCTATGTAAATGCGGTAGGATGGCTGATTTTAGGATTTTTGGGCATATTTGTGCAGTATCGGTTGACGGCTAAGAAGAAACTTAAGGAATCTGCCGATATAGCATAAAATAAGTCTGACTTCCCCTTCTGTATCCTAATCCTAGAGTATTCTTACTCATTGCTCTCTATCAATTATCAAAGGGAATTCTGGGCGTGGCGCTTACCATCGGCTTCCGGTAAAGTAATCTGAATCTGTAGCATAGCTTGGTCTTAATCAGTTTTTCTATAATATAAATCTTCTTATATAACAAGATTATTTTGCGCTCAGCGATAGTAGGCCTTGACAAACAGTGTATTAATGTTTACAATAATAGGCAAAAAGGAGATTGATGTGAGACTACCTAATCCAAAGATGCGTATCTATGATTTTGTTCGGGAGTTTATTTCCGAACGAGGTTATCCGCCTTCAATTCGTGAGATAGCCGCAGGGCTAGGGTATAAAAGTACCAAAGCTGTAAAAGTTCATCTTGACGACCTGGCTACTCAAGGGGTTATAAAGCGTAAGGAAGGACACGCCCGCGCTATTCAGGTTGAACCATGGGGAATTCCTATAATGGGACGTGTTCCGGCAGGTACTCCCACCTTGGCGGTTGAAGACGTAGAAGAGGTGTTTACCGCCTCAAAATGGCGCCGTTCGTTTATGCTTAGGGTAAAGGGTGATTCCATGATAGAAGTAGGTATTATGGAAGATGATCTGGTAGTAGTTGATCCTAAGCAGGTGCCAAAAATAGGCGATATAGTGGTTGCTCGACTGGCGGATGAGGCTACTGTCAAACGGCTTATTATGCACAGGGATGTCCATGCCCTTAAGCCGGAAAATACCGCTTATTCCATAATTACCGATCCTTTTGAAATAGTAGGTAAAGTGGTAGGCGTAATAAGGGAATATTGATAAAAGCGATGGAGTCGCTAAATATAGGTCTGTTTGGGACAATGAATTAGAATATGTAATATCTAAAAAAGGGTTTACAAAATTAACAGCTAGCGTTGTTTTAGGCAGAAGTATTTTTAATCTGTAGCCTCTGATAACTTCAGGTAAAGCGTTATTAAAGCCTATGAGGATAAGCATATCTGATGCTTTCCCCAAAAGAGACATCTTAGCCTAAAGTATTATCCTTAATTATTAAGAGAGCATTCTGAATGTTTCATTTGCCTCTATCCTCAAGCTCATGGTCAATTATCTTAAATTTTTGTAAAGGAAAAGTCTATTCCAGTTCGGCGCTCTGCTCAAAATCTGAGAATTCTTTGTTTTGGGAAGCATCTTTAATTATCTGGTATGCAAAATCGGCGGTTTCGCGGGAAACCAAAATTTTCGTGCTTGGCTTTTTTTCTGAAAATGGTCTCAGCTTCACAGATTTATCTTCAAGAAGGTGAACTTCAATTTCTGAGGCTTGCAACAGGCCTGCAATAACTAGTGCTTCCTCATAACTGCATTCATAAATACATACAGCGTTATCCATAACACAACTTCCAGTCCGTCAGTTTTCCCATATTCCTTCTTCCGATTGATCAGCTTTTTCCGAAGGCTGTATAAGTATTGTGAAATGGAAGGTTGACCCTTCACCAAGTTTTGATTCAACCCATATTTTGCCGCCGTGTTGTTGAACAATCTTTTGTACAAGATTTAATCCGACACCGGTTCCGCCGCCGTATTCATCTTTGTTATGCAGTCGTTGGAATATCTTAAATATTCTATCCATGTGTTTTTCGTCAATGCCAATACCGTTGTCTTTTACCAAGAATTCGTAGTAACCATTATCAGACGCAGGGTTTAGCGATATATCTATTCTTTTCTCGTCCTTATCGTTGTATCGCATAGCGTTAGTTAGAAGGTTTGCGAATACCTGCTCCAAACGCACTTCGTCGCAGTAAATTAGCGGCATATCTTCCTGAACGGTAACCTTAACGTTTTCAGGGGGATGGACGAAGCTAACAGCGCGTTTAACTAATTCCGTTGCGTTCACTTCGGTAAAAGGATTTTTGTAACGGCTGATACGGGAAAGTTCCAGAAGATCGTTAATCAATTGCTGCATCCGTGCGGCACCATTAACGATTCTTGTAATGTAATCTTGTGCGCCGGCATCAAGTTTATCTACGTAATCTTCTTTGAGGAATTGAGCAAAACCGGTAATGGCCCGTAAGGGCGCTTTGAGGTCATGACTGACAATATAGACAAAATCCTCAAGCTCCTGATTAACCTTTTCCAGAAGCCGGGTTTTTTGTTCATCCTGTTCTTTTAATTCGCGCAATCCCTTGACCATTACGTTAACGCCCATAGCCACCGAACCGAAGATGTCGTTACTTCCTACCGGAACTTCAACCGTAAGGTCACCTAGGGCAACGTCTGAAAGAACCGATAGAATATCCGTTAACTTGTCTTCTGTATAATCACGAAGCTCGTCGGCACTCATCGCGTCAAGCGAGGTTGTTTTATTATCATTCTCCACGGGGAAATATTAGACAGCTTAAGGCGGTTTGTCAAGGGCATTAACGGTAACTCGAAAGCCTACAGACTCTCTAGGGTATCGTTTCCAGAGACTTCAGCCTCAATTTTGCACACGTCATTGTTTGATATTATTTCGGTTTCAAGATGGCCAAAAGAGTCTTTTTATTACTTTGCAAGTAAGGGATTAGCCGAAATAAGAGTTGTCTGCTTAAGTTTGTAGCACAGAGAGGGGATTAATAATCAGTTATCTCTACTAAGCTTTCATACGTAAAGCTTAGTGTTTCGTTAGGCGCTATTCTATTATTTTAGGAAATACCGATTTTTGTGAAAGTGTAAGTGATGCAGGTAGGTGTCTTCTTTTGCCATAGGGCGAAAAGATTAAGGACATGGTATGGAAGATATTTGCGGCGTTTACAAAAGTTTGCACTGAGTTGAATTGACAAAAATCCTTCGATAACTATGATTAGTTTCAGATGAGACCTAAGCGTCGGAAGGAATATTCCTTAAATCAGTCAATCTTGAGTTGGCAGGACGCGGAATAGGAGATTTTTTTGAAAAAGTCATTTATTGAGTTTTTGGGAACCGGCGGCGCCCGTTATGTTATTGCCAGTCAGCTGCGTTCGTCTGCGGGAATTTATCTCCACATGTGCGGGAAAAATATTATTATTGATCCAGGGCCAGGAACTTTAGTGAAAATGGCTGCCTCCAAACCTTGTATTGATGTTCGCAATTTGGATGCACTGATGCTTACCCATTCTCACATTGACCATTCCAACGATTTGAACGTCTTGATTGATGCAATGACAGCAGGCGGTATCAAGAAACAAGGAGTGGTATATGCTCCTGCAGATTGCATAAAAGGAGTAAATTCGGTGTTGCTGGAGTATCTAAGGAACTTTCCTCAGGATATAATAACTCTGCAAGAGAACAAAACCTATCAATTGGACAAATTGCAATTCCGGACATCCCTAAAGCACAAACATCCTGTAGAAACCTACGGATTGATATTTGAGGCAGAAGGAAAAACAATTGGTTTTTTGGTAGATACCGGCTATTTCAAGGAACTCAGCGGAAGCTATTCTAATTTGGATATTTTGGTTATCAATACAGTTTTAAGTCAAACGCATGTAACCGCTTCGGCAAGGCATTTAAGCGCTGAAGATTTAGGGGTACTGATTCCCGACTTGAACCCTAAAAAAGTTATTATGACACATTTCGGTACACGAATGATTGAAGCTAATCCATATGCCTTAGCTAAGCGATTATCAGATAAAACAGCTATTGATGTTATTGCCGCATCCGATGGCTTAAGGATATACCTGTAAACTCAATCTTCCTTCAACCATGCCAAAGCATCGCCTTCGTTTTGAAACATTTTCATTTCAACATTTCTACCTCTGTCTTTTGTTCCCAAGGCGGTGGCTCCGGCCAGAAGCCTTATATAGGCGTCGTTGACTAAAATAGCTAATTTTTCATGACAATTGTTTAAGCGAACTAATTCATTAGTCATCTTTAACCTGGTTTCTGCACAATCGTATACTTTACGTGATGCCCTGGTGTAGTCAGATAACAGCTTAAGTTTAGTGCTACCATTGCGAAAGCGTCGCGCAACATTAAAGAATTCGTCCAATTCATCTTTGCATATATCGCCAAAGAATTGCTCACGAACTACGCCATGCTCCTCATCATACCAGATTTTATGTTTCATGCTTGCTCCTTTAAGAATCCGGTTTCTACAAGGTTTCAGCTATTTTCTCAGCAACCTTTTTTCCGGACATAAACATTCCGCCGAATATAGGTCCCATGCGAGGGGCACCAAAACATGCATTAGCCGCCATTCCGGTAATCCAAAGTCCTGGATAAATTTCTGCCGTATTTTCAAGAGTCAGCTGTTCCGCCTTGTCTGCCCACATTGGGCGTTCCCCTTCAAATTTACCTGACGGCGTATTAATTTTCACCTTGGCCTTTCTTAAGAGTCCGTTGACAACTTCGGCAGCGTGACCAGTTGCGTCTATTACGACTTTTGCCTTCATAGTTAGTGGATCAACATGAAGTCCGCCCATTTGAACAGCAGTCCAGTTCAGTACCAATCCTGATACTCGTTCATCATACAGAAGAACGTCCTCAACTGACACCAAATTAAACAATTTCACATTGGCATGGGTTACTCTTACTAACTGACAACCTAACACTTCAATAGCGTCGGCAACAAAGTAGCCCGGATTCTGTTCATGAAGCCTAACACCTAAATCTTCTAAAATCGGTTTAGCTTCTTGCTGAACCACAATTTCTGAAAACATCATGCCTCCGCCCGGCATACCGCCTCCGGGCTTAAGGGCGCGTTCAAAGATACAGGTTTTGAATCCTTTTTCAGCTAGCGTGTAGGCTGCAGTAAGGCCTGCCGGTCCCGCTCCAACCACGGCTACATCAACTTCAAGATTGTCTAAAAGCCTCTCTGTGTAGCGTTCAATAATTGCCCTTGAGACTTCTATATCCTTTAAGGCCAAGATATCCTCCATAGTATACAATAAAGACTATTTTAGAAAAGTATAGCAACGATTAGTCCAATGTCAAGATTGAAAAGTTGCAAAACTATGATAGTGCTTAGTCGGAATGGCTTTTCTAAGTGGTTTATCTTCGGGTTGCGGGAAAAGCAAGCGCCGGAATTAACCGGCGCTTGTTGATTTGTCTCTTTATTCTCATAGTCTGAGAATGGTAATTTATTTCTCTTCTACAGGTTTTAGCTCAAAATCAGGGTAATCTGCAATTGAGCTAACAGTTCCATCCTTTGAGACAATAAGAAAACTTACTTCTTTTCGCATAAATGGTTTCAAATTACTAGACTTGATATCGGTGAAAATAGGATGATTACATTGCATCAAACGCCTAAGGGGCATAAATTCGTCAGGATAGGGGTAAATATAAACTACGGTAAAATCAGAGTTTGTACTATCGTTTAACCAGTATTTTTGAGCCGCCTTAAAACCTTTATTAGCGAAGTAATTTTCAGGAGCTACAAACAAGATTACATGATTTTTACCATTGCTCAAAGAATCTATTAAAGAGTACTCAATACTATCAGAAGAGAGCAGTTTGAGTGTACTTATATTTGTTTCCAAAGGAGGTTTAGGCGGTTTTTCTTGCTTATTTGCAGGAACCTTGTGGATACCGGCCAATTGTTCATAGTTCAAATTAGCATTGCTCCATCCACCGGGGCGACTTTCCCTGTAGTCCGGTGTTATTATGCTGTATTTACCTACAACTACACAAGTATCGTCTTTTCTTTCAAGCATGAATACGCCGGAAGTATCGGCAAACAGGAACTTTTTATTATCAATAGAAGCGTACCCTAGGTAAGAAACGCTGTCTTTAGAGTATGAATACATATCAAGATAAGATGTTGAATCACGCTCTCTTGGGACTATCAGGGTATTATTTAAGTACTTGTAGGGGGCTACAATGGAATGTGTCCATGTACTAACCCATTCCTCCATTGCTTCTAAAAAGTATCCATCATCATCATTAATATTCTTACATCCGCATTCTGTATCTTTTCGTACAGGTGGTGGGGCGGCGTCTTCAATTGAACGAAAATGGGGGGGAACTGTATTTTCCCGAAGAACAGTGCCATCCTTGCGTATTAAGTAAAGCTCTGGGTAATCGGTAACATAACAGGCTGTTAAATCTTCTGAAATAACGTTTACTTGTACAATATAATAAGGACCGGGGTCTTCAGGTAGTTTTGTAGTATCTTTTAATAAAATAACCTCAAGCGGAGGTTTTAATGTGTCGTTTTGGTCAAAAACCAGGGCTTTGGGTACACAAATGGACTTGCCCTCTTCGTATGTAAGATAGAAACATCCAAAAGCCAAGGTGTTATAGTCAAAACTGCCTGTTAATATGAGTTTATCGGGATTAAAATCAGGGTTACTTGGTAGAAAGAAATTGCGAACCAGATTTCCTCTAGCATCCCATAATTTTAGTTTTCCAAAAGAAAGATCATAAGTTAGAAAATTATTATATGAATTGGTAAGGGTATTTGTTATTGAAGCTAAATCGTCGGGTTTTCCTTTTGGGCTAAGCCTACTAGGTATTTTAAGCAAAATGCTTTTATTTAGTTCACCATTAGGCTTAAAAAAGTACGCCCTTCCAAAGTTATTCTTATCCCTTTCAAACAAAAAGGAGTTTCCGTTAGGCAGGTGTGCAAAACGAAAACCTACGTTAAGATTTTTTGACCACGGTCTGCCACCTAATTTTAGGCGGTGAAGATATATTTCGCTACGTTTAATAAGACTGTATTCCTGAAATGACGAGCCTACATTATGCTTACTTTCAGACGCAGATAAAGTTAGAAACATTAAAATAATTATACTCATTACCTGACAATCCTCCTTGAGTCATGCTTTTTAAGGAGGCAGTTTAATACTGTTCTCCCATATAACTTAAAGAATATCTGAAAAGATTTTTTTGTCAAGCTGTTTAAGTTTTAAGAACCTCTCTTTAGCTAGCTCACAATTTAATACTTGACAAGCTTTGTTCTTACAACTATACTGTAATACTTTGCTTAGCCCAAATAATTTGGGGCAACACCAGATTAATACGACTCTTTTTATCGTATTTGGTATTCTGGAGTGAGTCAGCTAGGGTGGAAGTTGGTTGGCATTTGTTCTGCAACGACCTATATTTGGAGGTAAGTACTAATGCACACTGCACTTATAGCGCTATTTTTAGCCCTGAACCCACATCAACCGCTTGATACAGATTCAGACGGTTTTCCTGATCTTGCTGAGTTGAAAACAAATGCCGATCGTCGTAATTTTCGTCGCTGGTTTACCACAATTGCCCTTTCACGCTACCTAAATCCAACAGATGAAGTTGCAGATTGTACTAATTTGGTTCTTTTTTCTTACAGGGAAGCGCTTAAGGCGCATAACGCTAACTGGCGGAAAAGTTTTGGTAATCTAGTAGAGCGCACAATTCCGGAAATAGAAGCCTTTCATTATCCAGAGATACCATATATAGGTACAGATATCTTTAGGGTAGCTGATGGCTCTTATCAAACAGGAGACAGAAAAAGGGGAAAATTAAATAACTTTGCAGACGTGCGTCATTTAATGGAGCATCATACAGTTTTTTTAAGCAGAAAATTGGATGAGAAAATAAAGTCCGGCGATTTGCTTTTTTTTACCCCCAAAGGCAAAGAAGCGCATGTGATGATATATATAGAACTTAGGTCTAGACCCTACCTTCTTTATCACACAGGCCCGGGTATTGATGAAGCAAACGGAGAGGTTAAGGAAGGGGAAATGCGTTTAATTAAGTTTGAAACCTTACTTGCTTTAGATAATGAAATTTGGCGTCCGGTTGAGACTAATCCTGCCTTTGCCGGATTCTACAGATTTAAGATTTTAATATAGTTTCTGAACCTAAAGGAGGGTTCATTATGAAAGTTTTTGCGCTTTTATCCATTTTAACCAGCGGGTTATTTGCATATTCCGATATATACCTTTCTGCATCTCATCTGTATTCTCCTGAAGAGAAAACTGAAATAAATCTGGAAGCCTATGGTATTGACAAGGTTTATTTCAGGTTATATAAAATTGAAAATCCAACTAAATTTTTCGCATCACAAAAGAACTTGCACTCACCAAAAGTTAGACAAAATAAGGATGCGGTTAATCTCTTCCATATGATACAAGGAATAAGTGAACGCGCTAAGCGGAATTCTCGATATTTGGCTAGAGAAATGCTGAGCGAGGAAAGCAGGATAAGTATACGAGATTACATAGGCTTACCTAATTTGGAGAAAACGGATAAAGAAATCCGCAAAGCCGTAGTTCAAGGAAGTGTGCCTAAACTTAAAGGCTATCCCTTGCTTAAAGAATGGACTTTTAAGTTTGTGAAGAAAAAGAAGTCTAATGACGATTACTACAGCTATAATAACAGCTATCACTATGAAACAGTAGACTTGGGGATTGATGAGCCGGGGGTATATTTGGTGGAAGCTTATTACGGTACCAAAGTTGCGTATACACCGGTGGTTGTTTCAAATATTTCACTAATAACTAAGCAGACTCCTAAAGGAGTCTACATCTTTGCACTCAACTCTGCAGACGGGAAACCTCGAAAAGGTGCAAAGGTAACGGTTCTTGCAGGTACAAAGACGCTTGCTTCAGGCAGAACAAATGCCAAGGGGCTTTTTCATACCGCTGTTGATACATCGCATATAAAGGTATTGCTTCAGGATGGAGACAATTTTGCCCTGCTTGATAAGTATTACTATTACGACAATGAAGATTATTACTATGATGATTATTATGAAGATGATGAAGGTTTTATACCTGACCCTAAAAAACAGACCGAAATAAAGGTCTACTTACATACTGAACGTCCTATTTACAGACCTGACCAAACCGTTTACTTCAAAGGAATTATAAGGCGATTTAAGCGGGGGCAATATCGCAAGCCATCGGTTGATGAAGCCAAAGTTGTAATAACCGATCCTGAAGGAAAGGAAATATACCGTCAGACATTGAAAAGTGATGATTGGGGGGCATTTAATGACTCATTAATAGTACCAACTTCATCACGTCTGGGAAAGTATACCCTAACAGCATATGTTGATAGTAGTTGTCATTCAACTTATTTCAAGGTAGAAGAGTACCGAAAGCCTGAATTTAAAGTGGAAGTAAAGGTTGCCAAAAAGGCCTATATTCAGGGCGATATTGCAAAAATTACCGTATCCGCCGATTACTTCTTTGGCGCTCCTGTGGCTAAAGCTGACGTTAAACTAAAGGTTTATCGCAGGCAGCATCATCGCTACTATTGGTACGGGACTTCATATGTTGATGAACTTGAAGCTAGTACCGATGAAAACGGGAAACTTGTTTTTTCCTATCGTCTACCTCTGAATGATAAAAACTTCAGTTACATATTTGAAGCTCAAGTTCGTGATGCCTCAAGGCGCAGTGAATCGGGCGAAGCTAGAAGCCTTGTTGCATCTTCTGAAGTTTTAGTTAACCTGACCCCTTTATCTTACGTGGTAAATTTAGGTGAAGAGGCGGAAATAGAGATAAAAACCCACGATATCCTCAATAAACCTGTTGCCGGTAAGGTTGATTTGCTTGTGTACAGGGATTACTGGGATAAAGATGATGAAGTGGTTGCCAGAAGAACCGTCAGGATATCTAATAATGGTGTCTATATCTATAAATTCAAGCCCAAAAAAGGCGGATATTACTACGTAAAAGCTACCTCAAGCGATAAAAATGGACGAACTAATGTTGATAAACGCTGGTTCTGGGTTTCTGAAAGAAACGGCTATTATACATGGAAGGTTGACAGAACTCAGATTGTTTTCGATAAAGAAAGCTACAAAGTAGGTGATTGGGCTGAAGCTCTGATTATCTATCCATTTGAGAATGCGAGTGTTATAAGCTCAATTGAAGCTGATGACCTCTACGATATTAGAATTACTGAAATGAAGGGAAATACTGCCCGCCTGAAGTTTAAGGTACGTCCTGAATATTTCCCCAACGTATACTTATCGGTTAGTGGAATATTTGAGGGCGATTTCTTCAACCATTCTGAAAAAATGGTGGTCAACGACACTTCTAAGTTACTTAAGATTGAGCTTAGCTCTGATAAGGAAAAGTACGAACCCGGAGAAAAGGCTAAATTCAAGGTTTTCGTTAAGGATTGGAAGAATAGACCGGTTAAAGCCGATATATCGGTAGGGCTTGTTGATGAGGCCATCTATTCACTGGCTTCAGAATTTGCTTCACCAATTAAGGATTATTTCTATGGTGAACGCTATAATCAGGTTTCAACCTCTTCATCAATCTATTTTTCATTCTACGGCTACGAACAAGACTACGCTAAATTGAAGGCAGCGACGAAAGATAGTGTTGTTCTTGCAGCATATAAAGGTAAAGATGAGCCTAAGATAAGAACAAAGTTCAAAGATATGGCCTATTGGGACGCTATCTTGAGAACCAACGCCAAGGGAGAAGCCAATTTTGAACTTATTTGGCCGGATAATCTGACTACCTGGCGGGCTACAGCTAAAGCGATTACCGAGGATAGCAAGGTTGGCGAAGTACGTTATAAGTCTTTAGTAACAAAAGATTTATTGATAAGAATTATTCCCCCGCGTTTTGTGACGGAGCGTGATTCGCTGATAATTCCAACCGTTGTCCACAACTACACGCATTCCACTCAGGACGTCAAGATTTCTTTCTTGGTAGATGGCGCTAAGCTGTTTTCAAAAAAGACTTCATACACAGCTACTATAGCTTCAGGAGGAGCTTTCAGGGTAGATTGGCCTGTTAAGTGTGAAACCTCAGGTAAGGTTAAAATGACCGCTAAAGTCATAGGCGTTGACGCTTCTGATGCTATGCAACTTACCATACCGGCTAATCCGCATGGCATTATGCGCAATTTGCTTCTTTCAGGATTTATGCCAAAGCCAGAGCAAAAAATTACCCGTTCCTTCAGCATACCTAAAGAAATTCAATTAAGCTCAATTCAGGCTAAACTAACCCTTACCCCTACCATTAGCTCAGCCTTATTCTCAGGACTTTCATATCTGGCAGCCTATCCTTACGGATGCGTTGAGCAAACTATGTCAAGTTTCTTTCCCGATTTAATAGTTGCAGATTTAATAGCAGACCCCAAAAAAGGTAATCCTGCCTTAGCCAAAGAATTACCCAAGATGATTGAAAAAGGACTGGCAAAACTTTACGGTTACCAACATTCAGACGGCGGCTGGGGCTGGTGGGAAAATGATAAAACCATGAATATCATGACCGCTTATGTAGTTCATGGCCTTACCTATGCTCAGGAATTAGGCTACGATATCAACCCTAAAGTGTTAAAAAGAGGTAGCTCTGCGCTTGCTAGTCTTTTAGAAACTCGCGATACGACAATAAACGTAACTGAACGTGCTTACATGGTTTATGCGTTATCAATGGCTCCTGGAGACAATAAAGCGGTTGTGGAAAAGCACTTAAAAATTCTACGAAAGAAAAAAGTTGATCCATACGCCAAGGCTTTGATGGCCTTGAGTTATCATGAAATAGGCGATGACGCCTCAGCCAAGCTAATACTTAAGCGTTTGAAGAAAGACGCTATTACAGATGAGGAAACGGTTTATTGGGCTGGGCAGGTACGTAATGTTGAATACTGGTATGATGACCCTATAGAAACCACAGCCACTGCGCTACGTGCGTTTTTGGCAATTTCTCCTAAAGATGAAGTTGTTTCAAAGGTTGTATTCTGGCTCTTGAGGAAAAGAAGGGGTAACCGTTGGAAATCAACTAAAGATTCGGGTTTAGCTCTTCTTGCTCTTGCCGAGTTTTTGAAAACGACCGGTGATACGAATCCTAATATGAAGCTTGACTTTACCCTTAATGGAAAATCTATTGCAAACTACAATGTTTCTGCAAACACGCTTTCAGAATTTAACAGGCCTTTAGTTATTAATTTAAGGTCTATAAAACCTACTGCGAATAATATCCTAAAGGTGCATAAAAAAGGTAGCGGCAATTTGTTCTTTAGCCTGATTCTCTCATATTATTCCAAGGAAGAGGAAATCCCAAGTGCAGGCTCCGCTTTGAAGATAACCCGTGAGTACTATCGTCTTGTTCCTAAAGTAGAAAACAATAAGTTGGTCTATGATAAACTGCCCTTAGAAGGAGCGCTCAAGGTTGGCGAACCACTGTTTGTTAAGCTGTATGTTGATGCAGACGATGACTATGAGTATGTAATGATTAAAGACCCGCTTCCGGCAGGTTTCGAGGTTGCAAAAAACAGAGACCGTTACAGTATTCGCAACGAACGCTACTGGTGGGGCTACTATGATTATGAAGATTGGGGATATATGTATTCCGGCAGAGAGCTTCATGACGATCACACGGCTTTCTTCATAAGCTATCTTTGGGGACATCGTGAGTTCAGCTATGTGCTTGAACCGTATTTGCCTGGCGTTTACCATACCATGCCTGCCGAAGCTTCGCTTATGTACTTCTCCGACAAACGCGCTCATTCGGCAGAAAATATTATCACAGTGGTTGAGAAATAATTTGTGAATCTATTACTTCTCTTTATAGCTGTCGGGGTAACCTTTAGCGAACGTTGTGCGGAATTAGTTGCTAATAAAGGCGCTGTGGCTGTTATGGATTTAAGAAATGGAAGACTTATTGTGGCAACCGATAGCGATATACTGTTTGCGCACCGATATCCTCCTGGTTCAGTTGCCAAAATACTCACTAGTATGGCGGCAGCAAAGGCAGGTGTTGATTTTTCCCAAAACTTTGTATGCAAGGGATTTGAAATAGGTACAGGCGATAGGTTTCTGAAAGGAGATACATTAAAATGTTCATTACGCGGTGGTCACGGAAAAGTGGATTTCCATCGCGCTCTGTTAGCATCATGCAATCTCTATTTTCAAAATCTTGCCTATAAACTGAAGCCGCAAGAGTTAGCGGATATATACTTCTCTTTGGGGTTGAATAACAAAGTTGGTGTTAACCTACCGTCGGAACTTGCTAGTATTGTCCAAATTCCTGCAAACGATTCAGCCAAACTAGCATTTGCAATAGGTCAGGGTTCAGCCTTACAGTTGACGCCTGTTGCTATGTTGGCTATGATTTCAGGAGTAGCCAAAGGTGGCGAATTTCTAAGACCTCACCTTGAGCCAGGCGGTCAGCAAATTCTTGCAAGTTTTTCTGAAAAAAGCTGTCTTGCAGACATCAGATTGTTCTTAAGGGATGCAGTACGTTCAGGTACCGGCAAAAACGCCGACATAGCCGAAGTAAATGTAGCCGGTAAAACAGGTTCTTCAACCGTACTTGGTTCATGGCGAACTTACGGATGGTTTGCAGGGTTCGCACCCTTCGAGGAACCCCAAATTGCCGTTGTGGTTTTTTTGGAAAGAGGCGAAGGCAAGGATGCGGCAAAGATTGCGGGAATGGTAATTTCCGATTATTTCCATCGGAGACACGGTGACTAACATTATTCTTCAGCTACTTGCAATTTTTGCGGCATCGGGTCTGATTAAGATAGATATCCTTTCCTCATATCATCTAAAAAAAGCTGTTATTAGAGCAGAAGAGAGCGAAGATACCTTGCAAGTGAAGCAAAACAAGTTACTTGTGAATGGAGCCTTTCTTGATACCTATACTTTAGAAACAAAAGGTTTCACGGTAGAATGGAAGGCGAAGTCGCGTAATTACGATGGTTGGCTTAAGGCAAGGGTTCACGATGGAGAATTACTGCTCTTGAATTCTGTTGACAAGACGAATTACCTTGCTTCAGTTGTTGGCGCAGAAATGCTTCCGAACGCTGGAATTGAGGCATTGAAAGCCCAGGCTGTGCTTGCAAGAACCTTTATATATGAAAAGAGAAAGCGCCACGAAAGAGAAGCTTGGGATGTTTGCGATCTGACACATTGTCAATCTTATCGCGGTAGGCAAACGGTAAGCTCTGCAAGCCTGAAAGCTGTAAAAGAGACGGAAGGGATGATTTTAACCTATCATAATAAACCTTGTAGAATTTTCTATCATTCTACTTCAGGAGGAAGCACTGCAAACGCTGCATTCATTTGGCCAGATGAATGCGCACCTTACTTGATTTCAGTTCAGGATTCCTTTTGCAAAAAATCTCCACATTACCGTTGGGAAAGAAATATTCCTGCGCACAAAATCGCCCAAGTGCTGGGCTTTGAGGGTATAAGCGACTTAAAAGTGTTATCTACCTATCCTGATGGAAGAGTCAAAGAGATTGCTGTAAAATACAGACAGGAAAAACGGGTGTTCGGCGGTTGGAATTTTCGGATGCTTGTTTGTCAAAAGCTGGGATGGAACTCACTAAAAAGTTCATGGTTTAAGGTTGAACGTGTGGGTAAGGTTTATGTTTTCAAAGGCAGGGGGCTTGGGCATGGGGTTGGACTTTCCCAATGGGGTGCAAAAGGAATGGCTGATGCAGGATATGATTATAGGGAAATTTTGACTTATTACTATCCAGGTACTGAGGTTCAAAAATGGTAGGCATGATTTTTGTATTACTGAGCGCTGTTATTCCTGTTGAAAATTGGCTAATAATTACAGCTAATGAGCGTCCGGTAAATTCTGAAATATCAAGCTTAGTTAATGTATTAAGAAGAGCTGAAGCAAGGGTTTATGACTTCTCAGGACTTAAACCAGTTGCTTCACCAGTGGTTGTAAAAATTGCAGCCACCTCAGGCGATTTCAGAGCTTTAACCGGATGCTCCATCTGGCAAGGAGCTGCGGTTATAAACGGTGAATTGACTCTTCAACCTTTTAGAGTGCTGGAAAAACGAGGAATTACAGAACAAGTTATAACCCACGAATACCTGCATCTTGTTCTTAGTCCCTACAAACTTCCGTTGTGGATGAATGAAGGCCTGGCAGTCGTCTGTTCTGGAGAAGTTCAAGGACTATCTGCCAATGTGGATATTGACGATTTGACAGAGGATATTGTGAAGATAAAGAAATTGCTTGCATCAAGCGATACATTGCAATTAAAACGCGGCTATCTGTCAGCTGCGAGTCTAGTTGAAAAAACTATTGAAAAGCTTGGAAGGGATAGTCTTTTTAAGCTGATTATACAGGAGGCTTTATGAAAAAAGCTGTTAAAAGAATTATTATAGGAATAGGAATCTTGGTGGCGCTTGTAATAGGAAGCGGCGTAGCCTTTGCGTGCATATTCAGCACTCCTAATTTAGAACGTGAAGTGGGAGCCTTGGAGGAACTGCTGCCAAAAGGCGCGGAAAGCTACATTGTTGCCGCTGATTTTGCAGAAATAAGTAAGCTGTATAAAGGTTCAGAACTTGGGCGTCAAGCCAAAAAAGTAGGTGTTCAGAAAGATTTCTACAGTCTAAGAACAATAGAAAAGATTGAGAAGAAAACCCATGGTCGTTTCTGGGATATTCTTGGCAAACGTTTCATTTACGCTCAATACGGGAAGAACGATTTTCTACTTATCTCTCAACCTAAGTGGACAGTAAAGCTTGTATGGAAGACCATATTGGCCAAAGGTGAAGAAAAGAATATTTCAGGGTTTCCTTGCGCTGTTGATAAGGATGGTTTGGCTATATTATTTGCAGGTGACTATTTCTGGTTAGCCTCTTCTGAAAACCTACTTGCCAAGGCTGCAAAAATAGCAGCTTCAACAACATTAAAAGAAAAGATAGCTTTTCCTAATAACGAAAATAACGCTTCTGACGCGTTGGCTTATGGACTTACGTATAATCACGGGAAATACCTGATTTATTCACAAGCAAGGTGGCGCATTAGTAAAGATGTTTTGGGAATAAAAGCCTGCGTTGAATTTGATAATCCTTCAGGTGTATTGGGAAGCTATATTGCCAAAGCGAAACCACCGCGTGATTACAAAATTGTTCCGGCAGACGTCATCTGCTTCATCAAACTAACAGGTGTTAATGCCTATAAAGCATGGAAGGAAGCCGGACTACTTTCTGTAAAGAAAAATAATCCGTTTGGCGATATCAATACTGAGAAGGAAATCAACCAGTTGGCCATAGACCTCGGTGATGAGGTTCTATTCATTATGCAGGGCTGGGATGCTGATAAGTGGTATTGTCCTGCAAGCTGGCTACTTTCATTGAAAGCAGAGTCCGTTAAATCGGCCAAAAGTTGTGATGCCTTGATGTCATGGCTCTTTCCTTACGCTGACCAAATGTCAGTAAGTTGCATAGGTACGGAGGCTAACTATTTTGGTTTTGGAGACGTCTATCCTGCCATAACATATATTTATAAGGACAACTTCCTTACTGTTGCAGACGATTCCTTACTGCTTGGCTGGCAGCTTAACGCCAAGCAAGCATCTATAGAAACCTCGGATGAGTTTGGGGATTTTTGCAAATCTGCAGACATCAAAAACCCTGTTGCCTATGTCAACTGGTCATTGTTTAAGGATGAACTTAAGGAATATATGCTCTACGCTGCTGACAGAACATCAAAAGCCACACCAGAGGCCGTTGAAGAGAAGCTTTTCCCATTGCTGGATGCCTTGAAAATGAAGGCTTTGATTGCGGGGATGGATAATACAAATAAGACCATCAAATTTACGTTTAGAGCTGTAAAGTAAGTCTAAGCTCTAGGCTGTTACAAATTCAGGGACATCAGGGATATTCGTATGGAGCCTGTAGGTTTTGGAGTTTGTAAATATCAGCTAGTGGATTGAAATACTTTCTTAATTGATTAAAGCGGTTGATATGTATGGGCAGGCAAACTATATTTAACGCCTTCAGTGTTGTTGATATTTGGGATCTTGAGGAACAATGAAACGCGCACGTTCCTCAACAGTACCTACTGTAACTGATTTTATTAGGTGTGGGTAGTGGTACGACATTTTATCTGCAACCCATAGAGCAATATGTTCAGCGGTAGGTTGAGAGCAAAACGGTAGGTCAGATTCATTGAGGAGCTTGTTTTGATATGGAGCAAGAAGCGTAGCTAATTCCTGTTTAAGTTTTACAAAGTCTACACCTACCCCACGCCAATCAACATCAGGAGTAGCTATGGTTACCGTGATATTCCATGTGTGTTGATGTTCTTTAGCGAAACGGATGTCAAAACCTTCAAGGTGATGACTAAATTCAAAAGCGACGGTAACTTCTGTTTCAAACATAATTACAGAGAATTGAGAGATTTTTTAAGCAGATTGCGGGTTTTCATAAAAAAAGCTTGTATTTGGGCAGGGCGATGATCGGGATATGTCCATGGCAATTCCTCACAATGTTCACGAAGAAACCTTAAAGTTAATTCAATCCATATCCCCTTATCAAGATATGCCCTGTGTCCTGCCGATTTAGTGGTTAAAAGCCACAATCCATCAAGACGGATAAAACCTGGATCAATATTTATACGTCGTTTGCCGTTTATACGATACCTATCTTCAATTTCACAGGTAATCAATTTATACTTCCACGATTCCACAAGGTTCAAAGGCGCTGAAAAAAGCAACCATTTTCGCAAAATACCGTTGCCCATTTCAGTATTGTAATAATCTGTCCACTCAAAAGGCACAGGCTCGCTACGCAAAGCCACTTTACCGAATACTTCTTGGAGTTCCGGTTCAATGTTCTTCAATAAATCGCTTTCTACAGAAAGCAGGCCGCAGATAATTAAAGCCTGCAAGTCTTCAGGTTTCTGTGGTTTCATCTTTGGAATCCTGATTTTCAAGCACCTTCGGTTCCGCATCGTGTTTTTCTATACGGTAACCTATAGCTGCCAAAGCGTCTGAAGCTATATTCGCATTTTCTGTATTTGTCAATCGATGCGATTCGTCAGCTTCTTGATTAAAAATGGTTTCCTCACTATCTTCCTCAATGGGGATAATATCTTCTTCCTTTACAGAGGGTTCCTCAAGGTCGGGCAAATCGTTCAAAGAGTTAAGGCCAAAAAATTCAAGGAACCTGGGTGTAGTTGCATAAACATAGGGATGTCCGGCGCGTTTATCGCGTCCCTTGATGCGTATAAGCTTGCGCTCCATTAGGGCTGCAATAATGTATGATGATTCAATGCCACGCGCTTGGTCTATATCAGGTTTATTAATTGGTTGACGATGCGCAATAACCGCTAGGGTTTCTAATGCAGCTTTAGAGAGCCTAGCGCGGGATTTTTTTGAAAGAAGTCGACCAATCCATGGCGCAAATCTCGCAAGTGTGGTCATTTGCCAACCTCCTGCTACCTTGCGTATGTGAAACGCCCTTTCGTATTGGTGATAGTCACGGTTGAGCTTTTCAATACAGGCTTCAACTTCCGAAGAACTTAAGTCAGCCGCGTTAGCCAGTTTTTTGGTTGAAAGAACCTCTGGTGAGGCAAACAAGAGCGCCTCTATAATTTGCCAACTTTCGTTCACTTCCCCTCACTTTCAATTCTTTTTAATTCCATATAGCTTTTTTTATTGTCTGTCCAATATATCATACGGTGAGGCTTTGCAAGTTCGTAATAAAAATCAAAGCTTCGGTCTGCAGTTAACATTTTGTAAACTGCAGCTAAGAGATTGTTTTTGAACCCCAGGGTTATTTTATAGCAGCGGAACGTACCAAGCTTGGTCTTAATTTTGTGAATTCCGCCATAAGTACAGGTTCCAGTGATAAGCGTTCCAAGGGTTGATTCAAAAAGCGGAAATTCCATATCAACCGGTTTGTTAAATGGATAGGCCCGAAAGACATCAAACAGACTGTGCCTATCATAAAAACGACCAGAATATTTAAGATTTGACTCTTTATTCTTGAATCCATCTGTTACTTTTATACCCGAAGGAACTTGTTCTACAGTAAGCTGAAGGCGTCCTGAGCGATTTTTTATAATTTTAATTGTGGAGAAATCCTGTTTGCGGATCCAATACCTAACTTTAATTTGTGTGCTGTCGATATGTTCATGCTCTGAATAGTAATAATTGCCTTTATCGTGAACTACGTGAACTATTTCTCTTGAAGTTTGGTTACCTGCGTCATAACCTTGGTAGATGAGTCGTTCACCATCAGGAATAACAGGGTCAGAAAATCCTGCAAAAATACTTAGGAGAACGGCTAATATATTCATTTTTCTTTGGAGCGACGCTGGATTTCAGCTAAAAACACGGTTTTCAGGTTATCTAGTGAAGTTTCAGTAATAGAGCCTTCGGCAAGTGTTGCTGAGCCGCCGCCGCCGCCCTTAAATTTTGCCGCAACTTTTTTAAGCATATCGCCTGCAGAATAGTTTTTGGCCACGGATTTAGAAGCAAAACACAATACCGCCATACGTCCTTTTTTATCAGGAATAGTTAAAAGCCCCACAATACGTTCTCGATGCGTTTTTAAGGCGTCGGCTAGAAACCTTAAACCCTCACGTCCTAAGGCCTCATCAAGTTTTGCCGATACAAAGTAAGTATCTTTAACAGTGTAGGATTCTGAAAGAATGCGTTCTGAGAGTATCTGTACCAAATGTCTGGTAATTCGTTCACGCATCTTTGAATCTTCAGAAATCTTCTGTTTGAGTTCTGCAAGCTTTTTGGGAAGCTTAGATGAGTCGGTACCTGCAAGCAAAGAGGTTTCTGCAAGTATAGAGCGCAGGTGGCGCATTTGTTTCCATGCCCTTAGTCCGACTAAAGCTTCAATTCGTCTTATTCCTGCGGCTACTCCGGTTTCTGCAATGATAAGGAACATGCCTGTCTCTCCTGTAGCTCTAAGATGAGTGCCGCCGCAGAGTTCGGTTGATATTCCGGGTATGGAAACTACTCTAACCCGGTCACCGTACTTTTCGCCAAAGAAGGCTAAGGCTCCTTTAGCTTCAGCATCTTTCTTGTCCATTTCTCTAACAACTAAAGCATGGTTGCCAATTATCCAATTGTAGACTATACGTTCAACTTCGGTCAGCTCTTCAGGCGTCATGGGAGATGGATGGTAGAAATCAAAACGCAGTCTACCGGGTTCTACCAAAGAACCTTCCTGTTTTACGTGTTCACCTAAAACTTTGCGTAGTGCAGAATGCAAAAGGTGTGTAGCCGTATGCGCTCGCTCTATTTCACGACGACGAGCAATGTTAACTATTGCCCTAACCTTCATTCCCGCAAGCTCTTGCAAAGGTTTACCTTTGATAAATTCCCCGTGTAGAGTTCTTGCACCTGCCTGATTATAAGTTGTATCGGTAATTTGAATTTCAAAATCCTTGCCGACTATTTTTCCCGTATCACCAAGCTGTCCGCCCGATTCAGCGTAGAATGGATTCTCCTCCAGACTTATAATAATTTCTGCACCATCTGTCTTAATTGTAGAAAGGATAGTAGTTTCAAGCTCTGTTGATGTATAACCAACAAACTTTCCGGCAGAGCTTGTATCAAGTGTGGTTTTAGTTTCTGTGGCAAACGATGAAGCGCGTGATTTCTCACGCTGTTCCTGCATAGCCTTATCAAAACCGGTAATGTCAACTTTAATGTCTCTGTGTTTGGCCAGCATTTTGGTTAAATCTATTGGAAAACCAAAAGTATCATAAAGCTTAAAGGCATCAACGCCCGCTATTACTCCTGAATGGGCGGTATCTTCAAAAAGTCGCATCCCTTGCTCAAGGGTTTTAAGAAAGCGTTCCTCTTCCCCTTTTATCATAAGCGCTACCTGTTCGCGACGCTCTTCAAGTTCAGGGTAAACGTGGCGCATTTGTTCAACAACTTGTCCTGACATACGGTAAAGTAATGGTTTTTCTATCCCAAAAGGATAAAGCGCACCTAGCGCCCTGCGCAAAAGCCGACGTACCACATA
This sequence comes from uncultured bacterium, assembly GCA_964624585.1. Taxonomy (GTDB): domain Bacteria; phylum Hydrothermota; class Tepidihabitantia; order B3-TA06; family B3-TA06; genus CAZUXE01. The sequence continues at coordinate 68,736 of CAZUXE010000001.1, read as the reverse complement.
ACCCTGTTTGGTATTCGATGGCCTAACTCCTTCGGCTATGACAAAAGTAACGGCACGTACGTGATCTGCTGTAATTGCTAAAGCTTCCCATGTATCGGTAGATATCTTTACACCTACAGTATCAGCCGCAACTTCCATAAGGGGCTTGAACAAATCGGTGTGAAAAATGCTGGAGACATTTCGAACAGCCATCAGCATTCGTTCAAGTCCGGCACCGGTATCAATGCCACGGTATTTCAACAGAGGTCTGGAGCCATTTTCCTGATGATCAAATTGAGGAAAAACCAAGTTCCATATCTCTGTGTAACGTTCATTTTTGTCTTCTGCAGGCCCTGGGCCTGCAGAGCCATCGTGTTTAATATCCCAGAATATCTCTGATGAAGTTCCGCAAGGGCCTTTTCCGCCTGCAGGTCCCCAAAAATTATCCTCATCGCCCATTCTTACTATACGCTTGGCGGGAAATCCAACTTCCTTTTCCCACAGTAAAGCAGCTTCGTCATCTGTCTCATGCACAGTTACCCATAAACGTTCAACAGGAAGGTGCATAACGGTAGTTATAAAATCCCAAGCGTAGCGAATTGCCTCACGCTTCTGATAGTCACCAAAGGAAAAATTGCCCAGCATTTCAAAAAATGTGTCGTGAGTTGCATCTGTACCAACAAGGTCTATATCATTGAGTCGCAAGCATTTCTGAACTGAAGTTGCACGAGTGTAGGGCAGTGGTTCACGAAGTCCGGCCCAAAGCGGTTTGAACTGCACCATTCCAGCCACATTGAAAAGCAAAGTTGGGTCATTTTTAGGTACCAAAGGGGCTGATGGAACCAAAGTATGTTCTTGTTGTGTAAAAAAATGTAAAAACGCTTCGCGAAGTTCACTTGACTTCATTGAATCTCCTTAAGTGCTTCTTCTATAGCTTTGGCAGAATATCCCCTTCTATAAAGGGCTTGCCTAAGTTTACCCCGTCGTTTGAACGAATCAAGTAAATTGAATCCGGCTGCTTTTGCCAAAGTAAAGGCACGTGCCGAGGCAATTTCCGCATCCCGGTATTTCGACCAAACTTCAAGAAAAAGCCGGGAGGAAATTCCCTTTGCCGCAAGTTCGGCGCGAATTATTTTCTTTCCCTTTCGGGAAATAGTCAGTTTATGCCGTATCCATATTTCCGTAAAGCGCTGGTCATTTAAGAAATTATTATCTAAAAGTGTCTGAAGTTCATTTTCAACGCTTTCAGGATTAAACCCTTTGCGACGCAGACGTTCACGCAATTCAGCAACACTTCTATCGCGATACTTTAACAAACGCAGAGCGGCAGTATGAATTTTATCCTTTTCATCTACCGGTTTCATGAAAACCTGTAAACACTCACTCCTCTGTTAATTCCTTAGCCGATTTGCCTTTTTTTGAAGAGTCAGTTGATTCCTTTAGGTCTCGTGAAGGGAAAAGATTGTCGCGAACCTGTTTTTCAAGCTGTTCTTTGGCTTTCGGATTTTCGGTAAGAAAACCTATAGCCGCATCACGACCCTGTCCCATTCGTTCATCACCGTATGAAAACCAAGTTCCAGACTTCTGCACAAATCCCAATTCAACACCTTTATCGACTAGTTCGCCTAGGTAGTTAACACCCTTGCCGTACATGATATCGAATTCCGCTTGTTTGAAGGGCGGAGCCAACTTGTTCTTCACCACTTTGACTCTGGTTCGGTTACCCACAACCTCGTCGCCTTTCTTGATAGCGGCAATACGGCGAATATCTAAGCGTACTGAAGAATGGAACTTTAATGCCAAACCGCCAGGTGTCGTCTCAGGGTTTCCCCACATTACGCCTATCTTCATTCTTATTTGATTAGTAAAGATTGCGCAGGTATTAGATTGAGAAATAACGGAAGTCAATTTCCTTAAAGCTTGTGACATAAGACGCGCTTGAAGTCCCACATGGGCATCGCCCATTTCACCTTCAATTTCAGCTCGCGGTACCAAAGCGGCAACAGAATCGAGAACAAATAAATCAATTCCGCCAGAGCGGGTAAGAATTTCTGCAATCTCTAAAGCTTGTTCCCCTGCATCGGGTTGAGAAAGGAGTAATTCATCAAGATTCACCCCAAGCGCCTGTGCGTAGATAGGGTCAAGGGCATGTTCAGTATCGATAAATGCCGCTTGCCCTCCTTGTTTTTGAACGTTGGCTACAGCCTGTAGGGCAATAGTGGTTTTTCCCGAAGCTTCAGGCCCAAATATTTCAATAAGCCTACCTCTAGGTAGACCGCCTATTCCTAACGCTGCGTCTAGAGTAAGAGAACCTGTTGGTATAACCTGAATTCCAAGACCAATTGGGTTTTCCCCCAGTCTCATTATGGCGCCCTTACCGTATTGTTTATGAATTTGGCTAATTGCTGTATCTAAAGCTTTTTGCCGATTATTCAATTCCTTGTTAGATTTTACACTCTTAGTCATTCATCCTCCTTGAATACACTCAAAAATGATTGAACCGAATATTTTTAAGAGTATTATATGTAATCTTTTGTATACCACAACCCCCGTGTTCCCAACCTAACGCTAAATAACCCCTACTCAACTGTTACGCTTTTAGCTAAATTGCGAGGTTTATCTACGTCGCATCCTCTAAATACCGCAGTATGATATGCCAAGAGTTGTAGGGGGATGACGGTAAGAAACGGTAATATGTAACTTGGAGCATCAGGGACAGGAATAAATGCCGCAGACTTAGAGGCCAGTTCGCTGTCTCCTGCAGTACCTACGGCTATAATCTGTCCCTTACGAGCCGCCACCTCTTCTATATTCGACATCATTTTATCGTAGCTTGCATCCTTGGGAGCTACAACTACCACAGGTGTTTTTGAATCTATTAAAGAAATAGGGCCATGCTTCATTTCACCAGCCGGATAACCAGTTGCATGTACGTAACTTATTTCTTTAAGTTTCAGCGCCCCCTCAAGCGCTGTAGGATAATTCACGCCCCTTCCGAGGAATAAATAAGAGTTACGCTTCTGAAAACTTTTGGCAATTTCTCTAATTTTACGATCCTGCTTTAGTACATGGGATATCTGTTCAGGTAGTTTACGCAGAACTTCTTTTATTTCTTTAATCTTTCGGGAATTGAGGGTTCCTTTTTTGCGAGCCAGTTCAAGGGCGAAGACTAAAAGAGAAAATAGCTGTGAAGTATAGGCTTTTGTGGAAGCTACGCCTATTTCGGGCCCTGCATGTATATATATGGAAGAATCTGATTCCCTATCAAGTGATGTTCGCTTAACATTAATTATAGAAAGTACCTTGAGATCTGTATTTTGGCGCGCGGCACGAAGAGCGGCTAAGGTATCGGCGGTTTCACCTGATTGACTGATAGCTATCATTAAATCATGTTCTCCGAACACAGGAGTACGATCGATAAGTTCAGAGGCTATCTCTACCTGTACGTGCATTTTGCAAAAATGTTCAATTAGATATTGAGCAACTAATCCGGCATGATAACTGGTTCCACACGCTTGAATAAGTATACGGTCGAAATCTTCCATCTCTTCAGGATAAAAGCGGAAGGCGGAGCCTAAGGAAATTCGACCATTGCGTATTTTATGTTCAATATTATTTTTTATGACCTCTGGCTGTTCGAATATTTCCTTTCTCATAAAATGACGATAATGTCCTTTAGATACCGCTTTCACCTTAAATTCGATAGGCGCTATCTGAAAGTCAATACTTTTGCCGTCAAAACCGAAAACTTCGGGAAGTTGTTGTCCTTTTTTAAGTACCAAAATTTGACCATCATCAAGAGCAACCATTTTTTGAGTAATACCTACCAGTGCAAGGGAATCGGAAGCTATTGCAAATTCGTCATTTCCAAGACCGGCAACTAAAGGTGAGCCTAATCTTACTCCTATCAAGGTATCCGGATTATTTTTTGAAATTGCAGCAAGGGCAAAACTGCCTTTAAGATGCTTAACCATTTTTAATACCGCTTTAAGAAAATCTCCCTTATAGTGTAGTGCAAGAAGATGAGGAATTATTTCAGAATCGGTATCAGAAGTAAATTTAATCCCCTTGGATTCAAGTTGCTTTCTGAGTTGTGCATGATTTTCCAATATGCCGTTGTGTACAACTGCGAATTGTCCTGAAGTGTCGGTAAATGGGTGGGCGTTACTTTTTTTTACAGGACCATGTGTTGCCCAGCGAGTATGTCCTATACCTACCGAACCGGTCAACGGTTGCTTTGCCAGAGCGTCTTTAAGGTTCTGCAAACGTCCAGTAACTTTTGTAATATCTATTTTACCTTCGTTGACCATAGCCATTCCGCATGAATCATATCCTCTGTACTCCAGACGTTCAAGGCCAACCATTATTACGGATTCTATATCACGGTTTCCTAAATATCCTACTATTCCACACATATTGTTTTAACCTGTTTAGAAATTTGCTCACCTAGTTCTTTTGATGAAGCTTCTATAAGAAGCCTTACAATAGGTTCGGTGTTGGAAGGACGTAGATGCAGCCAGAAATCTTGCTCTCCTATCCATAACCCGTCTTGATAATCACAGTTTCCTGAAGGATACAGTGATGCAACTTTTTCTACAAGATTTGACGTAAATGGGATATTCAACTTTTCCTTAAAACGATGATAGGTGGGAAGTGAATTTACTATATCAGAAAGCCTTCTATGCTTCCGTTTGAGTGCAACCAGAACAGCCATTGCCAAAAGACCATCACGGGTAGCGTTAAATTCAGGGAAAATAAACCCGCCGTTTCCTTCACCACCACAGGAACCGTCAATCTTCAAAAGTCTTTCAACCACATGTGCTTCTCCTACAGGTGTTCTATGGACTGCAACTCCTGCATCTTTAGCAATTGATTCTATTAATCTTGATGTTGACATATTCACAACAATGTCGCCTTTCTTGTTTTCAACACCCCATTTTGTACATAGGGGAATAGTATACTCTTCCCCTGGCGGACAACCGGTTTCATCTATAAAAGCCAACCTGTCGCCATCAGGATCAAAGGCAAAGCCTATATCTAAATTCTTTTCCTTAACTAAGGACTGCAAGTTATCCAGATTTTCAGGCACAGGTTCGCCTCCTCTGGCAAAACGACCGTTAGGCGTGAAGTTAATGGTATGCACTTCGCAATTAAGCGCTTTAAGAATTTCAAGCGCTTCAGGTCCAGCAGCGCCGTTGACCGGGTCAAGACCTATTTTCAAGCGTGGCTCTAACGAATTAGAGGGAAAAAGCGATAACAACGCATCCCTATGGACGGACTGGGCGTCAAATTTCTCAAGCGGTTTAATTAATTGCGCATCAACCTGTACAAATTTTGCAACCCCCACATACTTAACCAGCTGAGAGCTTGTGTGAGGAGCAAGGAAACGCCCTGATTCAAGAAATTTTAGTCCATTCTGGTCTTGGGGGTTGTGACTTGCGGTAATTACTATACCTGCATTCGCACCTGATTTTAAGACAGCAAAAACAGCAGTTGGTGTAGTAACCATACCGGCGTCTGTAAGTTGACAGCCGGCAGACATTATTCCTGCAACGGCAGCACAGTGAATCATTTCGCCTGTAATTCGCGCATCACGTGCAAGCAGCATTTTTTCAGCCTTCATAAAACGACAGAAGGCATTTGAAACGCTTGCAAAATCCAAAGTTGTAAGATCGCTACCTACAACTCCACGTAAACCGGAAATGCTGAATTTAGTCATCCAAGAGATTTTAGCCCGCATAGGGGTTAATGTCAAGTTTTAGCGTATGAGTTTTCGCAATGCTTACTATAAATAATAACTTTTCTAGCGAAAAGACTCTCTAAGTTACTACTCTCTGCTTAAAAGAATTAGTTTAATTAAAGAATAAGCTTAGTAAAAACAAAGTCTTGGTAAATAAAGTTCAAAACTTATTCTTAAGACTTTGGACTTTACTCCCTGCTTCATATTTTGTTAACAATTAACCTCAAAACGTGGCTGAAGCTAAGCTTTTTTGTGGAAAACGACTTGAATAAGGTAACAATGGATTGTAATTACGCTCGCTTTAAGAATAAAATGGCTAAAATTGCCCAAATCGCTAAGGATAACACTTGGCAATAATCATCAATTGTTGCATTTAATTATTATCTTCATCGGTATCAGATTCGTCGTCACAGTCGCCGAAAAGTGAACTACTGTCAGGTAGCTCAAAGGATTCATTCTCTTCATCGCATTTCGATGTAAATTTACTAAGTCCGATATCAGATAACTCGTCATCGGACAAGTAATAGGCGTATAAGTCGCTATCTTCTCCTTCAGAAGAATCCCAATAATCAACCTCTATGGGATTGGTTGACAAAATTTGCAGTATCTCCCCACATTCTTTGCATTCTATTCTATCGCCTACATGAAGCTTTTTCTGTATGATTATCTTAGACTCGCACGTTGGGCATTCAATTTCAATCATTCTTAGTCCTCCGAAACCTTTGTGGCGCGATTATAGGAAGTAGATTGATGCTGTCAAGTCCCCTGTGGTTCTGAAAAATCGGCAAGAGAGCATATACTCATAGCTTATTTGAAATTAGTATGTCTTTTGCTATAAGTATATCTTTTCCCGAAAAAGGGGTTGCCAAATGGAGCATTAGTATTATAATAATTTGTAATCAAAGTCTTTGCATTTTGCATCTATAAGGAACTTTTCCTATAGATGAACGTCAAATTATTTAGAGGTTGGATGCTGGGGGTGGAAAGGAGTTAATTATTATGAAAGAAAAACCTAATTACAGAATAAATTCAAACTTTCAAGTTAGGAGTCTACTAATGAAGAAAATCTTCATATTAGGGATTGTGTTACTGGCTGCAATCCCGCTTATGGCTAATACTGGCGGTTCCAAGAAGCTTGCCGCTGGAGTTGAACTTTGCAGTTCAACCGGTATCCTTGAGTACAATATTGATGTACCTTCGTATGATTTAATCACCCTACAAAATGGTGATATTAGAATTAAGATGGATAATGTCGGCTATAGTATGATAGCTGGATATCCAATGCTTCCTATGCCTACCTATACCTTTGCTCTTCCACCGGGAACCGAAATTACAGACGTGGAAGTTGTTGCAAATCGTATGCCACTTGAGGGAACCTATACCATTGAAGCAGCCCTGCCAAGCCTACCTTTATCGGCATCTTCTGAAGAAATCTCAAAATACTATGAGCTTTACGAAAAAAACAAGCAACGTGTATATTCTGGAGCTGAAAAACTAAGTGACGCAGTTGGGCAAGAATATGCAAAAGGTGAACGTCGCGAGTATTCTTTGGCAACTGTTGCCTTGCATCCTTTTTACTACGAACCATCTACTGGGAAATTGTCTTTTGCGAAAACTATTACCATAAGAATTCATTACGCACCAGTTAATGCAAAACATGCCGAATTTGTATCGCGTTTCATAAATGCAGGAACTATTGAAGCAGATGTGCCTCAAGATGTGTACAATAAAGATCAGGCACGCAAATGGTATAAGCCTTCAGCACGCTTGCTTGCTAACAAGAAGATGCTAATTATTACTTTGGATAAACTGAAATCGGTTATTGAAGATTACGTATCATGGCGTAAAAGCACCGGATTTGATGTTGACGTAGTTACAGTTGAAACAATTGCAGCTCAGGGTACCGGCGTTGATTTACCGCAAAAAATAAGATATTATCTTAGAGATAATGCTTCCGATTATCAATATCTTTTGATTATTGGCCATTTCGCCAATATCCCCGCTCGGATGCTAACTTGTTTTAACAATAATAATCCACCTGAATACTATAAAGATTTATCTTCTATACCTTCTGATATCTATTACGGCGATCTTTCAAAAGATGACCCTGGGTCATGGAATAAAGACGGCGATAACTATTACGGAGAGGCACTTAATAATAGTACTCCTCCAGGTGTGGATATGCAGGATGCTCCTGACATCGAAATGGAACTCCACGTTGGTCGTATAAATACTTCTTATTCGACGAAGGTTACAGCTATTCTTAAAAAAACATGGCTGTTTGAAAATAATAAGGACGACGCTTACAAGAAATCAGCGGTAATGGCAGGCGGGATTTTGTGGTATCCAAATCGTGATGGCCGCGGCGGACCTGGTTATGATGGCGCACATATGATGGAATTCCTGCAAACAAATAAGATAGTAGATGATAAACTTGCCTATACTATGTATGAAAAAGAGGGTAATGGTCCATCTCAATATGCCTGTGATACTCCTTTTACAAATAAAAATCTTATCGCTGCCCTTAATCAACCGAACCACGGTTTATTCTTTGAGAACAATCATGGTTCGAAGAACTCTTTTGCCCGCATGGTTTGGAAGGATGACGGTGACGGTGTACCCAGAGAAAAAGGAAACAATAGAGATGTTGATGGCGTTGTTGCCTTAAGTAGCGGTGATGTATATAAGCTCAACGACAATACTCCCAACGTAGCTTTTCTTATGTCTTGTCTTAACGGCCATCTTGAATCGGCAAATTGTTTGGCTCAGGCTCTACTTAACAAAGGCAGTGTAGCTGTTGTAGCCCATACCCGTTCCGCATTGGGTAGAGAAGGTTGGAGCGGCCCAGGGCAAGGCGGCCAGAACGCTCTCTATTATTATGTGAGTAATAATTACCTTAAAAATACTGCCTACGATAATGTTATCGGTGATGCTGTAGATGCAGGACGACTCCAATACTATCATTCTGAAGGTTCGGCAAGCATGCGATTTATAAACACCTATGAACATACCTTGTTTGGTGATCCTGCATTGCGTCACTTTGGACGCGATGGCACAATACCAAGCGGAGGCGTTGAAGATAATTCTTTTGTTCTTAAGCCTTCATTAGCATTAGAAGTTAGCTCTAACTATACCGTAAACTTCTCCATACCTACCTTTGAAGATATTACAATAAAGGTCTGGGATGTAGCAGGTAGAAAAGTAGCTACCTTGGCTGAAGGTAAACTTACAGCTGGTTCCCATAGTCTGAATTGGGATACTCACAATTTAGCCTCTGGTTCCTACTTCATTACTCTTCAAACTGAAAATAACACTACCACTACAAAAGCTGTAGTGATACGTTAATTTATACAAAAATTTAACCCAAGGGGAAAGCCATAGGCTTTCCCCTTTTTTATTATAGAGTTTGACCAACACCGAATTAATTCTATACTGTAGATAAAGATAATTAAAGGAGTGAATTATGGAATATTTGGATTTAGATTATAAGCCTCCGGAAAATGACCTTTTGACAGTTTTTAAGCTTAAACCGGCTTTGGGAAAAAGTTTTGAGGAGACAGTAGAAGCATTGGTTGGGGAATCGTCTATTGGAACTTGGACAGAAGTATCCACAATGATAGCAAAGGTCGCTGAAACCTTAAAACCCCATGCTTATAAAATGGAGCCTCCCTATGTATGGATAGCCTATCCATCTCAATTGTTTGAAAAAGGCTCTATTCCTCAAATACTCTCGTCAATTGCAGGTAATATCTATGGTATGAAAGCGGTAGAAAGGCTAAGGCTGGAAGATTTTCAGCTTCCCAAAGTTCTGGTAGATAGTTTTTCGGGCCCGGCCTTAGGTAGGGACGGGGTACGCGAAATGCTTGGAGTTAAAGATAGACCTTTAATTGGAACAATAGTGAAGCCAAAGGTTGGACTTTCATCTGAACAATTCGCCGAGGTACTCTATGAGGCAATGTTAGGTGGTTGCGATATTGTCAAGGATGATGAGAATCTTACCAATCAGGAATTCAACCGTTTTGAGCGAAGACTCAAGCTTTCTCTTGAAGCCGCTGAAAAAGCGCAACAGGAGACAGGTGAATCCAAAGGTTATATGCCTAACGTTACAGCGCCTGCCGATGAAATGCTTAAAAGGTTGGAAATGGCGAAGAAGGCCGGTTCTCGCTATGTGATGATTGACGTTGTTACAGCAGGATTTGCTGCTGTACAAATGTTGCGAAAACATGCTGGTGGATTAGCCATCCATGCCCATAGGGCAATGTATGCGGCATTTACTCGTGTTCCAGATCACGGTATGAGTACCCTTGCGTTTTCAAAATTCTGCCGTTTTGCCGGAGTAGATCAGTTACACATTGGAACTATTGTTGGCAAAATGGAAGGTAATAAAGAAGAGATTCTTAGAATGCATGAAGAGATGAACAAACAGAAAGTGGAAGCTAGTGGAGTATGGCTGGGACAGGATTGGGGTTCAATAAAACCAGTTCTTTCAGTTGCCTCAGGAGGCGTTCATCCCTTCCTTATCCCAGCAATTATGGGCAACTTTGGACGTGATGCGGCAATAATGCAGGGTGGCGGTATCCATGGTCATCCTTCAGGTACCTGTGCAGGAGCCAGAACTTCGCGAAAAGTGGTTGATGCGGTGCTTCAAGGGAAAGATATAGAATCTCTGGCAGCAGCAGATGAAGATGTTGGTAAAGCGTATGAAATATGGGGAAAGAAGAAGTGGTAGAAGGCTCAAACAAGGTTTTTCTAATAGGGGTTGCAGGCGACAGCGGTTCAGGTAAATCGACCTTTGCCGCAGGCATAAGAACCTTATTTGGCAAAGCTAATGTTGCGGCAATTTCACTTGATGATTACCATAAGCTTGACCGTCAGGAACGTAGGAAAACAGGTATAGTAGCGCTCAACCCAAAAGCAAATGACTTGAAATTATTGGCTCTTCACACGACGGCGCTCAAACAAGGGCAGATGATAATGAAACCTGTTTATAATCATTCTACAGGTAAGTTAGATCCGCCGGTAAGGTTCAAACCTAAAAAAATAGTTATTCTTGAAGGCTTGCTTCCTTTCCACAGCAAAAAAATGCGGGAATTACTTGATTTCACAGTATACATAGATCCCGATCCAGAAGTTAAGAGAGAATGGAAACTTCGTCGAGATGTTGAAGAACGCGGACACTCACAGAAGGCGGTTTTGCGCTCTATTGCTGAGCGTGAGCCGCATTACCGCCGTTTTATTGCTCCGCAGCGCCGATGGGCGGAGATTATTGTTCAGATAAAAAAAGAAAAAACAGAACAGCGATATCAACGTGGTTCTCCTTATTGGATAAGATTAACTCAAAAAATTACGGAGGAGAAATTATCGGAAATTCATTTGCCTTTGAATCTTGCGCGGATGTGCCGTTCTGAGGGTGAAGAACTCTATTTTGAGTACCGTAAGGGCTTAAGGGGTAAGCAGGCTGTTTCCAAAATAGAAATCAACGGCCTGATACCGCGTCCTACCTTGGCTGAGGTTGAAAAAAGAATAGCTGAAATTGCAGGGAAGCCGGGGGCGAAGGTTTTGCCGGCTGAAAATAAAATTGTTGACGAAATCGGTATTGCAAAACTGATTATTGCATGGCGGGTAGCCGAACGCATTAATTCTTTAGTTTAACGTAACAGCATCACAGCATTGTTTTATTTCGCACTTTGAAGGTTTTAGTTAAAATCCCCAGTTGACAAATTCGCCAGCAAGATTATCCTAGGTCATGTCTTTTTCAATAGTCTTTCTGGGGTTATCCCTATTTACGCAGATAGAAGAGACCAAGGACGGCAGAATATCTAAAGACACACTTACATATTCCTGTGGGTGTAGGGAACTGCTTTCTGTAAATCCCTTCAGTCGAATAAGAAATGCATGGTTTATTCCGCAAATGAGGGTAAAAAGCGCTAGGCTAGGTTTCTTTGGTGGTAGGACAGATGAACTGTTTTTTAGCTTGGATGGAATTCCTTTGAATGATCCTCTAACCGGAAAATGTTTCATAAAGCTTCCGTACCATTTGATACCATCCGTTTCGCTTAACCGTGGTGCGCTTAGTCTTAACCCTTATTTTGAATTCAGAAATCTCAAAAATCAACAGCAAGGATGGCATGGCGGTTTTTTAGTATATAATCCTCAGTTGTTTTTTGAAGATAGCCTTCAGGGGGAAGCCGAAATATTCTTCAATGTCCCATTAGGAAAAAAGTTGGCGGTCTCACTTGACGCTCAAGCTGTGCAGTACAAAAATTCTTACCCTTACAATATTTCTCTTCATCATAGTGGGCTAGCCGCATGGAGCGCTGCAGCTTCCGCCTATTTGAAGGCTTCAGAGCGTATAGGAGTACGGGCGCAATATCTTTTTTCTGAATGTCAGCACGATAAATTTTCACCGGCCTGGGCATTTAACCCCGCATCCACCCCAATTGAATTTTCAGAGGCCGGATTATTCATGTTTAATTTTAATTACACAACAGATGTTTTGAATATAGATGCAACGCTTTCCTCCTACAATTCTAATTTCCGAACCGGCGGCAGAACCCCGGAGCCGTTCTCAATATTAAAATTATTCAAAGAACAATCCTACAAAAATCCATTTGCAGAACTTTCAAGGGCTAATCCTTATGGCGTAATCGGTATGTTTTATTCCTCAGGGAACAATCCTTATTTATTGACAAGGAACTCCCTTGCCGATAGAGCCAATATATCAACATCTATACAGCTAGAAGAACGACATCTCCTAAAGGCCAGATTCTTGTATGCCGGGTACAACCTTTTGTCAAAAGCTTCTACTCGCAGTGATGGGAAGAAATACGATTGGGACTATCAATATACTCCGCATTTGGGTAATTTCTATTTTGCAGATAGCCTTTCGTTGCAAAGCGACAGCCTTTGGATTGAAACAGGCTTGGGACTTTTATACATGGAGCTTGGGGGTAAGAATGCAAAATCAAGCGATACTGCATCAGCTTATAAGTTAAGACTTGAACCTAGACTAGAGGTCGGGACATTATTGTACGGACTTCGTTTTGATGCAGGAACGGAACTTAGCTCAGCCCCTCCTGTGCTTGCCTACTACTATGACGGCAAGACAAGCTCTCCGAATGCCGATACCTTACTAGTTATTCCGACTAAGTATCCTGAACCTGAAGAAGCGTGGCGAAGTTGGTTTGAAGCAAGCAGGAGTTTCGGGAAAAGCTTTGACGTGGGTTTATCAGGATATATACGCTTTTCATATAATTTAACGCAATTGAGCGCCAATCTTAAGGATACTGCGTCAAATGCCCCAGGTTCTTTGGACATTTTGTCAAATGGCAAGGCTTTCGCGTGGGGTATGCTTCCATGGTTTCAGTTTAATGTATTGAATTGGGGAAAAATACGCGTTTCTTATTCCTACGCCTTAGCCAAGGGAACAAGTCAGGGATTCAGAAAAGATTATGAAAGGATTGTTTTAGAAGATACACTTATTAAAAAGATGCAGAAACTGCCCTTGGACGCAAAGCATAAGTTTGTTTTAGAAACAAGCTTTCAGACTCCCAATAACTTACCGTTTCTTTTGAAAGGATGGTTTGTTAAACCCCGATTGGCTTTAATGTCGGGTTTTGCAGATGAGGAAGTTGGCAATAATTCTCCGTGGTGGCTGTATTCAGAACTAGCAGCAGGGAAAGAAATTATTTTAGGAAAACTCCGCGCTGAAATTAAAGCAGAGCTAATTAATCCATTTAATTGGACAGAGCCGATATTCGGCAAGCTGTCTGAACCTACACTACCTTTAGAAAAAGACTTTCCAACCCGCTATGCAATAGGCGATGCGAACTACCATCCTGCCCGCGATATTAATAAGGATGGCTACATTACAGCAGCCGAAGAGGTGCAGGCTTACAAGGCGGCCTGGAAATATTATCAGTCCCAAATACCTTCCCCAGTTCCGGCTCGCTATTTTAACTTAAAATTTTCTGTGGCCTTTTGAACAAAATTGTCTTAAGACAATTTCTGCAAAGCGTTAGGTAGGCAAAGGTTCTATTTGGCAATGCTTAGAGCTATCTGACAACTATAAAGCGTTTTGTTAGCTTGCCGTAGGGAAGATTTATACCTATCCAATATACACCTGAAGCTAAATCGTCTACGCTAAAATACAGTCTCGATTGAGGGTTGAACCCAGCCAAAGTTTTAACCTTTCTTCCCGAAACCTCATATATGCAAGGTGTTAGCAAGGAAGGAAGGCTAAAGGATAGCTCATTTAGTGGAGACTTGTGTGTTATAGAAATTGCGGGAGTTGCACAGGATGGCGTTTGTGTTATGGACTGTGTTACGGGTTGCGTTGCGGGTGGTGTTACGGGTGGTGTTACGGGTGGAGGGAGAGGAGCTAGTTCAAGCCATCCCTTTGAAGACAAAATGTCTGAAGATATTTTAATTTCAATAACAGGAGCTTGGGAAATAGAAGGTGATTCGTCTATTGCAATCAATTTAGTTTCCTTAGCCATACTTGCCAACCATCCAACAGCTGCCTTAACACCCTCTTTAAGATAACCGATATTTATGGATGAAATACGGTCGGCGGCACTGTGATTAAAAGGATTAAAGTCTGTTCTGTCTTCTGTTATAAATATCGCAGGCAGTCTGTTTTTCCAGAAATAGTAGTGATCGCTTTTGTCGCAAGCGTCTGTAGTGTGATGTTCTGGTGATACCTTAATAGAATACAGGTTAATAACTTCCAACATCAGCTTTCCTGCCGCCAGCGACATAGGGTCGTGGATATTTGAGTTTATTTCTAAAACTCGATTGGAGTCACTATCATAGGCAAACATATCGGCATTGAGTACGGCCATAATTTTCTGACTGCTCCCATTGACCTCACTTAGGTATCTGTGAGAGCCCCACAAGCCGACCTCTTCACCACCAAACAGCACAAACTTAAGGGGATGCCGAAAAGAGGACGGCGCTAAAATACGTGCCGCCTCAATTACTGTCGCAACACCGGAAGCATTGTCATCAGCTCCTGGAGTATATGCAAAATTATCGCTTCCTCTGGCATCGTAATGAGCGGTAATAAGCACTGCGGAACTATTGTCTTCTGTAGGTAGAGTAGCCTCAATATTCCACATAAGACCTAAATTGCTTGTATCTGTTCTACTCCAGTCCAATCCGTTATGACTGTAGAATATATCTTCATCACCTACTGCCAATCCCTGACCATCTTTTGCAAAGGCAATGTCATTGATAGTTGTTAAAGAAGGAGGGTGCATCCTAAACCAGCGAATGCCGCCATCAGTTGATTTGCGTAAGAGACCGGCACTTCCTGCAATAATAATGGTATCTGGGGAAATAACGCTAATGGCGTTGATTTTAGCTGAAAAGGTATCTGTAAGAATATGCCATGAGTGACCCGCATCATGAGTTATACAAACTGCGCCCTGCGAGTTAACTTCGCCCGTAAGGTAGCCGGTTAGAGAATCAATGAATAGCATATCAGAGATATAGCTTAAAGGTTGACTAAGTTCTTGCCAAGTTTTGGCATCAGCTGTTCGCCATATTTTAGTATTGGAAGCAATCCAAGCTAGGTTAGGCGATTGAACGCTTATGTAACGCAGGTCATCTGTAACTATGGTATCTTCACTATAAGTTTCCCATGCGTTCTTTGTTGAAAGAAGAATGCCTCCATTACCTACCGCCCATCCTGTTCGGGAATCCAGCGCGGCAATATCGTAGAGACCCGCGCTAACTGAGCGCATCTCTTTCCAATTGAGACCGTCAACTGTACGCATTATTCGACCCTTTGAACCAACCAGCCATGCCGAATCAGCAGATATTGTCTTAACCGCCTGCCAATAGTAGCCCTTGATTCCTGAAACCCACTCCCATGAGGTACCCGTGTTGGAGGTATGGATAAGGCCATGTTTGTGTCCTTCCCAAGTACCTGTAAAACCGCATGCCCAACCAATCCCTGAAGCAAGAATATCAACATCCCTTATTTCTACTGGAATAAACGGCGTAAGTTTAAGTTTCATAAGGGTTGTGTCGAAACGCTCTGCCAACCAGCGCATAGCTTTGTAAGCACCACTGGAATAAGCGTAACGGCATGGAATGGAATCCGCTTTATTGTCAATGAAAACAGCTTGTTCACCTGAAAGACGGGAAATAGTTGACGCAATGCTATCTGTGGATACATTGTTAATAAATTCAGCAATCTGTGGATCATAGTCTATATCCTTCGGTATTGCCGAAAGTAAAAGCAGGAATACTGAGAAAAAGACCATATTGTAAGTATAGGATTAGAATTACCAACTGTCAATTAATGCGATTTATATGAGGTGAGGAGTAGAGCAAGATGGAGATATAGTAATATCCATCGTCAGGAAATCCTTGGCATATTAGATTCAGGATTTTTGGAGAATATAGAAAATTGTCGATTATACGCGCCTTGGCTATCAATAGCTTGCAAGCCTATCCCTATATCTTAGACTATCTTAATATCCCGTAGCTATGTGTTTATGAGAGAGATTGCTAAACTTATTCGCCCAGGAGAGCGGATACAAAGTTTGAAGCTGCGAAAGCAGCTATATCATCGGCCTTCTCACCCAGCCCGATGAAGTAAATTGGAAGCTTTAACTGTTTGACGATTGGGATAATAATTCCGGCTTTTGAGGTACCGTCCATCTTTGTGAGAATAACACCGGTAACATCTATATGTTCTTTGAAGCCCTGTGCCTGACGAAGTCCGTTTTGACCGGTTGATGCGTCAAGAACCAAGATAACTTCATGCGGAGCGTTGGGTATAACTTTTTTTATTACCCTGTGGATTTTTTCGGCTTCAGCCATGAGATCTTTACGAGTGTGTAGCCTGCCTGCCGTATCGACTAAAACAACCCCGTAGCCGCCTGAAAGTGCCTTGTGCAGAGCATCATATACAACAGCGCCGGCATCTTGACGTTGAGTGGAAGACACTAAATCGGTGTTGGTAGTCTTGGCCCAGCGTTCCAACTGAAGACCTGCAGCGTCACGATAGGTATCACATGCTGCGATAAGCACTTTTTTCTCCCTCCAAAGGGTTGCAAGTTTAGCAATAGTAGTTGTTTTTCCTGAACCATTGGTACCTGCAATCATAATTACTGTAGGATGCGCTGTGAATGCAATTTCCTTTTCTGCAGGCTCCAAGACAGAGGTAATTATCTCTTTAAGTTTTTCCGGTCTACCTCGGCTTGCTTGAATAAATTCCATTGTTGTCTCAACGCCAATATCGGCTTCAATAAGAATCTCTTCCAATTCATCGGTATCGCCTGACTTAAAGGCATGGGCAAATTTTTCCCTTAGCCTTTTGAATCCCTGTTTAAGTTTCTTCCACGGCCACATGATGTCGCTTTACGTCTTTAAGTTTTACGGAAATAATTTTTGAAACACCAGGCTCTTCCATTGTTACGCCGTATATTGAATCGGCCTTTTCCATTGTGCGTTTGTTATGGGTAACTGCAAATATTTGAATTTTATCCTTAACCCGCGCTAGGAAGGATGCAAATTTCAGCACGTTATTATCGTCAAGAGGCGCATCTAATTCGTCAACGAATAAGAAAGGCGCCGGCCTGACAGCATAGAAAGAAAACAGAAGTGATATACCAAGCATAGTGCGTTCGCCGTCAGAGAGCTGAGCTAGACGTTTGAGCTGTTTGCCTTCAGGTTTAGCTGTAATGTGAATGGCGGAGTTGAAGGGGTCGTCAGGATTTTCAAAACGAAGATTGGCCTCTCCGCCTGGGAAAAAGAAGTTGAAGGTGCGACGAAACTCTTCGCGTACCTGCTTAAAGGTATTTTCATAACGTGTACGCGCCTCCCCATCAATGTTTGCAATAATTGCGTTAAGACTTTCTGAAGCCTGTAGTATATCGGTTTGTTGAGCTTTTATTTTGTCAAGTTCAGCCTTCTCCTCTTCAAATTGAATGGCCGCGTACTCGTTTACTATTCCCAAATCGGCCAACCTTCGTGATACGTCAGCAAGTTGGGTGGTAACCTCTTCGGCGCTTTTTTGCTCGTCTGCCTCATAATTAGTTCCAAGTGTTGAGACCATAGGGGCTATCTCTTCACGTTCACGCTGAAGCAATAGGTTCTCAGTTCTTTCGCTTACCAATTTCTCACGTAGCTTTGCAAGTTCCTCACGGCATTCCTCAAGCTTCGATTCAAGATTATGTTTTTCTTCAAGCAACTTGCCGGTATCAATTTCAGACATAATGTTTTCAGCATCACGACGTTGTTCAAGAAGCCTAGAGCGTTCCTGTTGTATAAGAGTAATTTTGGTTTTTAGCTCAACTATTGAAGCCTCGGCTATTTCTTTTTCCTGCTTCTTACGGATAAGCATTGCCTCAAGACGCTTTAGCTCTTCTTCAAGCCTTTCCCTACGGTTTCTGGCAGCGTGTTCGGCTTCTTCCTCTGCGGCAAGCCCAAGCAAGTTGTCGTTAAGACCGGCTAATTTCTCCCGAAGGGTTTCTTCAAAACCAATAAGCCTTTTTTCCGCTTCGGCCAATTCATTTTCAAGAGAGGTTTTAAGGCCTTCCATTTCGAAAATATTCTTATCCAACTCCTCAAGACCGCTTAGCGCTTTCTGAGCTTCCTCTTCACGGGTTTGAGCATCCCGCCGAAGCCTTTCTCTGTCCCGCTCCATATCCAAGGAAGCAGACTTCAACCTTTCCAGTTCCGCCTGTAGGGCATTGCGTTCGCTTCGCTGTTCAAAGAAATGTTTTCTTTCTTCATCAAGCCGTGATTCCATATCTTCGCGCGATTTACGTAACTGGGTCAAACGAGTTTTTCCAGCAGATATTTTACGAGATAATTCCTGCAGTAAGGCTTCAAGTTCATTAAGCTTGCGGCGTTCGGCCAGAACACCTTTTGAACGTCCTAAAACAACCACGCCGTCGCCGCGAATGGCCGTGCCGGACAAGGAAACAAAGGAAAGAGTGGGGTATTGATTACTAAGAGCGATGAGATCATCCTCATCGGCAAGCACCCATTGTTTAAGCCTTATATTAAGCAGTTCGGGCGAATGCGGCTTAAGCTTTACCTTATCTGCAAGCCATGCCTTGAAACGTATATCATCTATACGTTCAGGTTGGGAATCTGAGCTTTGACGGGAAAGCACCAGACCTGTTTGACCATCAAGCGAAATTCCTTTAATATCAGGTATATTATCTGCGGCAGCAAAACCCAAAATATCGTAGAAGATCGCTTCCAAAGCCACTTCCAATTCCCTTGGGTAGGAAAGCATTTCCTCCATAAGCCCTTTGAATTTATCTCCCAACATATTTCGAAGCTGTCGTCTGGGTTTGTTATCAATTTTATCTTTCAGGGAAGCTATTTGTCCACTAAGCTTAGAGCTTTCCTCTACCTTCTTTCGTAATTCAAAATCTAGGTCTTTAATTTCGATGTTTAATGACGATAGTTTGTTCTCACGATTAGAAATATCCGTTTCCTTTGATTGTAGTTGGGTTTTGACGGATGCCAGCGATTCCTCTGTCGTCTTCAAACGTGTACGTAATTCCGAAGCTTTTGACGCAAACTTTGCTAACTCTTCTCTTGCTGTGTTAGCTAAAGAGGAGGCGTTTTCACCACGAGAGCTTATTCTGGTTCGTTCCTCAATTTTTCCAGAAAGTTCAGAAGTTATTTTCCTTAAAGCTTCTCTTAGTTCCGTTACTTTTTTTCTGCAAACGGCAAGCTTCTCTTCGTCGTCTGTAAGGTTCTCTCTGGCCGTTTTCAAGAGTTCCTCAGCTTGAGTTTTCCTTCCAAGTGCTTCTGCTTCATCTTTACGTACTTCATTAAGCAGAGTTTTTATCTCTTCGATTTTTTCAACAGCTTGATGAGTATCTTTAGCAATAGTTGCAAGGCTTTCAGTAAGCGCTTCCCTACGAGTTGTCAAAGCGGAAAGCTCCGCTGATATATCCGAAAGATTCTGATTAAGTTCAGAAAGTTTGCCACGAGCCTGTTTCTCTGCGGTAAGTAGACTGGAAAGCCTGTTATCGTTTTCTTTTAGGAGATTGCGATAGTTCTCCTGACTTAACACAAGCTTGCGTTCACGCTCTTCTAAATCGGCAATATGCTTGGTTTTAAGGTTGATGCCTTCGTTTATTCCAGCAAGTTTGACCCTAAGCCCCAGAGCCTCAAGTGCTACCTTACGTTCCCTTAACTCCGCAAATAACTGCGCCCTTCTGCGTTGTCTGGAAAGCGAGCGAACTATTCTTTTACGTTCGCCAATAATATCATCCAGCCGGGTTAAATCTCTACTTACCAGCTTTAATTTAGCCTCAGCTTCTTTACGTTGTTGTCTGAACCCAAGAACACCAGCGGCAGATTCCATAAGGTTTTGGAGTTCCCCTCCAACAATAGAAGCAAGTTTTCTGGCATCGAATATAGAATACAGCCTGCCACCTGCTGCTCCTCCTCTTAGAATAGCTTCAATTTCTTTCAGCCGACATTCTTCTCTGTTAATCCAAAAAGAACTTTCTCCGCTACGGTAGTAACGTCGTTTTAATTCCACCTCAGCCGGTAAGTTGGAGAAGTCGTTTTGATTCTCAATAACTAAACTTACTTCAGCGTAACCTTGAGCGCTATGGCGTCCGCTACCTGCAAATATTAAGTCTTCACTTTTGGCACAACGTAGTTGAGACAAGGTTTGTTCGCCAAGTACCCAGCGGATGGCGTCAAGGACGTTCGATTTACCGCAACCATTAGGCCCCACCAATGCCGTAATGCCAGGCGCAAGGCTTATTGTAGTTTTCTCAGGAAATGATTTGAACCCGTAGAGTTTGAGTTCTTTAAGGCGCATTTTTTAATGTATTAGCGGTTCTTGCGAGAAAAGGTATTCCTAATCTCCTGACGCAGGTACGACATTTTTTCATGTTCGTCAGGATTCGCAATTACGTGTTCCCAATACACCTTAATCATTGCATAGGTGAATATCAAGACAAGACCAATAAGTAAGAGCGCCAATATAACAAGCTTCTTCGGCGGGAAGAAGGGTTCTTTGGGAGGCTTAACCCATTCGAGAACAGAAATTAAAGGCGTATCTTTAGCTTCAAGAAGCTTTGCCTGTTCATACTGCTGTATTAGAAGCATATATATTTGTTCTTGAACCATGTAATTGCGGTAAAGTTCAGCGTAGCGAGTAGCCAATGGTGGTAAAGTGGATAGTTTGGCTTGAATAAACGCCAATTCCCTTCTAGTTACGGAATATTGTGGATTCTGAGTAGTTGAAAACGCCCGCATGTATTCCATCTCAAGCTCTTTTTGCAAAGCCTGCGATTGAAGCTCCGCGTAGGCCTGTATATTCGCACCTGTTTTAGGATCAATAGGCGGTAAGCGGTGTTTCTTTTGGAAAGCTGTAAGAGAATCCTGGGCGGCTTTAAGCTCTGCTTCAACCTTTAACTTCCTCGATTCAACAAATTCCCTCATATATCGGCCACGAGTTGTGCTGGATGAAGTTAGATAGTAATCAAGAGCCTTGGCATAGGCATTTGTTATGTCTGCCGTTAGTTTGGGATCTGGTGCAACAACTTTTATTACAAATATCTGTTCTACTGAAAGTAGTGTAAAAGAAGTGGCGCCTGCTAGGAAGGAAGACGCTTCAGCCCTATCTTCAAAACCCATTCGTTTAATTAGATTGGTTGAATCAATAACGTAGTCTGTGACTGTTTTGGAACGGATTATATCACCATAGGTAAGCATCATTGCGTTTTCCCCGCTCCCTGGTATGGAAAGACCTGATATACCTAACTGAGAGGTTATACTGGAAAGCGCTCCTGATAAACCGGCCTCTTGTGTAGTCGGTAAAAGCTTAAGCTCAGTTTGGTAACGTTTGGGCAACAGGAATGCAAGACCTACTCCAATTGCTGCAAATATCGCCAGAGTAATTAATACTTGCCACCAACGTTTAACAATGAATACGAAAAGTTCAACAACATTGTATTTCATAATTTACTTCCCAAAAGCGATTATTGCGCCAACTAGACTAATACCTGCGGCAGCCAGACGAATCCATTCACTAGTATTGTATAAGGCTCGTCTTGGAACATGTATCGTGACTCCCGGTTCCAGCGGCATATCTGGGTAAGCCCTTTTAGTTCGTCCATCTGGATAAATAACCCTTATGCCCCTTACGTTTGCAGTGTAACGGAAACCGCGTGCTTGATTTATATAGGTATTGATAGTTTTATTCTCATCGTATAGATACCAACCGGTTCTACCTACCTCACCTGTAACATAAACATACTTTTCTAGCCGAGGAACGGTTATAATATCGCCATGCTTAAGTCTTGGGTTGTTACCTGTTTTTGAAGCAAGGAATTCCTGCATATTGAAGAAGAGGCGTTCATCCCCGCGTTGAATATAGCAGTTGGCCATATCGCTTTGAGGGGAAAATACCGCCCTTGATGATAGGAAATCACACACTTTTTCTCCCTTATCAAACTCAAGCCAATGTTCGGCAAAAATCTCTGAAGCCATTGTATCTGGCAATAAGGCAGATTCATCTATTGCTTCTCTTGCGAAAACAGCGCCTTTGAGAAGAACATAATTATTCATTTTGGGAATAAATATAATATCTCCGTCATTCAATAAGGGATTGGCGTCTATATCGCCCAGTTCCTTAAAATGTCTCAGGTTTACTTTTATGGTGTCCCCGGAACGTCTAATAAGGTCAATTTTAGAAGCAGAACCCATTGAGGTTATTCCTCCGGCCTTATCAATTGCATCCTTTACCCTCATAAAGGGGGTAACTAGATGACTACCAGGCCATTGTACATCGCCGAAAACGTTTATTTTGCACGTTCGGGGGCCTAATAAAATAAAATCAACTTGTACGGGTCGAATAAATTTAGAAAACGCATCTGCAACTATTTTTCGGGCTTTTCTAACCGGAACATCTACAATATTGACATACCCCACAGCTTCAAGGTTTACCAAACTTACGTCCCCCCATTTCTGACCAAAGGTTGTAACGCTTCTACCAGATGGCAGCATCAAAATAAGCTGACTTGTTGGCGTAATCTGAGTAGGATAACTATAGGAAAAACTTCCTTTAACCAGAACCAAAAGAGTATCCCCTGCGTTAAGAACATAGTTATCAATATTGATTGGATGTTCTGAAACCATGCCCAATTCAGGCAGCATTTCTCTACTGGCCGAGCTTGACGCTTGACCAATTCCTAAAAGCGACCAAAGTATTAACCCTATCATAATGAGAAGTATACCGAAATTATTCTATTGGTCAATGCTTTTCTATATGGTTCTGGAATACTGTAGCGAGAGGAGAATACAGTCGATTTGTAAGCTACAAAGGTTTTTTTAATTTAGATGAGTAGGTAATGACTAAAGCTAAAGCTTTGCATTGTGGCTTAAAGTTATTTTAGTTTTCGCTGGTCTTATACATGCTGTCCGTTATGTTTTATTAACAGTTGTGTGTCTACGTGTGGCTGAAGTGAGGTTTTCAAGAAGTGCTGCTTCGTCTGTTCCAAGGGTTAATGTAACTTGCGGGAAGGGTATTTCGATACCTGCTTCTTCGAAACGTTGTTTGATATAGCGGCGTGCGATACGTCCGACGTCCCATTGACTGGCCGGCTTGGTTTTTATCCACAACGATACATTCAGAGAAGAGTTTGAGAAATCGTCTATGGCTTTTACCATAATTTCACCTAAAAGTTCTGAGCCGAATTCTTTATCCTTTTTGATATCACCGGCGGCAAGATGCATTGCTTCTATAACCTTTTCTATGTTTGATGAATAACCAACGCCAACTTTGACAATTGCACGCGACCAACCCATAGTCATATTTTCGACAATCTTGATTTCACCATTGGGAACAGTATAGAGATGTCCGTTTACGCCTCTTATGAGAATGGTGCGTAAGTTAACGGATTCAACAGTACCCACCGCTTTATCTATTTTGACTACATCACCTACGCGAATTTGGTTTTCAATAAGAATAAACAATCCGCCAAGGAAATCTTTTACCAGATTCTGCGCGCCAAAACCTATGGCCATGCCTATAACCCCTACTCCGGCTAGTAGGGGACCTATGGCTATGCCAACTTGTCCCAGAATACTGATGATTCCAATGACCCAAATTACAATGCTTACAGCAATGCGTAATGTTCCCATAACAGTTTTTAGACGTTTGGTTTTGCCTATATCTTCAGGTTTTGCAATTTTTTCGGCATGATGCACAATACGTTTGAATAAAAACGATACAGTTATTACTATAACTATCGTAATAACTAAGGTTATACCTGCTTTGATGCCTGGGTCGACAAGCCATGCAAGCACTTTTTCCCAAAAACCCGCTACCTGTAGAGCAGCATTTTTAACCTCTTGCGTCACAATTCCTCCATATGTTTTTTCTATATTAAAGAAGGAAAGAAAAGAGTCAAGTACTCAGAGCCTATTAAGTAAAGATGAGTTCAATAAAATCCTCAAACTTATTAAAATATTGTTCATTGTTTGCTTCTGGAAGGAACCGATGTGGCGACATACACCTAAATACCATATATCCAAGTCCAAGTATATTTAAGGTGTGTAGGTTATAGAACTGCGGCCGATTTCAACTATGTCAAAGCATAATGGACTTTTTAGTATCTCTGTGGCATTCAAAATCTATCTGTATCCTGCAAAAATAAAAACGAAGCTAAGTTTCGGAAATGAAGCCTTAGGCAGTACCCCCCTCTTGACAAATGAATACATGAACATATAATCATATATGGAAGAAATCCTTAGAAGTTTTAAGGCCTTGGCTGACGCTACACGTTTGCGCATAATGCTACTCCTTTTGAAAGAGGAGTTGTGCGTATGCGAAATGGAAACAGTTTTTAGCATGGAACAATCGCGTATATCCCATGCGCTTCGTAGTTTGCGACAAGCCGGGCTTATTGAGGAGCGTAGGGACGGACGCTGGATTTTCTACAAGGCGTCTGAGGCCTTGCCCAAAACCCTTTACTCCTATCTTAGTGAGTTCGCTACTGCGAGTCCGGAGTCTTTAAATGATAGTAAAAACGTGGTAGAGCTTCTTAAATCATCAAAACCAAAGGGCAAGCGATGCCCATTGAGGAATAAATGAATTTTATACTTGAACTTCTTAAGGGAGGAGGGGCGGCCTTACTTGATTATCTTTCTGCACATGTATTAACCTGTTTGGTTCCAGCCTTTTTTATCGCGGGCGCGATAGCGGTGTTTCTGTCTCAAAAAGCCATTCTGCGTTACTTTGGCCCGCGTTCACCCAAGGTACTTTCCTATTCCGTAGCCTCAGTATCCGGCACTATACTTGCCGTTTGTTCCTGTACTGTACTTCCTCTGTTTGGTGGTATCTATAAGCGTGGGGCGGGTATTGGTCCTGCGACCGCCTTTCTTTACTCAGGCCCTGCAATCAATGTGCTTGCTATAGTGTATTCAGCTAGACTTCTTGGTTGGGAGCTTGGTTTGGCAAGGGTGATTGGGGCAGTTGTTTTTTCCGTAGTCATTGGATTGATAATGGCCGCCATATGGCAAGGCAGGCAGCCTAAGGTTGTCGATGACGATGCTTTTTCGTTTGAGCAGGAAAAGGGTGAGCGTCCTATGTGGAAATCGGCCCTCTTTTTCGTCTTGCTGGTTCTGGTTTTGATATTTGCCGCAGGTCACGGTTGGGTACGTAATCTGGTTAAACTCGCAGGAGTAAGGGAGACGCTTTCATACTGGTTGGCATGGCTTCCGGCGTTACTTCTTATTCTTGCAGTGGTCACTATCGTCGTCCGTTGGTTCAAGAAAGGCGAGTTTGTCGATTGGATGCGTGAAACATGGCGATTTACAAAGATGATTTTCCCCTGGCTTCTGGGCGGAGTATTTGTAGCTGGAATACTTAAGGTGTTGCTTCCTGACGCATGGATAGCGGCGGCTGTGGGCGGTAACTCTATTCTTTCTAATCTTACGGCGTCGGTATTCGGGGCGCTTATGTACTTTGCTACATTGACAGAGGTGCCGATTATCAAAGCCTTCACCGATATGGGGATGGGACATGGCCCTGCCCTTGCTTTGCTTTTGGCTGGCCCTGCGCTTTCGCTGCCCAACATGCTGGTTATCCGTCGCATTATGGGTTGGGGCAGAACACTTACTTACATCGGTTTGGTCGTGGTAATGGCAACCCTTACCGGTTGGCTATTTGGGGCTATTTTTCACTGATGTCTAATATCTCAAAAAGGAGAAATTGATGGAAAACAAAACAAGGACTAAACTCTTAGCGGCTGTACTTTTAACTCTTGCTTTAGCTGTGTTGGTGATAATATTCTTAAAAACCAACGCAGCTTGTGATGAAACTAAATCTTCTGATACTCTGTTGCAGAACAGCTTGCAAGCCGATAGCTCTGTTCCCGAAGTTTCAATAGACAAGTCGGAGAGTAATTTGCGAAATGTTACAGAGAATTCTAGCAAAACGAAGATAAAGAGGGAGAGTAAAAAAGTTCAACAAGAAAACGCTACATTAGACCCAATAAAAAAAGCAATGGCAAGCGGGCATCCTGTTTTGGTTGATTTTGGGCGGGGAACGTGCATCCCTTGTAAAAAAATGATGCCTATTCTTGCAGAACTTGGAGAGGAATATCAAGGCAGGCTTGAGGTTTTGATTCTAGATCTTGACGAATATTACGAATTGGCTAAGGAATATGGTGTTCAGGTTATTCCTACTCAGATATTTTTTGCCGCTTCAGGTGAAGAGTTAAGTAGGCATGTGGGATTTATGCCTAGGGAAGAGATTCTTGTTCAGTTGGAATCTATGGGACTTTCCAGAAGTGTTATAGAGGATGTAGATAGCATAGATATTACTACAGGTAGATGATGCAAGGATTGCTTTCCAATGTTGAACAGTGGATTAATAGTGCTCCGGCACTTGCCTTTATAGGAGTATTTATTGGAGGAATAATTTCATCCACTTCGCCGTGTGTGTTAGCCCTTATTCCTTTATCCATAGGTTATGTGGGAGGTTATGCTGAAGGTTCTGCTAAAAAAGCGGTTGCCTATTCCCTGATGTTTATGTTTGGTCTTACCGTTACATTTGTAACTCTTGGCGGTATTGCGGCATATCTTGGCGGCATATTCGGTTTTGGGAGCAAGGTGTGGTATTTTATATTGGCTGCTGCAGCCTTTTTTGTTGGACTTAACCTTATTGGCCTTATTAAATTCGACTTACCTTGGTTGAAAAGAATAAAAGTTAAGCAAACCGGTTTGTGGGGGGCGCTTATTTTAGGTTTGTTGTTCGGAATAGCTTCCTCCCCTTGTGCCGCTCCGGTTCTTGCTTTTATTTTAACCTTTGCCGCTACAAGTAAGAAGGTTTTCTACGGCATGGGATTACTTTTTGTTTATTCAATAGGGCATTGGGCGCTTATTTTTGCTGCCGGAGTATCAGCTGTGTTCGCTCAGAAGCTTATTTCATCGGAAAAAACCGAGAAGGTCAATCGTATTGTAAAAATAGCGGCAGGGATGTTATTGTTGTTGCTAGGACTTTACTTTGTATATCAGGGGGTATAAGGTTTGTACCTTTACTCCCTTTCCGGTATTGGGCAAAAAGGTGTTATGCGGATGAAAATTAAAGATTTATCAAACTAAGGAGAAACAATGAGTGCAATTAAAATAGAGGTTTTTGGTTCAGGATGTCCTAAGTGTAAGAAGACATACGAGTTATTTCAGCAGGTAGTATTCGCCAAGGGTATATCTGCAGACATTCATCATATAACAGATGTTAACTTAGGTATAGAGCGTGGGGTATTGTTTACGCCAGCGGTGTTCATTAACGGTGAAAAGGTAGTTGAAGGCAAATTACCTACTCTATTCGAAGCAGAGGAGATTGTTCAAAAATACGCTGAGTAAGCTTGTAGTCTCTATTCTAAAAAACTGTTTTTCTGAACAAAAATAGTCAAGGTGAGTTCAAGATTCTCACGGAGTTTTTACTAATAAGAAAGGCCGGAGGGCAAGATAACCCTTCGGCCTTTCGCGCAATTAATAGCGCTGATTGTTGTTTCAACAATCAGTCTAAGTTCGCCATAGAAAGCTATTTAACTAAGACAACTGTAGATGTAGCGGTGTGGGTTGGTGTTAGAAGTCTTACGAAATACAGGCCATTGGGAAGGTTAGCAGAGTTCCAGGTTACGGTGTGAGCGCCTGCGCTGAGTTTTTCATTGAGTACCTGTTCTATAATTCTACCAGTAGCGTCGTAAATATTGATACATACATTCTCGCTTGACGGTAATCCAAAGCTTATATTGGAGTAAGAGGCTGTTGTTTCAAGATAGAAGGCTGTACGGTCGTCTGTTTCTACTGTTCCAGGGCCGGGACCGCCACCTTTACCTACAACAACTATACCTTTTACCCTATCAACTATCTCGGGTTTGTTGCCTGAATGTGCAATCATGTCGACTATAAAGGTATCGTTCTCGCTGGCGTTGTCTGGAATAACCACTACTGCTCTAATCTGTTTGAATGCACCTGCCTTTAAGGGGCCTGTTGTCCAGCCTGTTTTTGTTATTTCGTCTGTGATATCTGAACCACCGCTGATGGTATTGTAATAGGTAACTTCCCAACCGTCTTTGCCTGCGTTGGCTTTTACCTTGATGTCATCACTGTAAGGATAACCAGGTTCCATTGCTTCACCGTCGTTTTGAACACGGAAGTGGTATATTACAGTGTCGCCTGCGTCGGCGTTCTGGGTCATGGTTTGTCCTATAGCGGTACTGTTATATTTATCATCGCCCAGGTATGTTGCTTCGCTAGGGCGTTTAAGCATTAAGTCAGGTTTGTCTTTGTCGTATTGACCGAAAGCGACAATTGCCGCCACTAGCATGAAAACGGCTGTTTTACCAAGATGTCTCATATTATATAATCCTCCTGTAAAGGTTAGGTTATATCCTTAATCTTATTGAATTAAAAATCAAGGATTATTTTACTCTATCAGCTAGATAACAAAAGTTCGTTTAGAATGCAGCACTCCTCCAAAGATGCCGTTACAGATAAATTTATAAGCCTAAAATTATTTTGCTTATAATCCATACTAAACAGACCTAGAAACAACTGTTTGGTGAATTATTCCGTTGGAATCACAGCATTTACTAGTAAGTTTGCATACAAACGGTAGTTCCGGAATTAGTCCCCATAATCCAGCTACAGAATCTAAGAATTGTTGTTCAAAAGCGGTAATTTTGAAGATGTCCAACCCGCTTTTTGGCAATTTACCTAATATTAAATAAAAGATGCAGTATGTCAAGTGTTGTTTGGTTTTAAGAGAAGATTACGAAGCATACTGTTATGGGACTGCAGAAGTCAAAAAGTAAATACGCGCGAAGAAAAAATAACAGGCGAATGTAGTCCGCCTGTTATAAATCTATTTACAAACACAGGTTATGCGGTTATTTTATTTCTTGAAAGGCTGCCTGATAGCTAATTAAGCTTTTATCTTCAATCCATGCCGCAAGCTTGAATGGGCTTTTCCAACTTGTGTCAATAGATATAACTTTCTCAAAACTCAAGGTTTTACCTTGTTCAAGCTTTAACTTATCATCTGCTGTGGGGGTGGAAAGATATCTGACGACGTCAAACAGAATTCCATTCCATTTCTTTGTATACCTGCCATCGTAGCTGACAGAATCCTCAATTAAGGCTATGCGTAAGTTTCCTTCAAGCGTTTTTTTCAATTTAGAAGATACAGTAACGGTAACTTTGCATTGTATGCTGTCTTTCCTATCATTAAAAGATGCAGAAATATTCATTTTCAACGGGGAACCTATACTTAAATGGTCTTCAAAATCTTTTTTAAGTGACGTATACTCGTAACCTGGTGATTCAACCCCGTTAAAGAGAATTGTCGGGATGCTTTTTACTTCGAAAGCCCGTCCTCTTATTTCGTTAGCCTTGCTTGCATATTCGTCATTAACGTGAACGGCAAGAACCACTAGCTTTTTAGGGTATTCTTTTGCAAGTTTTTCCACATCTTTTGCTGCCGCAGGACAGAAGGTACACCAGGTTGCTGTGACATCTTCAAGAAGAACCGTGCGGGTATACTCTCCGTCTATAAGTCTTGCTGTGCTGGATATGGAGCAGTTACTGAAAGAGAACAGAGCAAAAGCTGTGAATGTAAGGATGAAGGTTAATTTTTTCATAAATCAAGTCTCCATGTTACTTAAGGTTTTATTATCGGGAAATTAAAGCTTATGCCGGCTCCGAAAATAGGCATTGAGAATGCACCGGTAAAACGACCGAGACGTTTGTTGTAGGTCGATGGGTCAAAGTCGTGCATAATACCTGCGTCAATGTAGGTTGAAAGCCAGCTGCAAGGTTTTACTCGAATGCCGCCGACAGCCGAAAGCATCATTTCGTTGTATAAACCACCCATATATAAAGCTCTTAACATAGTGTATGGGTAGAGCGTTTTTTTCATGAGGGGATAGCCTAAGTATAAAGAGGCCTCGCCGGTATAATTTAATCTTTTTACTTTACCGCCTGACGATGCAGATACCCCGGGTTCCATACCCAGTCCGCCGCCCAAGCCTGCTGCAAGATAGTCTTTGACAATGGCATACTTACAGTTGGCTTTTAGGCCAAGCATGAAAGCATGTATTCCTACATCCATTCTCGGACTGATTCCAGTTCGTGCCCACATTCCAGGCATAAGCCTAAATTCACCATGGTCAATTGCTCCCAAGGCTCCGCCGCCTATGGCTAATTTGCCGACTGGAACTGTTTCAGGGGTTTGTAGATGATACATAGCACAGCCGGTCATTATTGATGAGAAAAGGACACCCGTAATACCCGTAAGCAAGATTCTCTTTAATAAATTTTTTCGCATTTTTTAACCTCCATTAGGTTTGAATTTACTCCTCACTATATTATAAGACTTTGCTATATTATTGTCAACTTTTCGAGTCTCATTTTTTGAGCCTCATCTTAAAGTTTCTATACCAACGTTCTTTAATGTGAAAAGATATATATCTTTGACAATAAAAGAGAATAAGGTTTCGGAATCATCACAGCTCTAAAAACAATTTCAGGCTAAATTTTGTGTAGTTTGATTATGTATCTTGCTACAGTTTAACTTCCTTTTTCTCCTAGTTAAAAAGCTTGGGAATGAACTAAGAAAGGGAAAGGGGCTATGTTTTCAAGATTGCTTGTGAGCTTGCAGCCTTCTCGCAATGATAAGTTTTTTTGTAGTCTTTGAGTTCTTTGTGCTTTATTTCCTCAACCCAGACCGAAGCCTTAAACCTTATAGGTCACAACCTACGCCTTGACGTGGATATAGGTAGCATAGATACGCTTCTTAACATCTATATCCTACTTGACAAAAGATGCTTTATAGCGTATAATATTTGGCCTAGTTGTAAATTTTCAGGGGTTGATTATTGTGATAACCCCTATATTTTCCTGAAATTAAGGAGGCATTATGAAGGATTTGGCAGAACGGGCTGTGGAAACCGCCCGACTTGCCGGAGCGGATTATGCCGACGCACGTGTTCTAAGTGTGCGTAAACAATCCATTTACGTACAAGATCTTTCAGCAAAAGACCTTCAAGATATAACTGACACAGGTATTGGAGTTAGAGTGCTTAAAGACGGGGCTTGGGGCTTTGCATCCATAAGCCGTCAGGACAAGCGATCGGCAGAAAAAGTTGCCCGCGAAGCGGTGGCTGTAGCCAAAGCTTCGGCCTTAACCATGGGCAGAGATAAAGTTAAATTAGCCGCTGAACCGCCTCATATTGATAAATTCGTTACTAAAGTTGAAATAGATCCTTTTTCTATACCAATAGACGAAAAACTTGCCCTCTTCCTTCGTATAAATGAAAAGATGCTAAAAGTCAAAGGGGTTGTTAAAGCTGTAGGTACCTGTGTATCAATTTTAAGACATCAATTTTACGCATCTACAGAAGGTTCGGCAATTGAGACACTTACAACTATGGTCAACGCCGACTATAGTGCTATAGCTGTTCTTGGAGGAGATTCTCAAGGACGAAGTTTTCAGGACTATCCAATGAACAAAGGCTGGGAACATATCTTAAGCCTGAATTTGGAAGAGAATGCCGAAAGAATTGCAAACGAAGCGGTAGCCAAACTACATGCAGCATATCCTAGCGAAGGAAAGTACGACTTAGTGCTTGACCCCTTCCATTTGGCATTGACTATACATGAATCCGTAGGTCACGCAACGGAGTTAGATAGAGTCTTAGGTTATGAGGCAAACTTCGCAGGTACAAGTTTTGTAACTCCAGAAAAGAAAGGCAACTTTCGATATGGCTCTAATTTGGTAAATTTTGTTGCAGATAATACTATGGAAGGTGGTTTGGCCTCTACAGGCTATGACGATGAAGGTGTTGAAGCTCAAAAATGGGATATTGTACGAAATGGAATTTTCCAAAACTACTCCTCTACCCGTGAGGTTGCCCCGCAGGTCGGCTACAAACGCTCCTTCGGTTCAGCTAGAGCCGATTCTTACGCTTCAATGCCTATCAATAGAATTCCGAATCTTCTCTTAATGCCTTCACGCAAAAGCTCTTCCCCTGAGGACTTAATTGTTGGTATCAAAAAAGGCATCTTAATTGAAGGGCGAGGTAGTTGGTCTATAGATCAACGCCGACTCAACTTTCAATTTGGCGGCGACTTGTTCTACGAAATAAAGAACGGTAAAAAAGGTAAGATGCTCAGGGATGTAATTTATCGCTCTATAACCCCTGAATTCTGGGGAGCTGTAGACGGTTTGACATCTAAAAAATACTGGATTCCGGTAGGGGTTGCAAATTGTGGAAAAGGTGAACCTATGCAACTTGCAAAAATGACCCATGGTGCGCCGTGGATAAGGGTTCGTAAAATTCAGGTATCTAGGGGGAAGAAATGAATATAAATCTTGAATGGCTCCAAGATACTATCGAGCGTATCAATCAGAAAAAGAAAGTGGAGGCGGTTAGTCTGGATGTAACGGTTGAGAATGAGAATCTTTCCCGCTTTGCTGAAAATAAAATGACTCAGAACACTACCCGTCACCGTATTCAAGTTAAAATAACCGCTTTCCATAACAAACGCAGTGGTTCTGCTCAGACATCTGACATATCTTCCAGAGGACTTATCTCAGCTATGCGTCGCGCTGAGGCAATTGTGAAAGCTATTGATGAAGACCCAGAATTCATTTCTCCACCAAAAAAACAAAGCTATATTGAAGTCAATCGCTTTTTTAAGCAAACCTCTGATTACTCTGTAGATGATAAGGCGCGGATAATACGTGAGATAACAGCTGAAGCAGAATTACGTAAAATGGATGCTTCAGGAATATATAGAAACGGCGATTATTCCTATCTAACGGCCAACACAGAAGGTTTAATTGCCGACCATTGCTGGACTAGAGCCGAATTTTCGCTTACCGCAAGAACTGACACATCTGCAGGTTCTGCAGTTGCTACGGAAGAGGATATTTCAAAAATAAATCCTCAGGCTTTGGCTATAGAGGCTTTTAGAACAGCCGAAATGGCTCGCGATCCTAAGCCACTGAAACCCGGAACTTACAAAACTCTTCTAACTGCTAGAGCAATGGGCGAAATGATGCCTTTTATAATTTATGTAATGAATCGCAGAGCAGCCGACGAAGGACGCAGTTTTTTCAGTAAGAAGTTAGGGAAAAAGATAGTTTCTAAAAAAATCTCCATTGTGAGCGATCCGGCAGATTCGCTTAATCCGGGAAATCCTATTGACACCTACTTAAATCCTGGTATGCCTTGCAAGAAGGTATCCTTCATCAATGAAGGGGTTCTTGAAAATTTGTGGACAGATCGCTATTGGGCGCATAAACATAAAATACCTGTAATTGCTCCACCTTTCAATTTCAACCTCTCAGGCGGTGACAAAAGTCTTGACCAGATGATTCGTAAAATTGATAAGGGCTTGTTGGTTATGCACTTATGGTACATTCGCTATGTCAATCCTATGGAGTTAAACCTTACCGGAACTTCTCGTGACGGCCTTTTCCTTATTGAAGACGGACAAATTAAACATGCTGTCCAAAATATGAGGTTCAACGATTCACTAATTCGTATCTTAAAAAATCCTATAGCTTTAGGGCTTAGAGAACGTCGTTCAGGTGCCGCTCTTTTGCCTTCGGTACTTGCCTCAGATTTTAACTGGATAGCTACTACTACTTTCTAACTGTAAGAATATATTGAACTTATAAAGGGGAGCCGTGGCTCCCCTTCTGTTTATTCTAAAACTCCAGCCAATTCTATTAAAAACTCTAATGAATGAAGCAGCACAAGGGATTCAAAGACTACAAAGAAAAGACTTATCATTGCAAGGGAAGTGCAAGCCCACGAAGTAATCTTGAAGCTCCTGTGCTTTTCCTTAGTCTATTCTCAAGGTTTTCCATGGAAGACAGGGAATAGGAAGGAGGTAGTTGAAGTATCATAGAGCAACGAAACTTATAGTCTGAAATAGTCCATAAACTATTATCAAAGATGTCTGTTATACACACCAAAGGCGTGGTTTTAGGGTTTAGCTTTTGCCGTCTCAAGTGTACTCCTTGTTAGTCCTAAGCTCCACCGTATTCTATGTGTAAAGTAATGACGAGCCAAAGGATTTGCCTTCAGGGGGGGGGTATAAACTTCACATTATTCATAATTGTCTATATCATCTATCCTTAAAGCTGTAGTTTTGAGTAGCGCACAAATCAGTTGTGCTTGACTTTCGTTACTCACAAGTTATTATCCGTAATCTAGGTTCTCAAAATTCAAGGAGGAATGAATGATTGGATTTTTTATTGCCATTTTTTTAATTGCTATTTTTGTAGGTTTGTTCTTTCTTTTCGGCTTGCATAAAATGTTTATTAGCCATGCTTCAGTTGGCGCAACCGGTGAGGTAAAAAAAGGCAGGCATGTTCGGCGTCCGGTTCCCTATATCATAGGAGCTATAGGTGTATTGGTACTACTTATTCTTATGAGCTTTATTCGGGTAGTGCCTGTAGGTCATGCCCTTGTAATATTCTGGATTTTCCCAAAAACCTATTCGGTAGCTCTGGAGGGTATCAATATTGTTCCTCCGATAATTACACAGACTACTATGTATGACTTACGCCGAATTGATTA
>CAZUXE010000001.1:8787-33812 GCA_964624585.1 uncultured bacterium | reverse complement strand
AATAAACGTGAGATGATACAGCATGAAATAGAGCTGCGACTTAAAGAACAACTGGAGCCTGATGGTATAACGCTTGATGGTGTGGCCATACGCAACGTACAGTTTTCACCTGAATATTCCAGATCCATTGAAGAGAAGCAAATTGCACAGCAGAACGCTCAAAAAATGCAATATGTGCTTGAAGCCGAGCGTAAGGAAGCCGAACGTAAGGAAATTGAGGCTACCGGCAAAGCGAAGGCGATACGTATTGTTTCAAAAGAGCTTTACTCTAACCCGCGATATATCAAGTACCTATACGTTGACAAACTTGCCGATGACGTAAAGGTTATTGTTTCCGATCAGGCTACTATTATGGATCTTAAGGGGCTTATTGAATAAATTGGATATCTTCACTGCTAGAGTTTATATCTAAAATGGTATGCCGGTTGGAATATTGACAATTTTGCTTTGTTCCTTAACCCTTCAGTCTATGGACTGAAGCTATGTGGTTGCGTGAGCTTTTGGTGGCAGGGTTTCGTAATTTACGTGAACAGGGGCTTGAGTTTGATAGTCGTGTAAATGTAATATTTGGAGTAAACGGAGCGGGTAAAACCAATTTGCTTGAAGCCATTAGTCTACTAGCGACAGGTAGAAGTTTTAGAACCCTGCATGACAGGCAAATGCTGGGATTTTCAGCTTCTTATTTCAAGGTGGCAGGCCTGGCATCTTCTTCGTCCCGCCGTCCGCTCAGAATCAATACTTCGAAAGAGGCATCGGCTAAACATTATTCAGCCCGAGTGTATTATTCTCCCAATGAAGGCAAACATTACTTTCTTGATAAGCGTGAGGTCCCGAAACGTTCACTTTTTGCAGGCTGGTTGCCTGTTTCTGTTTTTCTTCTTGATGACCGTAGTGTTGTTGCCGGAGCGCCTGCTGGACGTCGTGCTTTTCTTGATGAAGCCATAGGAAAGTTATCGCGTACCTATAGGTTTGTTCTAGCCGAATATCGAAAGGTGCTTGCTCATCGTAACGCTTTATTGCGCAAGCAGGCCAAAAACGAGGAGTTTATCATATGGGAAGCCCGGATTGCAGAGTTGGCCGCAGAAATAGCTGCAAGGCGTCAGGAATACTGGCAGGAATTTATAAAACACTTCGCTCGTATGGCAAAGGAGTTTCTACCAAAAGATGAACTTCTTCTTGAGTATATTTACAACGTCAACCCAGGGAGTAATCTTAAAGATATTCTAAAACGGGTCAGGGATGAAGAAAGAAACTTAGGCTTTACCCGTCATGGACCCCACAGGGACGATTTTCGAACGCTTCTGAACGGTCGCTTGCTTAGAGCATACGCTTCTTACGGTCAGCAACGTCTTGCAGCCCTGGCTTTGGCACTTGCTGAAGCGCAGACAGTTCTATCTGCAGGGCGTAAACCTATCTATATTATGGATGATGTTGCGGCTGAACTCGATTCCTATAACACACGTTTGCTTTTCGACTTAGTTCGTTCTAAAGGACAGCTTTTCTATGCCGCTCCAACACCTCCTGACATTGACGGTAGGCGTTTTCATGTGAAGGATGGTAATGTCCGGCAAATTTAGAGCGACACGTCGTAGGGTTGGTAAGGCAAGGTGGGCGAAACCGCGTTCGCTTGCCGATGTGTGGGGGAAAATGGCTAAAAAAAGGCTTGGCAAAGGACTTATAGAATACCAAGCTGTGCGGGTTTGGCCGAAAGTAGCCGGTGAAAAAATCGCCAAAAGATGTGTTGCATTGGGTATAAAATCGGGTATACTCCATATTGTTGTACCCACAAATGTTTGGCGTACAGAGCTTATTACCTTAAAGGAGAAGTTGATTAAAAATCTCAACAGGGAATTGGGTCGGGATGTTGTCAAAAATATTAACTTTCAGGTTGGAGCAACCAAGAGGAAATAATGGCAGATAATCGTTACGATGCGTCACAAATTCAGGTACTAAAGGGACTTGAGGGAGTACGTCGCCGTCCGGCTATGTACATTGGCGATGTGGGAATTCGCGGACTGCATCATCTTGTTACTGAAATTGTAGATAATTCCATTGATGAAGCAATGGCGGGTGTATGTCGCAATATCACTATAACCCTGCTTGAAGCGAATAAGATATGTATTGAAGATGATGGTCGTGGTATTCCGGCGGATAAGCACCCTGAATTGGGTATTTCCGGTTTGGAAGTCGTGATGACTATGCTTCATGCCGGTGCTAAATTTTCAGGAAAGGTATATGCTATATCCGGCGGTCTACACGGTGTTGGCTCATCTGTCGTAAACGCGCTTTCTCTATGGCTTGAGCTTGTTGTTCGTCGTGATGGTAAAATATACAAACAGTCCTATAGAAGGGGAGAACCTGAAGGGCCTCCAGAAGTTATAGATGCGCCAAAGCAAGAGGCTCACCGTACAGGTACCAAAATAACCTTTATTCCTGATCCTGAAATATTCAAAAAGAGCACAAACTTTAACCTTGACATAATCTCAACCCGTTTACGTGAGGTAGCCTACCTTAATCCCGGTCTTACTATAAAATTGCAGGATGCAATTAACGATACACAGCAGGTATTTCACTTCCAGAAAGGTATAGTAGACTTTTTGGCATACCTTGATCAGGGACGTACTCGTCTGCATAAGCCTTTATATATCAAAGACTCAAGAAACGGTCTAGAGCTTGAGGCCGCTTTGGAATATACAGATTCTTACTCTGAGCATATAGTTACCTTCGTTAATACAATTAATACTCATGAGGGGGGAACGCATTTAGTGGGTTTTAAGTCCGCTTTGACGAAAACCCTTAACGACGGGTTAAGAAAATCGAGCATGAACAAGGAAAAGAAAAAAATTGACCTGTCGGGTAATGACGTAAGGGAAGGACTCACTGCGGTAATTTCGGTTCGTATAAAAAATCCTCAGTTTGAGGGACAAACTAAAACCAAGCTGGGCAATTCTGAAGTACGTGGTATTGTGGAGTCCATAATGTCTGAAGGCCTTTCTCGCCATTTCGACGAACAACCTCGTGTTATCAATATCATCCTTCAAAAAGCGACCGCTGCTGCGCGTTCACGGGAAGCAGCGCGTAAGGCTCGTGATATTGAGCGCAAAAAGAGCCTTTTGTCTTCTGAAACCTTGCCTGGAAAACTTGCTGATTGCTCGTCGGATAATCCCGAAGAGTGTGAGCTCTTCATAGTTGAGGGTAACTCTGCAGGCGGTTCTGCAAAACAAGGACGTGATCGTCGGTTTCAGGCTGTGCTGGCTCTTAGAGGAAAAATACTCAACGTCGAAAAAGCGGGACTTAATAAAATTTTGGCTAATAAAGAGATTAAAGCCATTATTGCCTCTATCGGTACCGGTTTTGGAGCGGATTCTTTTGACCCGGCCAATGCCCGTTACAACAAAATAATCATTATGGCTGATGCTGACGTGGACGGTTCCCACATTCGTACTCTTATACTTACTATGTTTTACCGCCATATGCACGACTTGATTGAAAATGGTCTTATCTATATTGCTCAACCTCCCCTTTATCGCGTTAAAAAGGGTAAGGAAATTAAATATCTTTACTCCGATGAAGAGTTGGATGAATTTAAGAAAAACTCATCGCATCCAGAAAGACTGGATATTCAACGATTTAAGGGACTTGGTGAGATGAATCCCGATCAGTTATGGGAAACAAGTATGAATCCTGAAAAACGAATTATCAAGAAAGTAAATGTTTCCGATGCCGCAGAGGCTGACAGGCTTTTTTCAGTCTTAATGGGAACAGAAGTTGAACCCAGAAGAGAATTTATTGAATCCAACGCCCAGTTCGTAGAGAACCTGGACATCTAGTTTAAGGAGGATTTTTTGCAAAGACATCAACTATTTAAGGAATTGACCGAAGCCTTCGGTCCTTCCGGTTATGAAACAGACGTCCGGGCAATTATGGCAAAATACCTGGGCGAAAATACCGAAATTTCAACCGATCGTCTTGGATCTATTATTGGTTATCACCAAGGCGATGCAGCTGGGCCAAAGGTGCTTGTTACTGGACATATGGATGAAGTGGGGTTTCTTGTAAAAAAGATAACCAGCGATGGCTATATTCGCTTTCTTCCTGTCGGTGGCTGGTGGCCTCAAGTCCTGCTGAGTCAAAGGGTTATTCTTAGGACACGTAAGGGCGACTTTGAAGGAATTATAGGTTCCAAGCCGCCTCACGTAATGAAACCTGAGGAAAGAAAAAAACCTCCTGAGATGGAGAGTTTATTTATAGATATAGGTGTTGTAGGAAAGAAAGGCGCTGAAGATGTTGGCGCGCGTCCTGGCGATCCAATAGTTCCTATAGGCGATTTCCGTCCTTTACAGAACGGTGTGTTGGCTGCCAAGGCTTGGGATGATCGTGTAGGTTGCGCTGTGCTTGCCGAAATGGCTGCCGATATATCAGGTTCTCTTGCTAATCATCCAAACCAACTCTATCTTGCAGGGACTGTACAGGAAGAGGTTGGATTGCGCGGTGCGAAAACTGTAGCCGGTCTTGTTAAACCCGATATTGCAATTGCTGTTGATGTGGCTCTTTCGCACGATATCCCAGGCGGAGAATCCGACGCTAGAGAAAAATTTGGAGCAGGCGCTTCGGTTCTAGTTCACGATGCTACCATGATACCTAATGTGGTTTTACGTGATTTTGTATGTGAAGTTGCCGAAGCTGAAGGCATTAACTATCATTTAACTTCTCTGCGGGGCGGTTATGATACCGGAGCTATTCATCTTACCAATATTGGCGTGCCTTCTATTCCACTGGGTCTGCCGTCGCGCTACATACATTCCCATGTATCAGTGATTTATGAAGAAGATTATCTTGCGCTTCTCAATCTTGTTAAGGCAGTAGTCAAAAGATTGGATGCTGCTAAACTAAAAGAAATTACCAAGTTCGCTTGAAGGAGGTTTAGTGAGTGTTAATGATTCTAAAATGTTGAGAACCCTAGGGTTCTTTGGTCACGGTGGTTCGGGAAAAACCACTTTGGCAGATGCAGTACTTTTCCATGCCGGTGTAAATTCACGTCAAGGTAAAGTAGATGCAGGTACTTCAACTTTCGATTTTGATGAAGAGGAAATAGAACGCAAGAACTCCCTCAATTTAGCAATTGCTTCTTGTGAATATTCAAACCATTTTTTTACTCTGGTTGATACCCCAGGTTATGCCGATTTTATAGGCGAGATGATTTCTGGAACCCGTGCTGTTGATGTAGGCGTAGTTGTAGTTGATGCTGTTACTGGCATAGGTGTAGGTACTGAAATGAGTTGGAAACAGCTTAGTGAAGAGAATAAGGGTAAGGCGTTATTTGTCAATAAATTAGCTAAACCGGATACCGATTTTACCTCAATTTTCAGCCAACTTACAGAAGCCTACGGAACATCAGTTGCTCCTGTATCTATACCTATAGGTTCGGCGTCCGATCTTAAGGGTGTAGTAAGTCTTCTTTCTGAAAAGGCATATATTACTAAAGACGGCAAAACCGAGGTTGTAGATATTCCGGATGAGCTTAAAGCAGAGTTCGATACCTATAGGGAAAAACTTATAGAAGCGGTTGCAGAGCTTGATGAAGAGCTTCTTATGTCCTACCTTGACGGTAATATACCTACCACAGAACAGCTGATTCCAGTTATCAAGAAAGGTATTATTGAAGGTTCCCTCTTTCCTCTGTTTGCAGGCGACGCCTTATCTATGATTGGGATACAGCCATTTATGGAATTTGTTCGGGACTTTTTTCCGTCCCCCTTGGAAATTAAGCCAATTAAAGTAAAAGAAGGCGAAGAGCTAAAGGAAATTGTTCCGCAAGCCTCTGGTGAAACCCTTGCCTATGTATTCAAAACGGTTTCTGACCCTCATTTGGGTGACCTTCTTTATACCAGAGTATTTTCAGGTGAGGTAAGTTCAGGCTCAAACCTTAAGAATGCAGATAAAGATACTTCTGAACGTATTGGTCAGCTTCTTTTAATGCAGGGTAAGGAGCGCAAGGATGCAGAAAAACTTATCCCTGGTATGATTGGTGGTTTGGTTAAGCTTAAGTCAACTCATACGGGTGATACCCTTACAAGTAAAGCGAATATGGTTATTGGTAATCTGGTATTTCCCAACCCTCCAATTACCATGGCTATTGTTCCTAAGGCTAAGGGCGATGAAGAGAAGGTTTCTGGCGCACTTACCCGTCTACACGATGAAGATCCCACCTTTACTTATCGTTTTGATGCAGAACTTAAACAACAGGTTATTTCAGGCATGGGCGAGTTGCACTTGGATGTAATTCTTTCCAAGCTTAAGAAAAAGTACGGAGTTACAGTTGAGACCAAAAAACCGCGTATAGCCTATCGTGAAACTATTACAGTTAAAGCTGAAGCTCAGGGTAAGCATAAAAAGCAGTCAGGTGGGCGTGGTCAGTTTGGCGACGTTTACTTACGTCTTGAACCCTTGCCTCGTGGTTCCGATGTCGAATTCACCCAGGAGATTTTTGGTGGAGCCGTACCCAAGAATTTTCACCCTGCGGTTGAAAAAGGTGTGCGTGAATTTGTAGCCAATGGTTTTTTAGCCGGATACAAAATTGTTGACATGAAAGTAACTTTGTTTGACGGAAGCTACCATACCGTAGATTCCTCGGAAATTGCCTTTAAGCTTGCAGCTCAAATTGCAATGAAGGCTGCTTGTGAAAAAGCTAAACCAATTCTCCTGGAACCAATTCTGTTTATTGAAGTTGCAGTTCCTGAAGAGTTTATGGGCGACGTTATGGGTGATTTGAACTCCCGTCGTGGAAAAATTCAAGGCATGGATGCCGAAGGACGTAATCAGGTAGTTAAGGCGACCGTGCCGGAAGGGGAGATGTATAAGTATGCAACAACCCTTCGTTCGATTACCCAGGGGCGTGGTTTCTTTACCGCTAAGTTTGACCACTATGACCCTGTGCCTTCAGATGTAACTCAAAAGATTATTGACGAAGCGAAAAAAGCGAAAGAAGAACAGTAATATCCTCCTAGTGATGAACAGACTGCTAAAACGCAGCTTGTTTGCACTCTAAGCTCTCAGATACTGTAAGCAATTGTGAAGGCTGGCCTTAAGTCAGCCTTCACAATTTACCCCAAATCTCCTAATAATAAAAAATCCTGCGAGCTTTTGCTTGACATTATCCCAATATAAGCTTATTCTTTTAACCTTAACTAAGGAGACAGCATGATATGTTTATGGTTTGCTCTGTTAGGCGTTCTGGCTTATTTAGGATTAGGGTTTCTGCCATGGATTAGTTTTAAGGAATCGCAGGGTATTTTTTCCAGCCAATGGATTGACTACACTATGTGGCAAGAGGCGTTTAAGTTTTTCACCGACTCTTCGCTGGTGCGTAGTCTTTTATGGCTGAATATAATACTTCTTGCAGTGATTGTGATTCTTATTGTGATACAGCTTTTAATTGGTAAGCTAAAACGTTTTATGGCGTGGCTTATGTTTACGCTAACCTTAATCACTCTTCTGCCATTTGTCCTGCAATATATTAATAATCTTGTAGTAGGTAGGCAAGATGTAGCTTTAGGGTTTTGGTTTACGGGAGGCAGCCTGGTGTTTTT
This sequence comes from uncultured bacterium, assembly GCA_964624585.1. Taxonomy (GTDB): domain Bacteria; phylum Hydrothermota; class Tepidihabitantia; order B3-TA06; family B3-TA06; genus CAZUXE01. The sequence continues at coordinate 26,223 of CAZUXE010000001.1, read as the reverse complement.
GCTTGCCGTAAGCGCTTTGTGTCGCATAATTGCCAACATTCAACTGAACAAGCGTTTGAAGGCGTCTTGATAAATATTTAATGGATATCCATTAGTTCTATAAGTTATGCTTAAAAATTAGTGTAAAGTGTATGCTTGAAAGTTCCGACATTAACTTTTCCCTCTTGGTCTAAAAACAAATCTATTAAATCTTCAGCATTGCGTTACAAGTATCCCTGTGTCAGCAGCTTTGCTGTCTCCAAAGGGTTGTGTGATTTCTGTCATTGTATCACTGATATTGGGATTAGGTTTCGTCGGCTTGGAGCGCTTTCCTTTTGTCTGTGTGTCGATACAGCTTGTTTGAATTGAGAATTTCAACAATTTTATCGAGCATCTCAATTATCCTGAAGCCTGATTTTGCAGAGCCAACAATTATACCTTGCAATTCTTTTGGTTCACCAATCAAGCGGGTTACCTTTCGACGTTCCTTTTGAACGCCGGGTTTTATATTGGCAAAAACAATGAAGGGGACTTTTGACTGCACAAGAAACTGCAAAATATCTTCATCGCGTTCGTCAAAACGTCTGGAGTAATCAAGTACCCATATGGCAATATCCATTCCTCTGGCCACAACGTCTCTTACGATTCTAAAGCGGGTTTGTCCAGGTGTACCGAAAAGATGAAGTTTGTAGCCTTTGTATTCCTTGCTGCCGTAGTCAAGGGCTATGGTTCTACCCTGGCGTTCAATATTCATCGCGCCAGGGATTATATTCTGTACCAAAGTCGACTTGCCAGCTTCGTCCTTTCCTACTATTACTACCTTAGCCAGTTTCACAGGGAGTTCCCGTTAATTAATTCAATAACCTTTGAGTTTGCTTTTCGCAAAGCTGTCAGCATTAATCCAAACTGAGTGGTTTTATTGCAAATAGCGAGCAAGCAATGTGTTCGATTTATAAAACTTATGCCTATAAGATAGTTATCGGTAAGAATATGCAATTCATTGATGTTAATTAAGGCAGCGGTTTGGGCAGGAACACGTGAACAGAGCAGTTCAGTTATCAGGTGAAAATCCGCTTTGTTGTCCGGTATGTGGATTGATGAAGAAGCGATTGGTTTTTGGGTTTGGAAATCAATTAAATAAGAAGCCATGCCTCCCGGGATGACGTCGCGTAATTGACGAAGTAAGTTGGATAATTCCTGAATATTGTCGGTTTTTTTCGTTGTAGCAGTAGGCGCTGAGGCTGTCGGTGTGGCTCTATCGGGTTGTTGAATGGAGTTTAACTGAGTTTTAGAAGCTATATTAGGAAGTTGAGTTGTCTGCGCAGGGTTTGGTTTTGGTTCAGGTTGGGGAACCGATGCAGGTTTGCGGCTAAGGGCGCATATTTCAGTTACCGAAAACCCAGGGGAGGTGCCAAGACGTTCTATTGCCACCGGTGAGAGTTCAAAGTGAACGTTTGACAAATCCTTAAACATATCCAGAACCCTTGCAACTCCTTGGATAAGATAATTCTTGAGAACAACTCTTTCTGCTAGACCTGAATTTAACACTTTATTCCAAAAAGGAACATCCTTTTGCGTCGCTTCAAGAGTCAGAAGCTGTTGTTTGTCAAGTTGTATATCTTTAATAAGAAAATCTTTCAAGGAAGGATAGATAGAACTATCTATAGAAGGAATTAACTCTCCATTTCTGAAAGTCAAAAGGCAATAATCCTTTGTTTTAAGTTTTTCTAAAAGTAAACGTGTGGAGAGTTTTAAGTTTCCAATCATCTGTAGAAGATTCTCAGTAGGCAAGGCTCCTATGGAGCCGCCCATAGATAGGTTAGGTACCTTTTCCATGTTATAAACTTATCTACTCCAGGCGGAATTCGGAGGTGGTGTTTTGGGCTGTAGCGATGAATTGGCAGAAGATGCGGGTGTTGTATGTGTTGCGTTAGGGGGTGCGGATTGTGTTATGGGTTGTGTTACGGGAGGTGTTACGGGGGGTGTTACGGGTTGTGTTACGGGGAGTGTTACGGGTGTTAGGGCTTTTTGTACAATAGCTTGTATTTCATTGGCTGTTCTGGAGAGTAAAAGGAAGATAATTCCTAGTTTTGCGGAGGAATCGGTAACAATTACCAGAACGCCATCTTCTCCTGCAGCCTGTAAGACAATAAATCCATCTTTTCCCTTGAAGTAGACTTGTTGTAGTTCACCGACTGCAAATTCACGGGTTGTTCTTTCTCCCAACCCCAAAACTGTGGCGCTCATTGCCGCGATAGCGTCTTCATTGCTGCCTTCAGGTAGGGCTGAGGCAAGCATTAAACCGTCTAAGCTGATGAATGCAGAGGCTTTAATTTCCGGTGCCGACTGATTAAGTCGCACTAACGCGGAATTTAACTCGTCCTTAAGTCCAGGCATTTACACTCCCTTTTTATAGTTAGTTCATCATCGCATCTTCAACTAAAACTATACACGTATAAGGTAGGAATGTCAACTATTTTGTTGAATATCACTATCTTGTTCAAATTTCCACTTCTGATTTTACACGATTTAGCAGCCGATTATTTTTATTTCGTAATACAGGAGATATGAGTAAATACAAAGAAGAACAGGTATCTTTTAGTGCGCTGAGCGAAAAGAATACAAGGTGAATCGGATAAGTGAAGAATAACCGTTATCAAACACTGAAGGATATTGCTAATTTACTGCAGGCAAGTTCATTTTCCTTGTCGATTAAAAAGTGAAAGTTAGGGAATAGGGGAGATTATTGTTACTTATACAGCTTGAATCGCTTATACCTTTGTCAAAGAGTCTATAGAATAAAGGTGTGAAATCTTGTGAAGTCTCCCTCGTAATATTGGCGGACTTAACGGGCTTGACAAAATTTTTGTAATTGATATACTTTTGTAGTCAAACTAGCCAAAGGAGGCTACTGTTATGAAAAAAACTATACTAGCTGTTATAGGTGCAGCGCTGACAATAGGATTCATCGGCTGTAACATGTTCGGCGGCGCCCAGTCACCTTACTATCCCCTTAAGGTTGGCAACAAATGGGAATATGAAACGAAAATAACTACAACAATAGGCACAGCCGATCCCACAGATACTACTTTCAAATATGAAAGTGAAGTAATCAGCGAAACGAAACTGACCGGCAAAGAAAAACTTGCTGTTTGGGAAGTTAAAAATACTGTAGGTAAAAACGCCACTACAAAGTACGTTCGTGTTGATAAAGATTGGGTCTACACCTACGAGAAGCTTGCAGATGAAAAAGAAAGCTACAAATGGCCGAATAGTCCCAAAGTAGGCGATAAGTGGACAATGACCACTATAAAAGATAAAGACACTTCAATTGTTAATTACGAGATTGTCGCCGATAAAAAGACAGCCAACGAGTATAAAGATTGTTTGAAAGTTAAAGTTACATCCAAGGCAGCCGAAAAAATGTATAAAGAGTATGAAAACTATATGTATTGGGCGCCTAATGTGGGTAACGTTCTGAATACCGTCAAGGCCGTTATGGAAACAGTAGTTGGTACAGACACTACACGCACTACTATGGATACTGAAACTAAGCTGGTTAAATACACAAAAGGTTAAGTTAAAACTTTACTGTCTGCAAACTTTTACAATTAAAGCGGGGCTTATGCTCCGCTTTTTTGTAAATTAAAATTCCTCCATCTTCTTCTTCCCTGCCTGACATAAAAATTAAACAGGGATTAATGAAGGGCATTTATCTTCAAACTATCTGCTAATCCGATAACTTATTCTGCATCAAGTTAAGAACTAATACCGTTCTACGGGATTGACAATTGTAGAATACTCCTTAACATTACTCCATGAGTAACGAGTTAAAATTTAGTCTTGATGATGAGCTGAAACATATTGAAGATCCGTCTATCAAGTTGTTTGTAACTAAGGCCTTGGAAAAACTGCCTTCTTATTTTTGGCACGTTTCGGCCTCCGCTTCAGGTAGATTCCATCCATTGGATACTCTTGGTGAAGGCGGTTTGGTCTTGCATACAAAGCGAGTGGTTTACCTTGCAGTTGAACTGGCAAAGGTATTTAAGGTGGAAGGCGTTAAGCTGGATATTCTACGTGCGGCAGCAATGCTTCATGATTCTTTCAAAAACGGGCTTGAAGATGCCGAGCATACAGAGGAAGATCACCCTTTGATAGTGCGCTATCAACTTAAACATCTTGAATCCGAAACGCCTTACTTTAACGAAATAATGAATGCTATAGAATGTCATCAGGGCCTATGGGGCCCTCAACCGCTTCGTATGCCCAAAAAACCACTGGAATGGATTCTTCATATTGCAGATTTTATAGCCTCCCGTACTGCCTTCTATCTCTATTTTTCAGGATACACACCTGAGAAATCGCCTGAGGAAGAGAATTTTGATTTTCTTGCAAGCGATCTTGAACCTGCCATAGCTCGTTACCTTGACCTTCGGGTGAAACGCGCGGAGTTGGAGAAAGAGATGGAGCAAATCAAGAAACAGATTATTGATGAAATGAACAATAGGCAGGAACGCAAGATTGTTACAACCAAAGGCTCAGCTCGACTTGTGGCAAATACGCACTATAAATTAGATCATGCAAAACTTAGACCTATTCTTGAAAGCAAAGGCTTTTGGGATAAAGTAAGCATGATTAATGAAAAGCGTTTTCAGGAGTTGCTTGCAGACGGAGCAATTACCGCAGAGGAAATATCCGAAGGTTTTGAGAAAATTACTAAAGATGCGATACGCATTCTTCCCAGAGAAAACTAATATCTAGCCTATTTGTTCGTTCGGCTTACAGACTTATCCTTCCTAAAGGAATTAATACAAAGTTTCTAGCCCATAAGCAGGGTCTTTTGTAACAAAGAATTTATTAATCTGTAGGCTTGGTTGAGCCGGGGAGAGACTTTGAAAAGAATGCTTGCATGATGTCGTGTCTGGTAAGTACAGCTATCAGTTTATTCCCTTTAACAACAGGGAGCATGTGCAGCTGTTGAGCTTCCATTGAGGCGGCAGCGGACATAAGGGAGGTATCTATAGTTACCGGTTCAACGTCGTTTTTGAAAAAATCTGCGACCATAAATAGAAAAGAGGTTGGGCCGAAAAAAGCCTGAATATTTACCGCTTCAACTTCGTTTTGTGTTATTTCGGGAAGTTCCTGAAGGTGGTCGGGCATAAAGCCTCTTAAAAGATAACCTAGAGTAATAATTCCCAGAGAGTGATTTTTTTCGTCTGCAACCGGCAAACCGTCTAAATCTTCATCAAGCATTATTTGAATAGCCTCACGAAGGCTGGTTTGCGGAGTTACTGTTTTCAGGTTCCGATTCATACAATCAATTACTCGTAACATAAATATATAATACGCCTTATGGAAAAACTGTCAATAACTATTAAACAATTCGCAACTGCCTTTAGGATTGTCTTAATCTTATTTAGGAAGCGTTTTGCTAAACCATTTCAGGATAGAGGTTTTGTTAAAAAAAGAGTAAGTGGCCTTAGAGTATCTGCTGCGATAACACAGCTTCTTACAGCTAATTAATGCGGACTGAAACAATAGAAGCATCATCTTTTAGCACTTCGTCAGCCGATATGGTTGTGGCTGATAGAAAATCTGCGTATAGAACACCCAATACCTATCCGCGTATGCAACTATCGGAGGAATATCCAGCATAGATGAGGCATGTTAGGCAAAGCGACAAAACTAGTAGTAAATTCTTAAAATAAGGGTTGCAGTGTGGGTTTTGCCGTTTTTAGATGTTTTAACGGTTACTTCGTTATCCTTTGGGCCGGATAGTATTTCCCGAATTCCTCGCATTCCGAGTCTTGACACATCCTTTCCGTTCAATTCAAGCAAAAGAGAACCAGGTTCAATCATTGCTTCGTCAGCCGGTGAACCGGCAACATTGCCTGCAACTATAATGTTACCGTTTTCTCGAACTTTCAGTTTCATTCCGCTTTTTTCCGTTTTGAATTTATCCTCAAACAGATGGTTCTTTTTCATAGCAATTCGGTTGCCTTTATAGTCGAACATCAAATCGAAGCGCCGGAGAATTTCTGTTCCTACAATACCATCGTATTTATGTGAAGCATATATTCCATATTTCGCATTTTGAGCAATACCTACGGGAATATCAAGAAATTCAAAAGGCCCCAAGGATGCAATTTTAATTCTACCTACCATCATATCTACCGCGTCACTATAGGGATGAAGTCCCGATTCAACCAATCTTTTTAGGTTTTTTTTGAGCCCAGAGGATTTAACAAAGGGTTCTGTGAAATCTATTGTAGTAGGTGAAGCTGTGCTAACAATAAATTTACCTGAAGTCTCAAGTGGAAAAACCCTCAGCACCGGAACCAAATCGTCATAATTACAGCTAACGAAGCTGTAGCCGGCAGGTGCGGCAAAGCCTTCAGGTTTGTATAGAGTTAAGGCGTTTTGGCTAAAATTCAGTCCTACAACGAATTGAGAAAAGAAATCGTAGCCCAGGATAAAATCTACCTTTATGCCTGCGTATCGCGCCAGTATTTCTTCAGCTGGTCTTGTTACCATAATTTGACCGTAGAAGGCCGCCCCATCAAGGTTCAACGAATCGACCTTAACCATAGGTGAGCCTAGAATACTATTGGGGCCTTGAGCATTGAAAAACCCTGCCGAATCCATGTGAAGTTTGGTTGCCAGATATTCAGATACTACGGAAGCCTCCATTGCACAATCAAGAGCGAACACATAGGGACCCTGTCCGTTAATCATGCCCTTAACGGTTACTATGCCGCCGTTAAGATTAAATTTCATTGGCGCCGATTTGTTTCCTCGGCTTAAGATATACTTATGTTTTACGTTCTGCTGAAGTACAAATAGACGTTCGTCTACATAGGAATTTAATTTCACATTATAAAGATTCAGAGTATATTCCTGCTGAAGTTGAGGTACGGAAACCTTAATGAAGTATGGCAGCATAAGACCATTAACTGAAGCATATGCGTCGTATTCCCGTATAGTTGTAAAACCACCAGAGCTTATTTCACTTTTAGCCAAGAGCCATGTTTGTTCATCTACCCATATCTTAAAATCCACGCCAGAGGAAGGCGAAACTTGCATAACCAGAAAACTGCGTCCCATTTCCCCTTCTCTGGTTAAATATCGAACCCTTATAGTGGTATCTGCGAAAACATAAGCGCGTGATTGAAGAAGTGCAAGTGAGAACATTTCTTTTTTAGATAACTCGTCACCAACGCTTGTTGTGCCGTCACTGAGACTTATTGTCCACTGTTGTTTTCCGTTATAACAGTTAGCTTCATTGATAACGCCTAATTTCATTTCGGTCCGGATTCTGTCTGCGGGGAGTATCCATGCTTTGTACTGTCCTGCAAGACCCCGGGAATCTATTTTCGCTTCATAATACAACGAAGTGTAATTTTTAAGTAAATTGCGTCCTCCCATTGCCTTTGCGTGTTTCCTCAAAATACTCTCGGTTTTGTATACCTGAGCGTTTAATGAAGAGAAGGTAAGTGCAAAGCAAATAGAAATAAGAATTACCTTCAAATGCCGCATATTCCTCCTTAGCTTTTTTACAAAAGTTTTGTTTAGAACGATTCTATGTTGAATATAGCCTAAAGATAATCAACTTGGCTTGCTTGTCAACTATTTTTGATTTCGTTATGCGAGATATAAGCCGTTCATTATGCCCAAGCTTTGGAGCGAGTACACTTCGTTGATGCAAACGTTGTGATTAATACTATAAACGGTTTTTGCATATAGTGCCTAAAACCACTTGACAGAACTATCTGAAACCTTAAACTGAGACAGAGAACTTTTTAAGGAGGATAAAATGGTTAAAATAAGGTCGATGGTTTTTGCGGTAATACTTATCGGTTTATCCTATACAGCGTGCAACGTTTCCGTAGAGCAGTGGCCGTTGCGGGATTCGTATATTGCAGTAACTGATAATGAAGCCGCTATTGTTATTCTTGATTCCCAAGGCAAGGTTGTTAAACGTATCTATCCATTGGTAGACAGTATGGAAGAAATTCATAGCCCTATTCTACTTGGGAAAAGCGAAAAGGTAGCCTTTCTTAGCAGAAATAAACCATCCGCTCCATTCTATATATATGCTGTTGATAGGAATGGTAAGAATCTTGTTGCGGCAGAAATTCCCAATGCACGATATTTAGACGGTTCACCGGTTTCAAATGAACTACTTTTTTCGTCTGCAGGAACAGGAAACCGGCTAACGATAGTAGATTTTTCAACTAATCCCCCTGCATATCACAGAGTGTTTAACAAGACCCAAATATACTGTCCCGCGGTTGAGGCGACGGTTACTTTAACCCAAGCTTTTGCAGGGGCGTATTCACCAGACGGTGAAAAGATTGCGTTCATAACGCTTGGAACTTATCCTGCGCCTATTCCGAGTGACCCGCCTATTGAAAGAGTTGATATAGGTATAGTGAATCGTGATGGTTCAGGATACAAGTTGCTTACCGGAAATTATAAAGAAAGTTTGCCTTTTACTTCGTGGGTAAAATTGCTTTGGACATTTGACGGTAAATATGTTCTGGCAATAACGGGTAGGGAAACTATCTCTTCGATATATGTATTCCAAATGACAGGTAAAGGCGCAGGTGTTCTTACTACGAGAAGTACTCCTTACTTGCATTCATATTCTTATGTTACGGTCTCTCCTACAGGCGATACACTTCTTTTTGGTACAACACCAGGTGAAGCAGATCTTTTCGTAGCGGATTTTTATAATAATTCCACAAACTTCAAGCTTGCAGCTAAAATTTTGGGGCGTTTAAGTAACAAAAGCACTTATGCAGAACCCGATTGGGGGCCTGGCGGAGAAAAATAAAAAACCTAAGATTTTGTCTTGTTTTAGCCAAACAGGTGATATAAAATCTCCGATAGTGTGGTTGCTAGATACCTAAACGCTTTCTTTAGTCTTTAAGATTGGAATCAGAAACGGCGAATATAGCAGTCGTAGGTGATAATATTAGGTATGACGACTATATTGCTCATAAAGGGGTGAACATAAATAGCCTGTTTTGCGTCATAATATAAAAGCAAAAAAAGGAGTAAGCATGATTTTCTATATATTATCTTTATTTTCAAGCCTTAATACCTGGGATTTTACCAATATCAGGGTAAATTCCGACAGTGTTGATAACTTTCATAACGAAGCACAGGTGGTGCTTAACCCTACCGATTCTCTCAATCTAGTAGCTTGCTGGCGCGATTTTCGCTTGGGACATCGTCAGGTAGGTATAGCCTATAGTTTTGACGGTGGCGCTAACTGGAAAGATTATTTACTCCAGGGTTCTCCGTTCTGGCAAGATTCAGATCCCGGCCTTACATGCGATAAAAACGGTAACATCTATCTTGTAATACTCACATTAATTTCTGTAAACGATAGTAATTCATTGACGGTATTCAAGTCAGATGATGGTGGTAAAACTTTCAAGTTACAGGCAAACGCTGTTATGAGTACGGGCAGTACTTTTGAAGATAAAGAGTTGATTGCCTGTGACCGCAGTAATTCAAAGTATGCAGGAAACCTATATATACCTTGGGCAAGATTTAGTCAAGGAAGTTCACAAATCTATTCTGTTAGCTCAAGCGATAAGGGTTTATCGTGGACTGATCCTGTAGTTGTTGGTGATGCCCCAGGCGTGCAGTGGCCGGTTCCGTGCGTAGGAAAGGATGGAACTTACTATATAGGTTGGGTTCACTTTAATCCACCTTCAATTAAACTTGACCGTTCAACAGACGGGGGCGTTACATGGGGCCCAGATATCACGGTGGTTTCACTAAATATAAATAATCCCCATAAGGTTGATGGCTATATAGATGCTTTTTCGTTTCCCGCAATGGATGCAGATATCACAGATGGCGCCTATTCCGGTAATATGTATATTGCCTATATGGATAAAGGGGTGAACGGCAGTACCGATATTTTCTTTACAAAATCTGTAGATAAAGGCCTAACATGGAGTAAGGGAATAAAGATATCAGGTGATGACCTTGCAGGTAATGACCAGTTTCATCCCTGGTTGGTAGTAGATAACACAGGTATAATCCACGTTATCTTTTATGACCAACGGAACGGCATAAGCGGTGGATTGCTGGATATCTATTATGTATATTCCAAAGATGCCGGAGATACCTGGAGTGATGCGATAAGAGTGAGCAGTGTATCTTCAAAACCTCATAGAATCTATTCCGAAGCTGCGGCTTTGAAATTTCCTGCAATGCCGGGAGGTATAATTGGTGAGTACATTGGTTTAGCGGCATGGAACGGTAATCCATTCCCATTGTGGAGTGATTTCAGAGAAAGTGGTAAACAAAGAATATACTTTGGTTATCTGAAATCTGAGGCAGTAAATGAGGAAGCTTTCGCTAATCTATCTGACTTAAATGCGTATTTTTCATCGAATAAAATCAATATTCAATTCTCAAATCCTTTGTTCGGTGCCTATACCTTTAGCCTCTACGATGTTTCAGGCAGAAATATTACTACTACAAGTCAAACAATTAATAATACTAATGAGTTTAGTTGGGAAATTCCTTCGCTTTCGCAGGGTATGTATTTCGTAAGAGTACAATCTGTAAATTACGATCAATTTGTCAAAATAATAAAGATGAATTAATACCATTTTGTATAAGTTAGCGCTTCCTCTATTGATACAGTGTAATGTTTAACGTAATTGCCGGCCTTTAGGCCGGCTTTCCTTTCAATTTTATAAGGTAGTGAATCTATTTCTGTTTCATTTTTCCGGAGCGTAATCGTTTGCAACAATTATTCTGTAGCGTAGCGTTTTTTTGTTCGTGTTAAGGTTTTTTAGCGCAGACTAATAATGGGGGACAGTTATCATTATTGAGGAATTTTGTGGAAAGCCGAAGATGAAGGTAGCATAGATTGTGTTGCGTCGTGGATTGGTTTTGATATCACTTTTTCTGTCCTACCTGCGTCCATGATGGTCTGAAATGGTGGCAAATGCAATAGTACAGCTGCCATTATTACTATAGCGACAACTAATGCAAGTATTAATTCATACTTCAGGCGAATGAAACTCTTAGCTTTGCGGGCGTTATAGGTGTTACGGGAGATGTAGGACTTAAAGGTTTTCCAGTTAATTATGAAATGAGCTATGGAAACTATTATAAAGGCATAACTTGCAATAGTGTGCAAGGCTATTATGTTGTTTCTTTTTGCCAGCATAGCGGCCTTAAGCGCCGGAGTTGTAGGTGGCGTAAAGAAACGTGGCGCTAGGTACAACATTATACCGGTTATAGCCATTATTAGAAAAAATATAGCGGTGGAAAAAGAAAAAAAGCCGCGCCAATGGAATTTGGCTTTTACCTTATTTAACTGCTCGCTTTCTTCATTCTTGCTACCAGTCATATTACATACTCCTTAAGGTTTTATTTAAGGCTCAAGAGATTGAACTACTAACAGCTACTTCTTTCAGCCTGAGCAATTGGCAATAATATGTTTACTTAGAGGTTGAAGAAAAAGAATCTTGCGTCGGAGTACTATCATCTGTGGACAAGCTGTCTGCTGCGAATAATAGATGGATGTAGTTTTTAACGCCTTCACGCACACCTGAAGTAACTGCGTCAGAAGATATGGTAGCTGCAGTAATCGCTTTTACTTTCCCTTTATCATTGAGTTTTTTAAGATATATTTCTTCTGTCTTCAATCCCTTAAATTGGTCATAAAATTCAGGTTTGCTTACCTTGACACCTAAACCAGGGGTTTCACCAGAAAAGGAAGTGATTTTTATTGCAGTAATAGAACTATCGGTGTTAAGTCCAACCATAATTTCTATAGGACCGCCATAACCTTTTGGAGCAATTATAAAAACAAGACCTATTCTTTTCTTATCTTTATCAAGTCCGTAGTAGATAGTTGAGGTATCGGAATTAATGTTCACCTTTTTTTCTTCAAAGCTTTTAGCCTTGGGAAGCAAAGAAATAAGAGCCTCCTGCTTAGCTTTTTCTCTGTTTTCGGTAATAAGGGGAGAAGTTACGTTAACAACTACAGCCAAAAGTGCAGCCGAAATTAAGACTACGCTAAGCATTACTACAACCATCTTTACTTCAAGCTTCATTTCCGCTCCTTTCTGCCCTTGCGTTGCTCTCCTAAAATTCTAGGACGTGTAATTTTATCAAGTAAGGGTGTAACTGCGTTCATGATAAGAATAGAGTAGCTTACCCCTTCAGGGTAACCTCCCCACAATCGAATCAAAAGCGTTAGTACGCCGCATCCTATTGCAAATATCCACACTCCGGTAGGTGTAACCGGTGTAGTTGCGTAATCTGTAGCCATAAAGAGTGCGCCTAGCATTAATCCGCCTGAGAAGATATGGAATATTGGCGTAACCGGTGTAGCTTTAAGAAGCCATGCAACAAAGGTTCCAAGAAATACAACACTTATATAGGCGAATGGAATACGCCAATCGATAATGCGCATAAATATCAACACAAGAGCGGGGATGAGGAGTAGTAGAACAGAGGTTTCACCAAGTACTCCGCCTACATTACCAAAGAATAGCGCTTTAATGGTTTCTGGAGAATTGAGCGCCTTGGCAACCGTAGGGTTCGCGGCATCTTGAAGTTTTTGTAGTACTCCCAAGGGGGTTGCTCCACTGTAGGCGTCTATACCGAGTCCGGTTGTATGCCCCAGCCCTTCACGAAGAAACCATCCTGAAGTCATTTTTGCTGGCCATGCTGCCATAAGGAAGGCGCGACCAGCCAAAGCAGGATTTAAGAAGTTGTTACCCAATCCTCCGAATAACGCTTTAACTATAATTATGGCGAAGGCTGAACCTATTGCAAACATCCACCACGGCGCTCCGGGAGGCAGGTTGTATGCCAGAAGCATTCCTGTGATAATTGCCGAGCCGTCAAGACAGGTTTCTAAAGGACGCTTGAAAGCAATGTTCATTAATAATTCAGAAATCACAGCAGTAACTATTGCAACAATAACCAGCCACAAGGCACGCAATCCAAAGAAATATACTGAACCGCCTAGAGCAGGCAACAGAGCAATTGCAACCACGAACATTATTTTATTCACACTAGATGGCGCCTTGAGATGGGGAGAAGGGGTAACGATGAATTTTCTGGCTTCAGCATTCATTTTTTTGCCTCCTTTTGGCGGCTTCGTTCAGCAAAGATAAGATTCTTACCGTATTTAATCCACTGTACAAGCCTTCTTCCAGATGGACATACAAATGCGCATGAGCCGCATTCTATACAATCCAGAATACCCCAGTTTTCAGCCTGTTCAAGGCTCTCATACTCACCCATACGGGCAATTTCGCAAGGAATAAGTTTCATTGGACATACGCCTACGCATTTTCCACAACGTATACAGTTGACTTCATTCGGGGTTGAAAAAATCTTCTTCTTATCATTAAGGAAAAGCATTCCTGATGTTCCTTTAATAACAGGAACCTTGTCTGAAGACTGAGCAATGCCCATCATTGGACCGCCTGCAATGAACTTGGTTGTATTGGGTTTGAGTCCGCCGCAGAATTCAATGATATCTGAGGCCAAGGTACCTATGCGTACAAGAAGGTTTTTGGCAAGGTTTATTCCAGGGCCGGTTACAGTAACCACTCTTTCATAAAGAGGCTTATTGGCAGATACCGCTTCCCAAACCGCATATGCTGTACCTGTATTTTGAACCACTACCCCAACCATAAATGGTAGTCCACCCTTAGGTACTTCACGCTTGAGGATTGCAGAAATCAGTTGTTTTTCAGCGCCCTGAGGATACTTTGTTTTAACGGGTAGAACCTGTGCAGCCGGCCATACGCGAGCAGCGGCTTCACTCATTTTGCTAATGGCTTGAGGTTTATTATGTTCAATAGCAATAAACGCCTTATCTAAACCAAGCACATTGGCAAGAATTTTTGCACCTTTGATAATATCTTCAGGTTTTTCCCTCATTAACCTGTCGTCTGCGGTAAGGAATGGTTCACATTCTGCGCCATTGAGAATCAGGGTATCAATTTTAACACCCTCCGGCGGGGTAATCTTGACCGTTGTGGGGAATGCAGCACCACCCAAACCAACAATACCTGCGGCTCTAATAATATCTTTTATCTCTTTGGGGGTACGCTTAAAAGGATTGGGATTTGCCTTAATACTTGGATCCAATTCATCGCCTTCCCCTTCTTTAGCCTCAATGATAATTGCCTTGACAGGTTTAGGCATAACCGGATGCACCCAGGGTTCAATAGCCTTGACCTTACCGGTAATTGAGGAATGGACAGGCGCTGAAATTAAACCTACTTGTTCGGCAATCAACGTTCCTGTTTTAACCTCATCACCCACCGCAACAACCGGTTTTGCCGGCGCTCCGGTATGCTGAGAAAGCGGTATAACCACTTGCTTGGGCAGTGGCATAACTTCAATAGCCTTCTCTTCTGCAAGTTTTTTGAATCCGGGCGGGTGTATGCCGCCGCGAAACGTAATCATATCCTAGCGCTCCTTCATAAATTGCGTGCAACTGATAATTAAGTGCTGTGATTATATGAGTTAAGGATTACTTTGTCAACCTGAGCTAAAGCCCGTTGATTAATTACTTACAGATGTATTTCGAGTTCTTTAGGATGCTGATAGTGGAAAGAAAAGCATTATTTTTCTACTACGGGGTGTGCCTTAAGGTATTTGGAAGAAAGTGCGGAAAGTAGGGGATAAGACTAAACCGATGCTTTCCAATTATTAAGTTGGAGGAGGAAAAGGGGAAAATTGAGCTTATCGGGAGTTGAACTGAGACTAAAATAAGCCTTTTTCTTCTTAAAGAGATTCCGGATAACCTACATTCCCTCAAGTTAAGCTAAGACTAAGGAAAGCCTTTCCCTAAATCCGCAATTCGCCTTTCTATGATAGGCAAGAGCTAATGATTTTTGCAGTAGCTTAACAATGAATCCAGACCTTTATTAGCTTGGCTATGCAGGAGTATTAGCAGGGGGAAGAGGGAAATACAATTATTCTCTTAATGTGAAGCGGTTTTTGCAAGGAAGTAAAGATGCTCTAAGGTCTGCAAATCAAGCCTTAGCGCCTCTTTTTCAGCCCATCTGCCGCGTATTGGCTCAAGGGCTTGCTTTATTTTTGCAGTGTTCCATTCATGTGCGAAGCGATCGGCATTGGCCATAGAGCCGCTGTAGAATCGTTGCCATAAGAACATATAGGTTAATACAGCGTCAACATAGTTTCTTTTAATGATGGCATTAGCTATAAGATATGTATCTCCGGCATTTACCAAAAATGACCATAAGCCGAAAAAAGGTCTACCAGCATATGCTTCGCCAAGGCCGGGTAGCAGGGAAAGCCATCGTGCCGTTTTTGGATTCTTGAGCCGGATGTTCTTAAGTTCTGCTGCTGCCTCAGCTAAACTCAAATCACCCGCCTTACGAAACTCGGTAGCCGAACGTTCAAACTGCAGGGCCTGCATATATGCCCAGCCTCTCAATCTGAAAGCCGGCGTGCCTATTGCCGATTGGGTGGAGCTATTTATTTCGCGTGCTGCTAGAAATGGATTATCCTCCCGCATAAGTATTACCGCTCTCACCATGCGTACAACTGGATCGTCAAGTTCGTAGAGAATAGCATCAGCCTCAGACTTCTCTTCATTTTGATAAAGGGCCAAGGCAAGCTTAAGTTTTAAGAAATTCATCTGCTCAGTATGTCTTTGCTTACGAAAATTAGAAGAGCGTATTGCTGTCTTGTTTAGATGAGCCTCCTGAGAGTTTTCTTGAGGTGCAGGAGTAAGATATGGTTTTGCCGTTGTAGTGGAAGAACTATCCTTACCGTCTGTTTCCCGTGACAGGGAATCTTGCCAGTTCAGGATAAAAAGCAACCGTTTATACTCAAGGACTGCCGCTGCAAATTCACCAATGGAATAGAGATTATTCGCAGTTTTTTCAAGTTTTTTTAAGTAGACGGAGTCCGCTTTAACTGATAGTGTGAGAGATGATGAGGCTAGGGAAAGCTCAGTATTGGGTGATTTTGTTACAGAAAAGGTAAGGAGAATGCTCAGCAGGGATAGAAACATCTAAAATCAAGGACGCGGTATTTTAGGTTCAAGGTCGAATCGTCGTACAAGTACTTTCAAGCGTTCTTTCTGTTTAAGTTGCTGATAGTCGTTGTAGTCAAGGGCGGCGTTGGCAGCACCGTAGATGTTGCCAAGCCAAAAAAGCCCACCTATGGATGCGGTTACAATTATCTTGGTAGTGTTGGCTGACGAGGTATCTTTTGAGAAAAATGCGTAGTAGGCGGCTGCGCCTGCGAATGTTGCCACAAGGGAAAACGATTGCCAGGCATCGCCCCATCTGCCACAATATGCCTGTCCCAAACCTGGCAAAACTGTTGAAAATCCGGCTGATAACCAGGGTGAACGCGAGTCAAGCGGAGCAGTAAGTACAGAAATGGCAGAATCCCGATAAGGTACTGCTTCAAGAAGAGCAAACTTGGCAACCGCTTCCTGTTTTTTACCCAAAAACCCCAAGGAAAAAGCGTCATAGGTAAGGGCCTGGGTCTTAAAAGCCGAATTCCTAAGCAGAGAAGCTATGCTGTCTGTCCTCCGATATTTATTAAGATAGAAATTGGAACGTAGCAGTCCGTAATTAAAATACTGACCTTTGTTGGGAAAGGTTTTCAAACCGAATGCAAAAACATTTAATGCCCTTTCTTTTTCCTCCTTACGCAAAAGCGCCTCGCCTGCTTTGAGTAGAGAATATACGGCAAGGGAGGTATCGGTGGCAGGATTCACACCTATGCGTTCATATTCCAGTGCGGCGCGGGAATAGTCACCCTGAGAATAAAGAAAATCGGCAAAATCCACCGGTGTTTGAGCCAATAATATGACCAGAAGTTTAATCATTTTTCGTTAGTGTCGAATCTTGAGCAGCTTTTTTATGAGAATCTTCCCTAAGCGGTAGATAGTGTTTATAAGGCGGGTCAAATAGTTTGGATTTACGGGTTCCGTCGTAATATTGATTCAAAAATCTCCAAGCGCCGGGATTACAGCGTTCAAGACGGTCAAAGGTCATAAGGGTTCCCCAGAAAGGACCAAATTGTTGATATGAATCCCTACTGAAATGTGAGCAAGACGGTGAAAAATTGCATACATCGGTTCCTTGCAGAGGGGAAAGTAGCTTTTGATAGAAAGCAATGGCCAAATCGGCTCCAACTGTTAGGGGGTTGGCCGGCCGAGCTGTTGCAGTTACAAATAGGCCTGTAAGAAGAAGAGCAGTAAAAATCCTTTTCATTACCTCAATCGTAAAGAAAAGCCTCTTAATGTCAAGCTTACTTGACCTTTTCCACTATTTGTTAATCGAATATTAAGGAGTTAATGTCAAGCTAAAAGCTATGACATTTTCACTATTACTAAACCGAACTCTGAGTTAATGTCAAGCTTACTTGACCTTTTCCACTATTTGTTAATCGAATATTAAGGAG
>CAZUXE010000001.1:0-8687 GCA_964624585.1 uncultured bacterium | reverse complement strand
TGAGTGTAAACTACGAAAGGAGTAGTAAGTTAATGAAGAAAACCGTTCTAATTACTATACTTATCGCCTTGACTGTTGCCTTAGCTGGATGTGGCGCAAGGATGAGCGATGAAGACTTTAACACTATCACAGAAGAGTGGGTCGGAGCTATGCTTGTTGAAGCTTTTAATCCTGATAATGGTGACCTCAGCGAAAAAGAAATAGAGAATCTTAGTTTGGAAAAACTTAAAGAAGTGTGCAAAAAACACGGCTTCAGCTTGAATGATTATAAAAGGAAAGCAAAGACAATGAATAAGGAACTTCCTGAGTAAAAATATTCAGTATGAGGTAACCCCGAGGTTTTAAGTTCTTATTTATCGAAGAATTTGGTTTGCTTTGGTTGTATTGGGTATAATACCTGATAGCCAAAGCAAACATAAACTGCTTATTAGTTCATTTCCTCTTCATTCTTGCGAAAGTTGGGCTGATATTCTGGCTCTACTCCCAGTTCTTCTTGAACCCAACCATTGGCAAATCCAAGATTAAACATATACTCAGTTGCCTGTTGGTATTCTGCGGCACTAAGAGTACGATTGTAGAAGGTGTTTTTCATTTTCTCAGTTGGGAAATATTGTCCCATCAGCGAAATAGTGACATCTGTTCCCAGAGCATTTTTAAGCATATCAAGAACCGCGAATGTATTTTGAAGTTCGCCGGGAATAACCAAATGCCTGACAATCAATCCCCTGTAGGTAAGACCATCCTTATCCATCTTTAAGCTACCTACCTGACGCCACATTTCAGCAAGGGCCAAACGATTTATTTCAGGATAATTGTATGCTGCGGAAAGCCTCTCTGCAAGTTTTGGTTCAGCGTACTTTGCGTCGGGAAGGTAGATATCTACAATTCCATCAAGAAGCCTTAAAGCTTCCGTGGATTCATAGCCTCCACAATTGTAGACCAGAGGGATATTTAGTCCGTTAATGGCAGCTAGCTTTAAGCCCTCAAGCAGCCAAGGTAGATAGTGACTTGGCGTTACCCAGTTGATATTATGTACTCCTGCTTTCTGTAAATCCAACATTCCCTGAGCAAGGCTCTCAATGGATATGTTCAGTCCCTCTCCGTTAAAACTTATTTGATAATTCTGACAATAACGGCATCTTAAGGAACAATGGGAAAGAAATATGGTGCCAGAACCTGCACTTCCCGAAATTGCAGGCTCTTCTCCGCGATGTCGAACAAAACGCGCCGCTTTAAGTTTGTCTCCGGCGCCACATAAGCCTGTTGCACCTTTTGTTCTGTCCACTTTACATTCACGCGGGCATAACAAGCAGTTTTGAGCCATTGCCCATGCTTGTTTTATCCTGACATCTATCTTTCCTGAGGAAATAAGCGCCAGATATTGGGGGAATTTTTCACTCACCTTGGAGTTTACGCCAAATATAAGCCAAGGTCAATTGGAAAATCCAATTGACAAAAGTTTCACTTATAAGTCAGAGAAAATAGTGTCTGGTATCTTGTGAGAATCCGCAGATTAATCTCCGCCTAGCTCTCTGGCAATACGACCGGCGATAATGTCTTCTATAACACCTTTAGAACGTATACGTTTCCAGGCGTAGTTCGATGTAGTATCCCAGACGTGTTCGCGGATGTGAATTTCAAAATTCGGGGTTATTTGCACCTTTGTTGTGTCTTCTGCTATTTTTGAAACCTTTATATTAATCCAGTAACGGGCGTTATCCATTGCATCGCTAGATTCGTAGTACCAAAAGGATGAATAATTAGGTGACCAGGCTAATTCGCTGATTTTTGATGCTGAAACATTCATCTCTCTTGTAGTAATTATGCCTGATTCCTTGTCAACTTCATCTATTTTCTGAGTAGCCAGCGCAACCAAGGCAGCGTCCCACACTCGGTCGTAGGAACTGTTAAAGGTAACTCTTTGTTTTTCCTGAAGCTCTTCCCAAGAAATCGGAGGCGGTCTGTGTCGGACGGTAAAGAAACAACCTGTTAGCGTTAGTCCAACAATTGCGGCGAGTGTAAGAATTGCGTAAACTTTTTTCATAAATTAATCTCCTTTCTATGAATTGGTAGAGCAGCCTGTTACATAGATATAGACGCAATAAACAACCGTGAGGTTTCAAGAAAAAAGGCCTGTATAATACAGACCTTAAAATAATCGAATTGGAATTATTTTACTAATTCTCTGCGTGGTTTGGAAAGAGGCATTCCCATTTTGTCTCTTAGTTCGTCAACTTCTTTGTATAAACCTTCCATGTTTTCGTTAACAATCTCCGCATTTCGATTAGACTTTTTGATGTCAACACTCCATTTTTCAATGGTTTGTTCTAGTTCATCAAGCCTTTGCTCAATAGCTTCAAGACGTGGGGTAATATCCGTTTCGATAGTAGGCTTTTGAACACAACCTGCTAGAAAAATTGTTCCCAAAAACAAAGAAACAATTAAAAGAATTTTCTTCATGCGACACAACCTTTCTCAAGTATGAAAAAGGGAGAGCGAAGCTCTCCCTTAAATCATAAGGAATCAATTCAGTTTAGAAAAGACGCAAACCTTTGACAGGCTGGAAGGTTGCTTTGAATTCAACCTTACCGTTAGTGGTGCTGATGTTAGTAGGCATAACCAAGCCATAGTAACCTTCAGCTGTTTCAACTGCGTAGATGCTGTTTACTACAACATCGGTATAGTTGAAATAACCTTTTTCGGGAACAAGCACTACTTTCTCAATATCGCTTTCCTCAAGGGCTTTGCTGATGGCTGATTTTTTCCAACCGGTGAATGAAGGATCGGTATTACCAGCATCCTTGCTGCACTGGTCAGGACTTGCCAAGCTGAAAGGGGTTCCGAAACCTTCGGATTTGCCCTTAAAGTTAGTGAAGAAGCAGTCAACCTTGTCACGGGTGGAGCTTGATGAACCCATGGAATGAGTATTTATTGCCTTGCCGGAAACGGAAAATTCTATTCCGCTTACGCCAGCACCGTTGAGTTCATAAACCTCTTTACTTACTACAGCAATAGGCTCGGTGGAAAACTTATCTCTGGAGTTTTCGTTACCTGCAACTTCAACCCAGTATTCGCCTGCTTTTCCTGGTTTTTTGTCTTCGTAATATTCTGTAGTTACCTTGTCACCTATAAGCTTGCCGTCAAAGTATACATTGAATTTGGTTGTTTTTTCAGGAGCGTCCCATGAGACTTTAACGCCGGCACCGTCTTTAATAGCTTCGGCACCGGTGATTTTGATTTTACCTTCAACTATAGGGCTACAGCCTTCCATATAGATAAGACCAACAGCCGCAATACCTAGTACTGCTAGAGCTAAAACTTTTTTCATGTTTTATCCTCCTAAGGATTATTGTTATTTAATTTTTTCGCGCGGAGGTTTCGATGCGTTACTGTTGGTTTTGCCGCTTGAACCGCCGCTGGTTTTGGGAGTTGTAGCTGGTTTTTCACCGTGGAATTCTTCCAGGTGAGCGTCATAGTCTTCTTGCAGAGCGTCCACGGCGTCATACAGAGCGTCAATATCTTCTTGCATCTGTGTGATTTGCTCGTTGAGCGCATCTACCTTGGCTGAGTTATCGCCGCCAGAGCCAGACAGCTTGTTGCAGCCCAGGCTTAAACCGGCTACAGCTACTAATCCGGCAATTGCTACGATGGTTAGGAGCTTTTTCATTTAGCATCCTCCTTGGTTTTAGATTCGCAGTTTTTTACGCCTTAAGATATCGTTTAGCTAATACTCCAAGGCGCACCTAAAATTCGAACGATTATAAATTATCTTCTTAATAATAGGTAAGTGCAGTTGCTTGTCAAGTGTTTGATAATGAACTTAATATCCCGATAGTTTCGGAATATTTTTTCCATTTCGATATTATAGTAAAAAGTGGTATAAGGTTCTTTATCGGTTCTATCTTTTGGGAATACGAAGTTAATAGTCTAGAGAATTAAAAATACAGTGTTAAATCGGCCTTCAAGCCTTCGAAAGGTAATTCGTAGGCGCAAACCCCGTTCTTGCAGATATATTCACCTTTGAATTTTCCGTAGGAGAGAGTAATATCCCATGGGTAGGAATTAAATTTAATAGAACCCCATGGCCACAATTTTACATCAGTTGAATTCTGATGAAGCTCTGCTACGCCTCCGGTGGATAGCATAAACTTGTCGTAGCCTATCTCGGCTAAAAATCTTGGTTCATCCCATGACTCCGCGGCTTCAGTCATATGTCTATAGTAAGGCTTTAGATGAAGAGAAACCTCTCCTATAAGAATATCATAGGATACACCTGCTTCAATCATATCATTCTGTGGAGCCTGTGTATCTTCTCCTGAGGCTGCTGGTAACTCTCTATCTACCCATATGAAGAATGGATTAAAGGTATGGTTACCTGCATTCAAAATTATATCTGTACCGGTTCTGCCTACAATTGATGGTTGAGCAGTATCGGAGTTCCATGCTCTGGAATAGGAAAGATCCGCGAATATCCAGTCGAATGGAGAAAGGTTGGTTTTTATAAGGAAGCCTTGTTCGTCGTTACCTTCGTTGATTGATTCGCCGTCCAGATTGCAGGTTGCGGGAGCGTTAATAGCTCCTGCTAAGCCTTTGTAGCTTTTTCCCTGAAGCAAAAGGCCAAATCCGGGCTGAGCGTAAGAAACGGAAGCTGTTAAGCCGAAGCCTTTTATGTTTTCTACACCAATCCATCCTGTAGAGGTTTTTCTACCCCATGTGAACCGCTGAGCGACTGCTCCTTTGATATCTAGATCCCATATCCGTAGGGTGAAATTCTCCTCCATCCAGTTCTCCCAGGCCATTCCAAATAAGGTGTCGGCGTTCTGAGTTGCGTCTCTGCGAAGATAAACAGCTCCAATATTTAGGGCATCTATGGGAGTAAACATAATTTCTGTGGCATACATCCAATCTGAACGGGTAATATGGTCTTTATTTAGCATCCGACCTGCGTAGAAGCCAAGATTCAAAAAACTGTTACTCCAAACAAGATTCGCACCATCAATATTTCTATCACACTTTACACCTTTATCTTCAAAAGCTGCGAGCGCAAGGCCCTCTCCAAGTATGGCATAGTAGTTTCCTAAACATAGCGACACCTCATCGCTCTGATAACTTAAATATCTCTGGCTTATTTTAAGACTAGTTAGGGTATCGCGAATATTCTCAGCGTCAAGTAAAAATCGTCCACCGATTCTAAAGTTATCTATGTCTAAATCGGCTATTGATTGCGAATAAAATTGCGTTTTCCATTCCGGTACATGTAGCCACATTGACGATTGAGTGGCTCCGGAAACAGAAGCTTCTCCTAATAAAAATAAGATGAGTACCATAATCACTATCTCCTTAATTACCTATATACCGACCAGTTTTATCGGTAATTGGATTAACATTGAACATATAATCCTGCATCCATTATACAGAAGCGTCAGATTTTTCGATATCTAAATATCATCAATTCTGAGTCCAAGACTGCACTATTTCCATACTGTTGCTACTAACGCTTCTATAGGATGCGCAACAGCTCCCTGTTGTCCCTTGCTGAAAATTACCTATGCTCCAAACTCCATAACGCTTGCTGTAATTTATGCTACAATAGAACTTTTGAGAGATTTTAAGGCGCCCGTTATAAAAAGCAGGGAGCGAAAACCCGCTCCCTGCTAATAAAATTTGCAACTTTATTTAATTTGCAGTTTCAGGTTTACAGTATCGACCTCTGTTTTACCTTTAGCTGTAGCAGCAACGGTAACAACAATCTTACCTTCAGCGCCTTTGGCGGCATCTTTGTCTGGATTAATACTAAAGTGTAGTTTTTGCCATGATTCACCAGCTTTGAGAGTTGTGTCAATAGGTAAAGGATAACATTTGCTTTCATCACAGGTTGTTATATACCATTTTTCAGGAAGTTCGGTTTTTAAGGTATCTACCTTTATTGGTAAATCTACATTGGTAAGATTCTTTATATCCATGTGGAAATCTGTGCCTTTTTCGGCAGTTGCAGTTATTAGCGTATCATCAAGCATTTTTATTTCAAAATCGTTCTCAGGGTCAGGTGTAACATTGTAGCAATTAAGACCAAGTCCGCCGATTGCAGCCAGTATTCCAGCAGCTATCAGTAGAATTGTTTTTTTCATTATGTGCCTCCAAAGTTTATTTTTGTTAATTTGCCCCCACCAATACATTTTGATATCATGATAACGTGTCTACGTTATCAATCATCAAAGTTCATAGAGATTCTTTATCTCTATGACAGATATGGTTGCGTATTCTAAAAAATCAATGGTTATTGTATAAATCTTTTCTTCAAAAGAATAGATTGTAACCAAATATCAAGAATTATGCCTATGAGAATGAGCTTGTCAAGGGGGCTTGTAAAATAACTTTTATATTGACGGCAATCCTGTTCGCTAAGAAAGAACTTAAGAAGGGTATTGTTTAGAGATTTGCCGGATTGTAAGTGGCGTATCTAAAATTAGGACGCTGTATTATCTCATCTATAGAGAAAAAAGGGGCGCTTAAGCGCCCCTTGAGAACATAATTTTTTATTTTTTGACCTTGACTACAAAGTTTTGTCTAAGAAGTTCTTTCTTATTCTCGTCAGATACCGACATCGCGAATACTCCTTCAGAGCCTTCTACTCCAGTCGCAACTGTAAGATGAACTTCCTTAGTATCGTGAGCTGGAACATCTGCTAGACCTGGAGTCTTTGGATCAAGGCAAACAGTTCCTACGCAAAACTGCCATGTCCATGATTCAGGAAGCGTGCTACCTTTCTTTGCGATATCAACAGTAAGAACTTTATCTTTAGATGTATTATTCTTCAATTGAAAGTTAAATATTGCGTTATCCCCAGGGAGATTTACTGTTCGCAAGGTATCTGTTTGTATAATTACGTTGAAATCATCAGGAGGGGCATTATTGTTACGAATTACCTTGGTATAAGCGGTATTGTAGACCTTTGTGCCTTTCGTATCCTCAAGCCAAATTACCATTATAAGGGTATCTGCAAAACTTTCATCTGCATAGAACGGTAGAGTTCGTTGTTCTGCATCGCCTGCATTCAGGGTAAGCGCGTCAGCGCTCTTGGGTTCTGGAATTCTACGCACTACATGGGAAAGTCCATCCCATATTTCGTTTATGAAGTCAACATGAGGTTCCAGGAGTGCAATACGGATATTCGCCTTAATTGGGTCAGGCATCTTCTCAGAAGCGGTGAATGTTACGGTGTAGGTAATAGTATCGTTGGTGGAAAAATTGGCCTTAAAATCAATTTTAACCCATGAACCTAAATCACGTCGCTGTTTAAGTCTTGCTTCAAGGGTTGAGAAGTTATCGTTCGCTGCCTGTTCGGTACCATCAAATACAATGGAAGGGAAGGATTTCATCCCCAACTTGTTTGTCCGAGTTTCGGTTTCCTTAGTTGCATAAGGATCGTTACCTAAAGCATGATGCGCCAACACAATTAATTCGCCGTCATGGTTTTTGAGTAACTTTTCTATACTAGCTGCAGCTCGGGGACAGTTAACGCACCATGTGCCTGTTCCTTCCTCAAGCAAAACAATTCTGGTGTACTCTGCCTTTTCAGGCGGCGGAAAGACAGTACCGCATCCAGCAATAACGACCAATAACCCTATAAGGGCTATTGGCTTAAGTATCCTCTGAACCATATTTCTATTTTGACGAACATTCCCTGAATAAGAGTATGTTCGGCCCATTCCTATTTATCCTTATTTTTTTTGCTATACACCTGAGATTTAATTGTTTTCACTATTTCCGAAGCATCTTTCTTGGTGTATCCAATAACTGATTTAAGCACAGTTTTATCGGGTAAAATATAGAAGGAGTGAGGAATTGGGCTAACCTTAAATAATCGCATAAGCTTTCCGCTTGGGTCTAGTAGAACCGTGAAATCCCATTTATAACTCTTGACCATAGGGGCTACACGGGAAATGGTACGTTTACTATCTACATTTACTGCAACAACATTCAGTCCTTTTTTACCATAAACAGCGTAGAGGCTGTCTAAAAGAACCAATTCCTGCTTGCAGGGAGAGCACGAGGTGCTCCAAAATGATACTATAGTTAGTTTGTGTCCCGCTATAAGGGAATCTAGGCTCCAGGTTTTACCATTGATATCTTTAGCAGTGAAATCCGGAGCTGTTTTAGCCAAGACTACAACAGTCAAGGTAAGGAAAAGCATTGCTATTTTTTTTATCTTCATAATCATTTCCTCTCTTTCCTGATTATAAGTTATTCTGATTATAGTTGACGAGAACGGTGTGTAAAGGTTTCATTAGAAACAACCTCAGCCTCGTCATAAATCAAGAATTACCTTTTGATTCGTTGACACTTGCTCTTTTTCTAGAAACTATTGTATCGCGATGCAGATAAAAATCAACCCTTTTTTAAGACATTTGAATAAAGAGTTAGCTGCCATGTAAGTCGCACAATTACAGGAGATACGCTAGGGAAACATGATGAGATTAATACTAGGAATTATAATAAGTTTTGAAGATTTTCAGTGCTGTGATAATCTGCCTCTAAGCTATGTGATATCAGGAAACTTGAGATAAGGTAAGATTTAGCGATATTTTGATGTTCTAAGAGAAAAAGGGGCCATAAGGCCCCTTAAATCTTGGACTTACTTAGAGTTCTTAATGAACTACAAGAACCTTTTCAACATCCGACTTAGC